>JAPLEZ010000001.1 GCA_026390935.1 Bacteroidota bacterium
CCGCTGATGCCGCCGTCCTTTCGCACGCGCCAGAAGTGGATAGCTAAAAGCAGGGAGAACATTGGCAAAGCCATTGGAGAGTTTTTATTCCACAAAGGGTTTACAGTATATGGAACCAGTAGAAATCCTGAAAAAGTTGCCAATTCATTGTTTCCGCTTATTGCTTTGGATGTTAGAAATACGGAAAGTATTGCTGCAGCTGTCGCAAAAGTAATTGCTCTTTCGGGGAGTCTTGATGTGGTGATCAACAATGCTGGCGTTGGAATTACGGGTCCGATTGAAGAAACGCCAAGACAAGAAATGAAAAATAATTTTGATACCAATTTCTTTGGTCCCATTGAAGTAATGAAAGCGGTGTTGCCACAAATGCGTGCGCAAAAATCGGGATTGATTATTAATATTACTTCCATTGCGGGTTATATGGGTTTGCCGTATCGCGGGATTTATTCGGCTTCCAAAGCTGCTCTTGAAATTGTAACGGAAGCGATTAACATAGAAGTGAAACCTTTTGGCATCAATGTTACCAATGTAGCTCCGGGAGAATTTGCTACAGATATTGCATTGCACCGCTATCATGCACCGGTTGTTGAAGGATCTGCTTATGAAGTTCCTTATAAGCATACATTAGGCATGATAAACAACCATTTGAATGGTGGCGACAATCCCGATGCTATGGCGATGGCGATTTATTTTATCATCCAATCCAAAAACCCAAAAATCCATTATAAAGTGGGGGCGTTCATGCAAAAATTCTCCATTGTTTTGAAACGAATTTTACCAGATAAAGTCTATGAAAAAATGCTGATGAACCATTATAAACTTTAAAGAGAGAATAGAATAAAGAGCAAAGAACAAAGAAGATTGATTAAATTATTTTATAATTGATTCTTGAAATTGCAATTGTTATTGACATTGATTTCGTAATTTTGCGCATCGAAAAACACAACTCTTTTAAATAGTACACTATGAAATTTTTTATTGACACTGCCAACTTAAATGAAATCAGAGAAGCTCAAGCCCTTGGGGTTCTTGATGGCGTTACAACCAATCCTTCGTTGATGGCAAAAGAAGGAATTACAGGAAAAAATAACATCTTAAAACATTACGTTGACATTTGTAATAGTGTTGATGGAGAAGTGAGTGCCGAAGTAATCGCTATCGATTATGACGGAATGATTAGAGAAGGAGAGGAATTGGCAGAACTACACGATCAAATCGTAGTGAAATTGCCAATGACCAAAGAAGGTGTTAAAGCGTGTAAATATTTTTCGGAAAAAGGAATTAAAACCAACGTTACTTTAGTTTTTTCTGCTGGTCAAGCATTATTGGCTGCAAAAGCTGGAGCTACATTTGTTTCTCCTTTTATTGGTCGATTGGATGATGTTTCTACTGATGGCTTGGCCCTAATTGAAGAAATCCGATTGATCTATGATAATTATGGCTATGAAACGCAAATCCTTGCCGCTTCAGTGCGCCATACGATGCATATTGTAAACTGTGCAAAAATTGGCGCAGATGTAATGACAGGTCCACTTTCTGCAATATATGGTTTGTTGAAACATCCACTAACGGATA
>JAPLEZ010000074.1 GCA_026390935.1 Bacteroidota bacterium
CATAACAGGTTGGGAAAGTTCTACTGATAATTTTTCAACTAGTACCACCATTGCAAATGTTACGGCGTCACAATCGTATTTGAATTTAACAGCTACAACAAAATACAGAGCAATAATAAAATCAGGTACGTGCTCTTCTGTTACTTCAGCAGCAGAAACAATTACTGTTGATCCAGTATCAGTTGGAGGAACAGTAAGTGCCGATGCAACGGTGTGTTCGGGATCCAATTCAGGAACTTTAACTTTGTCGGGTTATACTGGAAGTATAACAGGTTGGGAAAAGTCGACCAATAATTTTTCTAGTAAAACAGCCATTGCAAATGTTACGGCGTCACAATCCTATTTGAATGTAACAGCTACAACAAAATACAGAGCAATCATAAAATCAGGAACATGTTCATCAGTTACTTCAGCAGAAGCAACAATTACTGTAGATCCTGTATCAGTGGGTGGAACAGTAAGTGCTAACACAACGGTATGTTCGGGATCCAATTCAGGAACCTTGACTTTGTCGGGTTATACTGGAAGCATAACAGGTTGGGAAAGTTCTACTGATAATTTTTCAACTAGTACCACCATTGCAAATGTTACGGCGTCACAATCGTATTTGAATTTAACAGCTACAACAAAATACAGAGCGATAATAAAATCAGGAACGTGCTCTTCTGTTACTTCAGCAGCAGCAACGATTACTGTTGATCCAGTATCAGTAGGAGGAACAGTAAGTTCTGATGCAACGGTGTGTTCGGGATCCAATTCAGGAACCTTGACTTTGTCGGGTTATACAGGAACTATCACAGGTTGGGAAAAGTCTACCAATAATTTTTCTAGTAAAACAGCCATTGCAAATGTTACAGCGTCACAATCCTATTTGAATGTAACAGCTACAACAAAGTACAGAGCAATCATAAAATCAGGAACGTGCTCTTCTGTTACTTCAGCAGAAGCAACGATTGCTGTTGATCCTGTTTCAATAGGTGGAACAGTAAGTGCTAATACAACAGTATGTTCGGGATCCAATTCAGGAACCTTGACTTTGTCGGGTTATACAGGAGCTATCACAGGTTGGGAAAAGTCTACCAATAATTTTTCTAGTAAAACAGCCATTGCAAATGTTACGGCTTCACAACCGTATTTGAATTTAACAGCCACCACAAAATACAGAGCCATCATAAAATCAGGAACGTGCTCTTCTGTTACTTCAGCAGAAGCAACGATTACTGTTGATCCAGTATCAGTAGGAGGAACAGTAAGTTCTGATGCAACAGTATGTTCGGGATCCAACTCAGGTACTTTAATCTTGTCGGGTTATACCGGAACTATTACAGGTTGGGAAAGTTCAACAGATGATTTTGTGAATAACATCACATCAATTGCCGATGTTACGGCATCACATTCGTACTTGAATTTAACCGCTACCACAAAATACAGAGCCATCATAAAATCAGGAACATGCTCGTCTGTTAATTCTGCAGCAGCAACAATTACTGTTGATCCTGTTTCTGTAGGAGGAATTGTAAGCACAGATAGTACAGTGTGTTCAGGTGCAAACTCAGGAACCTTAAGCTTGTCGGGTTATACTGGAAGCATTACAGGTTGGGAAAGTTCAATTGATGATTTCTCAACTAATATAAACATTGCAAATGTTACAGCTTCGCAATCGTATTTGAACTTAACTGTTACAACAAAATACAGAGCGATAATAAAATCAGGAACGTGCCCTTCTATTAATTCAGTAGCAGCAACGATTACTGTTGATTCTTTATCAATAGGAGGTGTCGTTAGTTCTGATACCACAGTGTGTTCAGGATCCAATGTTGGAGTGTTGCAACTGACTTCTTATCGCGGAACAGTAATTGGTTGGGAAATGTCGACTGATAATTTTACAAACAGCGAGAAAATTTCTGAGCTAAGTGATAGCTTACTTTTTAAAAATGTTGTTGAAAGCAAGAGATACAGAGCTATTGTGCAATCAGGAGTTTGTGCCCCAAAGACTTCTACATCAGTTTTGATTAAGGTGGATTCTGTGACGGTTCCCGGCGTGGTGAGCGCCGATGATACTGTTTGCTCGGGAGCTAACTCAGGTAAATTAGTGCTTAGCGGATTTACTGGGAAAATCAGAAATTGGCAGAGTTCAATTAACGACTTTAGTACTTCTACCAGCATCGCGAATAAAACGAACACACTCGACTTCTCTAATATTACAGTAAAAACAAGTTTTAGGGCAGTTGTAAAATCGGGAATGTGTCCATCTAAAACGTCAATTGGAGCAACAATTACTGTTGATCCAACATCAGTAGGAGGAGTGGTAAGTGTTGATGCAACAGTGTGTTCGGGATCTAATGCGGGAATGTTGCAGTTAAGTGGAAGTGTTGGAACAGTGCTTGGATGGCAAAGTTCTACCAACGATTTTGTAGCAGTCAACAATATTTCCAATACAACATTGATTAATTCTTTTTCAGGATTAACAGCAACAACTAAATACAGAGCAATAGTAAAATCGGGAACTTGTGCGGAAGATACTTCTTCCTTTGCTACGATTACAGTTGATTCTATCACTGTTGGTGGTATTGTAAGTGCCGATACAACAGTTTGTTCAGGATCAAATGCAGGTTCAATCACGTTGGGTGGCTTCACTGGAACAATCACAGGTTGGGAAAGTTCAACAGATGATTTTGCGAATGACATCACGCCAATTTCAAATGTAACAGCTATTCAATCGTATTTGAATTTAACAAGCACAACAAAATACAGAGCGCTAATTAAATCAGGAGTGTGTTCTTCTGCACAATCAACAGCGGTAACAATTACTGTTGATTCAGTATCAGTAGGTGGAACGGTGAGTGCTGATGCAACGGTGTGTTCGGGATCCAACTCCGGAGTGTTGACCTTGGCGGGTTATACAGGAACTATCACAAGATGGGAAAAATCAAACGATGGATTTACATTGAATATTGATACCTTGTTAAACGGTTTTGCTAGTGAGAGTTTTAATGGCTTAACAGCAAGTACTCAATACAGGGCAATAGTGAAATCTGGCGTATGTCCTTCTGTGAATTCATCATCAGCAAAAATTACAGTTGATCCATTATCGGTTGGTGGAATATTGTCGTCAGATGAAATGGTTTGTAAAGGAGTAAATTCCGATACCTTGAGTTTGTCGGGATATACAGGAACAATTAGCAGATGGGAAAGTTCAACGGATGATTTTGTGACTGACATTCAACCGATATCCAACACAACATATTTATTGGCTTACCAAAATGTTTCAGTACCTACTAAATACAGAGCCGTTGTTCAATCGGGAGTATGTTCTTCGGTAAATTCATCGGAGGTTTTATTAAGTATTGATCCAATTGCGGTAAGCATCAACGACCAAAGTATTTGTGAAGGCAGTGTTGCTCAATTCAAAGTGGGACCAGCTTACAAAAAATACCAATGGAGTGGAATGAGCGCTGGCAATGATTCAATTCTTACAGCAACAAAAGCTGGGATGTATTACATTGATGTGTTCAGTGATTTAGGTTGTGTTGCAAGCGACAGCGCAATACTGAGTATTAATTCTTTTCCTAAATCTGAATTGGGCGCAGATACTTCGATGTGTGATGGGCAAAATGTTGTGTTGAATCCTCAAACCGCGAATAATTTAAAGTACGAGTGGTTGCCCGGATTGGAAAAAACAAAAACCATTTCAGTTAGTAAAACTGGCAAATATTCGGTTAAGGTGAGCGATGCGATAGGTTGTTCAAGAAGTGATTCAGTTTTTGTTCAAGTGCACAATTTGCCGCAAGCAACTTTAGGCAACGATACCACCATGTGCGAAAACGGTTATGATCGCTTGACTTTGCAATTGCACTATAATGGCACAAAGCAATTGTTGTGGAGCACAGGGGCTGCGAATGTGGATTCAGTAATCGTTGGAGGAATTGGTTCTTATTGGGTAGAGGTTAGCGATTCCAATAAATGTTCAATTAGAGAATCTATTGAAGTAAGTCAGTTTTGTAACGATGTTTTTTTGGAATGGCCAAATGTAATAACGCCCAACGGAGACGGTATTAATGAACAGTTTCAACCAAAAAATATTAATGATGATAATTTTCAGCAAATAAAAGCCAATGTCAATTCAATAGAATTGGTAATGTATGATCGATGGGGAATTGAAGTGTTTCATGCATCAGGAGTGATCCCATTTTGGGACGCTACATTTAATGGGGTTATCGTTGCATCTGGAACATATTACTGGGTAGTTAATTACAGCACAACAGCAGGCAAAAGTCATGAACATTCGGGCTATTTAACAGTTCTGTATTAATGGTGCATTAAAAATTTATTTTATAAATCAGTGACAAATCACAACTTAGCGCATTAATTTTTTAGCAATATAATAACTATCAATATTCCTACCTGAAACCTAAATAACCAATAAACAATAAATTATGAAAAAAGTGATTTTAGTACTGTTGATTTCTGTCAACCAAATTGCCCATGCCCAAGGAAAAATTAAAGTGGGTTTGCGTATAATGCCTAGTGTTAACGCGGCTACTGTGAACGACAAAGATGGAACGCCAAGCGCCGTTAATTTTGCAGCCGACGGAAGCACAACGAAAGAAAGTAATTTGTCGGGACTTGGACTCGGATTATTTTTAGATTATGCATTGAGCGAAAAAATAGCATTTTCAACGGGCTTAGGAATTAGTCCAAAGAATTTTGAAATACGCAACACAGATGGTAATTATAGTGGTGTGTCCCGATACCATTCCAACTATTTGCAAATTCCTTTTCTCTTAAAATTTAGTGGAATTAAATTATCCGATAAATTAAATATGTACATCAATGTAGGACCAACATTTAATGTGTTGGCCAATGAGTCGTTGGATGGAAGTGATTACGCGCATTACTGGAACATGTCGCATAATTTAACTTACAATGATCCTACACGCGGAAAAAACTCCAACGGCAAATCAATGAATCTTTTTAATTCCTTGGATCTTACAGTGTATGCAAGTACCGGAATCACTTTAAATTTAATGGAGAACGTTGATTTTTTTGGAGGAATATTTTTTGATTACGGATTGATGAACGTAGTAAATTCTGAGTTGCGTTTTGCAGAACCCAATCAAACAAAAGTAAGTACCGATATCGCCTGGAAAAGTTTTTTAATAGGATTAGAGTTGGGCGTTACTTATCAAATGAAGTAGCAAATAAAAAAAGAAATAACGCAAGTTCCACGGCATTGAAGATTGGGTAATGTGGAGCTTGCGTTAAAAGGGAAGAGCGATTATATTACGCTGTATTTGTATAACAGATATTAAATAATTCGCCTCATCTAAGGTAGATCATTTCGTTTTCCGACTCTTGTGTTATTAATTCAAATGTTCGGAAATTTCGTTCAGAGGATTTACTAGCTCTGCAACACAATCTGACTGGAAATGGTTTCTTTTTTCGGACTTATAATTTTCATAGTATATTCCCGTAGCGCCAGATGGCATCTGGCTAACCAGTGATCGGTATAGCGTTAGACGGATGCGATCCGTCTCTACCACAACCAAAAAAAACTATGATTATCCGTTATTTTACCACCAATACAATTTTAACCACGGAGAGCGCTGAGAACACAGAGTCCTTATGAACGCAGAGCAATCAACTTAACGTTGGAGATCACGGAGAGTGGCACCCGAAATAAGTTGTGTTTTTTTACGTCCTGCCCTCTGTGAACTCATTAAAGCAAAGCGTCTTTGTGTTCAAGCTCTGTGGAAATCTCCGTGTCTCTGCGCCCTCAGTGGTTAAAGAAATTAATTGAGATTCGGATATTATTGGGGATAAGCATTAAAGCCCTTATCAAATTAATGCTGCACCACAATCTGACTGGAAATGGTTTCTTTTTTCGGACTCACAATTCTTACAAAGTAAGTTCCGCTGGCGTAATTTTGTGTGGGTAACACAAATTGGTTTTCTCCTTGTAAAGTAGCAATCATCGCTGCAAACACTTCATTTCCTTGCGCATCGTTGATGAAAATAAAATGTGATCCTGATTCAGCGGATTGAAAATTCACCGTCATGGAAGCGCTGGTAGGATTTGGAAATAGTGCATTCATTTTAAATTCACTGCTGCTTTCGTTGTTGTCGATGGCAACGATGTTGAAAGTTTCGTTTTGTCCGTCGTAATCGTATTGTTTTAAACGATAGTAGCTAGTTCCGCTAGGTTGCTCATAATCCACAAAAGTATAGCTCAAAATATCGTTGCTGTTTCCGGCAGCTTGTACTTTGCCAATGTTTTCAAAATTCACAGCGTCAGACGATCTTTGAATTTCAAAATAATCACTGTTGATTTCACTAGCGGTAATCCAAAAGAGTTCATTAAAGTTTTTCCCTTTTTCGTCAGTGAATGAAACCAGTTTTACTGGAAGGGTAGAGGTAGGCACAATCTCTCCTGATGCCAATTGACAAGCGGTACGAGGTGTTCCACTGGTTGGCTCAGTAAAAAATATCTGATTTAATTTAGTAGTTAGTTCAGCGCTGGAGCCTGTATAAATTTGTCCGGAAGTACCCGTAGTGCAATTCCAGTTGCCTTGCCAGCCGGTAACACGCAATAAAGTGGCGGCAGTCCATGTGGTTCCCTCGCTAGCGGCAAAATGCAAAGCGTGACTTCCTGTGCCGAGCACAATTCTGCTGTTGGCAGAGAGGGTGAGCGTTCCAACAGTTTCGGCATATCCAACGCCTGAACCGGTGGAAAGATAACCGCCATTCATTACCACGTTGCTGGAGTTTGAAATACGTGCAGCAGCACCCAATTGTAAAGTTCCAGCTGTGATGGTAGTTGTTCCGGTGTAGGTGTTTGCGCCCGATAAAGTTAGGGTTCCAGCTCCTGCTTTAGTTAAAGCCAAGGTTCCTGATGTATTTTGAGCTATTCCCGAAAAGGTGGTGCTTGTACCATCTCCTCCACAGGTTAATGTTGGTGTACCAGCTCCAGTTACCGCATCCACTGTTCCGGTGCCGGCAAGCGAACCAATGGTTTCGCTATAGCTTACCACATCTAATATTCCAGGAGACGTTACAGTTACCGCACTAGCATCAGGGATAACTCCTGCTGCGCCCAATTTTAGTGTTCCAGCTGAGATAGTGGTGGCGCCTGCATAGGTATTTGCACCAGAAAGGGTTAGCGCTCCTATGCCTGTTTTTGTTAGCGCAAGCGATCCGCTGGTATTTTGTATTATTCCCGAAAATGTTGTAGTTCTTCCATTTCCACCATTAGTTAAGGTGTAAGTACCTGCTCCATTTTTATTATCAATGGTTCCGGCACCAGTTATTGATCCAACAGTTTCATTAAATCCATTCATATCTAATATGCCGCTCGCTGCTACCCCAGTTGCACTGGCATCGGGAATAACTCCTGCTGCCCCTAGTTTAATTGTTCCGGCAGTCACAATAGTTGACCCGATGTAAGTGTTTGCACCCGAAAGAGTAAGAATCCCTGTCCCTTTTTTTTCTACTACAGAATTAGCATTGGCATGGCCAGCTTGTATAACTTGCGAGTATGTAACATCATCGGAACGGTTAAAAATTATACTTTGCGAATTGTCAGCTGAACCTAGGTCAATTAATGACGTGCCGGAAATAGAGCCAGTAGCACCTCCATTTCCAATTTGCAAAGTACCGTTTGTAATTTGAGTTTGCCCGGTATAGGTATTGTCTCCAGTTAAAGTAGTTGTTCCTGCGAATCCTTTTGCGACAAAGCCTGTTCCGCTTACAACGCCCGAATAAGTGTATGCATCGCTTCTGTAAAAAGCTAATGTTGCATTATTTACAATACTTGCACCTGCAATAGCACCAGTGGTTGTACTATTGCCTATTGTTAATACGCCTCCACTAATCGTTGTTGTGCCTGTATAGGTATTGCTGCCTATTAAATACCAGGTGCCCGCATCTTGTTTCGTTAATGTGCCAGCTACAGTACCTATAATGCTGGTCATGGTGCCACCCTGTGCACCACCAAGTGTGAGCGCATTACCCGATCCTGTGATGGTACCTGCATTGCTAATGGCTATGGTTCCTGTTCCTCCAACAATACTGCTTGCAGCGCCTAAAGTAACTAAACCAGCAAAGGTAGCAGCTGTTGCGCTGCTGTTGATTACAGCGCCACCGCTGGAAATACCGGTTCCGCTAATGGTTAGGGCTTCGGCAGTGGAGTAAGTTATTCCATTTAAATCTAAAGCATTGGCATTTCCTGAAGTCATGGTTGTGCCAGCAGCAACTGTTCCTAAAGCTGTTGAGCTGCCTACTCGTAAAGTGCCATAATCAATGGTTGTTAGCCCTGTGTAAGTATTTGCTCCAGAGATTAACCACGTTCCAGTACCATCTTTTATTACTGCTGTTGCGCCTCCTGCACCATCCCCAATGATAGGAGCAAACGTACCTAAATAGGAAGTTGAACCCCAAAACGATAATGATCTTGTGCTTGCACCCGTGTAGGAAATTTCTGCGGTATTTGTAAAGGATAAATCGCCTGTTCCTGAATGTCGGATTATAGCTCCCGACGCCACTGTTCCTAAAGTAAACAACCTGTCGGTATTGTCTCCTGAACCATAATATCCAAATCGGCCACCATCAAAAACCAAGTTGGCTGCACTATTACTTGAGGCGCCAATACTGCTGTTTGATCCGCCATTGCTTAATTTATAAACTTTTAGTTCACCTCCAACTCCACTCGATGTAGTCACGCCGGTGTAACTGCTTGTGGTTCCGCTTAGCGTTAAATCTCCTGCGCCAGTTTTTGTTAAGCCTCCTGTGCCACTAATTACTCCCGATAAGGTGCTGGTGCCGGTGCAAGAGTGTGTAATTAAATATCCTCCGTTATCAATATTTCCCGAAATTGTAAGGGTACCTCCTGAAGCTACAGCAATGGTTGGTGCTGCAGTGCTAAAGGTGATGTTCAAGCTGATGGTCATTGTTAAGCTGGTGTTGTTGGCGGCGATGGCCGATGCGCCTCCACTTAAAATTATATCATTACCAGCTACAGTATAAGCACTGGCTCCAACCCCAAAAGTGATGGAAGCAAAACTAGTTCCTGCTGCAATGTCGTTAGAAGTGGAAATATTAGAAGCGCCGGCAGGAAATACCAAATCGGATCCGGCAGGTGGAACACCATTTAAATCCCAGTTGGCTGCGGTATTCCAGGCATTACTCGAGCTGCCGTCCCAGGTGTAGGTGGCGGCAAAGGAATTTAAAGTGCAGAACAATAAAATATAAAATATATAACTCGGTATTCTTTTAGTCATGTTTTTTGTAAACGTACTCTGTTTATACTTGACACGGTAAATAATGTTTCCGTTTATGCAATTTCGAAGTTAACTATTTATATCATATTGTAAAGAGTGGAAATTGTGTGAATAATCAGTCAAAATCGAAGAAGTATAAAATTGATATTAATATTATTTTGTTAGATCATGAAACACACACACACACACACACACACACACACACACCCTCGTAGAGACACATGATTGTGTCTTTAAAAAGAAATTTTTCCGTTGTTGTTAGCCGCAATCATGCGGCTCTACCACAACCTAAAAACATTTTTCGAAATTAATGCTGCACCACAATCTGACTGGAAATGGTTTCCTTTTTCAAGCTTGCAATTGCTACAATAAATTCGCACGCGTCAGCACTTTTTCTTATTTATTTACTATCACCTTATGTACACTATTGCCAACTTTTAGGAAATATACACCAGCATCAATATTGGATAGATCAATCACCGTAATTTCTGCATCCAACGAATTCGTTAAAACAATTTCACCAACGGAATTGAATAAATTGAAAGTTTGAATAGTAACTACATTTTTCAAAAGTACATTTAAGGTATTGTTCGCAGGATTTGGATATACTGCAATTAAATTTGATGATTCATTATTTTCAATTCCTGTTATTGAACTTTCAGTAAACACTAAGGAATTAATGTTGAAGTTACCGTTGGCATCATCGAAATAGATTCGCATTAATTGTAATCCTGTTGAAAGCGTGAGGGTAGTGTTTACGGTAGTCCACGATTGAACTCCTCCAGTATTAGAAACAGCAATAGAACCGGAAGTGTTTTCGCCGTTAATATTCACGTGAAATTGTCCGGCACTGATTGCAGCAACTCTGATCGCAAGGTCATAGGTGCCTGCCTTTGTTACATTTACCAAGTATTCTTGCCATTCATTGGTGCTGTTCCATCCAAGATTATAACCGCCACCTGCATCAGAACAAGTTTCGATATCAACACCTTCAGAGGTTCTGTATTGTCCTCCATTGTTGGATGGATCGTTGTCGTTGTATGCATTGCCTTGTCCACCTATATTGAAATCTTCGGCCTGTATGGTTCCTGGAATGGTAAGAGGAGCATTTGGTTTTGTGCCCACAAATTTAATATAGTCGATTTTAACTGTGCCACTTGATGCAATGGTTGGGTCTAAACGAATCTGCTTTATCATTCCAGTCCAGTTAGGGTTGGCCGAAAGATCGATGATGTAAGTGCGCTGTTTGCTGTCGTTGGACACAACAGGAATGGACACTCTTTTTGTGCCATCATATCCAGTTGCAGTTGTTGTAACCCAAAATAGTTCAGCCGTTGAAGCTGAAGTTTGGTTTTGCATACTTAACACTACATATTTGTAATCAGTAGCAGAAATGTTGAGGTTATCGGGTGAGTGCATGTAAGGGTCGTTACCCGTGATGTTTGCAGTGAAAATACTATTGGAAACTGTATTACTCATTGCCTGAATGGTGTTCCATCCTTCGATAGAATTAGTGAAATGCCAGTAGTTAGGTGACGAAGCGGTAGAAGGATTATTGATATCCCATCCCTTGAATTTATAAACTTCTTCCTTTAATATTTTAAGATATAAATCTCCAAAGCCACCTTCCATAGGCTCCATGTCATTGCTGTATTCAGGATTTCGCTGTTCACCTTGACTACTTTCGCAGCCAGTCCATTCATTAAAAGACATGACTTGTACAACATCAACATCATATTTTTTTGCATAAGCAAACGATTCGCGAAGTGTTTCGCCATTTCTTCTTCCTTTGGCTCCTCCCCAAGTATCAATACAGTTTTTTAAACCTGCATCAACTTGATTATAGCTTTCTGGTCCCCACCATCCGCAGGTGCGCAATGCTGCATGCGCAGCCATCCATTCCGGACGGCCATCGTATGCATAAGTTGGAGGGTGCACGTTTTCGCTCCACGACCAAAGGCCATTATTTGAGCGCATAGTGGCTTTGTCGTACATGTTGTTTTGAACCAGCGTCGCGAACATGTTCCTGATGGTGATGTTTGCGTCAAATTGTGAGTGGTTCCAGCTGTTGTAGTTCCAGTTGCCGTTTTGGTACGCAATAACAAGGGGTTTGCCTCTGTGCTTGTAATAAACCGCTCCTCTAGTGGCATGATCAATATAATTTGTTTTAACAACCTGTACTTCTGAATTCATTGTGCCATCAACGTTGGCTGCTTCGTTAAATGGACACCCGATCATAATACATACTTGAACGTATGGCAAACCATTGTTTTTTCGCCATACCTGGCGATCTACAAAAACTTCTGTAAAAGCTTCTAACCATTGATTCTGTGTGCCGCAGTTATTTGACCAATCCATCGAAACATAATCTATCCCTGCATCTGTGAGCCAGTCAGTATGTTTGTCAATCACGGCAAGATCATTTGATTTATAGTATCCCAGCTGCGGCTTTGCCCAAGAACATACTGCGTTGGTTGCCACAGCGGCATCACTCCAAACTGCATTGGGGTGCCAAGGAGAGTAGGCGATGCCGACCTGTTTGTCTTTACCGTTTTGGTCATGTAATACATGGGCAAGGTCTATACCTAAATTGATAGAGCCTGGTGGCACGAAATGATTGTCGTTTACTCCAATGGGAAATCGAACTTTATCGGTGCTAGGATCAAAAATTCCTACGTATTGCAAGTCGTCGGCAACTTTTTGTTGGGCGTTTCTAACCAAAGGCCCCTGTGTGGCATCGCCCCAGTTAGGGATGGTTTGTGAAATAGCAAATTGCATGTTTGGAGATTTGAACTCACTTCGCAAATCGGAAATTAAATTTTTCAAATGTCCTTCGTATTCGGCTCCTTTGCCTTCCATCATGTCGGATTCGCCCTGTATCCAGCCCATGCCTGCAATTTCATACGTGCCTCCAATAGATGCTAATGCAGTATTTACGCTATTTACGATAGTAGTATAACCCTGCCCCAAAGTGCCGCCGCGGGACGGCGGACGAAAATAACTATGAAGCGCTTGTCCGGGACGGTTACATTTTATAATTGCAATTTTATCATTTGGATAAAGTTGCGATAAGGTATATCCCATACTCAATTCTGGTCCGGCGAAGCCCGACCAATCGTATCCCCAACCTGGAGCCAGAGCTTGCCATGTTCGCACATTTGCGCGAGGTGCTGGTTTTGAAGGATTAATGTCCTCATAGGTTTCACCAATCCAACATTTGATGCTGGTATGTGTTTTATTCATTTCAACTGGCCATTGATTGATTGGTACATTACCGTTGCAATTAGATTGGCCACTAAGAATAAAAACTTTGTAATGATTTTGAGTCTTTGCGTTAGTTGAAGATAGAGCCAACGCAAGTAAAATGAATAAGTGTTTTGATTTAAAAATTTTACGCATATCAAACTAATTATTGATAATTACATTATTTAAATTATTTCCTGTTTTCAGCAGATAAGCTGCTGCAGCAATAATTAAAAGTATCTTAAAAACTATTTTGCTTGCTTAACATTTAAGTCATCTTGCAGGAGCTTTAATTCAATATTCGAGATTAATCTTTCAGTGTCAGGATTTTTCAATCAGGCTTAAATTCTCCATTTAGGCTTGAGCACTCCACTGTCATTGATTAATTGCATCAATTGTGCATGCTTTCTCGCAATAGTGAATAAACTGCGCAATTCAGTTCACTTACAATTGTAATTTGCTGTGTTTTTGAATGTATTCTTTTGGAGAGACGCCGTAATATTTAGAAAACACTTTTGTAAAGTAAGAGGAGTCACTAAATCCAACGAAATACGAAATTTGTGTGATGTTTAAATTGTCTTCTAACAAGAGCTGGCTACTTTTCTTCAATCGAATTATTTTAATGAAATCGTTGATGGTCATTCCACTCGCATTTTTAATTTTCACATATAAACTGCTTTTGCTCATTTTCATTTCTGTAGCCATTAAATCGCCATTGAGATGTGTATTGTCGATATTTTTTTCAACAAATTTACTGAGGTGATTGATGAAATCTTGATTGGATTGATCAGGGTGATCATCTTTAGATTTTGAGGAGGATGAATTTGAAAATCTGTTTTTTACATTTTCAACCGTACGCAATAAATTATTTATGGTGTTGAGCAGCGCTTGCTTGTTAAATGGTTTGTGAATATAGGCATCGGCTCCAGCTTCTAAACCTTTTTGTTGTGCCATTTCAGAAGTTTGAGCGGTCATCAAAATGAATGGAATATAACCGGTATTTTTATCGGATTTTATTCGCTGACAAAATGAAATTCCATTTTCGCCGGGCATATTAATATCGCTCAAAATAATATCTGGATGTTCTTTAGTGATGAATTCATAGGCTTCGTTTGCATTGCCGCTTAAGCGAACGCTGAAATAATCCGACAGCAAATCATTTAGCATATTTCTCACTTGCGGATCGTCCTCAATAATTAGTATTTGTTTGTTAAAGAATTCCTCTTGAACTTCAACTGCAATTTCTTTTTTAATGTTTTCTTTTTTTACATCCTCCATCAGATTTTCGGACATTACATATTCAACATTGCCTGGAATATGAAGATTAAAAGTGCTGCCAAATCCTAGTTTACTTTCTATTTCCAAATTGCCGCCGTTAATGGCAATAAATTCTTTTGCAATCATAAATCCTAAACCGGTTCCTGTTTCCTTTTCGGTTCCTACGCTGCTAAAGAAACTTTGTTTTTTCAGCAGTTTAACAATGGTTTCGGGTTCCATTCCAACACCATTATCGGTGATGCTTAAGGTGATGTATTCGTTGTTTTTTAAAACGGATTCAATGCGTATTTCTCCAAATTGATTAGTGAATTTTATGGCATTGCTCAATATGTTTCTAATTGCTGCGCTAATCATTTCTCTGTCGCAATTAATGAAGTGGGTTGTGTTAATGGCTAATTTAATTTCAATGTTTTTGAGCGAAGCTTGAAGCTGAACCACTTGGGTGATGTCGTTGATTATTTCATTGAGATTTATTTTTTCTTTATTGATTTTGATATTGGAGGTTTGCGTGCGGGTCCAATCCAATAAATTTAAAACCAAATTTTTCAGTCGGGTAGAGGAAAGCTCTAAATTGCGTGTTAAAGAACGGTGTCGATCATTTGTTGAATCTTTAAATTCCTCGTTTATCAATTCACTTAGTAAGGACATGGAGGTGATTGGATTTTTTAAATCGTGTGCAACAATTTCGTAAAATTTATCCTTCATTAATTGTTGTTCTTCAATGACCTTGGTTCTGTTTTTTACTTCTTGTTGAAGGAAAATATTTTGCTTTTTTATTTGAATGGTTTTTAAGTAGAAGTACCCAATTGATCCAACTAGAATGGTTACTGCTAGTAGCGTTTTGAACCACCAAGTCATGTACCAAGGAGGAAGGATAATTAAAGTCAGTACTTTTGGGTTTTTACTCCACAGGCCATCGCTATTGGCTGCTTTTACCAAAAATTGGTATGTGCCTGGCGATAAATTGGTGTAAGTTGCAATTCGCCTGTCAGCAGAAACTTCTCTCCAGTTTTCATCAAAACCTTGTAATTTATACGCGTATTTATTTTTTTGCGGAGCGAGGTATTCTAGAGCGGAAAATTCAAAGCTGACAATGTTTTCTGAATAGAATAGTTCAATGGTGTCGCAAAGGTTAATTGCTTTATTTAAAATTTCTCGTTCGTTTAATAAGCTTTTTGGATTGATAGGGTTGTTAAAAATAGATAGGTTGGTAATTACCACCTGAGGTACTTTGGTGTTAAAAGTGATACTATCGGGATGAAAGAAGTTGAAACCATCAATTCCGCCAAAGTAGAGGTATCCGTTTTTTGTTTTTGCTTTACTGTTGTAATTGAATTCATTGCTTACCAATCCATCTTCAGAAGTATAGTTGACAAATGTTTTCTTTTTAGGATCAAAACTAGAAATCCCTTTATCTGTGCTGAGCCACAATAATCCGTTTGCATCTTCTAAAATGCAGTACACGTTGGTGGTGTTGAGTCCCTGGTTTTTTGAGTAGTTTTGAAATTTTTGAGTTTTGCGATCAAGCATTTCACACAATCCACCGTAAACAGTAGCGAACCATATTTTTCCATGACTATCTTCAAAAACATCTCTTATTTCATCGGAGGGCAGTGAATGATGGAAACTACTTGCTTTTGTGAAATGTGTGTACGTTTTGTTTTTTGGATCAAAGCAAACTGCGCCGTTGGTTTCCGTAGAAAGCCATATTTGGTTTTTACTGTCTTCGCACAGCGCAAATACATTTGATGCAGCGAGTTTTTTGTGCAAAGTTTCGTCAATAGAATTGTGTGAAATATTTCCGTTGGTATGATTCATTGCATCAAATCCATTACACAAAAATCCTATATACAAATTTGTGCCATCGGCGGAATTTAAAAGCGCCCAAACTTTGTCGCCAGCAATATTTTTTTCGGGAAAACGATTGTCGGGCAAAAACTGTTGAGTGCTGTTGTTTTCCATATCCCACTTGCAAATTCCCTTGCCGTATGAGCCCAACCATAGTTTTTTATTTTTGTCGATAGAAATGGATTTTACAACATCAAAACAAATTTTTGAATTTGCTGTAGAAAAAAAACTAATTTCATTTTTGTTGAAGTCGAAATAATTTAAACCACCTCCATCTGTTCCCAACCACACATTGTTTTTTTCATCCTCGGCAATGCATAAAACCGATTTGTTGTTTAGCTTTTTCCCAGGTTCTCCTTTGATGGTGAAGCCATTAAATTTTAGTTTTGATTTGTTCCACATACTTACTCCTGCAGCATAGGTGCCCACCCATATTGTGTTATCATTGAATTGCTCTATGGCATAAACTGCGTTACTGGCTAATGATGTTGGATCATCTTCGTTGTGTTGGATGTAAGAGATGTTACCGTTTTTGTAGGTGGCGATCCCTTCGCCATCACTACCAATCCAAACTGTCCCATCTGCAGTTTCTTTAATGCATATGATATTGTTCGACTTGATTTTATTGTTTTCTGCACTTAGTTTTTCGTAAGTCCAATTGACGGTATTGATAATTAAAATACCGTCGCTTCCGTTGCTGATCCATAATTTTCCTTCTCTTGTAAATTTTACAATTCCACCTTTATTGAATGTTTCGGATTTTGCTTTTGGATAAGGAATTTCTTTGTATTGAAAGGATTTTTGGTTTGGATTAAATATACACAGTTCATTGCCAATTCCATATAGCCATAGGTTTCCATTAGGATCTTCGGTCATGCTGCAAATAAAAGGTTTGTCTCTGTTTTTAAAGGGATAGAAGTGAGTGAACTTTCCTGTTTTAATATCGAATAAGTCGAGTCCTATTCTTGTTCCAATCCATATACGTCCAGCTTTGTCCTGAAAAACATTTAGCACGTAATCGTGATTTAGGCTGTTGGCACTGTTTTTTTTGTTGGAATAGCGTTTGAAATCATCGCGACTTTTATTGTAAACACAAAATCCATTGTATTGAAAGGCTATGATTAATTGGCCTTCTTTGGTTTCATAAATTTGGCGAATTTGATTCCCGGCAATTGAAGTGCTGTCATTGGGTTGATTGATGTAACTGTGGAAATTATATCCATCAAATCGCGATAAGCCATTGAAGGTACCAAACCACATGAAGCCTTGCTGATCTTTTTGAATGGATGTAACATGACTATTGATGAGACCATCTTTATCGGAAATATGTTCGAAGGAGAATTTTTGTGCAGGCAGCAATTCAAAAATGAATAAGCATATAAGCCAACTGATTTTTTGCAAATTAAAACACATCATATTCTTCCAATAATATTTCTAAAATTTACTGTGACACTATTTCAATCGTATGCTAAATGATTAACCGCAATACTACCAGTAATGCAGAAAAATTATCATCACGTCCGTCATTGCGATAATTTTTGTACTCAAAAATTGAAGCAATCCCTTGTGTTTTAGGGATTGCTTCGTCGCCGCTAAAAAGCTGCTCCTCGCAATGACGTGCTGGATGTGAAGCACATCTATCGTTCGTTTCGGTTCTGGTACAATTGCGGATAATCATTATGCTAATTATTGTCTTTTATTTATAGTGATTGAACTTTGATTGTTCAATGTTAAAAAGTAGATACCCTCCGGCAGATCACTAACATCAAAGCTATGCCAGCCATTGGATAGCACACTGAAATTGTACGTTTTAATGGTTTGCCCCAAATTGTTGTATAGTACTCCCAGCGTTAACTCATTGTTTTCTTTTTCAAGTAGGAAGGAGTTGTTCAATACTTGTATGTGCTTGTTAAGGGCGCAATTGTTTGCTTGAATAATTTTGGAATAAGAGTAGGCACCATTATAGTCTACTTGTTTTAATCGGAAATAGGAAAAATAATTTGCGCTGTTTTTCAAAAGTTCTGCAGCGTATTCTATCGTAGCAGAACTGTTTCCTGCACCTTCAGTTTTGTTCAAGACAACAAAAATCTGCCCGTCGCGTGATGCTTCAACTTCAAAATACGAATTATTGATTTCGCTGGCTGTTGACCACTCTGCATTCATTTGTGTGTAATCGCAAGTTACCTTGAAATACAAAAGTTCAATGGGCAAAATTGCGTCGCAGCCTGTGCACGATTGCGTGAGTGTTGCTGTTCCCCAGCTGCCAGTTCCGCTTTCGCTGCTTGCACCTGTTTTTTGACAAACATTAGTGCCGGCATTTGCTGAAAACGGATGACTGTTTCCCGACGTTGCCGAGGAAGTATATGAAATGCAGGAAGAACCTGTTGGTGTGGAAACCCAATTGTCCAATGATGACCAGCTGATACTTGTTACAGCTATCCTCGCATCGTTACCCTGACAAATTCCACCACTATTTTGCCAATCGCCTAATGTCCCAGTGGCTGTTACGCCTCCGTAGTTGGTGAAAGTACAACCGTTACCAGTGAAGTTTCCTGTAATGGCTATTTTGGCACCTAAGGCATTCATAAATGCAGTGGCATTGTTAAGTGCTAACCCTGCTGTGAAATTAAGCTGTCCGAAGTTATATACCGAGCAATTGCTGGGAATAGTTGTTATGGCTGTGTTTAACACCGCTCCGGTTTTAATGTATATAATGCCTGAATTTAATGTTGCAGAAAGGGTTGTAGTGCCTGAACATAAAATTAATGTACCGCCATTTAAATTGATTCCACTAAGGGTTCCGCCATTATAATAGTAGGTGTTTCCGCTGTTTAAACTCGCGTTATTGGCAGCTAAGGTTCCTGAACAGGCCGGCTCAGCGGGCATTGCTGTACATGCCGCATGCATGTTATTGAAAATAAAAACAAAAATTAATACTAGTATAAGTACCAAGATGTGTTTTGTTTTTAATTCATTATGGAACTGTGTTGTATGCATACCTAAATTTACATCGATTTAAATGCCCGATTGTGTATTTTTCATTCAGTAATTTGTAATAATCATTCAACGGGAAATTTTTCATTGAGCTCATAATCTGCGTTGCATAGCAATTTTCTTACACTTATTGCGCCGTACTTATTTTGCTTTTTTTTATTCTTTCAATGAGAATACTGAATGATTAATCAATATATATGAATGAATATTCGATGCTAAAAACACGCTTAAATATTAAATTACCATCCATTAAAATGGTAGATATGAAAGCTCGATTTGATTGTTTTAAAGTGTTGTTTTTATTAATATTTCTTTCGTGGAAGTCAAATCTAATGGCGATAACCGCCATTGCTCCCAATCACCAGAGTTTACAATATCAAGGCAGAATAGAAGTTAAGAATGCAAATGAACGCAATTTCATTTGGTCGGGTACTTCTGTGAAAATGAGATTTAACGGTACAAAATTATGGGTTCGTTTTACTGACCATGCTTTGGGCGCTGATGACGCAACTAATTACTACAATGTATTGGTGAATGAAGAATTGGTAGAAGTATTGAAATTAAATAAAAAGGATAGTATTTATGAGTTGAAAGGAATTCCTGCAGGGAAAGATTGTTTGGTTGAAATATTTAAAAGAACAGAAGCTGCAGTGGGTGGAAGCACTTTTAAAGGTTTTGTTTTGGATGGCAGAATTTTGCCAATGAAAAATACCGCATTCAGAAAAATTGAAGTGATTGGCGATTCTTGGTCGTGCGGATATGGTAATGTTGTTAAATATGCTGATCCTTCTATTCATCCTGGTTTTCATTCAGCTAATGAAGATAATTATTCCGCGTTTGGTAGTATTGTTTCGCGCAGATTTGGCGCTCAATATATGTGCACGGCTTATTCGGGAAGAGGGGTGTCTAGAAACTTCGATGGAAGCACAACAGGTACGATGCCGAAGATTTATAAAACATTAATTCCGGATGATACAAACACCAAATGGGATACAAAATTGTACACTGCCGATTTGCTGATTTGTTTTTTGGGCACCAACGATTTTGCAAAAGAACGTGAAGGGATTTCTCTTGATTCTGCGACTTTTGTGGCTTCGTATATTGAATTGATTAAAGCGCTAAAAAATGATCAGCCTAAAGCAAAAATTTTAATTGTGTATGGAGGTTCAGTGACCGACGATTATCCAAAGGGAAAGAGATGGTTGAGCAGATGGAGAAACTATACTACCGCAGTTGTGAAATATTTTGGTGAGGATAGTTCTTTAATGAAATTTGAACTCGCTCCGCAAAAGGCGCCTTACGGCGAAGATTTTCACCCCTCTGAACAAACTCAAAGAGATATAGCCATGCAAATTTGTGCTGTAATTCAAAAGTATTTAGGATGGCAGTAGTTGCCAACTAATAGTGGGCGTTTACGTTTTTATTTCTGCTTAAATTGGAAGGCGAATCATTGTACACTTCCTTAAAACGCGCACTAAAATATCCTGGATCCACATAACCCACTTCATAGGATATTTCTGATACATTCTTCGTTGTTGACATTAAAAGTTGATGCGCCTTTTTCAGTCGGTAATCCTGTATTAATTCATTCGCTGATTTTCCTGTAAGTCGAATCAGTTTTCTATACAAAGTTGATTTACTGATTTTGAGTTCTTCGGCAATGATATTCACATTTAAATTTGGGTTTTTGTAGTGTGAAGAAATATAATCCATTACTCTATTGAGAAGTGCTGATTTTATTGTTTTAGTGGGTAACGTCGCAGTTTTTTTTACAGTATTAATGTTTTCCTTTAGTATGTTATGTGTTGCGAGGATGTTTTTAATTTTAAGTAACAAGATGGAGGTGCTAAAAGGTTTGGTGATGTAATCAATGGCCCCATTTTGATAACCATGCAATTGCTCTGTTTCAGTTATTTTTGCGGTAAGAATGATTACAGGAATGTGAGAAGTTGTTGTGTTGTTTCGAAGTAAATTACACAATTCTATGCCGCTTACTTCTGGCATTAAAATATCTGTAATGATCAAATCGGGAATCTCATCAATGGCAATCTTAAAAGCTTCTTTCCCATTGGCAGCATGTAAAATATTGAAGGTTGGAGTTAAACACAATAGTAATGCTTCTCTAATTTCCACTTGATCCTCAACAATCAAAATGGTTGTTTTGTTTAGATTGAACATACGATATAATTTTAAAATGTTATGGTGTAGGTAATGACTACATAAAAGTATAGTAGGAAAGAAATTAACCTTGTGAATTTTGTGTCATTCATTGCGATTATTCTGTCACCTGCAAAGAATGGAAATGGAAGGGAACGGAAAGCAGACGCCCAAAATCTAAAGGATTAGATTTTGGGCGATAGCTTTTGATCAATGAATGTGATTTTAGTTTTGGTGTTCCTTTGGTAGTAATTGTTTTTTTATTTCGCAATTAATAGTTTTGAAACACTATCTCCAGTGCTCACCAAATATAAACCCTCCGACCAGTTTTCGGTATTGATAGTTGTTTTAAAATCGTTTTTACCACTAAATATTTCAGAATAAACTACATTGCCAAGCATATCGAAAACAAGTAATTGATTGTTTTCACTTACCGTGCTGAACGACAATTGCACTTGATTTTGAGCCGGATTGGGCATTATGCTTAAGGTTGTGGTTTTTTCTAATTGCTGAATTCCTGTTGTTGGATTCGCAGTAAACGTGATTTTATTTATATTGAATTCATTGGTTTCGTTGTACACTCGCAATATGTGTTTGCCGCTGTTTAGCCATGCAATCATTGTTTGATTGGTATAAGTTTGCCAGCCACCAGTATTAGGCACTACATAAGAAGTTCCAATTTTCTCTCCATCTATTTCCAAGCGCAATCCTTTGCCGGTAGATGCTGACGCTACTCTGACTGTGATGTTATAGTCGTTTGAACTTTTTACATCCACCAAATATTCCATCCACTCGTCAACGGCAGTCCATCCAATATTGTAACCACCTCCAACATCTGAAGTGCTTTCAATATCAACGCTTTCACTTGTTCTGTATTTTTCTCCGTAGTTGTATGGGTCAACATCATAGTAAGCATTTCCTTGTCCGCCTTTGTTGAAGTTTTCTGATTCAAGAACACCTGGAATTGCAATAGCGGCAGCGTAGGTACCAACAAATTTTATGAAATCAATATTTACTGTTCCCGAAGTTGCAGTAGTTGTTGGATCCAGTCGAATTTGTTTAATGATGCCTTTCCAGTTGGCGTTAGCGCTGAGGTCAATGATGTGATACATTTGTTTTGTAGCATTTGCAGTAATTGGAAAAGTAACGTGTTTAGATCCATTCCATGCGCCGTCGATGGAGGTGGTCCAAAAAAGTTCGCCTGTTGTAGCGGTAGTCATGTTGCGCATTCGAACTACAACATATTTGTATTCGCTGCCCGATATCCCAAGCTGATCGGGGGAATGCATATAAGGATCATTCCCGCTGATAGTTGTTTTTATCATGTTGCTGCTTACGCTTCCAGCCATTTGACTGTTTAAAGTCCATCCTTCCAAATCGCTAGTGAAGTTCCAGTAGTTGGTAACAGCTTTTTGTACTGTGCCAGTTTCATTTAAACCTACAATTGGTTTTGCAGTAAAGTCGGGAATCATTTTTCCGTTGAATGTCCGCCAACCAATTTCTTGTAACATGATTCTTCTTTCCCATTCATACGCAGTATTGCCATTATTAAATCCGTCATTGTGTTTACTATGGTAATACATATATAATTTTGAGTTGTCGGGTGATGGCGCCAGTGCAGCAACACCAGGTCCTTTTATTCCTTTAGCGTGCAAACTGGTGGCACTTTGGTCGGCGTTGTTGGATGCGAACAAACGTTCTTCACCATTGTAATCTACTTTTTTCCAATAATCTGGACTTGACACCTGCGTTGCTGAGGTGCCTGTAAAGTAGATCATTCCTACGGCATACATATTCGTATTTGCACCGTTAATAGATAAAAGCATGAACATTTCATCATCTCTTCCAGATATTCCAAACATAGAAGGAGTGTAAACCGCTGGCGCTTCCACAACTACTCCTGATGATCCAAACTGCGGTCTTTGTCCGTAACCGAAGGAATAGGTAGCCACCATATTGCCACCAGAAGCTACAGGTTGAGCCAACGAAAAAGTAGTTCCGTCGTAATTCACTTTTGATATAAACACACTTTCAAATCCCCAGTCGTACGTGGTGGTGTTTTCATTTCCTGCCCATGCGACAAATAGTTCTCCTTTGTAAAAAAATGGGTAGAAGTCTAAGCGGTATTGCATTTGTTTGTATAAATCGCCAACTTTATTTGTCCACGTACCTGTGTAAGGATCTCCATCACATTCCCATAAACCCTGACCAAATAAATACCATTTATTTACTGTTTTTCCATACAATGTGCTTATGTAAATTGGCGGACTCAATGGTGCGCCATTCGGCAATGCTTTCGGAGTACCTAGTTCTGATAATATTTTTGTTTTGTATATGTAATTGTCAACGCCAGGCACTTTTCCCTGTGACCATTTTACATAGTAGTAATATCCGTCTTTAAAGGATGCTTTAGCATCATAGCCCGATTCAAAAATCGGATTGGTGTAGGATACGTTGGTGGTTGTTTGTGCGCTTAAGTTGATAGTCATTGTCAACAGTAGCAGTGCAGTAATAAAAGTTTTTGGCTGCTTTTTATTCGTTACAAGAAATGATGAAAATAGGTGTAAAATTGTTTTCATAATCAAACGAATTAAGTAAGTAGTAGATTCTTACTGTAAGATATTGTAAAGCACTAAATAAGTCTTTTGTTTTTCATTCAAGAGCTATTAATTTTCGTGCAAAGAGTGTTATTTGATTAAGCTCACATGACCATACATCACATCTCTTTTGGCACCGTGCATGGATTTGAATTTGTAATCAATTTTCCAAACGTACACATCAATTTGCGCCAAATTACCTCTGTAAATACCATCCCATCCATCGTTGATGTCGTTGGTTTCAAAAAGTAGTTCTCCCCATCTGTCAAAAATTTTCAAATCATATTCTAAAAGATCATCCGAGCTTTGCGCAAAGAACGCGTCATTTTTTCCGTCGTTGTTAGGTGTAAATGCATTTGGTACATATAGCACAGGCGTGCATAATTCATCTACATAAATTGAATCGTAAGTAATGCAACCGTAAGAAGAAATAAGTTGAACATTGTACACTCCTTCTTTTTCAGCGTAGTAAATAGGAGATGTTGAGCCGTCGAACCACAAATATTTATTGGCATCAGTGGTCGCGTCCAATTCAACCACATTCACTTCACGGAAGCAATGTAAAATTCCTTCTTGTTCAATTTCTTTAGGATGAGGAACTTCAACTACATTGGTGCTTGTGTTTGCTGTACATGCAATTCCGGTTGAAACACTCACGGAATATTTTCCTTTTGAATTTACCTGTATTGTTTTTGCTGTGTCGTTGGTTGACCAAAAAACAATAGGAGCGCTAGTGATAACGGTCATGTCAACCGATTCTCCTTCACATAAAATATATTCGTCTTTCAAGGATACTTTCGGAACGTAGTCAACAAGTACATCAATTTCCGATTTTTTTTCACAACCATTTTTCACCACCGTTACTTCATAAAGTCCGGAAGAATTAATTTTAATTTTTTGAGAAGTTTCTGTAGTACTCCAACTGTAAGCATCCATATCTGCTCCAGCATTTAAAAGAACCGGTAATTCTGTTTCACAAATCACCACATCAGGACCTAAATTGATATTCGGCAGGTCTTTTACTTCCAACCAAACAGAATCTATTTTCACACAGTTTTTATTAGAGGTTACTCTTAAAATGTACCATCCTTTTTTTGAAACAGAAATACTGTTGCTGGTTTCTCCGGTGCTCCAAGCATAAGAGTATTGAGGAAGCATTGGTACGGAAAACACTACTGGTTCCTGACCTTCGCACATCGACATGTCTGGTCCGATATTAATTTCTGGAAGAGCGTTCACCACCAATTCAACAGTGTCGGAAGAGCTGCATCCTGCAGAGTCACTTACTACTAACGTATAAACTCCTGCATCATGAGTAATAATGCTTTTTGTTTTTTCGCCATTGCTCCATGCATATGTGGCGAAGCTTGAGCCAGCATCAAAAGTAACTGAAGCTCCATCTGCACAAATTGCTTTATCGGCACCTAAATCAAAAACAGGAAGTGGGTTCACAATTAAATTCACAGTATCGGAGGATGAACAAGAATTAACATCAGTGGCTGTTAGAATATATTTTCCTGCTGTTGCTGTAGAAATAGTTTTTGTTTTTTCTCCTGAATTCCAAAGGTAAGAGCTAAAGTTTTTTCCGGCATCAAAAGTAATTTTAGCGGCATCAGCGCAAATGGCTTTGTCGGCACCTAAATCAAAAACAGGCAAGGGATTTACAATTAAATTAACGTTGTCGGAAGAGGAACAAGAATTGGCATCGGTCACTGTTAAGGTGTATTTTCCGGCCGTTGCTGTAGAAATAGTTTTTGTTTTTTCTCCTGAACTCCAAAGGTAAGAGTTAAAGGTTTTACCGGCATCAAAAGTGATTTTTGGAGCGTCTGCACAAATTGCTTTGTCAGCACCTAGATCAAAAACGGGAAGTGGATTCACATTTAAATTCACTGTGTCAGAAGTTGAACAAGAATTGACATCAGTGACTGTTAAGGAATATTTTCCAGTTGTTGCTGTAGAAATAGTTTTTGTTTTTTCTCCTGTGCTCCAAAGGTAAGAGCTAAAGTTTTTTCCGGCATCAAAAGTAATTTTCGCAGCATCGGCACAAATGGTTTTATCGGCACCTAAATTAAAAACTGGTTGTGGGTAAACGGTAACTTTCATAGTATCTGCACAACCGCTAAGATCCGTGCTATCTGGCAACAGCACAAAATAGTAATCGCCCGCAATTCCTAGTTGATTGGCTTTTCCGGTTTTGCCATTTATTACAATGTTTTTTGGGCCACTTGCCGTGATCCATTTTTGTGTGTTTACTGCATCAGTAAGATCGATAGAATCTACACTTGCGCATTGAGCGATGTCAGCGCCGGCATCGGCAGTTGGATTTGAAAGCACCGGTATAGAATTATTTCCGGTTACCAATAAGCCTTCAACAGCTGCGTGTACTGTAGATGCAACTCCATTAAGCATTAATATTTCAATGGTATTTTCACCTGCTTTCCATTCTCCAGCAAATTTTAATTTTGCTTGATTTCCCGCTATAAATGTTACATTGCTGCTTGGCAAATAAGGAGCCGGAATTAATTTTCCGTTGACATACAACGCTATAATTTGATTGTCGCCATAGGCATCTAAATTTATTTCAATTTGTTTTTCAGTGTAGTGCGCTGTTGAATTGCAATTGCATGGCAATTCAAAAGTGTTTCTATAAAATCTGTAAACATATTTTTCTTGTTCGCTCGCGCATAGTTTATTTGTTCCAGTGATCCAATGCGCTTTGTCAAAAGGAGCTGGTAGGTTTTCTGGATGCACCCACACAGAAGGTGCACAATTGTTTTGAATTTTTGCGGCTGAATATTTTATATAGGAAGCATTTGGAGAAGGCAAATCTGCAATGTTTTTCAAAGTTTCTCCTTTATAAATAATGTCACTCACTTTCCATCTTTGATCAAATCCAGCAGCAGTTTTATATCCTGTTGAAAACGAAGTGTCGGCTGGAAAAGATTTGATTTTTGCTTGCTCCGGAGAACAAAAACAGTTGGCCGGATTTAGCGCAACAGTGGTATCAATGGTACAACCAAAAATGGAGAAAAATCTTAAAGTATAGTTGGTAGAAACTGTGGGATTAGGCAAATTTGAAATGGTGTAGCTTGCGCCCACGGGAATGCCTGTAGCGTAAGTTTTATTTCCATTATATGAGCTGCCGGCAGAGTAGTCAAATCTCCATTGGTCGGCATCTGAAATACTTGTTGGGGAAATTAATATTGATCCGTTGTTATTCGCTACTAAACCAGTGCAAGTAGCGCTTGCGGTGGAAGCACTAACAGTATTAGTAATAGTGTTTGGAGCAACAGTTATGGTTTTACTTTGCGTGCATATTTCTCCAATGCGCATGTATACTGTGTAATTTCCCGGATTTAGATTATTAAAAAACGAATCGTTTTGATAAGTAATATTATCTAAACTATACTCCAGTTTAACTGTTGCCGGAGCAGAAGAATGCACATCAATTGTTCCACCGCAGTATGAAGAGGTGGTAAGCGACATTGAAACATTTACACTTTGAATGTCAATAGCATCTAAAAAATTTCCAACCGCTTTATTTCCACCTGCAGAAGAAACAGAAACAAATTGCAAGCGTGTGATAGTTTGTCCGGCAGGCACTAAATAATTTCCGGTATAAAAAACCCAAGCATTTTTTCCAGTGGAATATTGGCCTTGTGTAATGTAGGGTCCTCCTGGTGGTCCGATTTGAAGTTCCATTACATCAACTCCCGCACGACCTCTGTGCGCAAATCCGTATTTTAATGTAGTGCCGGGTATAGTGGAAGCATCTTGATACAGGGCAGATACCATATTGGCATTTAATTCGGCAAATTGATTTCCGGAGTAAGCGGGTACTCCTTGATAACCTGATCTCCAATATTCCATTTTGTTATCGGAAGCAGTGGTTTGCCAGCCTTTAGTTAATCCTTCATCAAATGTTTTCCAGGTGGTTGAACCGAACATTGTGTTAATGTCGGGTGTTTCAAAATCGGGATTGTTTAATTTAAAATCGCATGCGGTATCTTGCGACCAAGAGGAGTTAATGCCAACAATTAGCAACAGTACTAACAGATATGTTTTTTTGTTTAACATTAAGTCTTACAATGATGATCCCGTTTGTATACATTTTACGTGAAATAAATTTTTAAGTTTCCTTCTGAAGTCTTTATTATTGTTGATTTTCGTTCAAAAAAAACGCAAGCTCTAAAATCGTTAGGTTATGATTTTAAGAACTTGCGTTTACAGCAAAAGAGATGTTCATAGGTTAAGTAAGGTTTGGATTTTCAGTTCCATCATCTCTTGAATTTAAATTACGAAGAGTTTTAGCTTTTGTATGTAAGTTTTCATTCATAGAGTTTGAATTTTAATTCATTCTCAATTTGCAATGATAAGATAAAGATGAAAACCGTTAATGTTTACCTGCAGATAGCCCTACAGAAACAAAGAAATTTGTTTATTAATTTTTTCCCATCACCGTTAAGTATCCGGTTTGTTGGTGATTTTCGTGTTTAATTTGATCGCGATAATTTACTATCCAATAGTAAGTTCCGTCTGGTGATGAGCTGCTGCCTTTGTCACCATCCCATTGCGGTAAGGTGTTTTCAGAAGCAAATAGAAGAACACCCCAACGGTTGAAGATTTCAAAGGATATGAATTCAATATGGTCAACAACGCCTTTATAATTGTCGTCGGTGATTTTTATAAAGTTGTCAAAGCAAGGCATAAACACATCGTTGATTCCATCGTTGTTCGGTGTGATCACATCAGGGAAACATATTTCGTTTGGTACGCAGTACTCTTCAAAAACAACTTCGTCTTGCGCTTTACATCCGTATTTAGTGCTTACGTTAAGTGTTAATATACCTGCGTGTTTTACAGTGATAGCAGTGTCGGTAGCGCCTGTTGACCATAAAATAGAAGCGAATGTATCAGGCAATGTTGTTGACCATTGATGTCCTGTGCTGAAGCAAATGGTTGAATCGGGACCTAAGTTTAACAAGTAAATTGGATCGATGCTTAAGCTTGCAGAAGCAGAATATTCAGCCGGACAAACACCTGATTTTACCAAAGCACGGTACGTGGTGCTTTCGCTTAAGTTGGTATAATTTTGAGTGCTTAAATTATTGGCAATGGTGTTTTTGATGTTGTTGCTTGAACTTTCCCAGTTTAAAATTGTTCCAAGAGAATTACTTAAGGTTAATGTTCCGTTGTTGGCTTCCTTCCACCTAAAGCAAGATTTTCTGCAACCGTAAGTTCCGGAATAACAGATTTGCCTTCAGATACATGTGATATTCCGTGGCGAACTAAATTTTCTGGTTTCTTTCCAAGAATATTTTCACCGGCTGCTTAAATTGTTAAAGTTTTGTTGAGCAGAAGTATTGTTAATGATGTCAGATGTATTAAAATTATTGGTGGAACTCATCCACTGAACAATAGATCCATTGTATCCCGATAAAAATAGTGAACCTGCATTATTGCTAGAACAAACGGTAGTATCAGAATTCACTTTACCACCCACCGATAGAGGATCAACTGCAATGCTTGCAATAGGTGATGTAGTAGCAGGACAAGCACCCGATCTAATAATAGCACGATACTTTGTTGAAGCGCTCAAGTTAGAAAAATTGATTGTTGGAGTAGTTGTAGCATTAGGTATTGCATTTTTAAAATCATCGGTAGAAGATTCCCAACCTTGAATCGTTCCGGTGTATCCAGTTAAAGTAATGCTGCCTGAATTACCATCAATACAAACAGTAGTGTCGGCAGTGGGGTTCCCACCTTTTGATAGTGGATTAACCGCAACAGCAGCATCAAGAGATTTTGCAGGAGCACATGTACCCGATTGTACATTTACTCTAAATTTTGTGCTTTCTGCAATATTGTGAAAGGTATATGAATAAGCGTTGGCTGTGCCTGGAATAGCATGAAAATCATTGGAATTTTTTTTTGCCTTTTCCCAGCCTTTAATAGCGCCTACATATCCCGATAAAACAATGGTGCCCGAATTACTGCCTTCGCAAACGGCATTGGCTCCATTCAAAGTGCCCGCATTGCTGAGAGGTGATATTGCTATTGTTTCTAAAGGAGTATAGGCTGCTGGACAAACCCCTGATTTCACAATTGCGCGGTATTTAGTGTTTTTAGAAATGTTGCTATAAGCTTGAGTATTGGTAGTGTTGGAGATTTTTGTAGTATCATTAACGAAGTCGTCAGTTGATTTTTCCCAACCTACGATGGTACCAGTTTGTCCCGATAATTTAATGCTTCCTGAATTTGCTCCGATACATACAGTAGCGCCTCCGCTCAATGATCCTGCTACTGATGGAGCATCAACAGTGATGGTTGCTGCAGCTGATTTGACTGAAGGACAAACACCTGATTTTACTGTAGCTAAATAACTTGTAGTGCTTGTTAAATTTGAGTACAACTGTGTGGCACTTGTATTGGAAATGTTTGTCGTGTTGTTGTTTACAGATTTTTCCCAGCTCATGATGGTACCTGTGTGTCCCGCCAGTTTTAAGCTGCCATCATTTGATCCCGAACACACTGTTGTATCTGAAGTTACCGTTCCTCCCACAGATTTTGAATCCACTGAAATTGTTGCAACCGACGATTGCGTTTCAATGCAATTGTTGGCTTTCACAATAGCGCGATATTTAGTGTTTTGAGTTAAATTACTATAAGTGTATGAAGCGCTATTGCTAATAATATCGGCGTCGTTAATGAAATTATTTGTGGAACTTTCCCATCGGAGGATATTACCTAAATAGTTGCTTAAATGTAAAGTACCTGAATTAACTCCTGTACATACGGTAGAGTCAGTGCTTACAATAGAAGCAGGGACATCAAATATGTTGGCTGTAAGCGTGTCTTGGCATCCTGAAAAATCGGTGCTATCGGCCATTAAAATATATTTGTAATTACCCGCAAGCGTAAGTCCTTTTGAAAGGCCAGTGCTATCATCAATAGTAACCGATTTTGGTGAACTCAACAGTGTCCATATTTGCATTCCTGTTGCATTTTTTAAATCAATGGAATCCATTAAAATACATTGTGTAACATCTGCTCCTGCATCGGGTTTTGTTTTGTATTTATTTGGGATGGCTTGATTTCCTGTTACCAATAGGCCTTCTACAGCAGCTTTTACTGTGCCAGCTGTACCATTGACCATTAATATTTCAATGCTGTTGGAACCTGCGTGCCATTTTCCGTTAAATGTTAGTTTAGCTTGCTTACCAGCTATGAAGGTTGTTGTGCTGCTTGGTAAATAAGGTGCCGAAATTTCCTCGCCATTCACATAAAGGGCAATAATTTGATTGTCGCCATAAGCATCCAAATTAATTTGAATTTGGTTGCTTCCATAGTTGGCCAGTTGATTGCAATTACATGGCAATTCAAAGGTGTTGCGATAGTAACGGTAAATGTATTTCTCTTGCTCAGAAAAGCACAAGGCTGGAGTTCCAGTGATCCAGTGCGCCTGATCAAATGGAGCGGGCAATAACTGAGGGTCAACCCAAGCGCCGGCACATTTGTTTTGAATTTTTGCTGGAGAATACTTTACCGACGCTGCGTTTGGTGAAGGAAGATCACTTGGCGCTTGAACTACAGCACCTTTGTACAAAGGGTCGCTCACCGTCCATCGCAAATCAAAGCCAGCATTGGATTTATATCCTGTAGAAAACGCTGAATCTGCAGGAAAAACGGTGGTTGAGCTTTGTGCCTGTGAACAAAAACATGAACTATTTTTTAAGGCAATAGTTGTGTCGTAAAAACAACCTTCTACTGAATAGAATCGCACAGTGTAATTTTGACTTACAGCAGGGTTGTTTAATTTTCCCGTGGTGGTATCGTTGCCAATTGAAGTGGCGTTTGCATAAGTTTGTGATCCAGTATAGCTGTTGCCTGCACTGTAATCGTAACGAAAAGCATGAGTGTCGGGAAATGTTAAAGGTGATAAATAGAGTGCAGCGTCGTTATTCGTTTTGTCGCCAAGACAAGTGGAAAGCACAGGGCTCACGAATGCACGAGGAGAAATTGTTTTTATTTCAATGATGTTTGATGTGTCGACAGGACATGTCCCCGATTTTACAATTACTCTATATTTGGTACTTGAATTTAAATTGGAATAGGGCTGGGTTGCAGTAGTATTTGCAATTGGCGTTGCGCTTGCAAAATTGTTGGTTGAACTTTCCCATCCGATAATGCTTCCAGTATAGCCTGCAAGAGTTAAATTGTCGGATCCTACTCCATAACAAATAGGATTTCCGCCAGTGAGTGTTCCTGGGTTGGTAGGTGGAATTAAAGTGATAGTTTGTTGTTGTGTGCAAATACCTCCTAAACGCACGTACACTGTGTAAGTTCCGGGTGCTAATCCGCTGAAAGAAGAATCGTTTTTGTAAGTGACATTATCCAAACTAAACTCACGTGTTACTGTTGCCGGTGCTGAGGTGTGCACATTAATTGTTCCATTACATGTAGGTGAAGCACTCGCCGACATTGAGATATTTACACTTTGTATGTCGATGGCATCTAAAAAATTCCCAACTGATTTACTTCCTCCTGCAGCAGAAACTGAAAGGAATTGTAAACGAGTAGTGGTTTGTCCAGCAGGCACCAAGTAATTTCCTGTATAAAATACCCATGCATTTTTGCCAGTGCCATATTTGCCTTGTGAAACGTAAGGGCCACCTGGAGGGCCAATTAATAATTCCATGGAATCAACTCCGTTTCTACCTCTGTGTGCAAAACCATATTTTAAAGTAGTGCCTGGAATGGTTGAGGCATCTTGAAATAAGGCAGCTACTAAATTGGCATTTAACTCGGCAAATTGATTTCCGGAGTAGGCGGGTACTCCTTGATAACCCGATTTCCAGTACTCAACTTTATTATCGGCTGCAGTGGTTTTCCATCCACCAGATTGTGTGGCATTAAATACTTTATATGTATTACTTCCAAAGGTGGCGGTAATGTCGGGTAATTCAAAATCGGGATTGTTTAATTTAAAATCGCAAGCAGTATCTTGCGCCCAAGAGATTTGCATGCTAACAAATAGCGACAGAACTATTATGTATGTGTTTTTGTTTAGCATTTCTTTTATTAAAGTGTTCGTCCCGATTTATACTATATGTACGTGCAATCAATTATAGAGTTCCCTTCTGAAATTTTTATTACTTGTGATTTTCGTTCAAAAAATTTTGAATTTAAATCATTGCAGACCTAACAATTTTTGCATTTAGTTTTTGTATTCTTTTGGATTTGTACTATTCGCGTGCTTTATCTTTTGTAGCAAATTACGAATGGTTGAAAGGGAGATGCGTGAATTTTCGGTCACATTATTTTGATTTTAATTCAAACTATGCAATTTACTTATTGCACGATAAGCTTGTGATAGGATGTGTTTCCCTTGCTATAGAGGTGTATCAGGTAGCTGCCGGTCTCAAGATCTTGAGTGGAAAAATTTAGAGTGTTCTCTCCTGAAACTACTGTTTCGGTAAAAAGAGTTTTTATCAATTTGCCATTGATATCCATAATGTTGGCAGATATTTTTTCGTTGCTGAAACCATTGAATTTTATTTTGAAATATGACGTGCTTGGATTTGGAAATATCTCAATAGAAGTATTTTCTTTTTCAATAGAACTCAACGCAGATGCTACTTCAGGAGTGAGTTGTAAGGAGGTGCTGTAGGTGTGGTCGCCAACATCGTTTACTCCGTTTTTATTGGCAGCAATGCCAGTTGCATACATGTTCACAGTGCCTGAATTTGGAGCAATCCATTCGAAAAAAAATGTTTTTGAATCGGTGGACGCTCCCCCATTATAAATGTGTGCAACATTTACTCTTCCCTGATTTTTATTTGCCGTAATTTGAGTGGCTGCTGCATCCATCATTTTTAATTGACCGATGCTGTTATTGATTAATGGATTGGTGTTTCCCGTATTATCAAGTGCTTCAAAATTAAATCCAAAAAGGGATCTTCCAATTTCTGTTACTTTAACCGACATGTGATATGTTTTGCCTGGCACATACTGATTGTTGGTCATTAAGGGGTGCGATTCAATTACTATTGATCCCGGACCTGCATTGTTTTGTAAGCCTGTTGCGCCAGCGCCAGCACCGTGGCATTTTACGCAGGTAAATTCACCCGGACTGCCTGTGTATCCCAATATTCCCTCAGGCCATAAAGTCCCCGAAGTGAACACCACTACAGATGGAACTAGTAGTAGGAGAACAATTATCGCTTTTTTGTTTTTCATTTTTTTTAGCGCGGGTAAATAACAAATAGAATATACGGCAATTTATCATTGGATGCAAAAGCACTGGTAATTCTATTTACGCATTTACCTAATCACCGTCACAGTTCCTCTATGATATTCATTGAAGTCTTTGTCGCAAATATTTTTCACTCTAATGGCTACGATGTACACATCTTGTTGAACAAAGCGTCCGTTTCGGGTTCCGTCCCAACCGCCATTGATGTCGTTCCAGGTGTATATTTTTTCACCCCATCTGTCGAAAATCATTCCTTCAAACACTTCCACTCCAGAACCAGCAGCGGTGAATATTTCATTGACACCATCACCATTAGGAGTGAAGGCATTCGGGATGAATAAACTTGGACGGAAA
>JAPLEZ010000067.1 GCA_026390935.1 Bacteroidota bacterium
TCTACATTGTTAATGATGAAGACCAAGAGAATATTTATATTGAAATGGTGGGAAGTTATGCCTACAATAAAAAGAAATATTTACAAGGAAAATTCAAATTTGGACAAGGTTTAGTTGGTCAGGCTTGTATTGAAAGAGACATCGTTTTTCGTACCGAAATACCAGAAGACTACGTGTCGGTGACTTCAGGTTTATTGGGGGATAGAAAGCCAAAAAGCATTTTGATTGTTCCGGTGATTACCAACGAAAAAGTGTTTGGTGCAGTTGAATTTGCAGGCTTTGAAAAGTTTACGCCTTTGTACATTAAGCTGATTCAGGAGTTGGGGGATATTATAGCGCGTACCATCTTTAATGTAAAGGTGAATGAAAATACTAACCGACTTTTCCAGGAAGTTAAAAAGAGTCAGGAACGTACACAAGTGCTATTGGAGAATGCTTCGGAGATCATCAATATTTACGATAAAGACGGAAAAATCCAATATGTATCTCCATCTGTAAAAAATATTTTGGGAACCTATCCGGAGGATTTGATAGGCAAAACCGAATTTGATCGTGTACACCCGAAAGGACACGATGCTGTGCAACGAATTTTTGAACAACTCAACTCCAATCCGAATTTACCTGTTACCACACAATATACTTATGTTAAGCCCGATGGCAGCAGAATGTGGGTGGAAACAACAGGTAGAAATTTATTGAACAATCCGGCTATAGGTGGAATATTGTTTAATACTATTGACATCACTGAAAGAAGAAAGGCTGAGAAGGAACAACGTGAAAGAGCTAAGATGCAGGCCCTTTCGGAAAATTCTCCCGACATTATTTTGCGTTTCGATTTGCAGAAAAAGATTTCATATATCAATCCTACCGTTGAAAAATACACAGGATTTGAAGCTGGAAAGTTTTTGGCTCAATACATTGATGACGTTCCTTTGGATAAAATTGTGACAGAAAAATGGCACGAATTCATTGACCGCATTGTATCTTCCAATGAAGCTTTGGCTGATGAAATGGAGTTTGTGAATGTGGACGGCCAGAAACTTTTTATGGAAGTGAATGCCATGCCCGAAGCGGGATTGGACGGCAGTTTGGAGTCGATATTGATGGTGTTGCACAACATCACTGAGGCGAAATTGGCAGAATTGAAAATTCAGGAAGCGAACCAAAAAGTTCGTGATTCTATCAACTATGCCAAAAGAATTCAAAATTCAATTTTGCCAAAAGAGCTGGTATTGAATGAAGCATTTAAAGAATCGTTCATGTTGTTTTTACCGAAAGATGTGGTGAGTGGTGACTTTCCTTTCATTGTTCAAAAAGACGAATATGTTTATTTCGCTGCAGTGGATTGCACAGGGCACGGTGTGCCGGGAGCTTTATTGTCGGTAATTGGTTCCTTGATTTTAAATGAAATAATAAAGTACGAAACTCCAGTACCATCTGTAATGCTGGATCACTTGCACAATTCGGTGGTGAAAACATTGCGTCAGGGACAAGACGGTGGCGAGAATGAGCGCGATGGTATGGACGTGGGTATGTGCCGGGTGAACATGAAAACGGGCGAATTCATGTTCTCCGGTGCGCACCGTCCGTTATACATTGTGCGTCACAATCAAAAAGAAAATGAAGAGCTGGAAGAAATTAAAGGAGATAAGTATCCTATTGGCGGCGTGCAATACAGGGGGCGTGAAAACTTCAGCAACTTCGTAACACAACTTACTCCGGGCGATAGAATTTATGTTTGTTCGGATGGATATCCCGATCAGTTTGGCGGACCCGATCCTGCTGAATTGAAAAAAATCGGTCCGAAAAAAATCAGGAAAATATTGGTTGACAATAAGGATAAATCGATGCAGGAAGTTTATGGTGCATTGGTTTCAAACTTTGAGGAATGGAAAAGCTATCACAAACAAATGGACGACGTTCTTTTTATTGGAATTAAGTACACCGGAAATGTTTAATAATTAACGAGTAAATAAAAACTAACACTAATAATTACGCTTATGGAAGGTATTGGAGATTCAGGATTAGCAAGCAAATCGGACTATATGAAGTTCGTTGTGAGCTTTCACCACATGATGGTGGACAAAAAGCTTACTTTGGCTTATGAAGGCGAAGTAACTCAAGACATTACTAAAGCTTTTACTGCGATGACAGAAAAAAATTTGGAAAAAGTAGAAGAGGATGGTAAAATTAAAAAGAAGGTATACCACGTGATGGTGGAGTGTTTGCAGAACATTGCAAAACACGCTGATGATGATAAGGATACCGCATCTGATAAACTAGAGGATGGCTTGTCAAAAACCGGAATCTTCATTATCGGTAGCGATGAAAAGGAATATTTCATTACATCAGGAAATGGAATTTTAAACGAAAATATTCCAGCTCTAAGGGAAATGATTGACAACATCAATTCATTAGATGCAGACGGCCTCAAAGAATTGCACAAATTTAAAATGCGTGAAAATGCCATTTCAAGCAAAGGTGGAGCTGGTTTAGGATTTATTGATATTGCACGTAAAACTGGAAATCCATTGGAATATCATTTTGAACCAATTGACGGAAGATCTTCGTTTTTCTTATTGAAATCGAGAATCAGCAGAGTGAAAGAAGAACAACAATAATCTAAAAAAAATAACTTTTTAAAATATACCATTATGGAACCATTAATTATAGCAAAAAAAGACGATACCCCTGAAATTCACTTGGATGCAGCGGCAGGAAAATTTGAATTTTCCGGAAAATCATTACCTGAAGATGTGAGCACATTTTATGCGCCTGTTTTTGAGTGGATCAAAAACTTTTCGGCTACAGCCAGCGGTGAGCCTGTATTTGTTTTCAAAATGACCTACTTCAATACAGCTTCTTCTAAAATTATTCTTGACATTTTGATGCGCTTGGAAGAAATGAAAAATGCAGGAAAAGAGGTCTCTGTTGAATGGCATTATGGAGAAGACGATGAGGATATGAAAGAAGCGGGAGAGGAGTACTCAGAGATTGTTGAGGTGCCGTTTAAGTTTGTAGAAGGATAAATCTAGTAGGTTTAACTTACTTGTTTGAATATCAGGGCTAACCAATTGGTTAGCTTTGGTGTTTAAAATGGTATAAATCCTTTGTATTTTTGAGAAGCCAATATGTTAACAAGGATTGCACTAATATCATTTTTGTCTTTATTCTGTTTTACCCTGAAAGTAAATGGACAGTGTACACCTGTTATTGGTACCAATCCGGCGAGTGCCCAGGGTTGTGAAACTTTCACAGTTCAGTTTTCGGACAATTCGGCCTGTACTATTCAGCAGCGGCAATGGAATTTTGGGGACGGTACCACGTCTTCGGTACAAAATCCATCGCACAGTTTCAACGCTGGTTTGGCTGGTGACACCGCTTACAATGTTGAATTAAAATTGCAGGATGTTGGTGGCGTTTGGTATTCGTCTTTTAAAGTGGTAACGGTGTATGCTAAACCAAAGCCAACTTTCAGCAGCAATAAAACGGTGGCATGCGCCATTGTTGACTCCATTTTGTTTACTAACACTTCTCCAATGCCAGGGGGTTCCACCGTATCATGGGATTTTGGTGATGGATCGGCCTTAAGCTCGCAAAATGTAGTGTATCACAAATACAATACTCCGGGGACTTATACCGTAAAATTAACGGTTAGCAATGTGAATACTTGTGCTAAAACAGTCCAGAGTAGCGTGACGATCAACGAAATTCCGAATCCTGATTTTACCTTAAGTTCTGTTGTGGGCTGTAATCCACTATCGGTTACATTTACAAATACCACTGTTTCAGGAACATTTCCAATTTCCAGCTGGAGTTGGGATTTTGGGGGTTTAAGTTCCACCACACTTCAGCAACCATCGCCCTTTGTTTTCTTGAATTCGGGAACCTACCCTGTTGGTTTAACTGCTACCAACACCGCAGGCTGTACCAATAAAACTATTAATAACGTTTTTGTTAATCCAACGCCAACAGCCACTTTCGCTCTTCCTACCAAAATTTGTAAGTTGGATACTGCAAGCATTGTTTACACAGGAACAGGAAATGCTGGCGCTACTTATACCTGGAATTTCAATTCTCCATTAAGTGCAAGTGGTTCTGGTCAAGGGCCAATTGACGTAGTGTGGAATTCAAGCGGAAATAAAACTATTAGTTTAACTGTTTTGCAGGCAGGATGTACTTCATCATTGAGCAAAAACATTTATGTAGCGCCACTTCCAGCCATCACATTAACAACTAGTGATGTAAATGATTCTGTTTGCGAGGCGCAAACAGTTGTTTTTACTGCGATTCCCGATTCCTTTGTAACCTATCAGTTTTACAATTTGGGTGTTTTACAGCAGGACACTTATTTAAATACATTTTCCATAAGTACTTTGATTACGCCTAATTTAATTACAGCTTTTGCTACTGATACCAATGGTTGTGCGTCAAGTGCAAGTAATGCGAAAAACGTCACCATTTTACCTAAGCCTATTGTAGCAATTAGCACTGTAAATGATACCATTTGTAAAGGTGGAAGCTTATCTTTTACGGCAACACCTGGCTATGACTCTTATGTGTTTTTAAAAGGATTTTTAGAAGTGCAAAACACATCATCCAATTTGTTTAGCAGTAGCACTCTTGAGCAGGATGATAAAATTAAAGTGTTTGCGGTGGATGGTGGCTGCACCGGTGATTTAAGTAATGAGCTTTCTCCGGTAATAATTTCTCCACTCGATAAACCCCAAATCAGTTGCGGTAAATCAACGGTGAATCAAGTGTCGTTTTTATGGGAGGATGATGTAAGGGCTTCCTCTTTTGAAATCAGCGTTGATGGAGGGGCTTATGGTTCTTCTCTTTTTCGGACAGAACATATCAAAGGGGCTTTAACGCCAGGTGATACAGTTTGGGCAAGTGTTGTTGCTGTTGGAGCACCACCTTGCGGAAACAGTTTAATTTCCGACACCATTTTTTGTATCGCTCAGCCTTGCGATAGTGTTAGTTTTAATTTTCAAAAAAATTACACTGCATGCGAAGGGTCAGATCTCAATTTAGCAATTACCAACCTTACCGCGCCGACCGGTCAATATGGAATCTCGTGGAACAATGGAGCTTTTGAAAAACTAACTACATATCAACTTAACGTAACATCCAGCGTTAAAATTCCTGTTGTGGTCATGGATTCTTCTCAAATTAATTGTCCGGCTGTAAAAAAAGTCATTGATATTACAAGCAATTTAATACCGCTGTTGAATCTAACATCAACTGCGTCGTACAGTTGTGAATTTGATAACGCTGTTTTTAATGCAGGGTATGCGGGCTATTCGAACTATCGGTTTTTTGTGAACGACACTATGAAACAAGATTCATCATTTCATAAGTTTTCTACCACAAAATTATATCCTGGAAGTAATGAAATTGTTGTGCAGGCTATAAATAGTAATTGTATTTCGTATGACACTCTAGATATAAATGTAATTCAAAAGCCTACTGTTAATTTTACTGTTTCCAGTGATAGTGTTTGCAAGGGTTCTTTGATGACTTATACCGTAAACGGGAATTTCGATTATTATAGATTTAGTCGCACCGGAACATCAAGACTTCTTCAGGATACTACATTGAATGTTTATCAATCGAAATCCGAGAATAAAGTTACAATTGTGGCTACCGATGCGAATGGTTGCAGGTCGTATTCTGATAATATCGTGGTTTATCAAAAAGCACTTCCGGCAGTTAGCTTTTATCCAATTCCATCTGTCGACTCTTTGTGTTTTGGCGATAGTATTTTATTGTATTGCACACCAAATCAATATGATTTATATGAGTTTTGGGATAATTTTTCTTTGCGACAAAGCTCAAGTAATAGTTCGTTTAAAGTTGCAGATTTACAAAACGATCACTCTTATTATGCGAGAGTGCGTAATCAAGGTTGTTACGGAAAAACTACCGACACTCTCCGCTTTAAAGTGCGAGAAAAATTGAAGCAACCTGTTGCCAATTGCGGATTAACAGGAAGTGGACAAATGCAATTTACATGGGATGCAATCACCAGCAATACTGGATATCAGGTGAGTGTGAATGGTGCTTCATTTAAAGTGCCGTCTTCAGGGAACAGCGGCTTGTCGCACATTGTAACAGGATTGGCTCCTTTGGATACCGTATGTGTGCGAGTGATTGCAAAAGGAAATCAGCCTTGCGGAAACAGTATAGCATCATTGCCGGCTTGTTGCATTATGCCATGCGCGCCAGTGACCTTTGATCAAAATTTTACCGACAAAGAAATTTGCAAGGGACAGTCGGTGACTTTGCAAATAAAAAATATTGTGAGTCCTTCAAAAAATTATCTAATTTCTTGGAATGGTGGTACAGCCGGGAACATAAAAAGTAAAAAATTTACTCCTTTAAAAGATACTGTTGTTGCCGTGTCGGTTTGGGATATTACTCAAATTGAATGTTCACCTACACTCAAATATTTTACTATAAAAGTGAATGAATTACCAACGGTAACGATCGATGGCGATACCACTTTTTGTTCAACGGATCAGATTGTGCTTACTGCTTCACCAACGTATTACGATAACTATCAGTTTTACGACAGATACCTTCCAATTGCCAGTGGATTAAATCCGACGCAGATTGATAAAAATATTCAGAATGGTCATTTCTATACTGTGGTGGCAACGTATCGTGGATGCAAAGATACCAGCGACCGCCACTTTATTCATGTTGTTCCAAAATTGGAAGTTCCTGATGCTTACTGTGGAATTACTACCAATAGCAGTATTGAAATTCGTTGGGATGCTGTAGCATTATCAACAGGATATGAAATTAGTTTGGATGGATTTCCATACAAAACACCAAGTTCAGGAAGTACTGGATTGTTAAATTTCACTTCAGGTTTAACAGCAGGAGATTCAATAGTGGCTATTGTTAGAGCTTTAGGAAGCACTCCTTGCTCGGTAAGTGAAGCATCAAAAACAATTACTTGCTATGCTAAAAATTGTGATTTGCTGAACTTTAAAAAATCAAATGATTTACAAATTTGTGCAGGTGATCAGGTGAATTTAACGGTGAGTAATATTCAATCGCCAAGTTCTAAATATGCCATTTCATGGGATGGTGGAAGTACTTATTCAAAAACCAATTCATTCAGTAAAAAAGTATATTCTGATTCAATTGTGAGAATTGTTTTATTGGATTCGGTGCAATTGGGTTGCCCTGTAAATGCAAAAGATGTAGTGATTAACGTGCAGCAAATTCCATCTTTAAAATTGATTAGCAATGCTGGGAATGATTCCATTTGCCAGGGTGATGTGCTGGAGTTACAATCGGATGTTATTGGTTACGACGGATACAAATTTTACATTGATAATGTGTTGGCTCAAGATTCATTATTCCATGTTTATTCCACGTCGACCTTATCAGTAGGGAATCACAAAATCAAAGTGAATAGTTCTTACAATGCTTGTTATTTTCTTTCGGATAGCACTATTTTCAATATTGTTTCTTTTCCTCAGTTGAAATTAAAAAGTTCGGATGCCAACGATTCTATTTGTGCTGGAGATGCTATAGTATTTAAAGCCAACAAGGGTTTTGAAAGCTATGCGTTTTATCAAAATGGTGTGCTAAAACAAAATGGTGTTGATTCAGTTTTCTCCACATCGGGATTAGCAAGTGGCGACGAAGTATTTTGCATCGGCAACAATAAAAATTTATGTTCTCGCTATTCCGATACCATTGCAACATCGGTTTTTCCTATTCCAACCATTACCCTTACCAGTTCAGATTTAAACAATATTATTTGTACGCACGACACGGTGCAGTTTACTGTGAGTCCGACTACAGATTGGTTTGCCATTTACAACCAAACTGATAGTTTAAAAAGACTCACGGGAGCTTCTTTTATTATGGATACCTTGCAAAGTTCTGATGTGATTTCGGTGAAAGGCAGCATTGGCGGTTGCACTAGTTTTTCCAATACCATTCAAACTACAGCAGAATATACTCCTACAGCAAAAATGAATTTTGACACGCTATCTATTTGCGTTGGAGACAAAATAAATTTGAAAGCTAGCGGAGGAAAATCATATTTGTGGAGCAATGGAAGCGTGGATTCATTGGTGCAAATGTCGCCAGCAAACACATCTTATATTTGGGTAAAAACTAAAGTGGATAATTGTACCAGCTGGGGTGACTCATTACATGTTTTTGTCGACCAGTTAAAACCAGCAGCCGATGCCGGATTTGATGAGGTAATTTGCAGATACGATAGCATTCAATTAGCTGCGTCGGGAGGTTTGACTTACCGTTGGATCGCAGGCGATAGCATCAGTAATACTTTAATTTCCGATCCATTTGTGCATCCACTAACAACTACAAAATTTAAAGTAGAGGTGAGTAACACCGTGTGCAGAGATACTGCGGAAATTACGGTTACCGTCGACAAATGTTTAACAGAATTGCCTACCAAAATCAAGGAGATTTTTACTCCGAACAAAGACAATAAAAACGACTTTTTTGTGATCGACGACATTGATTATTTCACTAAAAATTCATTTACAGTTTATAACAGATGGTCGAATGTGGTATACCAATCGGCTCCTTACCACAATGAATGGGAAGGCACAAACAATAGCGGGGCTAACTTACCTGATGGAACTTATTTTATTGTTTTGGATTTAGGAAATGGAAAAGCACCTTATACAGGATTTGTGATGATACAGAGATGATGAGTAAAAAAATATTACATATCGTTTTATTTTTTGTGTTGACTGGTTCAATGCACGCTCAGCAATTGCCTTTGTACAGTCAGTATAGCTTCAATCGCTTTGCCATCAATCCTGCTTATGCCGGAAATAAAAATAGGGTGGAAGCTGTGCTCACGCACCGCAATCACATGATGAATTTTCCGGGAGCGCCAACCACCCAACTTTTTTCTGTTACTGCTCCATGGCAAAAAAAATACATGGGCTTTGGATTGAAAGTGATGAACGATAATATTGGTGTTACCAATCATTTATCGGTAAATGCTGCTGCCAATTATTTCATAGGTTTTGGAGAAGGACGATTGTCGATGGGACTAGAATTCGGAGTTGATCAATACAGTGTTAAGTGGGATCAGCTGGAAGGAAGAGATGTTACCGATGCTGTTACTCCTGCTGGTCCGAGTTCTATCATCGTGCCCAACGGTGCCTTCGGATTGTTTTATACCACCGAGAGTTTTTATGCAGGATATTCTATTCAAAATATGGTGGGTTCTCGTTTGAATTTTCAAGGCACTGTCAATGGAACAACAGCGAGTCAGTACATGCATCATTACATCAATGCAGGTGGCGTAATTACATTGAATGATAAATTTCAAGTGGAGCCCTTTGCTTTGGTAAAAGCAGTTTATGCAGCGCCATGGCAGCTTGATTTGGGAAGTTATATTGTGTTTAAAAATGCCTACGGTGCTGGTGTTACCTTCAGGAGCGGTGATGCCCTTGCTTTTAGTGCTAAAATGGAATTTCTGGAGCAAATTTATGTGGGTTATTCTTATGAAGTCCGAATCAATAATTTGAGTGCTTATACTCCTTCGTCGCACGAAATTATGCTGGGTTACTATTACAAATTGCTAGAGCCAGCTAGAAAGAAAATTATTCATCCGAGGTATTATTTTTAGTGAAGAGAAAAAATAAAATATTGCTGTTCTTGTTATTCGGATTATTCGTAATTCCTCAACTGGCTTTCGCGCAAAGAAATTTGGCAAAGGGGAATCAGCTCTTTGATGCCAATCAATATCAAAAGGCAATTCCGTTTTTTATCAAGGAATCAAACAGTGATGACATGAACGTTCGCAAGGAGGCTACCTTAAAGTTGGCCGATTGTTATCGTTTGTTAGGCGATTTTGAAAATGCCGAAAAAATTTACAAAAAATACATCAGCAAAGGCGGTGGAAAAGATGCTGTATTGCAATACGGATTGGCCTTAAAGGCTGCTGCAAAATACAAAGAGGCGAAGCGCGAGTTTTTAAGTTATGCGAAGCTCGCCCCCGAAGATCCGCGCGGATTGATGTTGGCGCGTTCCTGCGATTTCGCCCAACGAATGCTGGATGCCGATCCTGAATATGAAGTGCGGGAATTGAAAGTGTTCAATACCAAAAACGTCGACATATCACCGGTTTATTACAAAAATGGAATTCTGTTTTCTTCGCAGCGCGAAGGCGGAAAAAAACCTTTCATCAACTTTGAAGGTGGAACTTCAGAAGTTTTACTGGATTTGTATTTCGTTGAGTTTGATGGAACAGAACAATCTTTGGCAAATAAAATTTATTTCTTCCCTGGAATGAATAGCAATGATCATGAGGGTCCGGCTTGTTTTTCTGCCGACGGTCGTGAAGTATATTTTACAAAAACGGTAGAAGGTGATCGCTTAAATAAAAGTGATAAAGTAGTCACTAACACCCTGCAGGTGTTTTATACTATGTTGATTGGCGATTCTGTTTGGGCACCACCTGTAAGTGCTTTTCCATTCAATAGTAAAGAATATTCTGTGTTGCACCCTTGCTTAAGTAAAGACAAGCAACGAATATTTTTTTCGTCCAATATGCCCAATGGCTTTGGTGGCACCGATATTTATTTGTGCTACAAATTAAAAAACGGCACCTGGAGCAAGCCCTACAATTTAGGTCCTGAAGTAAATACTACCGAGAATGAATTGTATCCTTTTTACGACAATAACGGGCATCTATATTTTTCTTCTAACGGTCTGCCTGGAATGGGTAAACTGGATATTTTTCAATCTACTTACGATTCATTGCAAGGCTGGGCGCATGTAGAAAACATGAAGGTTCCCATCAATTCTATTGGTGATGATATTTGTTATGTGGAGAGTGAAAATTCGGGAAGAGGAATGTTGGTGTCTAACAGAATCAATGGAACCGGCGGCGACGATTTGTATTCCTTTGTGAAGAAACAAGCCATTGAAGTGGAGTTGGAAAATGATCAACTCCGCATCAAAAATTACAATGCTTATGATGCCTTAACTTTTTCATTTAAAGTAGAAGGTGAAAAAGGATCGCAGCCTCTAGAAGAACAAAATGGCTACTTTGTTTTTCAACCCGAGTTGGATAAAAATTATGTGATCACTGCTCGTAAAGAGGGATTTTTATACAACTCATTCACATTTTCTATTCAAAGAAATGCCGATGGCGGTAGAGAGTTAAAAATGGTTCCTAAGCAGGGAGATGTTGAATTGCAAGGCTTTTTAGGAATAATTAATTCTGCGCAAGCTGATAGTGATAGTATTGTTGAAGGCAACGAAAATTCAAAATCATTTTTGAAACGTGCACGGGAAAATGCAAAAAGTAAAATGAATAAGTCGACTTCTTTTTACACCGACTACCCAATAAAAAAAATGTTCAAAACCGTTGCTGCTTCCGACGAGAAAAAAGCTTTTGCAGGAATCAAAGCCAAACTTTTTGTGGATGATGAATTTGTGGATCAAGTGAAAACCGATGAATTGGGACAATTTTATTTTACTGTTACCGCCGGACAAAAAAATGTTATTCTCATTGATCCCGTTCCCGACGGATATCAGCCTGTAGAGAAGAAAGAAGTGGTGGAGGAAGAAAAAATTATTGAGGCTGTTGATTCTGCCGAAGCAGCTATAGAAGCAATTGCTAAAAAGGAGAAAGAAATAAGCAATGATACAATAGTTAAGTTGGCAGAAGAAAAAATTGAAAAAACAGATATAGTAAAAGAAAACAGCGCAGTATCAAATGAAGGATTAGTTGCAAAAGAAAATTTCTTAGTAGGTACTCTAGGCATTAAAAAAGGCGATAAACTAGCACCAAACACTAAAGTGCGTTTTGTTGCGGCCAACGGAACAGCCATTGAATACACTACTGATGGCATGGGCGAAGTGGAAGTGAAATTGAATAAAGATCAAGTTTACACCGTTGAATTTCCAGAAGATCCTAACTACGAAAAATCAACATTTATTCCAGCCGATCACAAAGGCAAAGATGTTCCTGTAGTGCTCAATCCATTGCCAACAGCCAACAAAACGGAAACTGTAAAAGAAAATACTGCGGTAGCTGCTGAAGGATTAGTAGCGAAAGAAAATTTCTTAGTAGGAACATTGGGCATTAAAAAAGGCGATAAGCTAGCGCCCAATACCAAAGTGCGTTTTGTTGCTGCCAACGGAACTGCCATTGAATACACCACAGATGGCATGGGCGAAATAGAAGTGAAATTGAATAAAGATCAAGTTTATACCGTTGAATTCCCTGAAGATCCAAACTTCGAAAAATCAACATTTGTTCCAGCCGATCACAAAGGCAAAGATGTTCCTGTAGTGCTCAATCCATTGCCAACAGCTAATAATACCGAAACTGTAAAAGAAAATACTGCGGTAGCAGCAGAAGGATTAGTAGCGAAAGAAAATTTCTTAGTAGGAACAAGTGCGTTTTGTTGCTGCCAACGGAACTTCAATTGAATACACCACTGATGGTATGGGCGAAGTGGAAGTGAAATTGAATAAAGATGCGGTTTACACTGTTGAATTCCCTGAAGATCCTAACTACGAAAAATCAACATTTGTTCCAGCCGATCACAAAGGCAAAGATGTTCCTGTAGTGCTCAATCCATTGCCAACAGATAACAACACTGAAACTGTAAAAGAAAACAATGCGGTAGCTGCGGAAGGATTAGTCGCAAAAGATAATTTCTTAATCGGAACTCTTGGCATTAAAAAAGGCGATAAGCTAGCACCCAATACCAAAGT
>JAPLEZ010000005.1 GCA_026390935.1 Bacteroidota bacterium
TTGCTTGGCGTTTTCAGAAAAACGTAATCTACCTGCATAATCGTAATAAAAGAAACTCTCCCCACCATCTGGTGTTCTTTGATACACCAATTGATTTAAGCTGTTGTATTTGTAATTGGTTAACAAACGATGTTTTGGATTGGCACTTCCATCGGCAGGGAATTTTCCTGCATTACCAGCAGCGGCTACAGTTGCTTTAACAAAAGCTGCGCTTAATTTATCCACTCCCGCAGGCGGAACTGTTTGTACTAAATTTCCAGCTTGATCATAATAGTACAATGTGTAATGATACTCTCTGCTGTTGTAGGTATAACTAAAACTTTCTTCCAATAAATTATTCAAACATTTTTTATGAATATTGATGAGTGATGTTGACATAAAATCCTCCAACACTTTGTTGTATTCTGTTTGCGCTTGATACTCCGCTTCTTGTTCCAAACCATCCAAACATTGTTTTTTTTCTAAGCCCAATAGATCATTAGGCAATGAAAACGGACTTGAGGTAATGCTTTTTACAACCTTTGTGGTTACTTCTTTGTAGGCTAAATCACCGCAACCTTGAACCGATTGAGTGGATGCTTGATAACAATTACCAACATTTGGACAATGATAATGTATCCATGAACCAAATTCACTTTCATCATAAAGTTTGAACATTCCATTAGGACTATAAATTGAATTATCAGTAGTCATTATAAGAGGAATTAAATTAGGTTCAAGCGAAGAATAATCGATTGATGAAGGCAAGGTTAATGCAGTTAAAGTCTGATAAGGGCTATGAGCTCCCTTAATCGAGAATAAAAATGCATTTCCGTAATTATTTTGAAACTGCCCAAATGCACAAACATCGTATGGTGCAGCGGTGCCTATAAATACCTCACCTGATTCAGCTTGAATAAATGCGTATTTACCCGAATAACCCTCAACACCATCTAAAGAAATTACTTTTTCAACATTATTGATATGCACGGGGTTCGGCAACAAATTGTCGGATATAACTTTCAGTATTTGAAGAGACTTTTCATCTTTTTCTATTATCACAAAATCCGTTGATCCATTTTCCGTTGCATACTCATAAGCCAAACCAACTGTAACTAGTATGCTTAAGGGATGACAGAATTCACTGTTGTTTGTAATATAATTATCGGCTTGTTGTAAATAAAACAAGCGTGGATTGGTAGTTTGATTAAATGTTGTATTGCTTGCTTTAGCATTTGCCAACGCAGTAACATCTTCTTGAGTTATGACATGCAGTGGATCGGCATACACCGTTGATACATTACAAAAATTACTTAGGTAATTTTTTAATGGGACTTTTTGATTATCAGTTACCGTTGAACAACCTTCTGTTAATCTGTTCAACCATTCATTTACTTTTAAATCACACTCATCTTTTTGCGTTGAACTATACCTGCCAGCAAAATTTGCTACCTGGTTTTGTGCATTGTCTTTAACCAACGACTTATCAGTACTCATGTTTGTATATACTGCCTTGTCATCTGTATAATATGGACATGAAGTAATTAATCCATCTAAATGCGCTCTTCGAATAGTGTTATAGGTACCCACAAATAAACTCCATCGGTTTTGTGAACGATTTGCATTAGTAACTCCAATATTTGAAGCGTCATACGCAGCATCATAAAAATGATAAGCATATTCCCATATTCCGGTTTTTTCTACAGCTGTGCTTCCTGTTTGATCCAGCGGATTTGACGGCGGTGTTTTTCCGGTGTATGCTTTTAGTTTCGCTATAAAATTCTGGTCATCTTTTAAAGGATCTTTTGAACCTATAACAATGCTTCCTGCTGCAATACTTGCTTCTGATTGCGTGTTGGCATTGTAAAAAAGAACAAAAAAACTTCCTAATAAACTTGCTCTAACTGGCATTAAAACACCTGTCGTCAGAGCTTCATCCCATGTTTTAACAGATGATAATCCCATGGTAAACGCATCGCCCGCGATGTTATTTGCACACGCAGTGTAATGACAATATTCACGATGTTTTGTAACTAATACATCTATCCATGCATCAGCATCGGCCTGAACTTGCGGCCAGTGACTCAACACTTCTGCCTTAGTGTGCGACCCTGCATAGTTTGGTAAACTAAGTGATGCTACTCCAGTCCAAAACTCGCTTGTTGCGCTGCTTGCATACTCCCATCCATTTGGACTAACATCACTTTTTAACTGCATTAGTTTTGCATCACACTCGTGATCCAAACCACCACTTATCATGTTAGCTACAGCAGGTGAACTTAAAGAACAATCTGTGCTTATATTAGTTTGAAATTGATCCCATAAACCCGCAGGAATATCAGAGGCAAGTATTGTCAAATCTGTTCCATCGTGAATTGCCGTTAATTCCGTTGCTGTTTTGCAACGATAATCGTTTAACTTACTTCTTTGAGATGCTGTTAAAGCTGTGTTCTCCAATAATTTTTCTACCGCTTTAGCTACGCATTTATCCTCACAGGCTGTATTACATAACGAACAGTTGATGTTTGCTTTTTTTGCAGTGGTTAAATCAGCAAGGTAAGTACTGGATACTCCTGCACTTTGAGCCATTGCTACGATATCTTCCTCCATATCGTATGCTACTTTAAATACTTTTACCAATTGATAATTACCGACATCGGGCAGGTTCGCTGTAAAATTGAGCTTGCCGGCAGTTGGCTCTGTGCCGTCGGCGGAACAATCCACTGCTCCTGCACCAATTTTCTCAGTGTATAAGGTTATTGGTCCTGCAGGCACATCTGCACTATTTCCACTTAATGTACTGGTAACAGTTAATGGAACTCGAACCCCTTTTGCATCTTCAATGAAAAGTGACAACTCATATTTACAAGAAGTGCAATGCGCCTCTGTAACTTCAGTGGCGATTTGATCTCCATTTTCATCAACAGTGTATTCGATTTTTTTGGTTTCATTATAATTCTTCACTGCCGACATATCGTATGTAAAAGTATAAATGGTATTTGGAACAACATTCGCAATACCATGACTTACCCTAGTTTCCAAACGTTCTTGGTCAACTACATTATTGCTATCCAAACTCACTTCAATTTCAGTTGAAGTATTGTTTGCTGATAGATAATCGGGTTCAGTTAGCTTATCCAAAGTTGCTGGACCTTCACCTGCTAAAGCCGTTGCAATGGTTCTTCCTTCCTGATCCAGATAACTTATGCTTACCTGACCATTGGCATCTACCACCATGTTTTTTTTGTAGTGAGAAGCATTTCCTACATTATTTCCAAACAACATTTGAAGTTCAGTAGAAGATGGTGTGCTATACGCGTATTTAGTTTCATGACCACTACCTATTTTATGTTCATTACCAATTCCACTTTGTGCGCTGATTCTTCCGGTTCCATCACTCATGTATGTGATTTGTGTGTATGCATAGCCTTCCATATCGGGAATGCGGCTGGAAAAAGGATCATCGACAAATGAGTTGTTCGGACTAAAATACTTTGCCGCCCCTGTGGTAGTTGACAATTGCTTTACCGTACCCTGATCAAAATGCTTTGCCGAAAAATCTTCTCCGCTTAAACTTTCTTTGTTGATTTTGCCCTGGTATGCCAAATTTCTTCCTGAAATTGGCGCAGGTAAAACACTTGCTGACTGCACTCCTTCAAAATTGTAAAAGCTTTCGGCAACTATGGTGAAATCACTGCTGCTTAAATTGGTTAAACTTTGTCGCGATTTTAACCCACCATCGTAATAACTCATTACCGCTTTATATTTTCCATCTTCGGCATAAGTAGAAGCATAAGACCAGTTTAAATTTTTGTCGGATGCCGGTAAAATATCAACTACCAATTGAGGATTGTAAGCATACAATGTACCCTGCATTTCATGCGTTGGTCCGGCAAGCACATAACCCGTAATAATTGAACCATCCATTAATTCAACGTCGGCTTTACGGTAGTTATAACTTCTAACAGTTCCATTATACCAACCATAACTAACCACAAATATGTTTGAATATATTGTTTTTATGGAACGCCATTCACTAGCATTAAATACCACATGGGCATAAAGAGAACTGTTATCTATGGTTTTAATTAAAATTGGCATGTCATGGTTAAAATCAACCAGAGGATTTGAAGGATTTGAAGGATTACAATTATGACAAACAAATGAGCTTGCAAAAAACTGATAGGAACCAGATTGCGATTTGTAATAAGCCTCAACAACTTCTCGCTCTGATTCAGCGGGCACATTTGGATCTCCTATCATCCAACGCATTCCAAAATCATTGAAATCATCTCTTAAGTTTACAGGAGAAGTGGGTGTTGTTGGATAACCAGAATTATTAATAAATTTTTGCTGCACGGAATTCATGTATTCCAACAATACATCGTCGTAGCTTTTTTGCAAAGTAACAACCGACTTATAATCCCAATAGCTGTTTCTTATTTTTTCGGTATTGTCGAGATATCTACCAACGGCTCTCATTCTGAAATATAACTTCCCCTTGGCATAAGTAGTTTGATCGATGCGATAATTGGTCGATTTAATTCGAACCCTTGTAGGTTCTTTGTACTTAAAAACGGCACTCGGATTTTTTGCATCGAATACAAACCCTTTATCTTCACTATCCAGCCAAACCCATTCTAAATCGTACTCTTCAGCACCACGCGAAGCATCCCAGCTGATTAATTCATTTTCATATTTTAATTTATGTACAGTATTATCTAAATCCAAAAATTGCTCCACTTCCAAGCCATATTCCAATTCAATATCCTTAGGCAAACTAGTGATAAAATAGTTTTTTGTTACCGGCAACCATGTTCCACTATTGTTCAACTTACATAAAACCTTTTTGATTTTGATATTGAAATAATAGTTGTCGCTTGTATTAGTACTGGTAATTGCATGTTTATTTACTGCTTGATAAACCGATTTTAATTCTCCCTTATTAAAACTTAATTCCAATTCATGATCCACGCCAGGAACATTGTCAACGCTATAAATAATTTTATACTGCCACAAACCAGCTGTTATCAAATCAGTATGTTCATCTCTTGTATAGCTTAGTTTTACTACCACATTACGAGTAGTTTTATTGGCAAAATTCACTTCATTTTGATGCGTGAAGTCATCTGTAAAATTATAAGTAGGCTCGCTACCTACAACAGGATTCAACAAATATACCGCATCAATTGTGGCGCTTTTTGTATACGGGCGCTTTTTGTATACGCTTTCGCATTCAACAACTGCATGAACGAAAGCAGCAGAAGCATTAGCAAAACCGATTGCTTTTTAATTAAATTTCCCGTTTTAAAGGCTTTATATTTTTTAAAAACAGATGTCATAGCTCTATTGTTTATTTCTTAAAAAACAGGGCAGCGAACTAATTTAAAATATGGTCGCTGTCACCATAATTGAGTGTCTTCCTTAATCGTTGTTTCTTCACCCCAAATGATTTATCTCTCGTGATTTGTGGATGGGCTATTTGGAATTATCTTTGGGAGCGTGCAAAGCATGACATTGAATAATATACGCCCCAAAATACATGACCATTAAATCATCTTTATATACTATTTTCAGTGTTTCATCCCCCCAAGAAATCCGACAATTCGTATCGTATGCCATCAACTCTTTTACATTATCTTTTCCAAAGGCTAATTTTAAAAAAGTTTTATTAATGTAATATTTTGACTCCTTTGCATTAAAAACAACTTCAGGAAATTTGGTAATTGTATCGTTACCATTAAAAACATCAATTTTAATAGGTATTAATTGAAAAGTATCACACAATTTTAAATCTCCCTCACTATCACAATCACTTTTTAAATCAATAATCATTTTCAAACCATCAGTTTTTATATTAACTTCTTTGCCAATACATGCAGTTTTTAATTCTTTCAAATTTTTTTGGTCAATGCTGACGATATCGACTTCCCACTTCCCTTCTTTTAAATTTTTATAAGAACTACACGAATAATAAAACATAAACGAAAAAAACATAAACAACGCCTGCCATAAACCCTTATTTTGAATTTGCCCCATCATTGTATTTCAATTTAATTTTACTATTTAGCGATTCAAATTTACTTAATAATTTCGTCTCCACCTTCGATAGCCCCAATCTCCGATGCGTCAGCCTTTCCTAAATTATCTACAAAATTTTTCAATGACCTTGGGGAATCTAATTTTGTGAAAAACAAAGTGCCTAAATCATCCTTATTCGTCTTACTGTCCACTCTATCGAATTTAATATATTCTCCAGTTTCATAAAGCAATTTTTCTCCAAATCTCCTTTTCCAAATTCCCGCACCACCTCTCATATACCCCAAGAAAAAATCACCTTCTTCTCCACTCCCCACTAAATCAGCATTATGATTTGGACCAACATTAAAATAAAAATCAACCGCAGCATCTTCTTGCGTAGTGGTTAAGCCAGCATCATTAATTTTATTATTTTCAACTGAAGTTTTTATTGAGGTGTAATCTGATGAAAACCATGTGTTTATTTGCTCTTCTGTTGTTACGGTTCCAACAGGAAAAGTAATTTTCTCTGCTGCTGTTAACAGATGTCCATAGCCACCCGTTAAATTACCATATTGGTCATTATAAGTCGCTGATTCTTTTGCTTCATAAGCTTTTATAAAACCCTCTCCGCTTGCATCATCAATTGCTTCTCCATAAAAATAAGTTATTGAGCCGCCCTTATTTGTTCTAATTGCGACACCATTTCCTAGTGAACCTGCCTGTTCTAGTTCAATTTCAGTAGTCGTGACAGTGCTTCCATCAAAATTAATTTCGTAAATAGTTTCCTCTAATCCATCTAAATCAATTGCCCATATTGGCATATTCCCAGCAAACTGGTATGGCGTGTACCAAGGGTAACTTTGCGTCAAAGGGTCAACACTCAAAAACTTCGCAATCTGCGGATTGTAGATTCTGAAGCCATAATCGTAAGTTGAGCCTCCTCCACCCATTCCTTCATCATCTGCATCAATTCGCTTGCCGTTAAAACCGTTGACCATTGTGCTTGACTTAAACTGCCTGTCATCAATGGCACCACCATAAGCCTGATAATCTGCTGACATCAATATCTCAGGTTTATAACCACTAACCTCTTTTACAATAAGATTATCCATACCAAAGCTTACAGAAGTTCCTTCGGGACTACCATTGAAAAACACTATTGCCGTAGTTGCACTGCTTGCAGTGAACACATAACCATAATAGCCATTTTGATTCATAGAATTGCCATTGATTACGGCATCAGTACTTCCGTCTTTAACCGCAACTCCAGCACCAATATTTTCCACATTAGGAGAATTAGTAAAAAACTCCAACTGAATTTCATAGCTTTTACCAGCTTGAGTATTTATTACTTTACGAATGCCTTCATATTGATGAGTAGTTGTAAAGCCTATTACCCCATCGTTGTTTACTGGTGTAACACCTCCGATACCAGTAAAGCCTTTTAAAGTTTGTCCGCCTGTTTCAAAATCTTCATGAATTATTGTTGTTTCTGTTCCATAGAGAAACTTTCTGTCGCTAACTACACTTAAAACATTTCCTAAATGATTGGAGAGTTCATAATTAATGTTCCCCACTACTCTTTCACCTTTTGTAGCAGAAACACTTGCCGATACAACAGCACTTAAATTATTTTTAGCTAAATGAATATTGTCGCTAGCAAGAGAGGCATAATATTCCACCGATGCTATTTCCAATGTGCTATTTCTTAAACCCACTCTTGATGAGCCGTAAATATCCTGCTCAGTTAATTGTAATTTATCTTTATACGTTTTAGTGCTTCCAGCTCCTGTTGATTTCGCCTGTACGTGGTTTTACTGTTTTACTGATTCGATTACCCATGGCATCATAAGCAAACTCTAAGTCGGACTTTGTAGAACCATTGCTACGGGTAACTGATTTTACTTTACCATAAACCGTCCATTTTATGTCAGCAATTTGCTCACTCTTATCTGCAATTAAATTACCAATATTATCATATGTGTATTGATGTGTTGTAGCATCATTGGCATCAAATGCTGCTGCTGTTTTATACTCGTAATCCTTTGTTGTGATGGTTGAAACTATGTCATCATCCACACGATACAATCTGTTTTCGGTAATGTGATTCGCTACTTTTTTATACTTGTAGTTGAAGTCATCCACTAAAGTGTTTTTCTGTCTTCTTTTCAATGCGGTAATATTACCCATTGGATCAAAATTGAATGACTCTTCATAATAACCACTTCCTACTGCAGTGCTTGCATCAGCAAAACTCCATGTGCCATTGGTATTGGTTCCGCTTCTGGCCAGTTTGATTCGGTTTAACTGATCATATCTGTATGCCATTAAATTTGGCGATGCTGTTTCGGCTGTTAGTGGATCACTATCTCCTGTTCCATTTAAATAAATAGCCGTTACCATGTGGCTGATATTGCCATTATATAAATTAACTCCAATTTGAGTTGCCTGAGCTGCTGCGCTTGAATTATTAAACAATGAATGGATTGCTGAACCCGTCAATTGATTAACAGCATTGGTATAACCAATTGGTTTATATGCTCCGGCATAATAACCTAAAGAAAAACCTGCTGCATCTTGGGCAAAATTTCCGTTTTTATTCCCGTTTTTAGTGCCATCATCTCCTAAATCATAGCCCGTTTTTAAATTATTGCTGTTCATCCCTATCAGCCAACCATGCTTGGTGTATGCGTAATCCACCCCTTGAATTTGATCATGACCAATTTCGGTTCTGGCCAATGGTCCGTGTAAGAAATAAAAATACTTGGCTTGGGTTTCCCATATCAAATTATCATCAGACGAAGTCACTTCCGTTAAGCGATTGTCTTCATCGTATCTGTACTTATGGAAAAACTGATCGGCCTTCCCTTTTTGGTAAGCCACCTCATTTACATTGCCACTTATTAAATCGTATTTATAACTCAATGTTTTGATGCTTTCTCCTAAAGATGCTAAATCATTATTTTCCTGATATAAAGTTTTAACATTTCCATGCGCATCATAATCGTAATGACTGGCATTGCGGTAAGCTGCATCATCTCCCTTATCCTGATAGGTAACACTTGAAATTCGGCCTCTCAGGTTTTCTTGTGTATAAGTACTTTGAATTGGATTATCGTAATTTGTTTTAGTGATTTCAAATTTGTGGGTAGCGTAAGTAGTATTATCATTTAAGAAGGCACTTTCATTCATCCTTTCTTTAAATGATTTACTGTTCTCGGTTAACATATCACTTTCTCCAACTTCAATAATTCGACCCAGCGCATCATATCGTGTATATGAAAACAAGCTTCCTCTTTGCTTGGCGTTTTCAGAAAAACGTAATCTACCTGCATAATCGTAATAAAAGAAACTCTCCCCACCATCTGGTGTTCTTTGATACACCAATTGATTTAAGCTGTTGTATTTGTAATTGGTTAACAAACGATGTTTTGGATT
>JAPLEZ010000029.1 GCA_026390935.1 Bacteroidota bacterium
AGGAATTTTAATCTTAGAATCGCATTTTTTTAACAAATAATTTACCTCCTGTTTTTGATAAAACAACCATCGTTTCTACGTGAAAATACTTAAAGACTAGTGACAACTAATGATTCCCTTTTATTTACAAAAATTCACGCGACAGATATTTTCCTTTTCGTGCCCACAGAATTTATACCTTTGGTACACCATTGAATTTTTTAGCTCACATAGCGCTCTCCGGTTCTGATCATGAGGTGGCTATTGGTAATTTTATTGCCGACAGTATTCTTCCTAAAGAGCGGGCGCTTCTGTCAGCTCAGATGCAAAAAGGAATCGCTCTCCATCACGCCATCGACACTTTTACCGATCAGCACAGCGCATTCAAAAACACGGTCCAACTGCTGCGCCCTACTCTTAAAAAATATGCGCCTGTTGCGGCAGATGTGTTTTACGATCATTTTCTCGCACTGCATTTTCAGGAGTATTTTAACAGCACTTTAAAAGACTATTCTGCTACTTTTTACTACAACCTGGCACAACATAAAAACACACTTCCTGGAAAAGGACGCGAACTCGCTGCATACATTATTCAATACGACTGGCTAAACATGTATCCATCTATAGACGGAATACACACCATACTTTGTCAAATGTCAAAACGAACTCGATTTGAATCCCATCTCGACAAAGCATCCCTTACACTTAAAGAACATTACGAAGAAATTGGCAACGATTTCAAGTTGCTTTTTCCTCAGCTCATGCAGCTCAGCGAAAATTTATTGAAAAATTAAAAGCAACGATTTGCTATTCTTTACGTATTTTTATTGCACCCGTTTAATGAAAAAAATGAGACTACTCAAAAACATCTGCTCCCTCTCTTTAATAATGCTGTCGGCAGCAATTAATAATTCAAATGCTCAATCTGGTTGCGGATTTGATGAAGAATTAAAAAAATCAATTGAAGCTGATCCCTCAAAAAAACTTGCACTTGAAAAATTTAATGCCCAAATGCAAAATTTCAGCAAGGGCAATCAAGTGCTGGGCGGACAGGTCAATTATGTCATTCCAGTGGTGGTTCATATTATTCATGACAATGGCATTTCCAACGTATCTGATGCGCAAGTGAAAGATGCCATTCGTATTTTAAATGAAGATTTTCAAAAAAGAAATGCCGATACAAGTCTGATTGCAAGTGCCTTTATACCCATTATTGCAGACATTGGCATTGAGTTCCGCTTGGCCAACATAGATCCCAATGGAAATTGCACCAATGGAATTACAAGAACTTTTTCATATGCTACCAAAGCAGGAGATGGCTCCGCAGCAAAGGCTTTAATCAGTTGGGACACACAAAAGTACTATAATATTTGGGTGGTAGATTACCTTGAATCAGGCGGAAATGCAGTAGGTGGATACTCCTACTTACCTGGAACAGCACCTTCTTCAGAAAAAGAAGGAAGCATAGTTATCCATCGGCAATTTGGTGGGATAGGATCTTCGTATGGTTCACCTCTTTCAAAAGCTACGGTTACACATGAAACCGGCCATTTTCTTGGCCTTTATCATACCTGGGGAATATACTCTTCGCCTGGAACAGTGAATGCCTGCGGAGATGACGATGGAATCTCCGATACGCCTAACACCACCGGTACGGTTGGATCATGCAACACCAATCAGATGAGCTGTGGAGTTCTCGACAATGTGCAGAATTTTATGGATTATAGTTCCTGTCCTTACATGTTTACTACCGGACAAAAAACGAAGATGGTCAATGCCGTGAATTCTGCAATTGGTTATAGATCTGCTTTGTGGGCTGCCAATAACCTTATCGCCACAGGAGTCAATGATGGTTATGTAAAACAAGAATGCAAACCTAAAGCCTACTTTTATTCAAGCAAAAAACTGTTCTGCGCTGCAGACACAGTTGCTTTTTACGACAAATCATATAATGATACTTTAAGCACTCACCGATCGTGGGAATGGACTTTTGAAGGCGGAACTCCTTCATCATCAACCGAGCAAAACCCTATCATTTCTTACAACGACCCTGGTGCATTCAAAGTAAAACTAAAGGTCACCAACAGCAGTGGTGCCGATTCACTGGAAAAAACAGCATACATAGAAACCTTCAACAACGACATGAAGCAAACCATCTATTTTACAGAAGGCTTTGAAAGCAGTACTTTTCCTGCGAATAGTGACTCCAGCAAGAACTGGCACATCAGCTCTCCTGGCGCTGTGAAATTTACACGAAACACCTTAGCAAAAACAGAAGGCTCTGCTTCTTTGAGTGTAGATTTGCATTCAGACACCGAATGCAGTCATATGTTGATCAGTCCGAATTTTGATCTAAGTGCAGCGACAAAACCAATCAATTTTACTTTTGATTTTGCCTATGCGCAGAAAAACTCAAGCAACAACGATCTTTTAAAAGTTTATTACTCCCTGGATTGCGGAAAAAGCTGGTTGGTAAAAACTACTAAGAACGCAAGCACTCTTAAAACCAAAGAACCAACCTCAAGCAATTTCATTCCTTCTTCTTCCGAATGGAATAGTTTGGTACTCAATTTTGATAGTTACGTCGGTCAGCCCAACTTCCGCATAAAAATGCAAGCAGAAGCAAAAGGAGGCAATAAACTCTATCTTGACAACATTAAATTTTTTCACGGCAACGTTGGTATTTCTAACATCGCGAGTCAAAACTTCAATGCTGTTGTGTATCCAAATCCTATTGACGAGACTTCAGTATTGATAGTGGAAGCAGAAAACCTCGCCAAAATACGAGTTGAATTGCATGATGTTTTAGGCAGGAACTTGCTTAGCTTAAGCAACCTGAATTCCAATACAGTACAGTTAAATCAGCTATTTCCAAAAATGGAAAGTGGAATTTATTTTCTAAAAATTTTCAATGGTGTTGAAATAAAAACAATTTCTATTCTATTTTAGTAGAACATTACAGAGAGACGGAACGTATCACTCACACATGAAAGCAATTTTTACACTTGTATTTTTTCTAGTTATCTCTTCTACCTATGGACAAGTCTATTTGAGAGAGAAGGATGCTTATAAGCAAGATTCACTAAAAAAAGCGGCAGCCGCTAACGAAAAAATAGATACCGCCAATTTCAAAATGTCTGTCAATCCAGTAAACATGTCAATGGACAAGTACTTTAATACGGATCTCTCAGACTTGGAAAGACAAAAACGACAAGCAGCGATAACTTTTTTCGACAATCAAATTAAAGCCGACTCTACCAACCTAAGTGCTTACATGAATAGAGGCGCATATTACGCTGAGCTCGGATTGCATGTACAAGCCATTAAAGATTTCAATAAAGCACTTACCATTGAGGCCAACCAGCCCATAGTTTACTACAATAGAGCCATATCGAAAGCACGATTTATGTACACGCTTGATGCCTGTAAGGATTTAAAAAAAGCAGGAGAACTGGGTTATGAACCAGCCCTTACTTTAATGACTCTTCGCTGTGGACGCTATACAGTAGAACTTTCTGCTTCTCCCCAATCGGCCTCCAAATAGACATTTTCATTTTCCCGATTTTTTTGGTTAATTTGTATTAACCTAATCCATCATTAAATGACCGAAAGCTTAAAAAAAATTCTCCTAACCTTAGAGGGTTCAGAATCAGAAGTAGTTCTTCCTAAACTTTATGAAGAGAATGACAATGCCAGATCGGCGAAAAACCGAAGATTGGCGCAAGATTTAAATAATCTGATTTTCTTTTTGTCGAATCCGGGCGTAAAACCAGGAGGAGTAAAACAGGAAGATTTGGAGGCTTACCAAAGATTTAAAGACAGTATCAAATACAATTAAGAAGCTAAACTTCTTTTAAATACTCTCGACATAATAAAGCTTCTAGCAGGCAAAGGCATTCCGGAATATTTTTCAATCGCACGTATCACGCGATCAATCTCATTCATGCTTTCTACAGAATAATCTTCCTTCTTCAACCAAACCGTCACTTGATCTAAAGCGTATGCATGTTCTTCGCTGGATTGTATTTCCATTTTTTCTCTTTGTTTTAACACAAAACGTAGAGCAAAGTTAACAGTTGCCTTTAAAAAGCAACTTTAATTTCATGAAATTTTCAGAAAATGAAACAGAATAAAGAAGCGTGTCCCTCTATTCCTTTATGCAATGAGGAATGATCTCTATGATATTTTTTTTGTACTCACGAACTTTGCTTCACTTGCCCAAAGAACAAAAAGCTTGATAACAAAAAATCTCTTCGTCAAGTGAAACACTCACACAATTACTTACCACCCAATGCCTCGATAGCAAATGCAATGTATAAAAATGGGGAGTTCCAATTGATAGCAATTTCATTACTTGCATAACTACAGTTGTGATCCAAATACGCTGTTGCAGGTAATTTATGTACGTATTTACCACCACAAAAAGTGGCATCTTCCATACCCGGATTCGGTCCACCAACAATGAATCCAGGAATTGGATCAACAATACCATCGCCTTCTGACGGACGGTGGTGCGGATGCATTGGTGTTTTGCTTCCAAAACCAGTTACAAAACTGAAAGAAGTACCATTTCTTCCTAAGTAATAATCAAAAGCAGCCATTGCTGCATATAAGTATGTTTTATCATTTGTGATTCCAAAAGCTTGCAACAAAGTTATTGCTTGATTACCTGCACGTGAATTACTTCCCCAGTTAAAATCAGAAGCAGTAACACCCATTGGTACCGCAAAGGCTGATCTTCCTGCGCTTTTTCTGTATTCATCAGCCATTTTCAATACCTTTTCTTTTACCATTTCAATTTCAGCAGGATCCATATTTTCCAAATCACCTTTATTAGCAATGATGCTATACAATCCCAAAGTATTAACATGATCCCAAGTTGGTAGCTCAAAACCATTGTTCAGGGTAAACTGCAAATTCATTTCATTATAAAAACTCATTTTTCCTGTAGCAATATACAATTCAATGGCTGCCCATTGAAACTCATCACCCAAGTTATTGTCGTCATAAGCACCAGTAACCACATCAGGATTATAAAGTCCATTCATTTTACCTTGATTGTATTTGATCTCCGGATTCTTTTTCGCCCAACTCCAAGCTTTCAAAGAAGCAGCAACGCAAGAATCTGCAAAGCCAGGCAATTGCTTATTGTATTTTTTGAAAATTCTGTAAGCTACAGCTGTAACAGCTGCAAAATCGCATGAAGCTGGAGTAGACTTCATCACCACATATCTTGGTTCTTGACTAACCTCAGGCAATGCCATGTCATCAAAATTCGGATTACTTAGTTTGTGATAAACACCGCCATCTTCATCTTGCATGGTTAGCATCCAACGCACATTGTATAAAACCTCATCTAAAATATCAGGAATCTTGTTTCCGCTTTCAGGGATGTTTGTTTTAAGCGTATCGAAAAAAGAAGGATAATTTTCGTACACTGACATCAATGTGTAGGTACTAATCCCTGAATTCACGATGTACTTATTGTAATCACCAGCATCATACCAACCACCAACACTGCTAATTATTGTACCAGCTGGTCTGGTTGCAGTTGCGGCTGAGGGATGCACAATTACTTTATTATCAGGGTGACCAGCAGCTCTGTGCCATCTTCCTGCATATTGCTCTGGAAGAGCAGTAGAAGCTCTTTGGTAGTAGTACATTTTTAATGATGCTTTAGCCACGTCCATCCCCAAATGTGCAGAAATGGTAAAAGAATATGAATCTCCTAAACCAGGAACATTTATATGGTACTTTCCGGCTTTTGTGAATTTTGTAAATACTGCTTTACTACAAGTATCCATTGAATAAGTCCAAACCTCAGGTTTAGTTAACTCACCGCTAAAAACAGATGCGTTTGTAGCCTCATCAATCAAAGAAAATGTTTTCGCTGTAGTTGAAATTACAATTGCAATTTTTGGTCCGTTGGAATAAAAACCAACTTGATTCAATCGTATTTTTTCTTGAGATGTATTTTGAGAGAAGCTCGAAAAAACAATGAATTGACATAAAATTACCGTACCTAAAATTCTTGAAATCATACCCGTTTATTTTTTTTATTTTATCTATACCAAGCTCTACCTACTTTCAAAAGTAGTACCAAGTTTACTTCTTCAATTGTTTGTACTTCTCTAATGTAATTACTTCAATTTCTTCAATGTACACTACACCGTTGTAAGCAGGTCCTCCAGCATTAATAAACAAAACCATTGCCTCAATTTCTTTCGGATTTACAATTTGTTTATCAGGCCAGTTTTGCTCGTATTTACCAGTGAAATCAAAAAAGTAATCCTTGAATTCAGCTCCCGCTTCAATGGTATTGCGCATATCAAATGCATTGGCAGTTCGACCGTCTTTATCTTTAATATCAACACGTAATTTAGGGTTATCAAATCCTTCAGCATTTTCAACGCGAGCACGAATACGAACCACTGGCGCTTGAGTAAAATCCAACATGTCAATCATTCTTCCAAAAGTCTCGTAATTGGCACCAGCACCTTCAGAAGTGATTTTGCAAATGTCTTTATCTGCCACTTTCTCCATTGCAATTTTACTGCTACCGGTCCACCATGAAGAAGAAGGATCTTCGTCAAAATTGTCAATCACACCACCCACAGAACCAACCACTTTAGGCATTGCATTCGCATCAACCGCAACAATTTCATCAATATAAAGAGTACCAGTCCAATCGCTCATACCAGGATTAACAAAAATCATTACTGAAGAAACTAATGTAGGATCAACAATCTGATTATCCGGCCAGCCTTGCTTCCATTTATCTTTATAATTAAAATAAAAATCTTTGTAATCACGACCCACAGCAACTTTAGTTTGCACAGCTGAAGAGTTAGTTGTTCTTCCTAAATTGTCTTTTAAGTCGATACGAACAGTAGGAGAAATTTTACCTTCTACACGCATTCGAACTCTGATGGCGTTATTATTTGAAAAATCCAAGCTTGTTATCTCTCTACCGAAAGGCACATACATAGAACCTACGTTGTTGATAGCGATTTTAAATGTGTCAGATTTTTTGCTTAATGTAATGCCATCACCCGACCACCAGCTGTATAATTCACCGCTAAAATCATCAATCACCCCTTTATTAAAATCCAAAGCATTTACACCTTTTTCAGGTTCTTGATACTCTGCTATCTGAGAAGAATGATCCAATTCAGGTTTAGCAAAGTGCACGCAGCTTTGCGCAAACAGGGTGGATACAACCAATGATATTTTTATATATTTTTTCATTTAAGTAAGAACTTAAGTTTTTAATCTAGTGGATTAAATGGTTTGCCCATTGTGAAAGTTGCAAAGTCAAAAACGACTGATGCTTTATTTCCTTTATTGGATGACAATAGAACCATTCCAATTTTCCCAATGTGATGAGGTTCTCTTTTTTTGTTTCCAAGCGGTGCACTTGCACCAGCAGTTGTTAAAGGAAAATTACTGTATTTACCGGAAACCAATTTCCATCCAACCCAGTCAACCTGAATTCCAAATTCATATTCATCTTCCAACAAAACATAATTTTGCGCCATATTGCCTTGATCGGCTGTTTTGTTGGCATCATCATCGTCTTCCGCGAAGTTAATCACCAGCTTGGAATTCTTATCACCTGTTCCATACACATAGATATTAAAGTATACGTTTTCAGCATTTGAATCCAAAGCATAGAAAGGCGACTTTGCTAAACCGCCACCACCAATAAAATAATCTGAATAACCATCACCTTGAAACAACCCGTCAGTACCTGCAAATCTGTATAACTTATCCCCTTCAATACTTCCAACTCTCTCAGATTTAATAGTATCTCCATTAATATCTCGAATAACACCTTCAATGCGGTTGTTTGTTGCGTCAATCATATCACTTGGAGTAGGATCAGTGCTTTTATAATCAGGAAATTTATGAGAAGTACCATCGTAAAATTGAAAAGCAAACTTTGTGGAACCAGGTGCCGACTCAAAATTTAAAGCAGTAATTACTTTACCAGGGATGTCCCATTTTCTTGGGTAAACAATATTAAAAGTATCCGTGTACATAAGTTTTGAACCCAAAAAAGTAAGAGTAGCAATTACCTGCTCACTTCTAAAAAAATACAAACCACTGTGTTTACCATCCCATAAAGTATTAGCTACATCCAAGGATTTTGAATATCCACTAATTACTTTTTCAGCTCCAGAATTTGCTCCCGACAACTTCAGCGACCAGGATACTTCTTCAGAAAATGTGGCAGTAAAATATTCTGTTTCCTTCACCGAAAAATTCACCTCATCAGCCGAGGCCATAAAGGGGGTCAATACCTCAAAATTTGCTGATGGCACCTTGTAAGCAGGACCTATTGGTGTGTTATCTCTCTTACATGCAGCAAGAAACACCACACTGCAAAGAATAAGATTGATATTAAAATATTTTTTAATCATAATGAGATTTTTAAAATGCAACTTACGATTAGACATTATTAAAATATTAAAGTGTAATTGATGAACAATTGGCTTACCGCATATTTGGTAGCGTTTTGTTTATCGTTAATGTTCACCATATTGTATTGTAACGTTGTGAATGCGTTTTTACTGTGACGCAATCTTAATCCACCAGCTATAACAGATTGGTTATAGTTAAAATTCCAAGCTGTAACAGTAGCAGTATTAATAACGTTGAAAGCATCTCTTTTAGAGTAGAATTCATTTCCAGTTGCATTAAAAAACTTAACACCACCCAAAACATCTAAACTTTTAAACACTTCAACAACAAAGCCTCCATCAATTGTATTTGAAGTTAAATCAATTGTGTTTTGAGTACCAGTTCTTGAAGTATGTTCAAAATTAACTCCACCATTAATAGTGATCACTTTTTCAAGATTAAGAAGTTTATGAAGATTAAATTTGAATCCACCTTTTAATCCTTGATAGTTTCTAGATCCATTACCTACTTCCTCTCTGATTTCCGATAACAAATTTAACGCAACATCAGCTTTAAATACTTTTTCTTCATCACCTATACTCGCACCAATTGTAACCCCTTGACGATTTGGAGTTGCTAAACCGTAAGGAGTAATGTTGTTGTACATTGGATTGTACTGAACCAAAGTATCCATTATTGTGGTGTTTCTTAATGTTCCTTCATCACTTGCGCGATCCAATAAATTAGCTGCCCTTGCAAAAGTATTAGCACCAGAATTCATTGTGTACGTTGGAAACAAAGTAGTAGCTCCTTGATCAAATATTCTTCTGGTTTGTGCACCCGGACTGTTAAAATCTGCACCAACATTTCTGTAGTTTGCGTACACTTTCAATTTATACGGTTTGTAAGAAGCACTTACACCAGCATCGTAGAAATAGTCTTGTTTTGTTCTGGTAGAATCACCAGTGTAACTATAATTTGAACCCCCACCTTCTCCATAAAGAGAGAAGAGAATGTTACTCAATTCAAAGTTGAATTTAAAATCACCAGTCAAAACTCTATTGTTTAATACCACTGCTGGAGCAGGTGATGTTCCTGTTAAATCGGTTAACTCAATATAATTCACACCTGCGATCAAATTTTTACTTTGCATCACATCAACTCTACCTCCATATTGCAAACGATCCGGAACGATATTATTGAAATAATTTGCTCTGGCAATTCTTGTTGCAAAACCTTGAATACCAATTTTCTCAATTCCTTTATCGAAAACTAAAGATGCATTGATGTTGGCACCTTGCACACGCCATTTATTACCATTATTGAAATTTTCATAATAAACTATTTTGCGGCGTTGTGCAAAAATATCAGCTTCATGATCGTAATATCCATCGAAGCTATTGAACAAAGTATAAGGAGATAAGCTTAAATCTATATCACCAATTTCATACTTCACCTTTTTAGAAATGATACCATCTAATTTAATTTGACGAAAAGTAATAACGCTTCCATCACCATAAAATCCACCGAAAGCATTTTTTGCACGAAGAGTTGCAGCCGCTCTTAAATATTCCGACGGTTGCACGTTCACGCCAAGATCAAAAACAGTGTACCCATTGGTTGATTTTCGAGCAGTTTTTGTATCGTTATCATTGATGTTCCCACTAATGGCATCATTAGTAACAATTGCTCTACCTAAACCATTAAAATAAAGCACTTGCGCGCTTGCAGATTCAGACAAGATAAATGCAAGAGTTGCAAAAGAAAATAGAATTTTATATTTCATATGAGGATTTATTTTTTTAAAGGCCACATTGTATAACGACGTTACCTTCATCAGCATTGAATTATTTGTATTAGATGGGTATTTCATTGTATTATATATTAAAAGAAGATTTTGAATTCAAGTGAAGTTTCGGTGCCTTTGAAATGATCTTTTGAGAAATTGGTATCGCTGTGATCAAACCAACGATGTCTTAAATATATTCCAGCTCTTTTTGACACATCATAATCCAATCCAAATCCATAACCATGACCAGTTTGGTTAATCGGCAAACCATCAGCATGAGCAATTGGAATTGAAGTATTTAAATCTTTGATCAACTCACCATTGGCATCCACTAACATTGTTCTGTTGTTTCCTAAAGCTCTTTCAATACTGTAGAAACCAATCACTGTTAATTTAGGATGAACTGCATAAAAGGCATTGAACTCTGTAAAGAAATATCTTAAGAATGCTTTATTTGTAAATAATGGAATTGCTGAAGCATGATCTTGTACAGAGGTGTAGTTGTAATAGTTGGATAAGATAAAGTCTCTTTTTAAGATTTGAATTTTGTATTTCCAGTTAAAATCCAAGGAGTTGTATCCTTTTCTATAACTCATACCAGCCTCACCAGAATCAGTGATCGCAATTCTTTCAAAAGATCTGCGGTATTGATTGATGATATTGCCATAAGGCCCAAGGTTGTTTTGAAAATAGCCAAATCTTGAACGAGTAAACTGATTGGCTCTGTGTTGAAAAGAAATGCTATTGTATCCTTGCGCATATCCACCGAAACTTGCATTATTTGGAGTTTGGTATTCAGGTCTGCTATAGGTTTTGTACAAGTTTTCAATTTCCTGAGACATCGCTATTCCAGCCATAATTTTCAGCTTGCCATAAGAATTTTCATGTTTCAAGCTTATTCCCATTCGGTTGTTTGCCATCTGGCCGATATCGGTAACAGCACCTCGCACAGTAGTGTTATCATAAACTCCGTTCACATTGCTTGGGGTTCCAAGAGCATGGCTATTTGAAGTGTTCGTTACCTGACTATTAACATTCACAACACTTTTATCAATGTAATAAGCCATCAATGTCAATGGAATCAAAGTTGCTTTTTTATCGAAATCAACTTGCACTGTTGCTGTTGGCGCCCAATTGTGTATATATGAGGTAATGGTATCACTTCCTGGGATTGTTGTACCAAAATAAGATGCATAATTAGCTGCAGTAATTTTCCCGTGTTCTACATATCTACCTACACCAAACTCAGAGAAAACTTTAATGTGAGCTGTGTTAATTCTTGCATCACCTGTAATAATATTTTGATCAATTCTGTATAATGCTGTATTGTCGAAGAAACCAAATTGACTAAAGTAGTTCACACCAAAAGTGTTCGATCCAACGATTTTACTAACTCTACCTGCCAACAAGTTTTTTGGTGTACCACTTAAGTAAGTTTGAAAACCACCACTATTATCAGTTTTACCATATAATAAAGATCCATTGAAACCTCCTGGCAAATTTTTCGCTTCTAAAATAAAACCTTGCGTACCAGTGTTACCCCATCTGGAGTCACGAGCAACATTTTGTACAGCATAGAAACTATTGTATCGCGTCATGGCAGCATTCTCTGGCTCCCAAGGGTAACGCTCAAACATATCATCCCTGTACTCAAAGTTCCACATTGTAAGCGGACTCAATCGATACCAGTTCACACCACCACCTGCAGTAATATTGAACGTACCAAATTTGGTCACCGTTGTAGCCTGAAATTGAAGAATACGATACAAACCAACTCTTCTGGAATACGGGGTATTGTTACCTACAATAGGTGCATTATTAAAAGTACGGGCAATACCATCCATTTGATTATCAAAAGCATATTCCAACTTGAAACTAGTTTTGCTTGTTGGCTTACCTTCCAAACGCAACAACATAAAAGGCTCTTGATTACCTCCCGCTTGTTGATTATTTATTTCGTAACCATTGATCGCTAAATTTTCCTTTGCGTTGTTCACCATACCTGGTCGGATGGCATCCACTACTCTATACTGTATATACGGTCGAACATAACCAGATACCCCCATGTTAGAAAAAGGCACATACTTACCTTCCTTGGTTAAAGTATCTTTCTTGTCCGCATCGTTCAAACCAGCAAAATACTTCTGTAAGAAAGATGAAGGAGTGTAAGTATTAGAAGGACCAGTAGAAGACTTGCCTTTAATAATACCTAAAGTGTCAGTACCGTCAGTAGAAGCCTCCGCGGAGAAGGCGAACAACATTGGAACTAGAATATGAAATAAACTCTTTTTCATTCAGTAATTATAAAGAGAGATGAATAATTTGTTTTTTTTAAGGTGCCTAATACTCCAAAGAAACACAAAAAGTTACAGCCTCGAGAAAAATGTAGTCCCGAATTATATGAAAACCGTCCGAAGGATGAAATTGATATGGGATAAGGAGGGAGATGACGGATTTAATAATCATTAAATCAGTTAGTTATATATAATTTAGATGTAAGAGGCATTGATAGAAATGCTATTCTTTGTGTCTTCTTTTCTAAAGAAGCAAAGACTTACTTTTTTGTCTTGAAACAAAAAAGTAAGCAAAAAAATTCAAGAGCTAAGAGATGCTGCAAACACACAAAGCCCTCACACCCTCGCCTCTTAGCTCTGGCCTTCGCACGAAGTTAGCGACCCACTCTCTTAAGTTCACTTCCTAATTGTTATCAATTATAAAGCTAACCTTCCCAGCACACATAAAGCACAATTCAAAATGAGAAGCGACAATTGAAACCCAAATAAACTTGCATGACAAGATTGGGTCTTTTAAAATGCATAAAATCAATTATTTACGAAACAAGTCATTGGTAGAATTTTTTACTCAAAAATTGAAGAACCTCATCTTTAAGAATAAACTTCAGGAAACGAGCCACTAACTTCGTGCGAGGGCAAGAGCCAAGATGCGAGCCAGCGGTGGCGGGAGCGAAATTTTTCCGTCACCGACGGATAAAAAATTTCGTGACGCGCGCTGAAGCATATCTTGGCTCTTGATTTTTTGTTACTTTTTCATCAAGGAAAAAGTAAGGAACTTTGCTTCTTTTAAAAGAAGAAATCACATATAAAAACAAAAAAAGGCTGCTCTTTCGAGCAGCCTTCCTTTTCAATTATTTTGAAATATTATTTCACCATCAACAAAGTTGATTTAGCAGTAGCGCCATCCACCATGTAATTCACAGTGTATACACCTTGAGACAAATCACTTACGTTAACCATTTCATTAACAGAAGAGAAATTACCATTAACAACTTGTTTAACTGTTCTACCGAACATGTCCACTACTGAAATGTTTACAGCAGAAACTTCATTCAATTGTAAAGTTACATTTGCAAAATCAGATGTTGGATTTGGGAACACGCTATAAGAACCAACTTGTTTAACTGTTGACACTGATAACGAAGACTGTTTACCAATTTTGAAGTTTGAAATCATGATAGGGTAATCAGTAATAGCTAATGGACAATAGCTACCACATGTAGCAATTCCTGTTCCTGCTAGGGCTCCAGTGTTTGCATCGTCAACTACTGTAAAAGTAACTCCTGTAACTTTAGTATAATCAAAAGCAGTAGTACATGCTCCTTGACCACCTACAACATTACCAAGGCAACCAACAACGGCTGTTTTAAAATCAAAAGAAAAATCTTTAATATCTCCGGGAGCTAAAGCAGCATTGTCTCCTTGTACATAACCAATGTTGTGGTTGTAAAATGCAGCTTCATCACCAATTACCGCAGGGTTATAAGCCAATGTAGTTCCGTTGATATCTTGCATTTGAACTTGAAAACGAACTGTTTTTGCACCTTTGTTTTTTACAGAAAAAGAAACAACTGCATTAGAACTTAAATCCATTGTGAATTTAACTGCAGTTTTGTTTTCACCAAAAACCATTAAAAATGGCTCATAAGCACCTTCAGTTTGTGTTATAAGATAATCAATTGCAGTACCTGTTCTGGTTTTAGCAGCTTTGAAACCATTAATAGTACCAGCAGCTTCTGTCCAGTACATACCTCTGTAAGTAGTGTCAGTACCAACAATTACTGGATGAGAATAATCATTGTTTCCAACTATATATTGACTTCCATCCATGAAATCATCATAACCAGCAATTGCATTTAAGTGACCAACTACAACTTGTGCCTGTGCATTTGCACTTCCCGCTAAAGCTAAAGATAAAGTTAATACTGAGAGTAAAATTTTTTTCATTTTTTAGGTTTTAAATTATTATTTAATGTTTTGTGGCATTACGCCTATTGAAGCAAATATCAATATAATATCCAAAGTTTTGTTTCAAAATAGTCCCAATTAATTGCAATACTATCCGTCATATAATCACAATTAAAAAATCAATGCTTTGAAAATCAATATTTTAACACAAACAAACTCAAGTATTTCCCAAAATTCTATTCAATACTAATCGTAAGTCTTTTGTCCTCCCATCTAAATATTTGCACTGGCAACCCTTCTTCCTTTAATGTGAAAAATTCTTCAATTGGTATCATAAACTCAATATCGATTGGTAATATGACTTCATTTGCAATTGCAACTGAATTAATCCATGTTTTTTCATTAAACCTTATAAAGACATTTTTGCTTTCCATAAATATCTCTTTGGGATCCAGCGACCTATCTGTATCGATAAGCTTAAAAGTTTTAGACTTAATGTGCACTAAAACAGTCGCGAATTGAACATGAACTTTAAAAAACATCCATTTTAAAACCATATAATTTCCGTCTTCCGTTGTCAAGAAAAATAGAGTTTTATCATCGTTCAAGCTAACAAATGCTAAATCCCCGAAATTAATATGTTCCTCAATACCATTATTTATTAAAATCTTACACCATTCACTCTCCATTCTATATTCTCCCATGAACTTCCTACCCGCTTTATAATGATCAAAAAGCGGCATCCAATCATTAATCTTTTCTTTATTTAATAATTCTTTTCTCATTCAATTTTTTTTAAAAGTCCGTGTCTAGAATAATCCCCTTCCCAATAATTTTTGCGCCTTCTCTAAGAAGAAACAATGCACCTATCAACATTAAATGTTCTATAGGTGCCAGACTTCGAACATGAATAAAAACTTCTATGATCCTAGATTCTCCTGGATATATAATATCTCCTTCCTCAGGCACCAGTATCACATCCATATTTTTATCCCCAATTTCGATAACGGTTCTATAATCTTTATTTTTTATTGGCATTTTCTTTCCGCCTTCTTCAGTAGAAGTAAAATAAATGTCTGCCTTAAATTTTTTGAAATTTTCCATCATACTATCTTATTTGAAATGGAGGCTTCTCACTGCGATTTTCTTAGTCTTTTGCTTAAAAAGCAATGAAATTTAATAGAGAAATTTTCAGGCGTAGAATTAAATTGCATACTTTATAAGGATACTTATACTTCCTCCTTTACGATCTATACTTTTTTCCACACTCCCCCAAATATATGAGTTTTCACCTCCTAATAAAGACAACCATTGATCTATAATTTGAATCTCTTTTTCTGTAATTGTAAATGGAGGGAAATCGAATTTTCTACCACACCCAATATTTAAATTCATTAATTCTCCATCTGAAAAGATTAAGGAAAGTGCATACTTATCTTCTTCAAAACTTCGTATGTGAAATGAAATGAAAGGAGCATTTTGGACTCCATTTAAAATATCAAAATGCTCTTTTAAATTATTTAACTGCTCTAAAGAAATTTTGGGAGAGATAATTAGTTCTTTAAATATTAAATCCCCGCTGATCTTGTTAAGTTCCATTATTTAAGAGGTATAGTTTCAACTAGTTTTAGTCCTTCAAAATTAGGTATAAATATTTGAGGCAAACCACCTGCTCCAAATTGTGGATTAGCATACGTGGTGCCAAATGCTGCTGGTGTATCTCCCACAACTGTATAGATTCCCACTTCCGTTCTAGGACCACGCACATCATGAGGTTTTACTTGTAAGCCTTCCCATATTTGCTTTGAATATTCTGATCTTTCCAAACCACTCATTGTTGTATAAAATTCTGTTTGTCCTGGCACTCCACCCACAACATTTGTCCCGTCTTTTAATGTGATCTCTCTCCATGAATCAACGCCTGAGTATGCGCCTTTGCCCTGCCAAGAGCTTGCCGTTTCTGCTGCACTAAACTCCGAACGACCAACATTTCCACCACTTGAATATGCTGCTTCTTCGGCATAACCACGTTCCGCATAACCTGCTTCTGCAGAGAAGGACTCTCTTGCAAATCCAGATTCTGATGAAGATACTGCTCTTGTTCCATAACTTGCTACCGCCCCCATATCTAATGCGCCTAAAGCAACATTAACAATAGCGCCTCTAACGTCACCTCTATCTGCCGCTCTAATGAAGCCAACTAATGGTCCGAAAACAGGTGTTAATGATACTGCTGCATCCAATATATCTAAAAGCATTCCTCTTGAATTTTTTGTGTATCCTGTATTTCCTTCCAACCTGCGCATTTCATCACGAAAATTGCGAGCATCTACCTGCTCCATTGACATTTTCATAACTTCCTGTCTTTGGGCATTTGGCCCAGCCGCCCCATCTAATATCATTTGCCTTCCTTCATAAAAATCGTGTTGTACCTGAGCGCGTGCAACATCATTCCTAAGTTTGATACCATAGCTAGGAGGTAATTGTTCATAGTAGTTTCCTGATGGATCCACATATTTCAATGGATTATTCAGACAATAAGCATATCGATTATAATTCTGAGAAAAATCGGCACTTTGAACATAATTATCTGGACTTAACATTCTACCTATAATAGGATCATACATCCTACCATTCATATTGATGAGCGTAAAGTCTGGTAAATGCTCATGTCCGGTGTAACCTCTGTACATCCACTTTGGCTGTGGAGTAGTGTAGCTACTCAAATCATAAGTCCAGTTGCTGGGGTTCCTTCTCCTACCCCAAGGATCAAATGATTGTTTGTATTCTACGCCACTATTACTTGTCACAACAAGTGGACTTCCTAATTGATCCTTACACAAATAATGAAATTGGCCAGTTCCGCCATTTTCAACAACATACATTGCAATTATTCCATCTGGTGAGTTGATATAGTTTACTTCTGTTGTATTACTTCCTTCTACTGTTTTTTCATATGAAGAAAGAAAAAATCGTGTAAAGGTGCTAGTGCCATTTTGCTTCATTTCAGTCTTTCGTCTTTGATTGTCAACTCCATAAGAAATGATTAATTCCGATTCAGTATTATTTTTACGAATACTTTTGGCTTTATTAAAAGAGGTATAATCAACATTTTCCTGCGACTGTGGAATTGCTGATGAAGTAAAATCAGTTGCAACAGGAGGGGTAATATTATCAATAGCGTTAATTTTTGTAGGATGATATTTATAATCCCCAACACCTGTTTTCTTTTCAATATTTCCGTTGGGTTGATAAACAACATCAATTTGCGGTTGTCCCACAATCTGTGAAAATTTCAAACGATTTTTATCGTAATCAAAATTCTCGACAAGACCAAGCAGATTATCTTTCCTACTCATTAAATTACCTGTTTCAGGATTGATTGTCATTCCGATATCATACACACCAGCAGCATAAAATCGTTTAGGAATTCCATAAGGATCATACTCCTTCTTTGTGATTTTGCCATCACCCGTCGAATATTCCGTATACTGGCCATATTGATTCATTGAAGTGCGTTGCCAAATTGTAGTCACCTCAGCGTTGTCTGTTAATTTAAATAACTCACCTTTATTGGTATAATGCTTTTTTACAGCAAAGCCACTTGGATAAATCATTTTAGTTTGCTGACCTATGGTGTTGAATTCAAATTTCGTTTCAAAAATATCACTGCCAATTGTTTCTTTTAATGAAATTAATCTGCCAAAATCTGCACTATAACTATATTCCTGCATCATCCCACCAACTCCTGTAATCTTTTTAATAGCGTTAAGTGCTTTGCCTGAAGTGTTGTATTCGAAAGCAGTAGTTCCTTCTGAAGTAGATTTATTTGTAATTCTTCCCATTATGTCATACGCATAGGTAGTTACTTTACCATTATCTGATTGACTGATCAGCTGATCGTAAGCATTATAAATATAGACTATCGTTCCTGCGCTGTTGTCTATCGTTTGAGTCTTATTTCCATGGATGTCGTATTGCATACTTAACATCTCTATAGTTCCCAACGCTACTGATTTTAAATTCCCATTACTATAGTATTTATAAGAAAGCGTTCCATTATCATCTGTAACCGATTTGGTTTTACCTGTTGCATCAACCACCGAAACAACATTGCCATTCGGAGAACTTACAGACGTAGTAATATTACCCGCAGCGAAAGTATAGCTGTAATTAGTTGGAGCTAAACCATCTTGTGTTATCTTTTGTATCCTATTATCATCATAATATTCATAAGTTGTTTTAATTGCTGTTCCGGGGGTTAAATAGGGAGAAGTAGTGACATAAACATTTCCTTTATTATCGTAGAGAGTTGACGAATAAGTAACTTGAAATCCATCTATCTTGTTTACTTTTTGTCGACCAAAAGAATCAAACCATGTTTGTACGGTTGGACTGCTAGCGGCAGCAGTAACCGAATAATAAGTTGTACTTACATTAGAAATATCCGAATTATTGCCCGCTTTCGGATCCCATCCTAAAGAATTCGTAACGACTACTCCTGTAGGTAATTTAGTAGATGCAATTCTATCAAAACCATCATAAGTATATTCTGTGGTTTGCCCAGTAATATCTTTACTTTTTATAACTCTTCCGAATACATCATAAGTAATTTCTTCTAATTGCTGTAAGGCATTGTATTTTCTTACAATGCGTCCTTTACTATCGTAGTCCAAAGACCTTGTAATTGAAGGAACACCTGCGGCTGAAATAGTAGAAGAGATAACTCCTCCGAACGGATTTAAGCTATTGACAGTTGTCGTTAGTGCCTTAGCATCGTCAGGATCAGCGACGCTACTTAACATGTTTCCTTTATTGTCATAGGAAGAAAAAGAAACTTTTTTTACAATCGGAGTTTCTCCTTCAACAATTCGTGTATTAGTAACCTTTACACTGGTTGTATTGTAAGGAAGCCATGTACCAAACTGGCCGTAGGTAGTTTCGATGACGTCTGATTGCACATCAACTCCATTTAAACTCGTAGTATTTGATTTTTTTAGTACGTTACCATAGTTATCATATTGCTCGTTGTAAACTACATTATCCTTATGTGCGAGAAAATCATTTGTAACTGTTCTATCCAAAAGAAACTTATATCTTTTTGAGGATAAAGGAAGATACCTGGAACACGAAAAAAAAGTATTAGAATTTGATAAAATTGAGTTATCTGAAAGCTTCTTCACGGATGTTAATGCTTGAGTGATCTGATACACGCCACCAATACTCTGATCTAAACTTATAGTAGTTTCTATTTTTCTATTTGACTCTGTATTTGTAATAGTCATCCCCATCATTCCCAAAAATCCCTTTCCCTGCTTATGCACTATTGCGTCACGGTATTGATACGTGTTTACTAAAGTCCCCCCATTTCCATTTGGTTTTTTGTGAGATTGCACCAGTATCAATGGAGTGGTGAGAGTATTACAAGGAAAACCACAATTCAAAGTTTTGCTATAAACTACTGTATTAGTGGAAGGTACATAAGTAAATTCATCTATATTATTATAGCCGTCAGCCGCTCTAATTAGTAGTCTTGAATTATCTTCTTTATTCCATAATATCATGGATGTATTCGAAGAAGATGCCGTGAAAATCAAATCATCTAATTTGCTATCTCCGTTAAAATCTCCAGAGTATATCCCTGCGAGATTCAAAGATTGGCCTGTATTAACATCAACTGGCGCTTCAAATCCATTACCATTGCTATATCTAATTGATACGTGAGTTGCACCCCCAGCATTCGTGGAATAATATATAATATCTGCTTTTCCATCTCCATTGTAATCACCTATTTTTAATCCTCCAGCTGTGGTGCTAGGATCTCCAATGTTTATTGAGCCACCTTCAAAACCATTTCCTTTTGAGTATGATACGTCCCATACCCCGGAACTTGATTTTGTCAATAAATCTGTTTTACCGTCTCCATTAAAATCTCCAAGATATGTGATATGAAATTCTTGCGTGGGATAACCCGATTGATACAATGTTGTTATACTTACAGATGTTTCACTGTTTCTGGTAAATTCATAAACTGCTGTGGAATTGCCATCGGTAGACATAATATCATGTTTTCCATCTCCATCAAAATCTATAGTTCTAAATATGCCAGAAAGTAAAGTTGTACTGGTGAATACTAATTTTTCTTGTCGTACAGGATAATAAATTGTGTATTCCGTTTCATCCGTCATTTTCAAATATCCATTACTGCCGGTTGTCCAACCTCTAAATGCTGTAAGGATATCTGATGCGCCGTCTCCATCGAAATCACCAATTTGTAAGTGTGTTTCGGTCAAATCAATGAAATAAGGATTGTGCATTGAATATTCTTGATAAGTAAATGAGCTTCCTTGTGAAGTATAAATCCTAATCTTATTTATTGATGTCTTCCCTGCATAGTCAATGAACTTACTTTTAATTAAAAAATCTTGCTTGCCATCTCCATTAAAATCAGAACTACTAAAAGCATTTAATGGCACAAAATTAATGCCCCCAGCCCAGGTCTGTAAATTATAATCGGAAGGAAAAGGCACTGTTGTCACATATGTAAATTCTCCTGTTATACTTCCTTTATATAATTTCAAATTATCAATATATGTATTAGATCCTGAAGTAACCACGCTACTCACTAGCACATCCGTTATACCATCTCCTGTGTAATCACCTGACATAAGCTCTCCATTCTGATTATTTAAAACAGATGGAAATTTCATGACCTGCGATTGCTGATCTCCGTACTGAAATGCCGTTGAATTAAAACGACTACCATCAGTTCCAAACTCAATTACTTCAGAAAGAAAATTATAAATTCTCAATGCGTACTTAAATTGATATTCCCGAAACAATACTCCTTCAGATAATATTTGAATCTTGTCTAAAATCAAATGGCTTTTAATTCCCTTTCCCGCGATATAAGTAGTATTATCATCTGCTCTTTCATCATATAAGAATTTCACTTTGTGTGATGGATTTAAATTTGCTGCATCATTGGAAGTATAGCTGATTTGCGATAAAACAATTTGACCTCCAACATTACTGTAAGAATAATCGATGTAATTACCATTCAAATCAGAAATCCGCCGCAGATACCATATCAAAACTGTATTGTTATCTGAAGCATAAAATCTTGCCTGAGCATCTGCACCATATAAGAGCTTTCTTCCATCCTTCGTTTCAACAGTAAATGACTCTGGACCATTGCCTGAATTTCCTACTGAAATAATTTTAGAAAAACTTTCTGCCTCAGTGGCATATTGCGTATTCGGATTTCCATTGGTTCCAGATATAGCAATTAGTCTTGCTCCATCCATTACATAAGAATCCTTTTCAGAACTAAGAAGTATTCCTTCGGTTTTTCCATTATGATAGATCGTTTGTCCTGAACGGGTAATAGCCGACAAAACCGATAAATTCCATCCCATACCTAAAATACTATTGCCTGATTGACTACTGTAATTAATCGATATTGACGGTGTAGTACTTACAAATGCTGTAGGTAAAGAAAATGTGATGTTATAAGATGATCCTCCATTTGCTGTGACTGAAGCATTTCCGGAAATTGAACCAACTGCGTAACTCTGGTTAATTTGTCGTTGCGACAAAGAAGTTGCTCCAGCGTAATCCTGATACAATGTTCCTGTATTAGAAATATCTCCTGGCAATGTATAGTTGGTATATCCATGCATTTCATTTGTGCCAATGCCCTTGTAGCTATATCCATCTTTAAAATTCACTTCATCTCTCGCTACGTTATCTAACGTTCCTGATTGCGGGGTATTTAAATTAACAACTGTTTGCGCGTAGTCGACATGATATGCAAACATCATCGTTACAAACAATATTTTTTTTATAGTATTCATCTTAAATATTTTGAAATAATCGTTAATGAAGTGCTACGATTTTTTTGTTATTAAATAACTTTGGGTATCGCCGTTCGAGGTTATTTTTACAAGATATTGTCCACTGCCTTCGTTCGATATATCTATAATCATTTGACTGCTAGTGAATTTCCCTTGTGAAATTTCTTTCCCTGAAATGTCAAATACCTGGTATGTGGCATTTTCAAAATTTTCAAGAGAAATATTCAGCAGTCCATATGTAGGATTTGGATAAACTAAAGCAACAATAGCTGTTTTAACTTCATCAATTTTTACCACGTCGGTAATCACAGAAGCACTAGCTGGATTTGATAGTTTCTTTTGAGGAGGCTGTTCAATTTTTCTTTGCACTCTATTTCCAGAAGCATCATAAGAGTATACAAAACTCACGTTTTGGGAGTAAGCTACAGAACTTAAACACAATGCCAACAAAACAAATGCGGGTTTCAAATTAAAAAACATGTTTTTCATTGTTTTGAATTTCTATTTATTTTGAATTTGAATTAACTCTGATTGCAATTGCTTGTTTTGCTCTTCCAATTCCTGTAGTCTTTTGTTGATAGCAATAAGGTATAGAGAAAGCTCTTCTATTTTTTCCATTTGCTTTACTTGCATTTCTCCAAGAGTTAATCCATTTTCTTTAACATCAGCTGCGGTGTTAATATTTGGCAAGTGTTTGTTTTCGGAGATGAATTTATCGAGTTCAGCCAAAGGCATTAACCTGTAATTTTTCTCGAATACATAGTCAGGGAATGCTCCAGCCATAACTTTAATTTCATGAGCATAAACAATACCATCTCCGGCCACTTTAAATTTCACATCGGCTGTACCACTTGTCCTATCATCAAAGGTAAGAGCCATTTTTCCGTTTGCATCTTTATATACACTTAAAACACTATTTATCTTATCTGTAAAGTTGGGGAAATCTAAATAAACAAAGTCATTTCGATTTGTTGGTGATTCAAATGAAATATCTCCTTTATCGTTTGTATTAGTAGTTTTAATGGCCAGTGAAATTCCATTATCATTTGTAGACATTGTATTTACAACGACCCTACCTTCGTTATTTACTGAGGTGGCACCACTCCCCCCCAACAGAATCTTATCATCTTTTAGACTTATATATGCAGCTTGTAATTTTGAAAGGTTTCTAATCATAAAGTAATTATTAGCTACGGCTTTAAAATTTCTTCCAATAAAATATTTATCATTCCCTTCAAAATTAATCCCAAGATTGTATTGGTTGCCATACTGTCCCTCTATTGTACCCGTACTTGTTAATGTCATGAAAGGTTCAGCCCCTTTAATTTGCAAATCAGTTTTCGGAACATCAGCACCTGTTCCAATCCCTACATTACCTCCCGAATAGGAAATATTATTTCCGTTTTTTATCCAATCAGATGCAACACCAGCAGGAGCTTTCCATGTTGCATTCCCATTCGCATCACAAGTCAACACATAATTGTTTATTGCTCCATTTCCTTGCAATCTGAAAGTACCATTTACATGAAGTTTTGCAGTAGGTGCTGTTGTTCCCAACCCAAAATTCCCATCGGCATCAAACATAAAAACTTGACCTATTTTATGATTCTGATATACCAATTGATCATTAGTGAAATTATATCTGAATGTAGCGTAATTCCTGTAGAAGGTTGGCACTCCATTGACATCGGGCTTGTAGGTGGAAAAATCTATCCCACCTAGATTCGCCCCATACAATTTTACCAGAGCATTATTACCTTCGAATACAGAATTGTCGTCAGCATTAAACAAATTATCGGGACCTACATTTGATCCGGTCACTTGCAAATTCACGTACGGTGTTGAAGTACCGATACCAACGGCACCAGTAGTAGTGGTAGTAGGAATTGTTGTTGTTCCCCAAACATTTTGGGCATAGGAAGAAATATTTAATGCAACAATAAATGAGGCAGAAAAGAATAATTTTTTCATTGGATGAATTGTTAAGTTTAAAATTAGGCCCTTTAGGTAGGGATGGCAAATATAAGTCTTTGCGTTGAATTGCGTAAAATATTTTCAAAATTTTTCAAATCACCTTGTAAAACCAGCTATTTTACCGCATTAATGATCACAATGCAATGAAAGTCTAACTTGGAAATTTTTGAACTATTGCTGCTGCTTATGAAAAGTAATGTACTCTTTAGGTGGCATTCCATATTGTTGCGTGAAGCAACGAATGAAGTATGACGGACTGCTAAAACCAACTTCATAACCCGTTTCACTTATAGTTAAACGACGTTCAAAAAGCAGTTTGAGACTTTTCTTCAAACGCACCGATTTGATGAATTCCTGAACACCTTGTCCGGTAATGCTTTTGAATTTAGAATACAAAACCGTTCGACTAATCCCCATGTGGTCACAAATCATTTTGGAGTCTAAACCTGTATCGGAAATATTTTTTTCAATGAAGGCGATAATGTCATTTAAGAATTCTTCATCCAGCTTGTTAATCACCACATCTTCAGGATACAAGTCGTTGGACAACAATATTTTTTGACGAATTTTCTCTTGATTTTGAATGAAGTTCAGGATCACTTGGAACAAAATATCCTGATTCACTGGCTTCATCAAATACACCTCTGCCCCTGCTTCGTAACCCGAAAGCTGACTCTCCTCATCGCTTTGACCAGTGAGCATGACTACAGGAATATGCGAGGTGATTGTTGATTGTTTGATCTCTGAACAAAACTGCAATCCGTTCATCACCGGCATGATCATATCGGTGATAATGACTGCAGGCTGACATTCGGCCGCCATTTTCAATCCTTCTTCCCCGTTTTCCGCTTCAAAAACAGTGAACACATCGGAGAGCAGCAAGCGCAAAAACGAACGCAGCTCACTGTTGTCTTCAACAATTAGCACGCGCTTACCTTTGATTTTCAGTATTTTATCTTCCGTTAGTTTCTTTTGCAACGAATGCTCTACAATGGTAATTCCGGCCGGACGAGGTTTTGAAATACCACTTCCCTCCAGTGGCACAGCAGAACGGAAGCGCGGTACTTTTATAGTGAAGGTGGAGCCCTTACCAGGTTCGCTTACAATATCAATAGATCCTTTGTTGATTTCCAAGAATTCACTGATAATGATGAGTCCCAATCCTGTACCTGTTTCACCCGCAGTTCCACGAGATGAAGAATTTTTGTCTATGCGGAAAGCATTATCAATTTGTTCCTTGGTCATTCCGATACCATTGTCTTGGATGCGGATTAATGTTTGATCATTCACTTCCTCCGACTCCACTGAAATTCTTCCCCCCGCGGCAGTAAACTTGATGCTATTGCCCAGCAAGTTTCTCACAACAGCATCAATCATCGGATAATCAGCATAAATGTATTGACTAGGATCAATTTTCACTTCCAATGCTATGTTTTTAGTACGAAACTGTTGTTCCAGCAAGGTGCCATTTTTGGTGATGAGTTCATATACATTCACTCCTGCAGGCGAGTACGGAATGTTTTTAGATTGTGTTCGGGCCCAATCGAGTAAGTTGATCAAAAGCTGATAAATCGAGTTTGATGATTTATCAATACTGTCAACGTACTCAAACATAGATTCCTTTTCCATTCCTGGCAATTTCTTTTTCAATAAACTTGAAATGCTGGTGAGCGCATAAACGTGACTTTTTAAATCGTGCGCCAAAATGGAGAAGAATTTATTTTTGGTTTGGTTCAGTTTCGTGAGCTCATTAACGGTGTCTTCCAGCTCCTGATTTTTCGCCAAGATTTCGGACTGTTGCTTTAAAATTCTTTCCGACTGCTTGGTAACTTCCTCATTATAAGCTTCTAGTTTTTTGTTTTGGATTTTAATCTCCTCATTTCTCTCCAATAAAATCATGTTCGTCTCGGTGAGCTCACGCGTACGATTGGCCACTTCTATTTTCAGTTGCTTGTTGCGGTCACGGATAGATTTGAGTCGCAGATAGAATACCAGCGTCACCCCTCCAATTATAAGCACAGCCAAAAACAATTTAAACAAAGTGGTTTTCCACCAAGGCGGCAAAATAACAATGCGCAATTGCTTATCGGCTTCCTGATCAGAGTCACCACTAACACCGCCGTATTTGATTTTAAAAACATACGTACCCGGATCCAAATCCGTGAATGACACTTTACGATCACCATGTATGGCTATCCACTGATCATGCAAGCCTTCCAGCTTGTATGCAAATTCCATTTTGTCGGGAGAAGACAAATTCACCGATGTGAAACCAATACTAAAAAAAGACTGGTCATGAGAAAGCGTTAAAGTTTCGGTGAAATTGATTTCTTTTTCCAGTGGAGAATCTTTTCCATTTGGCTTTTGAATTTCATCAAAAACATATAAATCAGTGAGGTAAACCGGTGAAGAACTAACAGTGACCTTTATTTTTTCGGGATTAAAAACGTTGAAGCCGTTGGTTCCTCCGAAATACAAATCGCCATTTCTACTTCGCAGCACCGATTTAAGGAAAAAGAAATTCCCTTGTAAACCATCAGAAACATCGTACCTCGCAATTTTATTGTTTTGTAAATTAAAAGCAATCAATCCTTCATTGGAACTCAACCACATTACCCCTTTATTATCAAACACAATGGCTTTAAGCGTTTGCGGCAGCTTGTACTTTTCACCATAGTGCTGAAAGCTTTGCGATTTTTCATCAAAAAGCTCCAATCCTCCTGATTCGGTAACGGCCCAAATACGACCGCTTAAATCCTCCGCCACCATGTTCACATCATTACTGCTGATGCTGCTGGCTACTTGCTGGTGTATGAATTTTTTTAAATTTTTTCTGTCGTAAACGAACAAACCATCAAAACTACTGATCCATATTCTACCCTTTGAATCTTTAAACAAATGATTGATCCATGAAGGAGCCTTCATGTCGAAAGGAAATGTTTTATTGTTTTTATGATGAATGAATTTCTTGCTTTTCAAATCGAGAACGCATACACCTTCTCCATGCGTACCAATCCAAATGATGGAATCTTCAATGATAATCGACTTGATGTTATTGAAGATGATGGAGTTGTTGTTTTTAGGATCGTTTGTATACGATACACTTCTTTTGCTCACAGGGTCAAAACAAATCAAACCACCGCTCCACGTGGCGAGCCACAAATTCCCATTTTTATCTTCCTTTATTTCAAGAATAGCGTTACTGCTTAAACCGTTATCCGTAGTGTAGTTGGTGAAATTCCCGCTGGAAGGTTCAAATAAGGTCAAGCCACCACCATCAGTTCCTATCCATATATTTCCTTTTTTGTCTTCATAAAAGGCAGCTGTGAAATCATGGTTCAGGCCCTCGGTAACATGGTCCCTTTTATGGTAATGACGAAATACGTTTTTGCTGCTACTGGTATAAAACAAGCCGTATCCATGGGTTCCAAACCAAAGATTCCCAGCATTATCTTCAAAAATGGACGACACTGAGAGGCAAAAGAGACTGTTTTTTTTGTACGGTGATTTTTTAAAAGGAACGAAAGCTTTTCTTTTGCTACCTAAAAAATAAACCAACTCATTATCGGATCCCACCCAAATATTGTTGCTCTTGTCTTCGTAGATACTAATTACTGCATCTCGCGTGGCAGAAGGATGTTCTTTATCGGAAAAGTCAGAATAATGGCGAATTACCTCGCCTTTCTGATTGATTAATGTAACTCCACTTTCAAAAGAACCAATCCAAATATTGTTGTTGTGATCAGCCAAAATCGTTCGGATTTTATTGCTGCAAATCGTTTTTGAGTTGTCTTCCTCGTGAAAGAAATGTGAGAATTTACCAGAAGAAGGTGCCATCTTATTTACCCCGCCATTGAAGGTTCCAACCCAAACATTGTCATTGCCATCGATGCTTACACCTAAAATATTATTATCACTTAATGACGACGGATTATTGGCAACATGATGAAACCATTGGTATTTTTTTGTTGCAGGATCGTAGTTGCATAAACCGTAAGAAGTACCAATCCACAAATGTTTTTTTGAATCTTCTTTTACCACATTCACACAAACCGTTTCGCCTGGCTTGGCTAAGGCGATATGAATGAAGCAATCTCGCTCTCTGTCATATAAATTAAGTCCGCTGTTGGTTCCAAACCACAAACGGTTTTGACTATCTTGAATGATGGAATAAACAATATTGTTGGATAAACTGGTGCTATCTTGATCAGAGTGTCGGTATTTTTTGAAATTACTTCCATCCCAGCGATTGAGCCCTTCAACATTGGCCACCCATAAAAACCCATAGCTGTCGCGATATACATTTTCAATGTAATCGCTGATCAAACCATCTTCTTTGGTAATGCTATATATTTTATATTTCTCAGGCTGACTGAAAGCACAAACATAGCCCAGCAAAAGAAATAAAATGAGTTTTAATTTGAGCATAATCTTAATAGACTATAAATTAAACACTTTATCCCAATCTTTCCAAACTGATTCATAACCCTGTTCTTTAATCATCGCAGCTACTTCCTTTGGAGAACGCTTGTCGTCAATTTCAAATTGCTCCAAACTTTCTTTCTCCGGAAAAACGGCATAACCACCCGGATTGGTTTTTGATCCTGCACTCATGGAAGTGATACCCATCTTAAAGATGTTGTTTCTAAAGCGCGCATTTTCACGAGTAGAAATAGAGAGCTCAACATTTTCATTGAACAATCGATACGCGCATATCAGTTGCACCAACTGCTTGTCAGTCATCACCGACTTAGGTTCAAGCAAGCCCTCTGCCGGTCTTAATCTTGGAAAAGAAACAGAATAGCGTGTTTGCCAGTAGGTTTTTTCAAGGTAATTCAAATGCAAAGCATTGAAAAAAGAATCGGTTCGCCAGTCTTCCAATCCAATTAAAACTCCCAATCCAATTTTATGCACTCCGGCTTTCCCTAATCTATCAGGGGTGTCAATTCTGTAATCGTAATTAGATTTTTTGCCTTTCGTATGATGGGTGCGGTATTCTTCCTTATGATAGGTTTCCTGGTAAACCAAAACGGCGTATAATCCTTCATTGATTAGCAATTCATATTCTTCCTGTTCCAAAGGTTGAACCTCCAAAGAGATATTGGCAAAATATGGACGAACAACTTTTATCGCATTCAGGAGATAATCCACACCAACTGTTTTGTTCGCTTCACCCGTCACCAGTAAAATATGATCGAAACCCAATGCTTTTACTGCCTCACACTCCTTAATGATTTGCGCGTCACTAAGTGTGGTGCGCAGAATTTTATTGTGCAAGCTGAATCCGCAATAAGTACAAATATTTTGGCACTCATTGGAAAGATATAATGGCGCAAACATTTGTACAGTATTACCAAATCTTTTTAAGGTGAGTGCCCGACTTTCCTTGGCCATCTTTTCTAAATAAGGCTCCGCAGCAGGAGAAATCAATGCTTTGAAATCTTCCAGCGAACGGTGTTCATTGGCTAGCGCTTTCTCAACATCTCCGGTTGTTTTGGAATAAATGCTGTCGCGCACAAGATCCCAATTGTAATTTGATATGACGGTATTGAAACTCATTAGTCTTCTAAAAATGCGGTTAACGGACTGCTTGCATGTGCATGATTTTGTATTTGTCCGAGTTTGGCTTCATATGCTAAACGCCCAGCTTCTACTGCTATTTTAAAAGCATAGCCCATCGCTTCAGGATTTTCGGCAACAGCAATAGCTGTATTCACCAGTACAGCATCAGCACCCAGTTCCATTGCGTATGCAGCGTGCGAAGGCGCGCCAATTCCAGCATCAACGATGACAGGCACATTGCTTTCTTCTATAATAATTTGCAACATGTCTACAGTGCGCAACCCCTTATTGCTTCCGATTGGTGCACCCAAAGGCATCACCGCTGCAACACCTACTTCCTCCAATCGCTTACACAAAACAGGATCAGCGTTGATGTACGGCAATACAATAAAACCCAATTTCACCAACTCTTCTGCAGCTTTTAATGTTTCAATGGGATCGGGCAATAAGTATCTTGGATCGGGATGAATCTCTAATTTCAACCAGTTCGTTTGCAAAGCTTCTCTTGCCAATTGTGCTGCAAAAACAGCTTCTTTAGCAGTTCTTACACCTGATGTATTTGGCAACAAATTAATTCGAGGATGTTTTAAGTGACGAATGATATCGTCATTTTCATTTCGAATATCCACTCGTTTTAGAGCTACCGTCACCAGTTCCGATTCACTGGCTTCAATTGCTTTTTCCATAAGGGAATTATTGCTGAATTTTCCAGTACCAGTGAATAACCTCGACTGAAATATTTTGTCGCCTATTTTAAATGGTTGAGTAAGCATACGTCTCAATGGCTTTTAAAAATTGTTTTATTTTTTTCTCCGGATTTTCATCGTTGATGATTGCTCCAGAAACAGCAATACCATGCAATCCAGCACTTAACAAATCATTCACATCATCAACCAAAACCCCACCTATTCCTATAACAGGAAGATGATGTGGAACTTGTTTCAAAATATTTAGATAACCTTCTCGCCCCAAAACCGGACTCAGTTTTTTCTTGGTAGAAGTAAAGCGGAAAGGTCCCAAACCAACGTAATCCACATGAGGTTCAATGATCAAAATATCATCAAGAGTATTGGCTGTTCCTCCAATTATTTTTGCACCTAATTCCTTTCGTGCTAAAGCCGCTGATAAATCTTCTTTTCCAATATGAACACCTTCTGCTCCAATTGTCTGCGCAATCGTCACATGATCATTGATAATTAAAACAGCAGAAAAACTTTCAGTGATTTTCTTTGCTTGTTCTGCCAACTTCAAAAACGCTTTTTCATCAATGTTTTTTGCACGAAGCTGCACCCAATTGACACCGTTTTCCAACACAATTTTCAATTGCTCCAAATGCGAGTATTGACAATCATCCGAAGTGATGAATTGTAGTTTTGCTATATTTTTAGCGCTATGCAACATGGTATCCCAGCAATTCGTTTGAACTGATTAAAAACTTTGACATATATTCCTTTGCTTCTTTACAAGACTGCTCCAAACTTTCTCCCTGAGCTAATAATGAAGTAATTGCTGCCGACAAAACACATCCTGATCCATGCTTGGCTGCACCTTTTAATCTTGGAGAAGAAAGTGAAATTTCATTTCCTTCTTTTAGATATAGTATATCTGTTGACGTTTCACCTTCACCATGCCCATCTTTCAACAACACTGAACAAAAAGCACTTAATCTTTTTGCACTTTCCTGCACCCTTTCTTCTTTTCCAAAAAACAAAGCTTCGCTGACATTAGGAGTAAGGAGAGTAAGGTTTTTCAAAACTTCCGTAAAAATAAAATCATCGGTCACGGGTGAAAAAAAAGAAAATCCTGTAGATGATTTATACACCGGATCCCACACTATTTTTGTATCGGGAGAAAGAGATTTTATTTCGCTTACCACCGTCGATAAAAAGTAAATATTCGGCACGATTCCTATTTTCACACAAGCTACTTCAAACCTATCAAAGAGTAAATTTAACTGTCGCAGCACGTCCTCTACCTTCACCCACACACAATCCTGAAAAATTTTATCGGTTTGAAAAGTAGTTGCAGTACTCACACCCAATCCGTACACTTTAAAACGCTCAAAAGTCTTGATGTCAGCTAAAACACCAGCGCCAGCGCTTCGATCAAACCCAGCAACAGACAGGACTATTTTGTTAACTCCTTGCATACATTCAAGCTTTGAATAAGTGTTTCGACAGGATCTTTCTCCGTCCAAATACCGCCCAATAAAGCACCACCTTTAAATCCAAACTCTTTAGCTTTTGAAATATTAGAAACATTAACACCTCCCAAAGCAAAAACATTATACTTTGTTCTATCCAAAGCTTTTTTCAATGAAAACTCATTGAATCCACTTTGGTAATCTTTTTTAGAGATACTGTCGAAAACCGGACTCAAAAAAACGTAATTATACAAAGGATTAAAAGCATCCAAATCCGACAATTTATGAAAGGATGTTGACACTTTTAGATCAGGCTTTTTACGTTTTACAAAAAATTTAATTTTCCACATTTTGAAACGCATTTTTCTCGTTGCAGAAGTGAGATGAATTCCCCGCAAGTTGAATTTCAGAGCCAATCCAGGATGAGAATGCACCATTATTCTATTGTGGTATTGAGCGGGAATTTTTTCAATATACCTTATCAGTTTATCCTTTGAATAATTTGGCTTTCGAATATGAAAAACTTCTAAACCCAATTCAAAAAGAGCAATTACTTTTTCAATTTCGCTATCTACTGAAATTTGTGGAGAAATGAGTACTAATTGCATAAGCTTCTATATATAAATCTCACCACCTACTTTTTTAAATTCCTCTGATTTTTCAGTCATTGCTGATTCCAATTCCTTATCAGCAGCGTAATCGCGAACTTCCTGACTGATTTTCATGGAGCAGAATTTCGGTCCGCACATAGAACAGAAATGCGCTTCTTTTGCACCTTCAGCTGGTAAAGTCTCATCGTGGAATTCACGAGCCGTATCAGGATCCAACGACAAATTAAATTGATCTTGCCAACGAAATTCGAAACGTGCTTTTGACAAACAATTGTCTCTGTAATATGCACCCGGATGACCTTTTGCTAAATCAGCAGCATGCGCCGCAATTTTATAGGTAATCACTCCGTCCTTCACATCTTTTTTATTCGGCAATCCCAAATGCTCTTTAGGTGTAACGTAGCACAACATGGCACAACCATACCACCCAATTTGCGCGGCACCAATGGCAGAAGTAATGTGATCATA
>JAPLEZ010000113.1 GCA_026390935.1 Bacteroidota bacterium
CCAGCTTACATTCATAAAGTGCCTGATCAAATTTCAGGAGATCGTAAACATTGGAATACATCCCTTTGTCGCCCACTACACCATCTAGATAATCGTAATATAATGGCCGCAAATCACCAAGATGACCGTATGTTGGTTTCACCAGTTCACTTCTATTTTGATTGTTGAAAATGCGTGTGTTGTTCATCCCTGTTGGCAAAAAGATAGAGTCCAACATGTAGGTTTCATAAGGCATGTGAGATACTTGCTCAATGATAGAGGCCAGCACCAAATAGTTGGTATTGTTGTAATAGAAATGAGAATTTGGCTTTCCGTTTTTAACCCCATGCTCTTTAAAGAGTTTTAATACATCATGATTGGTAATGCTGCCTTCCGTATATCCCCAGTGTTCATCGGTGAAGTACATGTAGTTAGGCAATCCCGAAAAATGCGACAAAAGCATTTCAACGGTAATTCCTTCAAAATGAAAATCGGGTAAAATTTGGTTGACAGTATCGGTCAGCGATAATTTCCCTTGGCTAATCAATCTTAATATAGCGAAGGAAGTAAAAGGTTTTGTAGCAGAAGCCAATTGGAAAGTGGACATCATGCAAATGCTGTCGTTTTTTTGTTTGTAGTTGCCCAAGCCTTTGCATGATTCATAATATATATTGTCGTCTTTTGCGATAAGGATGGTTCCACTGAAAAAACTATTGTCTAAATGTTTATCGAAAAACAATTTTATTTTTTCCATCAGCGCGCTGTCAACTGGCACCGGCTCGCGTTTAACAACAACTTCTTCAGTTTCGCTGTCTGCCTTGCTGTTAGAGGGGGTGGAAGGGCTGTTGTCCTCGCCACAAGAGGCGAGAAGTAAAATAAAAAACAGTGCGGATGAAGCAATACTTTTACTAAAAAACAGATTTCTATAAATACCTTTGCTCAAGTGGAACAATATTTGTTAATTCACATCGGTAAATCTAAATCATAAAACTTCCACATGAAGAATATTTACTTTTATTTTACTATTATTTCAATGTTAATAATTTTTGGCTGTACTGGTCCAAAGAGCTTAACAAAGAAGGGTTCTAAGCTTTCAGAAGCGGGAATGTACAAGGAGGCATCCGAATATTTTATGCGTGCGCTAAATGCTCGTCCGGATTATGTGGACGCCCAAGTTGGATTGCGATTCAGCGGACAAAAAGCCTAAAGTGGCGCTGAAGACAAGCGGTCAGCATGTGATTGATGATCAGGAGTCTATTTTTTTTAAGGCCTTTAATTCGGGAGATAAAAAAACCGCGGTATATACTTTCATCGACATGCGAAATTTCAGAGACAGGGTTGTCTCTTATAAAGTGGATGTGAGTTATCCTTCCATGTATGATGATGATTTTCAACAAGTGAAAAACGAATACCTTGAGGAACGATTTGCAGCCGCCAACATCCTTTTAGGGAATGAAGATTTTACCGCTTCCGAAATCATTTTTAATGAAATAATGCAATTGCAGCCCGATTATAAGGATGTAGCGTCATTAAAGAAATATGCGCAAATTGAACCTATTTATAGAAAGGGAGTGGAGGCAATGAAAAAAGAAAAATACCGTCAGGCTTATTATTCTTTTGAGAGTGTAGTCAATAAGCAAGATGATTATAAAGACTCTAAATCATTAATGCAGCAGGCTTTGCAGGAAGCGCAATACACCATTGCTTTTTTGCCTTTTGAAAATGTAACTTATGAGAGAGGAGCAGCTGAAAGACTTTCTGCTAAAATTTTAAATGAGGTATTGCAAAATAAAGGTCCGTTTTTAAAGGTGATCGATCGCCAGAACATTGATGTATTGCTGAAAGAACAAAAACTGGGAATGATAGGTGTGGTTGATGATAAAAGTGCCGCAAATGCAGGAAATATTATAGGCGCAAAAGCGGTTTTGATTGGTAAGGTTCTGGAAATTAAAGTGAGTGAATCACCAGTGGTTGCCCAAAAAACTAAGGGCTATGAGTCGTATTTGATTAAGAAACTAAATCCACAAACCGGACAGTATTACAACGAAACGGCGTACAAAAAAGTGATTTACACGGATTATAACGGAAGTCGAAATGTGACTTGTTCTTTTCAATACAAACTGATATCAGCTGAAACCGGTGAAATTTTAATGTCGAATATCATTTCGCATACTGAAAGCAGTTCTGTTCACTACGCCAATTATGATGGCGACTATAATTTATTGTATCCTGGCACATGGCAATCGCAAACGCAAAGCAGCGCCAGCGATGTTATTCGTAATAATAGTTCCGAAAAAAATCAACTAAAAGCTCTATTTACAGCTCCTAGAGTATTGGATTCAAGAGAAAATTTACTTTCAACTTTGTACGATAAAATTGGAAATACTGCTGCAAAGGCTGTATATACCTATAATCCTGAAAACTGATGATGAAGATTTTTACAATTGGTTTGTGTTTGTTTTTTGCAGGATGCGCTTCCACCGCTAAAATTGAAAGCAGCACCTCCACAAAGGTGGAAAACAAACCCATGCCCGATTGGGTCAATAATCGTCCATTATCCAATGAGTATTACATAGGTATTGGTTACGCTGCCAAAAAAAACTTCCCATCTGATTTTCGTGAGGCCGCAAAAAAAAATGCACTGAACAATTTGGCTGGAGAAATTTCGGTGACTGTTTCTACTTCATCTGTATTGTCACAATTAGAAAGTGATAACAAGTACAAGGAAGATTTCCAACAAGATATTCGCGTAACAGTGAATGAACAATTGCAAGGTTTTGATGAGGTGGATTCCTACGAGAACAAAGATTTTTACTGGACTTACTACCGCTTGTCGAAAGCCGATTATCAGGAACGCAAACAAAAGCAAGTAAAAGATGCCGTTGACCAAGGGATGGATTTCTTGATCAAAGCACGTGATTATCAAAATCAGTTGAGGTACAAAGAAGCTTTGCTGGCGTATATTTCAGGTATAGGTAAAATTTCGGCTTATTTGGACCAATCGCTGGAAACTGAGTTGAGCGGACAAAAAATTTATTTGGGCAATGAGCTTTTCAACGGCTATCGTTCGTTGCTCAATCAAATTTATATTGATGCTGAAGTACAGGTTTATAGGGTTAAAATGGGAAATCCTGGAACTTTAAAGTTTTTTGTAAAGAGTTCTGACGGCAAAACGTTGATGGGTATTCCATTGACTGTAGAGGTTAAAAAGAAATTCCACTCTTATCTTGATTTGGTTTCTGATGCCAATGGAGCCTTAACTATCGACGTTGGTAAGGTGGCTCGTAGCACGCAATCGCAATACGTTACCGTTCAAGTGAATGTAAAGCAGTTAATCAAAGAGGCTGCGGTAAATGCAGTTGTTTCAAAGGTTTTGAGCACTGTTAGTCCTTCCCCTGAAACTGTGAATATTGAAGTGCAACCCGTTTTTGTGTTGATCAAATCTGTTGAAAAAAACAACGGACAAGTTCTTTCAAAAAACATTTTGGATATGGCTTTGCGTGAGGGCTTGGCTGCGAATGGTTTCATTGCAGTAAGCGCAATTGAAAAGGCAGATATTATCATTGAAATTTCGGCCGATTCTAACGATGGAGCTGTGGCCAGCGAAATGAACACGCAGTTTTATTCATCAAACTTGAACGTGAACATCGTTTTTAAAAAGAAAAGCGATGGAACCGAGATTTATCAGCGGGCTTTAAATTCTATTAAAGGAGCGCAACTCTCTTTTGAAAAGGCTTCTGAAGACGCCTACACAAAAGCTTCAAAAAAAATGAAGCTGTTGGTAGTAGATGAATTTGTGAAAGTATATTCTGAATAAAAATAATTCCCTACTTTTATCCGAAGGTAAGTGTTTAATTTTCAGTGTTTCAAATCAAATGAATTTCAATTTTTCTAGAACAATTCTGTTTTTTCTGTTGAGCTTTTTCTCTTTGTCGCTTTTGGCGCAGGATAAAACGCTTGAGCTAGTTGGTTTCGCTAAAGACAAAGGGAAGCCAGTGGCGGGTGTGCATATCACCGTTTTTGAAGGGTCTACTTTGATCACCGAATATACCACTACTACGAACGGTCGCTATGAATTGTACCTCGATTACAATAAAGATTTTAAAGTAATCATTGAAAAGGAGGGTTACGTAAAAGAAACCATGGTGGTAAACACAAAACTTCCGGATGGTGGAAAGCCCGAGGATATGTCGATGGACGTTTATTTAAAAATGTATGCTTTTCCAAAAGACGGATCTACCTTAACTTTTGATGAACCGGTAGCTAAGGTGTTTTTTCAGGATGATATTCAGGCCTTCGATTACGATTTGAGTTACGAAAAAAACATCAAGGCCAAGTTGGATGAGATGGAGAAGAAAATTGATGATAAAAATAAAGTCAGCGACGATACTAAAAAAGAGCAAGGTGACGCTGTTTCAAAAGCCGATTTCGATAAAAAGAAAGCAGAGCAAGATGCATTGAAAGAGGCTGCTATTAAAGCGCAAGCGGATGCGCAAATCAAAGAAGCAGAATCGAAAAAGAAAGAAGATGAAGCCAAAGCTAAAGCAGATGCTGATCGCCTAGCAGCAATTGAATCTAAACAGAAGGAAGAAGCAGCCAAAAAAGCTGCTGCTGAAGAAAAAGCTAAACGTGATGCTGAACTCGCTAAGATAGAGTCAGAAAAAGAAAAGCAACGCATGGAAGCGGAGTTGGCTAAAAAGCAAGCCGACGAAGAGGAGCGCAAAGCCAAGGAAGAGCAACGTAAAATGGAAGAGGCTAAAAAAAGTGCTGACGCCGAAAAAGCTCTTCTCGAAGAAAAGAAAAAGCAAGAAGACGAAGAACGTGTTAAAGCCGAGAAAGCTGCTGAAGCTGCTCGCATAGCTGAAGAAGAGGCAAAAGAAAAAGCTGCTGCCGAAGAAGTGAAACGTAAGGAAGAAGCTGCGGCTAAAATTAAGGCTGAAGAAGATCGCATCAAAGCGGAGAAGGCAGCAGAGCTTGCGAAAAAACAAGCTGAAGAGCAAAAGGCAAAAGACGAGGAAGAGAAAAAATTGGCTGCTAAAGCCGCTGAGGAGGCAAAGGCTGCCGAAGCTGCTCGTGTAGCTGCTGAAGCTGAAAAAGCAAAAGCCGACGCACAGCAAAAACAAGAAGAGGAAGCACGAAAAGCTGCTGAAGCAGCGCGCTTGAGAAAACTGGAAGTGGAAGCTAAAGTTAAAGAACAGGAAGCTGAATTGGTGAAATTGGAAGAAATTAAAAAGGCGCGTTTGGCTCGTGAAAAAATTGAGGCCGAACAAAAACGTTTGGAAGAAGAAAAAATTAAAGAGGCAGAAGAGGCTGCTCGAATTAAAGCCCTTGCTGATGCCAGAGCAAAAGTGGAGCAAGATTCTATACGCAACGTACAATTGGCCTTGAGTAAAAAACAGGCTGAAGAAGAAAAAGCAAAAGCGAAAGAAGCGCAAAGAAAAGAAGAGGAAGCACGCAAAGCTGCCGAAGCTGCAAGTATAAAAGCTGCTGAGGAAAAAGCAAAAGCTGATCTTGCTCAAAAGGCTGCTGAAGAAGCAGAAAAAAAGCGTAAGGAGGATGAAGCTCGTGCTGCAGCTGCAGAAGAAACTGCTCGTAAAGCCGCAGAAGCTGCCAACTTGAAAGCCGCTGAAGAAAAGAGATTGTCGGATTTAAAGGCTTTGCGACAAAAAGCAATTGCGGATAGTATGGCCCAAATCACCATTCAGGAAGATTTGGCTAAAAAAGCTGCTGAAGCTGAAAGGAAGAAGAAGGAAGAAGCAATCGCCAAATACAAAGAGAAATTGCAGCAAGATCAGGCTACCATTGTGAAAAGTACGGAGTCTAAAGAAATCGACTTTACCAACAAGGAACAAAAGGAACAGTACTTGTCGGAATTGGCACAAAAATATCCTGAAGGCATCACCCGCGAAACAGTAAAAGAAGCAAAAAGAACTATTAATAAAGTGATAGTTGTGAAAGCTGGAAAAGCCGATGAATACAAAGAGGTTAAATACAGCTACGGCGGAGTATACTATTTTAAAAATGGTACATCTATTACTGCCAATGCCTACCTCAGTGAAACAAAATAGGTCGATTTCAGTATAGGTTCATATTCAAAAATAATATTGAATCTCTCACTATGGACGAATCCTTTAAAAAGAACGAAGACAAAATGAAGCTTTTGGTGTCGGAAATGAACCAGAAGCTTTTAAGTGTTATGCCGTCGAAAAAGGCGGTGGATAAGCTGCACGAAAAAGGAAAACTGAGTGCGCGCGAAAGAATTGATTTGTTATTGGACAAGGATTCTCAAACCATTGAAATAGGTGCTTTTGTGGGTGATGGGATGTATGCCGAGCACGGTGGTTGTCCGGCTGGAGGAGTGGTGGTGGTGATAGGAAAAGTAAGCGGAAAGCAATGCGTGGTGGTGGCCAACGATGCCACTGTAAAAGCTGGAGCATGGTTTCCCATTACAGGAAAAAAGAATTTACGTGCTCAGGAAATAGCGATGGAAAATCGTTTGCCAATTATTTATTTGGTAGACAGTGCCGGGGTTTATCTTCCATTGCAAGATGAAATATTTCCCGACAAAGAACACTTCGGAAGAATTTTTAGAAACAACGCCATCATGTCGTCCATGGGGATTCCGCAAATAGCGGCGGTTATGGGAAGTTGTGTGGCAGGTGGAGCTTATCTGCCTATCATGTCGGATGAATCGTTGATCGTTAAAAAAACAGGAACTATATTTTTAGCCGGATCATATTTGGTGAAAGCGGCTATCGGTGAAGACGTTGATAATGAGACTTTAGGTGGATCAAAAACGCACTGTGAAATTTCAGGTGTTACCGATTATGAGTGTGAAAACGATACAGAGTGTTTGAATAAAATCAGGGATCTCGTTGATAAATTCGGCAGTTTTGATGTGGCCGGATTCGACAGGAAAAAATCAGCAGCACCCAAAGAGAAAGAAAAAGAATTGTACGGAGTTTTCACTTCCGCTTCTAATAAACCACACAACGTTAAAGATATTATTGCTCGCTTAGTTGACGGTTCCAAATTTGAGGAATACAAAGAAGGTTATGGTAAAACTATCGTGTGTGGTTATGCTCGTGTTGATGGATGGGCGGTTGGTATCATTGCCAATCAGCGCGGTATCATTAAAACAACAAAAGGTGAAATGCAATTTGGTGGTGTGATTTATTCCGATTCTGCCGACAAAGCATCGCGCTTCATTATGAACTGCAATCAGAAAAAAATTCCTTTGGTTTTCCTTCAAGATGTTACTGGTTTCATGGTAGGTTCCCGATCGGAGCAAGGAGGAATCATTAAAGATGGCGCTAAATTGGTGAATGCTGTAGCCAATTCAGTGGTTCCTAAATTCACTATCGTTATTGGAAATTCTTTCGGCGCTGGAAATTACGCCATGTGTGGAAAAGCTTATGATCCTCGCTTAATTGTTGCATGGCCAACAGCGCAAATTGCTGTAATGGGCGGAGAACAAGCCGCAAAAGTGTTGTTGCAAATTCAAGTGGCTACCATGAAAGCAAAAGGCGAAGAAGTGGATAAAGAAAAAGAAGACAAAGAATTCGCAAAAATAAAAGCAAGATACGAAGCACAAACCTCTCCATATTATGCCGCTTCCCGATTGTGGGTGGATGCTATTATTGATCCTTTGGATACGCGCAAATGGATTTCACAGGGTATAGAAGCAGCCAACCATTCTCCAATCACCAAACAGTTTAGTGTTGGAGTAATTCAGACTTAAGTTTAATAAAATGCAGGTCGATAGATCCTTCGCTGCGCTCAGGAGGACATTAGCGGGCATTACTTGATGAGTATGGTTCACATTTGTCCTCCTGAGCGCAGCGAAGGATCTATCGACCAAATTATTTCTACCAAATGAATACCAACAAAGACTTAATCCAAAAGTTCTATACTTCTTTTCAAAACAAGGATTATAAGGGCATGCAGGAATGCTATGCTGATAATGCTACTTTTTCTGATTCGGTTTTTAAAAATCTCGATGCCAAAAAAGTGAAGGCCATGTGGCACATGCTAGTGAGCGGTGGAAAGGATTTACAACTTACTTTTTCCAATGCAAGGGCTGATGAAAAATCGGGCTCCTGCGATTGGGTTGCCGAATATACTTTCTCGCTCACAGGTAATAAAGTGATAAACCGTATTCATGCCGAATTTCAATTTAAAGACGGAAAAATTGTCGCTCATGTGGATGATTTCGATTTTTACAATTGGTCGAAACAAGCTTTTGGTTTCAAAGGAGTTTTACTTGGGTGGATGAATTGGTTTCAACAGGCTCTTCAAAAGAAATCGGCAGAAAAACTTTCCGCTTTTATTGAAAAGAATCAGGAGTACAAATAGACTAATCGATATTTAAAACAACATTGTATACACTAGCTACCACCTGACTCATTTTAGTGTAATTGAGTTTTTCTTTGGTATCCTTTGCTGTGTGGTAGTTTTTGTTTCTGTAAAAACCAGTATTTCCTATCATCACCGCTTTAAAATTGTATTTCCAGTAATTCAAATGATCAGAAAAATCGATTCCCGGTAAAGCTGCTGGCGCATTGATAGATTCCACAGGAATTTCACTTCCTTGAATCATCAATTTTTTGATGCTTCTAGTAAAACCATCGTCGCCTAATTTTCCCACCACTACAACATAATTTCCAACAGTAGGATAAGCTGCTTTGAGTATGCTGGCCGGATACTCCTGCGATTTTTTAGCATCACTGTAGTAGCCTATCATTTCTAAACAGAGCATTCCAATAATGTCGGCGCTATCTGCAAGCAAGCTGTTGGCGTGAACTGCGCTTCCCATATTTTCTGTGCGGAAGAAAGGTGGTTCTTCTAAAGTATAAGCCACTAAATCGATGCGTTTGTTGAGGTTTTTTCCGTGGAGCAGTTTGCCTAATTCCAGCAATCCTGCCACACCACTGGCATTGTCATCGGCACCAGGAAGTTCTTCGCAGGAATCGTAATGTGCGCCAACGATGAGTCTTTTGGAGTGTTTTGTTCCGTACGAAGCAATCACATTTTTGTAAATATTTCCGTCCACCCTAAACTCCTGAAAGTAAACCGTATCAGCAAAAGGGCTGAGGTAATTTTTAATATAGTTCGCACAAATATTTAAAGAAGAAACATGGGTGTAATTTCTTGCAGGTTGAATCTCAGAAAGAAAAGCAACATGTTTTTTTAATTGAAGTGAATCAACATATATTTTTTCAATGTTATTCTCTTTAGAAATAATTGGTTGTTTGATTAGTGCGTAGGCGCTTAGTGTAATTACTATTACAATTGAAAAGCTTACTAATAGAAATTTTTTCATTTTGTTTATTTCGTGCTACAATGTAAAAGATAATTGGAGAAGATGCGTGACGTAAAGGTTTTTTAAGAAATCTTTTTATTTTTATTGCGCTTAATTAAACGGGTCGCCTGACTCAAAAACAAAATTTTATGGATTTAATGATCATTCAAAAAAACATTTTTGAAATACGTGGACAGCGTGTTATGCTTGATAAACATTTAGCCGAACTGTATGGCGTAGAAACGAGAATTCTTATTCAAGCTGTGAAGAGGAATATTAAAAGATTTCCTGTTGATTTCATGTTTCAACTCAATGAAATTGAATTAAATTCTTTGAGATCACAATTTGTGATCTCAAAGAAAGAGGGAAGAGGTGGTGCAAGGTATCTGCCTTTTGCTTTTACGGAACATGGAATTACCATGCTGTCTAGCGTGTTGAGAAGTGAAACAGCTATCAATGTAAATATCGCTATTGTTCGTGCTTTTATCCTTTTAAAGCAGTACAACAACAATTTCAGGTTCTTGCAAAAACGCATTGATGAACTGGAAGCCAAGTTCAATACAAAAATTGAAAATATTAATGAGGTGATAGAACTTCTATTGGCACAGCCGCAGCCTGCGCCAGAACCGAAGGTGAAGAAAGTGCCTAAACGAACAATGATTGGGTTTAAATTACCGAAGAAGAATAAGAGGAAGTTTTGAGGTTTCAAATTGAAACCTCAAAAGTGGGGGATCACAATTTGTGATACCTAAAATTAACAGGATTGCTTCATTTTTTGAGTACAAGAAATCTCGCGATGACACGCTGTTTCTTTGAATTGGTGGGTCTTTCATCCTTCCTTTCCTTCCATCAAGTGAATCAAGGTTCAGACGATCCCAACCGAATCTTATAACATTTTCACCTTAAACTATAACAACAAGCTTTTTTAAACCCCGTTAATTTGTCAGAACCATAAATCAACACATATGAACATAAAGAAAAATATTGCACTAAGTGATTCGGGATTCGTTTTTGATCCATCCAGCGGAGATTCTTTCTCCACCAATCCAATAGGTTTGGAAATCATTAAACTCATGAAAAACGGTAAGTCGGCTGATGAGATTAAAAAGCTCATTACTTCCTCGTACATGATTGACGATAACTCCTTTGAAAAGGACTTGTATGATTTCGTGAACATGCTGCAAAAATTGAAAATTGCAGAAGGTGAAGAAAAGAAGTAATCTGTTGCTAAAACCACTCAAATGAAGAAGAAAAAATTCACCATCGCTGTCACGGGCTTAAATGCTATCGACAGTCCGGGACCAGGAGTTCCTGTTATTCGTGCCCTTCGTGAAAGCAAGCTTTTTGATGTTCGCATCATCGGATTGTCCTACGAAGCCTTGGAGCCAGGAATTTACATGCACGATTTGGTAGATAAAACCTATCAAATTCCATTTCCTTCCACAGGTATTGATAGCTTACTCACTCGTTTGCAGTATATCAACGATCAGGAAAATATTGATCTGATTATTCCAAACTTTGATGCTGAGTTGTTCAGTTTCATTAAGCTGGTAGATCATCTGGAAAAGAAGATGAAAATAAAGGTTTTCGTTCCTACTGTTGAACAGTTTGAAGAGCGACATAAAGCCAACCTGGATGAGTTTGGTAAAAGACACAAAATAAAAGTACCATACAGTAAAATGATTTTCAGTACGGCTGAAATTCCAGCACTGAAAGATCAGTTTACATACCCCTTAGTAGTTAAAGGAAAATTTTACGATGCCTCCGTAGCATACACCCCTGAGCAAGCGGCGAATTATTTTAATAAAATTAGCGCTAAATGGGGATTGCCAATCATCATTCAACAATTTGTTCACGGACAAGAAGTAAACGTTACCGCTTTGGGTGACGGCAAAGGAAATACAATTGGTGCCGTGCCAATGCGTAAAACCTACATTACTGATAAGGGAAAGGCCTGGGCTGGAATTTCTATTGAAGACGACAAGCTGATGAGCATGACTAAAAAGATGATCAAGTCGAGTAAATGGCGCGGAGGTTTAGAATTGGAAATTATTAAAACCGCCAACGATGACTATTATCTTTTAGAAATCAATCCTCGTTTTCCTGCATGGGTATATTTTGCAGTGGGTTGCGGACAAAATCATCCAGAAGCGCTGGTGCGTTTGGCGATGGGAGAAGACGTTAAACCTTTTAAGAAATACGATGTCGGAAAGATGTTTATCCGATATTCCTTCGACCTGATAGTAGATTTAAAAGAATTTGAAAAAATTTCAACCCTCGGAGAACTTTAAATCAGTTCACAGTTGAAAGATCAAAAGTTTAAAGTTAACCACGACTAAAAAAAATTAGAGATATGAAAAAGTTGCAATATGAACGTCCGGTCATCACTCGCTTAAATACGGGGGTTACCAATAAATTCGGAACAAAAACAGCATTTACACCTGTTACCCATGTAGATGGAAATGAAGTAAAAACATTGATAGCAAATTATGGTTCTCCATTGTTTGTGATATCAGAACAAACCATTCGAAAAACATTTAAGGATGCGAATAGAGCATTTACCACCCGCTATCCTAAAGTGCAATTTGCGTGGTCATACAAAACAAATTACATCAATGCAGTGTGTAATGTATTTCATCAAGAAGGTTCATGGGCCGAGGTGGTATCGGGTTTTGAATACCACAAAGCGTTGAACAATGATGTGCCGGGAAGTAAAATTATTTTTAACGGTCCGGATAAAACCGAAGCTGATTTAAGATTGGCCATTGAAAACAATTCATTGATTCACATTGACCATTTGGATGAGTTGTATCTCATTAAAGAATTGGCGGTGGAGATGAATAAAAAACCAAGAGTGGCCATTCGTGTGAATATGGATACAGGTGTTTATCCAATTTGGGATCGTTTCGGATTCAACTATGAAAACGGTCAGGCTTGGGATGCCATCAACAAAATTATGTTGAACGATAAAATGGAGTTGGTGGGATTACATTCACACATTGGAACTTTCATGTTGTCGCCAAATGCATACGGAATCGCTGCTTCAAAACTTTCTGATTTGGCTTTAGGGATCAAGAAAAAATACAAAAAGAATATTCAGTATTTAGATTTAGGTGGAGGTTTCGCATCAAAAAACACTTTGAAAGGTTCGTATTTACAAGGTGTTGATACATCGCCAACTTTTGATCAATATGCCGAAGCAATTTCTACAGCGATATTGAATGCCGGATTTTTAGAAGAAGAATTACCATTGTTGATTTTAGAATCAGGAAGATCATTGATTGATGAAGCGGGATCGTTATTGGGAAGTGTGATTTCTAACAAACGCTTGTCGGATGGGCGACGTGCAACGATCATGGATTTTGGAGTGAACATTTTATTTACCTCTTTCTGGTACGATCACAAAATTAGTCCGGCTCAAGATTTCAGTCAGTACACAGAAGATGCAGTATTGTATGGTCCACTGTGTATGAACATCGACGTGATTAGAGAAAACATTACTCTTCCTCCATTGAAGCGCGATGACCATGTGGTGGTGCATACTGTTGGTGCTTACAACATGACACAGTGGATGCAGTTTATCGCCATGCGTCCGGCGGTGGTAATGATTGATATGGATGAAAAACCACACATCATCAGAAGAAGAGAAACTTTGAGCACTATTGAAAGTGTGGAGATGATGCCTGAGTATTTGAAGAAATTTAAATTGTAAATTAGTTCATAGTTCACAGTTCACAGTTCACAGTTCACAGTTTTTCTGTGAATCGTGAACCGTGAACGTGAACTATAACCTGTGAACTATAACCTGTGAACTATAACCTGTGAACTATAACCTGTGAACTACAAACTATACATAGACAGCATCGTCAATAGCTATGCGCAAATATTTTTCTCTAACCACAAATGGTTTGCGTACTTGTTGTTGATCGCCAGTTTTATTGATCCTTATTTGGGTGTGAGCGGATTGATTGCTGCTGCTGCTTCCGTGTTTTTTGCGAAGTGGATGGGTTTCAATAAAGAAAACATCCATACCGGAATGTATTCGTACAACTCTATTTTGGTAGGATTTACAATTGCAGTTTTTTACAAAATGTCGTTGCCATTTTTCGGATTGCTTTTGTTGGCTTCGTTGCTCACCATGTTGTTGAGTGTGTGTTTGAGTACTTTTTTCGGAGCCTACAGAATCCCTTTTTTGAGTTTGCCTTTTATTTTTGGTGTGTGGGCGATATTACAAAGTGTGGGCGATCATGGCTTTAAGGCAGTTGAATTAAGTGAACGCGGAATATTTACCATCAACGAATACTACAGTTTCTGGGGTCCGGAAATGGGAGAGTTCATGGCGGATTTATCGAAGATAAAATTTCCCTTGTTGATTGATGTGTACTTGAAATCACTGGGTGCTATTTTCTTTCAAAATAATTTATTGACGGGAATTTTGATTGCTGTTGGTTTAATAATTTATTCCAGAATTGCATTTACCTTATCTGTGCTCGGATTTTTAACAGGATACTTTTTTGTGCAGTATTTCCATGGAAATTTGACGGAACTGGAATACAGTTACATTGGTTTCAATTACATTTTAACCTCGGTAGCTTTGGGTGGATTTTTTATGGTGCCATCCTGGCGATCCTACGTGTTGGTGATGGTTTCCTCTGCTTTAATTGCTTTAAGTATAAGTGCTTTAGGAAAATTCTTTTTTGTGCATGGATTGCCAATTTATTCGCTTCCGTTTTCAATTGTGGTGATGCTCATGATTTATGCGCTCAACAATCGCTATTCACTAAACGGATTAAACATGGTGCAGTACCAATTGTATTCGCCTGAGAAAAATTTGTACACTTTTAAAAATCGTTTAGAGCGTTTTAAAAACGATACGTATTTTCATATTCATTTGCCCTATTTTGGTGAGTGGTTTGTGTCGCAGGCGCATGAAGGAAAAATTACGCACAAAGAAGACTGGCGCTTTGCTTTTGATTTTGTGATTGCCGACGAAACTCAAAAAACTTTTAAATCTCCAGGCGAGCAAGTCACCGATTTTTATTGCTACAACTTACCGGTTTTGTCGCCTGCTGCAGGGTATGTGGTTACATTGGTAGACGGAATTGAAGACAATGCCATTGGTGATGTTAACCTTGGTGAAAACTGGGGAAATGCCATTGTGATTAAACACGGCGATTTTTTATACAGTAAAATTACGCACATCAAACAGGGCTCATTTAAAGTGAAGTTGGGCGATTATGTAAAAAAGGGAGATGTGCTGGCGAGCTGCGGAAACTCTGGTCGTTCGCCCGAACCGCACATTCACTTTCAAATGCAATCTACTCCGTTTGTTGGAGCTAAAACTTTAAAATATCCTATTGCTTATTACGTATCAAAACTGAATGGAAATTTTAAATTTCATTCTTTTGATTATCCGCTAGAAGGTCAAACTGTTTTCAGAATTAATACGACCAGCTTATTAAAAAACAACTTTGATTTTGTGCCTGGAATGACCATGGATTTCATTGTGGATAGCAATGGAGATAAATCCAATGTGAAGTGGGAAGTGTTTGTGGATGCTGCCAATCAGGCCTATATCTATTGTCATAAAACCCAATCGGTAGCGTACTTCATCAACAATGAAACGCTGCATTATTTCACCGATTTTAAAGGCGATAAAAAATCGCTGCTCTATTATTTTTATTTGGGTGCGCATAAAATACTGTTGGGTTATTATGATCAACTGGAAGTAAATGATGTGTTGCCTATCGACGGGTTTTTCACAGGATTTGCTAAAGTGGTTCAGGATTTTGCAGCGCCCTTCGGCATTTATTTGAAAACACAATACACCTCAAAATTTGTGGAGATTGACGATCATATGAGTCCGAGTAAAATAAAAATATCATCTACTGCCATGGTTAAAATTGGCAGCAGTGTGCGCCGACAAATTGATTTTGATTTTGTGCTCAACCATAGTAAAAATTTCACCATGACCATTAACGAAGGAAAATTATGTACGCACGTTATCCGCATAGCTTAATAGTATCGTTTTTGCTTTTGTTTGCCGTGAGTGCTTATTCGCAGCAAACAATCAACACCCAGGTGGTGGCGAAAAGATCGTATGGAATGTACCTCAAGCACCAATGGCCTGAGCTCATCGCTTATGGTGATTCGGTGCTGAAACTGGGATTTGATTATTACTATATCCGCATGAGAATGGGGATCGCTTATTACGAACTTAAAAAGTTTCGCGAAGCTGAACCACATTTTAAAAAGGCTATTGAGTTCAACTCGGGCGAAGATTTGGCTTATGAATATTTGTATTACATCTATGTTTTTACCGACCGATTTGAAGAGAGTAGAAAATGGACGGAAAGAATGAGCCCTGTTTTGAAATCAAAATTGAAAACCGATTCTTTGCCTGTTGTCGATTTGATGGAAGTGGAAGCAGGAGGGAAGGTAAGTAGCTACTCTAATGTTCCAAACGCCAGTTTTTTTCAAGTGGGTTTGAATCATTATGTAGGCAACAAATTTTCGCTATTTCATTCTTACACTTATTACGGACAATCGAATAGCTACTGGGGGGTAAGTCAGCATCAATACTACTTAGGAGCAAGTGTGCCGCTTAAAAACAATTGGCAGTTTTCTCCTTCATTGCATTATATCTATCGAAGTACTACTGTTTCTTCTGCTTCAACTAGTGGATACAATTTTGTAGGATCGGCGATGGCGACGAAACATTTAAAAAAAATTGACGCATCATTTGGATCTACAGTTTTGTGGCTCGACAGTGTTTATCAGTTTCAGCACAATGCGGCATTGACGTACTTTCCTCTGGGGAATAATAAATTAGGAATTGGTGCTGCAGTTTATGGTTACACACAGGACGCGTATTCTAGTTTCGATTTTGTGTACGTTCCTTTCGTGTCCTATAAACCGAATGCTAAACTTTCGTTATTCACCAGTTATTTAGTAAACACTGGAGATCATAACATAGCCGAATGGAACGGATATTTGGTCAACAACTCACCTGATTTTACAAGTGGTAAATTCACATTGAATGCCGAATACAACATTAATCGTCGTTTTTCATTGTCGGGAACGTACCAATATGAAAGCATGTACAGCACCTACTACAAAAGCGACTACCAATTCAATTCATTCTATATCGGACTAAAATTTAAACCTTAACAAAACCTAAATATCAATTGTATGAAAATCGTATATAAATTAATGCTGGGCGCAATGTTCTTCGTTGGAATGAACAATACCCAAGCGCAAGAAAATTCTTTGCAAGATGTTTTTACACAAAGTTATTATTCGGAAAAGCAGGGCAATTACACACTGGCAATTTCGGCCATGAAAAAAGTTTACGACGCCAATTCCTATGAAATTAATTTGCGCTTGGGATGGCTGAGTTATTCGGCTGGTTTGTATAAAGAGTCGCTCAATTATTATCAAATCGCAGTGGGTATTATGCCTTATTCTGTTGAAGCTAAATTAGGATTGGTATATCCTGCAGCTGCATTGGGAAATATGACGCAGGTGATGGATGCCTATAAAAAGATATTAGAAATTGATCCTCAAAATACTACAGCCAACTATCGTATGGGCTATGTTTTTTACGATAAAAAAGACTACCAATCGGCCTTCTCTTATTTTGAAAAAGTGGTGAATTTATATCCGTTTGGTTATGATGGATTGCTGATGTTTGCCTGGACAAATTATCAATTGGGAAAAACACGCGAAGCAAAAGTGTTGTTCAATAAAGTGTTGTTGTTGTCGCCAAATGATGCATCAGCATTGGAAGGATTGGCGTTGATCAAATAGCAAATTTTCGATATTGTAAAGCCACGATTATTCGTGGCTTTTTTTTTGTTCTTATATGAACAAAAAAATAAAGACAGGTTGGGGTTCCTGTCTTTATTTCACTAGGGGCACTACAAACGTTCGGGAATGAATTGTGTTTGTTTTATGAAGATACCCCATTAAATTCTTAAAAATGTTACAAGATTTTTAGAGATTGTTATAAGATTTTATACGCATCTAATTTTATACATAATGACCTCGAAAGTGTAACAATTTCCTCTTTGTAATTCTCGTACTTTAAGCATAAGCCTCATTTACTTTTCTTTTCTCAGCAGTTCTTTTAGGGATTTGATTGGCTGAAATAATCGTGTTGTATTGTTAAACAATTAATGATTTATTTA
>JAPLEZ010000070.1 GCA_026390935.1 Bacteroidota bacterium
CTAAAAATAGGAGTTGCTGATTGGTATTTCACGATCATAAAATCAGGTTTAAATCCAGGATCAGTCACAGCGTAATCAGAACCGCCATTCCCGGGAGTGTAAACATTATCTTTAATAGAAGTTCCGCTTTCATTGAAAGCAATATAATAGTAATCAATACCATTCTGACATGGAGTTGTACCGCCGTTACCAGTTTGCCATCCATCTGCATTATACACATTCACATAATCTTGCCCAGCAGATGTTCCTGTACCGCTCATTATAAATCCCTCATTAGATCCAGCTCCCATATAATCCGACAGCCACGCAGCATCACCATTAGAAGCTGCCACATCCCCTACAACTAAAACAGCTTCGGGCTGAAATCCACATCCAGTGATCGTTACCGCAGCCCCAGTACCTGTGTAATATCCACAATGAATATTTGTTCCTTCGTTAAATGCAATCCAATTGTATTGAGTATTTAGATTATTGGTGCGGTTTCCTGTACTAATTGAAAAACCATCGGCATCCAGCGAAGCTACCTCACCATTCAATAATGCTACAGATGTTGTTCCCAATCCCTTTGTTTTGCCGTTGGCCATGCTTTTATTGGTGAATACAGCTTCATAAGCACCATTAGATTTAATAATTATTGCCTCAGGCGAAAAACCCAAACCACTAATTGACTTAGCGACTCCTGTTCCGTTGTAATTGCCATAAGCGTATGTCTGCGCCGAAACTTGCTCACAAAGCAGAAAAACAATCACCACCACTGCTAAGTATAAATTATTGTATCTCATGAGCTTGATTTTATTAGGAAAACAGATGATTGCTTCCTAGTACGTTGAACGCAGTAAATTACAAATAGTTTGCTTAAGTAGATTCTCGTACGTGTAGTTATCAACAAAAATGAGAATACAGTCTAATGCCTCACTACGTTATAGCGCAATTCAATTTGTTGATAAGTGGGCTGATTTGATTTTTTAAGCATTAAAATATTTTTGTTACTGCCTAGTCTACTACCTAGATCAATCGCAAAAGATATTTCAAGATATTCACCAGGTTTTATCTCACTGTCGTTGTAGGCTAATTTAGTACAACTGCAGTCGGCTCCCAGTCGTTCAACATCCCAAGTTTCCTCCGAAGTGTTTTTCAAGTACAATTTTTTTATGATGGAATCCCCTTGCACCTCTCCTATTTCAACTACAATTCTTTTGAAATTGTCATTGTAAGGAATTTCCTTCTTCTCTTTGGGAATCAACTTTACCGACACTACTTCTATTCTTCTTTCAATGGCTGCAAAAGGACTATAAATTGAATTTCGCACATCGTAATAATCGTCGCTCACACCATCATGAGATTTATATTCTCCATTGGGTTCTTTCAAAATAGTAAGCTTTGCACCATTGCTAGCATTTCCTTTTAAGTAGGGAAGAAACTCTCCTTTTTGATATTCTTTTAAATAATTTACAAAAGAGGAAATCCGACGTAAAGATAAATTGACATTGTAATCGGATTTAGTGAGCGGACTAGCAAAACCTTTTACCACCACTTCGGCAGAATATCCTTTCTCAAGATAATCCAACAACTCTTTTGAAAATTGTTTCAAATTATCCATGCCCACATCAACATAATCTTCAAAGAAATGCTGCACATCTTCTTGCGCCATTTTTTGATCCTCACCTTTCAGCTCAGCAGGATAAATTTTTTCGTAATCGGGCACTAATTTTTTATACGCATTGTAGGTAGTTACATAATTCAAAGGCGTTATGGTATCACGTGTTCGTGGATTTGGCTCATCGTTGTGAAAGTACACACCAACGAAACGCTAATGAAATCTTCTTCCATTCGAAAGGGAATGGTATCCAAAGGAAGCGCAATCTTTTTGACTTTAGGTTTTTCAAAACGATAAATATCAGAACAGCAAACCACATCAGGATCATCACTAAGAGTGCCTAGTCTGGTAGAAGACAAAAAACCATTAGAGGATGTATCAATAGAAAAACCCTGATCATTCCTGCTTGAATTTAATGGAACACCCACATTTACAGGTTCACCCAAAGCTTTCAAATCACCTTTACTTCTGAAAACATCTTGTCCGCCTATGCCAGGATGCCAATCAGAACTGAAATACAAAGAAGTGTCTTTCTCATTATAAAAAGGAGTTATTTCATTTCCAGGCGTGTTGATTTTTGCACCCAAATTTTTGGGAGCACTATATTTTCCATTGTTAATTTCCGAAAACCAAATATCCATTCCACCCTTTCCTCCTGCACGATTGGAAGAGAATAGCAGAATTTCTTTATTGCCACTTTTCATCAAAAAAGGATGAGTGACACTTGAATCCCCACCGTTGATCTCGTTAGGCAAATACACTGCTTTACTCCATCCTGTATCGGTTAAATAAACTTCTACTAGTTTACACGACTTTAATTTGCTGCATCGTGAGAAAATGAATTTGCTTTTTGAAGCATTGAAAGTCCCATCAGCCGAATTAAGCAGCTCATCATTCATTTTTTTCACCTCAGCATCTCCATTCCACCATCCTCCCTGACCAATGGCTGTGTATATTTTTGCACGATATTCTTTGTCTTTGTTCTTGCGCAAAGCGGAATAATACAACGTTGAATCGTTATAAAGTACTGCACCAAATTCAGCATCAGAGGAATTGATACCAGCGAGATTGAAAACTGTAAAATTCAAAGTATCACTGATGATGCGAGGAATAAATTTACTTGTCTTTAATTCTTGCACCGCGCTTTGGTAGGCGAAAGTTGATTTCTCTTTGCTTTGTTTGGTGAATTTTAAAAATTGCTGTGCACTCAATTCATAATTGCCTTGGTACTTATTGATCATTGCCATGTGATATAAGGCCAATGGAAATTCATCTTTACGAGGTGATGCAACAACTTTTTCAAAAAGAGAATATGCTTTTTTATAGGCTTTGAAATTGAAATAGGAATTGGCTAAACTAAAAGTGAGTGCTGCGTCAGAACTATCCTTATCGTAAATTTTTTGATAGTAGTAGGCAGCCGAATAATAATCACCTTCCGCTTCTGCTTCTTGCGCATATTTAGTGTACTGCTTTGTTTGAGCCAAGGCAGCTTGCGTGAATATGAAAAGAAAAATAATGAAGAGTCGCAATTGCATCATAAAAAATCAGGGCATATTTTAAATTTCATTCTTGGAGGCAGTTTTTTCAAAATATAAATCACCGAAAGTTCCAATCCGCCCTTATATTGCGATGCTGGCTCAAGATTGGATAAATTAATGTCGTAACTCATGCCAAAGGTCCAATTGTTATACATTAATCCTGCAAACAAGTTTCCTGCATCGGAAGTTCTTCCCCATGCCCCGGCCAGCAAATTCCATTCATTAAATGGTTCTGAGATAAAATCATATTTCACCATTGAACCAATCAGATACTCAGAATATTTCCCTTGAAAACTCATGAGGATTTTGGGTAATATCGACCAGCGAGGCGCTACCCTATGCTCTGCTCCCAGCTCAACATTGAATCGTCGATCCAGAGTAATGCTAACATTTTGCATAAAGGATTCTTTGGGCTGAGTAATATTGTATGCGCTAGCTCCAAAAAACAAATTTGTTTGTTCATTCACTTTGAATTTCCATTTCAATCCGGCATTGAAATTAAAATAAGTGGCACTTAACTTATCATAGCTTTCAATGCTAGAGATGCTGGGATCATAATAAAATCCATTGTACTGGTTGTCGTATTTCAAATCCTTTGTATTGAATTGCTTATTGCTTACACCCGCCTGAATCCCGAAAACAATAGTATTATTGGTATCGAGGTCGTAGCGATAAGAAGCTCCCACATTAACAACAGTCGTTGTGAAATGAGAATCGCCAGCATTATCTGTTTGAAAACTGAACAAAGTCCCCAATCCCTTCACCGCTAAAAAATCGCGAGCATCGGCGGCAGCGGCAAAAGTTTGGTAGGGAATAGTGACAGAAGCCCATTGTCGGCGCTCATTACCAATGAAACGATAATCACCATCAAAATCACCAATGTGTGCCGGATTGTAATTCGCGGGCGCAAAGAAAAACTGAGAGTAGTGAATGTCTTGAGCAATGGAAGAGGTAAAAAGTAAAAAGTAAAAAGCCAAAAAAAGGCAACTTTCTTTTCCGCTTTTTGGCTTTTTACTTTTTACTTTCAACTTTTTAATCATCGCATTACTGTTATATTTCCTTTCTCAAAATATTCATCACCACCAGCACACTTCACTTTTAAATAATAAGCAAAAACAGCAGGATCCGCGCTTTGTGTTTTGTATTCACCTTTCCAACCTATGCTTTGATCCTTTGTCTCAAAAACCAATTCACCCCAGCGATCATAAATTGCGAAATACAAGTCGGTGATATTATTTCCTCGAACAAGCATAACATCATTTTTTCCATCGCCGTTGGGCGTGAAAATATTGGGAACATATACATCGTTCTTTCCGCATTTTGGTTCATATACATAAATGGTTACCGTATCACTGCCTACGCATGAATTTTTTGAATCAGTCTTCAAACTTACAGTATAGGTTGTAGTGGTTGTAGGAGAAGCTAACGGATTAAACAAAGTATCATCATTCAAAGTAAGCGAAGGCGTCCACACTACCGACAAATCTTTTGGAAGAACGTGCAGCAGCGTTGAATTTCCTTTCAGCAATATACTAGTATCACTTGTTGCATTTAAAAAGCTGGAATAGGAAAATATTTTTACTGCTTTAACAACGCTATCTTTAACATTACAAGCACCAGGATCTGTTAACACCAATTTTACTTGATAAGTTCCCGCTGACTGAAATGCATGTGAAGGCTCAAATAATGTGGAACTACTTCCATCACCAAAATCCCAATAATAACTAGTATTTTGCTGAATCAAACTCGTGTTGTTAAATTGAATTTCTTGTGAAGGACATGCAGAAGACGCTTTAAAATCAGCTACCACATTGCTAAGTAAAAAATCCATTTTAAAAACACCGTTATTACAATTGTTTGAATTATTTGTTGGGGATACGGCATTGGCAGGAAAAATTGGCATATCACTGTGTTTACCACAACCGGCGCACATCGATTGGTATATTTTTCCTTTTTTATCAAAGCGTCCGCCAAAAAAACTACCGTAAGAAAGAGCCGATGCATCATCTTCCAAAACCATAATGTAAAAATCATTTCCATCTGTAGTGGTTTGAAAAGCATCAGGCGTTACCGGCAATCCATCTGTTCCTCTTCCTCCGTTGTGACCAGTATTTCCACTGGGATCCACCAGAAAATTAGGAATATCTTCAAAACCATCATTTGAGGATCCCCAACCAGTTAGGTACACCTTGCTGCATAAATCGACCATGAAAGCAGTTGGACTTAAATTGATTCTTCCATCCCCTGAACCAAAAGTAGTAGACCATGTAATACTTTTTAAATCATTGCTTAACTTACTAACAAACATACCGCTGTTCACCGAAGAATACAAAGCATTTTTCACCAACGTACCATCCATACTTGCACTTTGTCCGTAAACAAAAATATTATCAAAATTATCACTCTTCACAAAGTAAACCTGATCGTATTTGCTAGTTCCAAAATAAGTCAGTGCATTAAGTAAAGCTCCGTCGTTACTTATCTTAGCAATAAAACCATCGGCGGGAGCGCCTTGATAAGTCGGGAAAACAACCCCTGTCGTTGTTGGCAAATCACTAGACATAGTTCCACCAGCCACAATCAAATTTTCATTTTTATCAAGTACAATAGAATACACCGCTTCCCTGCTGCCACCGCCAAGATAAGAGGCCCATGTTAAGCCCGATAAATCAGCAGAAAACTTTGCTATAAGCCCGTCCTGTATCCCTTGTAAAGTATTTTGAAAAGAAGCACTTGTGGCCAATCCTGCACTATAGGTACAAGTGGCTATGTAAATATCGTCGTTTTTATCCAGCACTACCTCTCCTCTCATCTGATCGGCATAATTGTATGCGAGATACAAATTCAAACCATCGTTCTGATCGCCACCAAAATAAGTAGACGACAATAGCTGACTTCCATCAGCACTTAGTTTCGAAATAATAATATCCGAACCAAATTGATAGTTCACATCAATTCCCCTTGAAAGATTAGCCTTTCCGCCACCATTAAAAACAGTATCATAAGCATTGGCCGTTACTGGAAAATTGTGTGATCCTGTTGTTCCATATATCACCAATTCTCCCTTTGAATTAACCACTTAACTTTGAGGAATATCACATTGCAAACCTCCTATATAAGTGGAATAAATTCTTTTTTTTTTTTTTTTTTCGTATTTTGTAATGGCAATATCAGGAACGCCAAAACCCGCGAAAATAGGTCCAAGACCAGGAACAAAAACCCACTCGGCTCCACTCGTAGGATTACTATTGAAAGTAACATCATAAGCCCCTATCGTAGTTGGATAACCAGTATTGAAAGAAGTACTGCCTGCATATAAAAATCCATCTTCATCATAAGTAGCAGTGTATCCAAAATTATCGGAAGTAGATCCAGAATATGAAGAAAAAATCAACAGGGGATCTATAATCAAATCATGATGCGGATTATAGCCCTCTCCTGCTTTGAATGAGAGCACATTTTTCTCCATCACAAAATAACAAGGCACGCTCACTTTTCTTCCGTTGATAATTTGGTAAGCAATAGGAATTTGCTCAATGATTTCAGTGAACGACAATTTTATTTTTAATTCATTATTGCTTACATATACCTTGTCGGCACCAGGAAAAGAGAGTTGAATGCTCTTAACGTCCGCACCTGCATGCACAATAAAATCATATTTAACTCTTTCCTCTTCCGAATAAAAAACCACATCAATTCCCTTATAAATATCCAAGTACGACACTTTATGAAAAGCTGTAATATCAGATACCCATTTGGATTTATCATTTCCCAAAAAATAATTCAGTCTTTCTTCAAAAGGCTGTAAACTGCTTTTTTTTGCCTCTCGATTGGCATTAATAAATTGCATCTGAAAAGAATGATAGCGCATACTCGCATTATCAGAATTGATTCTGGCCGCATGACCGTGTAGCTTTTTTATATCCTCGGGATGAGTAAAACTATAAGTAAGTCTATCGTTTTCAAAAAACAAAGTGCCATTCGGCACATCTGTGCGATACAATATATTTGAAGCCCACTGCCCCTTGTTAGGGATAATCTGAGCAGAAACAATTCCGCTCAACAAAAGCAGTATACATAGCAAGAGTGATCTCATGCCTAAATTTAATTAAAAATGTTATTGTCGCGAATATTAATTGCACTACCTTAATTAATTGTAACCATCTATTACTTAATATTGTTTTATAGAGAATAACAATGAGCCTGCAACCACGATATTTACTTTTAACCCTTTGGCTTTTCGCCACAGTGTTGTTGCATGCGCAAAATTTCATCATCACCAATGGCGCGGATAACACGTGCTCTGGGAAATTTTTCGACAGTGGTGGAGCATCGGGAGCAGGATATTCATCCAACGAAAGTAAAACCTACACCTTGTGTCCGAATGGAGGTGCTGCAGTTAAAATTAACTTTAATGGATTTAATCTCGACAATAAAGACACCCTCACCGTTTATGATGGAAATTCCGTCGCTGCTTCTGTTTTAGGAAAATATACCAAAGATGATTTGCTCGGACTCACACTTACTGCCTCCACTACAAACACCTCTGGTTGCTTGACTTTCCTGTTTAAAAGCGACAATGCCGTTAACGGTTTTTGGGAAGGAAGCATCACCTGCGGTAATAAATGCTTGTTTCCGATAGCTGATATCACCAGCGCAAACAAAATAGTTAAACTTTGTCCGGGCGACAACCTATCGTTGGATGGAAGTGCTTCAATTCCTGGCGCAGGAAGCATCACTAAATACGAATGGTTCACCAAAAAAGACACCATCACCGGACCAAGTTACAATGCAACATTTTCTTCTCCTGCCGGATTAAATGTAGAATTACGAGTTAGCAATTCTTCGGGCTGCTCCAACATCAACAAAGAACAGGTGCAGGTTTGGGTAAGTACACCCCCAGTGTTTACAGGAACTACAGGCGATCTTAAAGGTTGCGCAGGCAAACAAGTTTGTTTCAGCGGAAATGTAGCTGGAATTAATTTTAAGGAAAGTGTGCCTAAATATAATGGTGGAGATTTAGCCTTACCTGATAAACCTGGCACTTGCTTTTCATCAAGCTTGAATTTTAAAACATTTACACCCGGACAAAAAATGACTTCAGTGACCGATCTGCAAAGTATTTGTGTGGACATGGAGCATTCGTACCTTGACGACTTAACCATAAAACTTACTTGTCCGAATGGGCAGTCGGTAAAATTATTCAATCGCGGAGGTGCCGGAAAATATTTGGGAACACCAGTGATCAATGATGATCCAGCGGTAAAGGGAACCTGCGGCAATTACTGCTGGACCGCCACATCCATCATGGGAGAATTACAAAATGCGGTAACAGTAAACAAAATTGTGCCTCAAGGAAATTACAAAAGCGTTCAACCTTTCACCAATTTAATTGGCTGTCCGTTGAATGGTGAATGGTCATTTGAAGTGTGCGATATGCAAGTGAACGACAATGGTTTTGTGTGCACCTGGGACCTTACTTTCAATCCCGCTATTGCTCCGCCTGGAATCACATTTACGCCCGTTTTCAACATGACTGCTGGTGATTCCACAGCATGGATCAGCGATACTTCTATAGTGGATTCATCAGCCAACGGTGACACCATTTGCGCGATACCATTCACCATCGGAAATAAAAGCTACACCTTCAGAGCCATGAATGACTTTGGTTGTGCGTACGATACTACCCTGACAGTAAAAATTTATCCTTATCCTTCCACAGATTTACCCGACACGTTGCAAATATGTTCTTCCCTTTTGCAGTCACAATTGCAGGTAAAAATGAATTCCAGTCCGGAAGGCACTTACCAATATCAATGGAAACCGGGAATCGGACTCAGCGACTCCACCATCTTAAATCCATTGCTAAAGGTTTCCAATGCTGCCAATTCATATGTGTTTCAAACCCAAGACAACGCTTCTCCAGGTTGCATCGCCTACGACACTACCATCATAAAAAAAATTGCTATTCCTCCAGCCGATTTTACTTTAGATACTGATTCGGGCTGTGTGCCTCTCACCGTAAAATTACGAGATGTTACCGTTCCAAAACCAAATACTTTTCACTGGATTTTTGGCGATGGCACGGAAGTAAATTCACCTGTTGATTCAGCTATTCACACTTATTCCACTTTTGGAATTACAAACATTGAATACGTGATCAAAACCTTTGATGGCTGCGCCGATACCATCAGAAAAAAAATAAATGCCACTCCTCAGCCTGTCGTACTTTTTCATATTGCTCCTCCTGAGGCTTATATTGAAAATCCTTTTTTCTGTTTTCAAAATGCCACACAAAAAGGCGGAAATGTTTGGACTTGGAGATTCGGAACCGAAGCTATATCAAACAATGAAAGTGACTGCTTTACTTTCTCCGATTCTGTAAAATGCCACAAAATAACATTGATTTCCACCAATGCTTTTGGCTGTACCGACTCCCTTGAAAAAGCTGTATGTGTTAAAAATTTCCGTCAGAAAATATATGCTCCCAACAGCTTCACTCCCAATAGCGATAAGGACAATGATGAGTTCATGATCTTCACTGATGGCATTTCAGATGAGGATTATTCTTTTAGCATCTTCAACAGATGGGGAAATCTCATTTATGAAAGCAAGATCCCAAATTCTAGCTGGGATGGCAATATAAAAGGTATTCCAGCACCACCTGATGTATACGTTTACAAGCTCCAGTACAAAGATGAATGGGGAAGCAATCAACATCGCGTAGGAAGCATTACGCTGATCAGATAACATTTTTATCTTTGCTCCATGACAAATTCTTCTCTTCGTATAGTATTCATGGGAACTCCCGATTTCGCAGTTCCTTCACTGCAAATTTTAGTAGAAAACAATTATAATGTGGTGGGCGTGATTACCGCTCCCGATAAGCCTGCCGGACGTGGACATAAAATACAGCAATCGCCAGTAAAAAAATATGCTGCTGATAAAGGATTGACCATCTTACAACCTACCAATTTAAAATCCGAAGAATTTATTACCGAATTAAAAGCACTTGATGCAAACCTGCAAGTAGTTGTTGCTTTTAGAATGTTACCAGAAGTGATTTGGAAAATGCCCGCATTAGGCACATTTAATTTACACGGATCTTTGTTACCTCAGTATCGTGGCGCAGCTCCCATCAATTGGGCTGTCATCAACGGAGATGCCGAAAGCGGTGTAACTACATTTTTCATCAACGAAAATATTGATACCGGAAAAATCATATTGCAAGAAAAAATAAAGCTCTCTTCAACAACTACTGCTGGTGAACTCCATGATCAACTCATGGAAGTAGGAAAAAAACTAGTGCTTGATACTGTATATAGAATACAAACCAACAACCTCTCCCTGCTCAATCAAAAAGATTTATTGATCAAGGAATTGAAACCGGCACCGAAAATATTTAAGGAGACTTGTAAAATCGATTGGCACAAAGACGTGCAAAGCGTTTACAATTTAATTCGAGGCCTATCGCCCTATCCCGCAGCATGGACCACCATAAAAAAAGACAACGAGGAAATTTTAATGAAAATATTTTCAGCAGAGCTTTCCGATAAACGTATCGCTCCAGGCACCATCGAAAGTGATAATAAAACATACTTATATATAGGATGTGAAAATGGCTCTTTAAAAATTACTCATCTTCAGCTTGCGGGCAAAAACAGGATGAAAACAGAGGACCTCCTCAAGGGATTCAACATCGGCGCTTATCATATAGTATAGCAGCAAGGAAGAAGCCCCCCTTTGCCCTTCTCCCGTGATTACCTTAGAAAAAAGCAGCAAGAACGCCATTTTCAGCTTGAGTTATTAACAATCACCCTGTTTTTTCAACATTTCCGCGATTTTTCTTGTTGGCTATTTGCACAGATTTATTAATCGCATATATTTGACACCGGATAGTCAAATTATTCATTAACCATTAAATTTTGTATACCATGAACAAAGCAGAATTAATCGAAGCAATCGCAGCTGAAGCGAAAATCACTAAAGCAGATGCTAAAAGAGCGTTAGACGCTTTTGTAACAACAACTACTAAATCTTTGAAAAAAGGTGACAGAGTTGCTTTAGTTGGATTCGGATCTTTCGCAGTATCTAAAAGAGCTGCTAGAAAAGGAAGAAACCCACAAACTGGAAAAGAAATTAAAATCGCTGCTAAAAAAGTGGTTAAATTCAAAGCTGGTGCTGAACTTTCTGGTGTAGTTAACAAGTAATTGTTTTCGATTCAAGAATTTGAAAAGCTGCCTTCGGGCAGCTTTTCTTGTTTTAAGCAGATTTATTGCGTGAATATGGTTCACACGCTCCGCTAAGTTTTCAACTTAGCGGAATTTTTCTTGAAGCTTTCAGCTTCTATTTTATTCAATAAAAATAATCTGATTTTAAATCGGGAAGCTGAAAGCTTCTGGAAAAGATTCCGTTAAGTTACGCTGCGCTAAACTTAACGGAGCGCGTGAACCTTACTCAAAAATTACTTTTTGAATTCCTTAAAAATCTCCATCGCGGCGTTGTAAGCATCTATCTTTCCTGATTCAACTTCCGCTATGTATTTTACTATTGCGTCGCTTACGTTGGAATTGTGATAGAAGGAATCGCGTAGCAAACTATCTAAATATATTCGCAAGCGATTTACTTTTTGTTGTTTTCTGTTTTCGGTGAGCCAGCCACTTTTGTCGATTCGCTGATGCAACTCGCTTACTTCTTTCCAAAGTTCCTCAATGCCAGTGGCTTCCTGAGCTGAGCAAAGCAACACCTCTCTCTTCTCGCCTTCTACTGGTCCGGGCATAATTTGCAGCACCGTATCCAACAACATTTTTGTTTTTTTAGCGGCCAATAAATTTTCTCCTTCGGATTTATTGATAGCTACAATATGTACTTCTTCCATTATTCCCCGCTTGATGCCTTGCAAGTCGTCACCAGAATTGGGCAAGAGCAAGAAAATAATAATATCCACCAATTGCGACACTGCAGTTTCCGATTGTCCAACTCCAACCGTTTCAATAAAAACAATATCAAAACCCGCTTCTTCGGAAAGCACAATCGCATCCGACAATCCCGAGGTAACTCCACCCAACTCCTTGCGAGAAGGAATCGGTCGGATGTAAGCAGCATCCTCCATCACCAATTTTTCCATTCTGGTTTTATCGCCCAAAACACTTCCACCCGATCGGCCTGAACTGGGATCAACAGCCAATACAGCTACCTTTTTATTTTTTTCTTTGATGAGATAAGTCCCGAGTTGATCAATGAAAGTACTTTTTCCAACACCAGGAACTCCAGTAATACCAATGCGAATACTTTTTCCTTCATTAACACATTGCTGCACGATGTATCTCGCCAGCTGCCTGTCTTCTTCTTTGGTGCTTTCGGTTAAGGTGAGTGCCTTAGCCAGTGCTTGTTTACTTCCTTTTCGTAATTCCGTTAACCAATCGGAAGGAAGAGAATTTTTCCCTTCCTTATTTTGAAAATCAGGATTGAAGGAAGAAATATCCACTTAAAAAGTTTTTCGTAAATCAGCTTTCAATACATCGATGGCTTTTTGAGTCCAATCTTGATCCTGCGCAGCAGTAATCGTTAACACCTCTCTCGCCAAATCAATTGAAGTAGCATTATTGTCTTGTAATTTCGACATCCCCATACTCACCGTTTTCATGCTTTCTTCTTTGGCCTTCTTTACGATTTCCCATGAATTTTTGGAGACATACAACTGTTGGGTAATGTTGTGCTCAAACTCGGTTTTAATGGTATTGATGATTTCGGTTTGTAAGAAACGGGCGCTCATTCCTGGTTTGTGAACACGGGCCACCAAAGACGACATCTGCATTCTTTCCAGAAACAAAATCAATCTTTCATGGGCCTGCAATATGATGGGGGCAGAAAACTTGATATTTTCCTTCTTAACCTCCATCAAATGTCGATTTTGCTCATTTTGAATAAAGCGATGTACCAATAAATAAGCAATTGCACCAACCACTACTGATGGCACTGTATACATTAACATTTGACCAAATTCTTCCATAATATTTATTTAAAATTTAAATGTCTTAATTCCTGATTAGAATACCAATTTCCTCAAAAGTAACTTTTGAAATGGAATTATTTTTTCCTATCTTATGTTCCCCAAAACCAAACACTATGCTTACATTACTTGATCGATTGTACAAATCCTTTATTGAAGACCGCAAGATATTGTTCATACTTCCTCTGTTAGCCATTGCTTACATGATCCTTTTCTTCCACTTGAATTAGTTCATCATGGAAAGCGTTAGTAATGCCTGATAGATGTATGCATCTTTTACTAATCCTTTGTGAAAATTCTCCAATCTTTCTTTTTTCGACTTATCTGTTTTTATGGCTTCGGCTTCATCGCGAAGAAAATCCACTTTAATTCCATTTGCTCTCTTGGCCACAGCACTTAAGGCATCACTGCTGGCCTCCAAAGCCTTTGATTCACGATCGTAATCGGCATACAACAAACTTTGTAAAGTATTTTTTTCCTCTTTTTCCATCAGAATCAAATGTTTGTCCAGTTGCTTAAAGAAGGTGGTGGTATCTACACGCATTTTCATTGCAGCACTCAAAGCCTTGTAGTTTGGCGTAGGTTGAAAAGACTGGTATTGAGCAGCGCGAATTTTAGTCCATGGCATTGCAAAATCTTCCTCTTTCTCTCCCGATTTCATTTTTGAATACACATCAGGCAAAATAATATCAGGCACAACTCCTTTCAATTGTGTGGCTCCACCGTTAATTCTAAAAAATTTCGACATGGTGATTTTAACCTCACCCAGCGACATGTATGAAGCGTATTCACTGGTTGCTGGAACAAATTCATCCAAATCAAAAAATCGTTGAACGCTACCTTTACCGAAAGTAGAAGCCGTTCCTATGATCACACCACGGTGATAATCCTGAATGGCTGCAGCAAAGATTTCGGAAGCACTGGCACTAAAACCATTCACCAAAACGATCAAAGGTTTTGCATCACGGATACGAGGGTCTGGATCGGTATAAGCCTGACTCTGACCACTTTTGTCATCCACAATTACCACTGGTCCTGTTTCAATAAACAAGCCTATCATTTTAATACAATCCTGCAAAGACCCTCCACCATTATTGCGCAAATCGATGATGGTTCCTTTGGTATTTTCCTTTGCCAAACGCTCCACTTCAACAAGCAAATCATCGGAACAATTTCTTCCGCCTTTGCCCGAAAAATCGGCGTAAAACTGAGGGATATCGATATAGCCATAGCGATTTGCATCACCATCTTTTTGAAGAATAGCCGACTTCGCATAGGTTTCTTCAATGATCACAATGTCGCGGATGATTTTAATAATTCGTGTAGTTCCGTCCACTTTTTTAATGGTGAGTCGAACCTCAGTTCCTTTAGGTCCGCGAATCATACTAACAACTTTATCTAAGCGCATGTCCACAACATCCACTGGCTTTTCAGCACCTTGCGCCACCTCTAAAATTAAATCACCAGCTTCCAGCTCGCCTTGTCGAGAAGAAGCACTTCCTGGAACAATTTCATTCACTTTAACGAAACCATCTTTAACTGATAAAGTAGCACCAATACCCTCCAAACGACCCGTCATAGAAATATCAAAATCTTGCTTTGCGCGCGGTGCAAAATAAGATGTATGAGGATCATAAACACTCAATAAAGCATTAACATAAATAGAGAAGCGCTCCATCCTATCCACCTGCTGAATACTTTTACTCCACTCATCGTAGCTTTTGAGCACTTTTTCACGGGCCTCCTTTTCCAGATCAGCATCTGATTTTTTCACTTTAACACTGTCGGAGCTTTGCGCGTCTTTCATTGTATAATACCTCGACAACACCTGTAGTTTCAGTAATTTCCTCCACAACTCTTTTCTTTCTGCTTCAGTTTTCGGGAAGTCGCGTTTGTCGGCATCATTTTCCACAGATTCTTTAACCGAAAAATTCATCGGTTGCGCCAATATTTCTTTATAGTAAGGTTGAATTTCTTGTTCGCGTTTTTGAATAAGAGTCAGCGATTCTTCAAACAAATCCAAACTTTCGCTCTTAGTTATTTCATCATCAATGCTAGTTTCGTGCTTTTTCAATTGATTTACATCTTCAGCAAGCAATATTCTTTTGTTGTAGTCCAACGATTTTAAATATTGATGAAAAGCTTTTTTGGAAAAATCGTCATCAATTTTAAGATTCAAATAATGATAAGCTTCTGTTACCTGAAAAACGTAACCGATAATCACCTGCTCTTTGCTCAGCTTGGCATCAGGCTTTAAGGTGTAAAATCCAACAATCCCAAAAAACACTACAAGCGCAAGAATGCCTAATTTCAATTTCATAAATATCTTCATTCAGGTAAATTAATTATTATTCAACGAATATAGAGAGTTGAAAATAAAATTAATGTTAATCTGAAGATTTTTTCGAAACACCATCAGACATTTTTCGGAACGAAACAATTGCAATGTGGTGGATGCGATTGCTAAATATCGCTCAATGACGCACAGTGAAAGATAGCGACTACTCACCCTCCTTATAATGATAAATAATCGACTGCTCTGCTTCTCTTCTTTCAGCTTCTTTCCGCGCTTCTTCCTCTCTTTTTTTCTCGTCCCAATAAAACCTACCAAAGCGAAATTCGTTGTGAGTGTCGTCGTCGTCAACAGGAACCACTTCACGTTGTGGACCTTGTTTTCTGAAGTAAATGGCCAAAATGATTCCGGCCAGCAATCCGGCTAAATGCCCTTCCCATGATATATTGGGCTTGCCTGGCAAAGCCCCCCATACAATTCCTTGATGCGCAAAAATCACCAGAAAAGTAAGTGCCAACAAATTTTTGTTGCGACGAATCATACCACTGAGCGCCAAAAAAGAAAACAAACCATAAATTATTGCACTTGCACCAATGTGCGTGCCGCCAACTGCGAGACTCCAAGTCCAAATTCCCGACATAAAAAACACCCACAAAAAAACGGTGAGCGCAATTTCTCTGTAAAAGAAAAACAGCATGGTGGCAAGCGTTCCAAAGGCAAAAGAATTGTTGAGCAAATGTTCCACATCGCCGTGCAGAAAGGGCATAAATAGCACACCACGCAATCCTACCAAGGTTCGGGGTTGAATACCAAAATCAGATAAACTATAATGAGCAAAAATTTCAATTAGAAAAACAAGCCAGCAAATACTTAAAAACAGAAAGGGCAAAAAAGCACTTCTGACAATAGCATTGCGTAATTCTTTAACCGGATTTTGCATCACTTTTCTTTTTTCTTGAACAAATCAGCAAACGAATCAAACTCTTTTCTAAAAAACACACCCGCTCCCTGCGTTGGAATTGAACCGTCCTGATCTTTTTGATTTTGCTGCGATTTACGGAAAGCTTTTAAAGTCACATCTTGCGTAAGTTTATATTGCACCTCCATATCCGCAGCATCTTTCCCCAAATCGAAGGTTCCACTCACCACTACTTTATCATTTAAAAATCTTTTATCCACAGTTACCGACACGTTGGACAAACTATCCGCAGCAGCACCATTGTAATCGAAACCAACGTTAAAAGCATCGCCGGTAATTTGCGACAAATAATTATTCACCTGTCCGGTTAAAAATTGTTTGGCATTCGACAAGCCCGCATTGAGCACCGAAGAACCAGCAGTTTTACTATTGTCGGGAACTATAAAAGAACCTTGCATCAGCAATGAAATGGCCTGCTTTGTTTTTTCACTTTCACCAATAATATTATCATTCACAATTTCCTGTGCGCGAGAATTGGTGGTGTTTACTTCTAAATCCAAAGTAGGTGTTGGATTCCATAAATTACCATTCAAGTGCATTACCACATTTACAGGAACCGTGGATGACATTTCATCGATTTGCGTTTGAGAATACTTTATAGGGTCCATCAAACTACTTACTTTAGTGCGCACCTTGTACAAGGCTTTTAAATCAATTGCAGCATCTAAAGGATCCCCCGTCCACGTTACAGTTCCGCCTCTACTTACCGAAAACTTTTTAGCAATAATATTTTTCACTGTAAAGAAGTACTCTCCCTTTTCAACTTCGTACGTTCCATTCATTGTGAATTTCCCATTGGAAGTAATTTGAAATTGTAAATCACCGCTTCCTTGCGCTTCAATTTCATCGCCTACACGCGAATCAAAAATCATTTTCACTTTGGCATCGGGTGTGACTTTAAAATCAAAGGTCATGTCTAACCAAGGCACTTCCATCGATTCATCAAGCACCAGTTTTTTAGACCGAGTAGTATCGCCCTCTTTAACAAACTCAACGAAATCATACAAGGGCAATTCCGATTCCTGATCCAGCGGCAATTCAATGCTAGTATAATCGGCAGTATAACCCCTATCAAATTTCTCGCTCGTTAAATTAGCGTACATCACTACATTAGATGCGGTTCCACCTACCATCACAACACCGCTCACAAAGGCTTTTCCGTAGTAATTTACGTTGTTGTTTAAAGTGGTATTAAGAGCAATTAATTTTTTGGTTTTTATTTCAAGATTGAAAAACATATCCTTAAAACGATTATGGGTAATTACACCATTGATATAGCCAACACCTTCCTCTTTGTCGGCACGATAATATGGCGCTGCTCCCTTCATCATAAAGTTTTCAAGATAAATTCCATCTTCCTTAAAAGTTACTTTATCATTTAAATCATAACTCACATTTAAATAATCAATGGTAGGAGAAAAATCTTTGAAGCGCAGTTCCCCCAATACTTTGGGAGCAGTAAGTTCTCCTGTGATATCCAATGTTCCATACACTTTTGCTTTTCCTATGTCGGATAAAATTCCTTCAAAATAGGGCTCCAAAAGTGTAATTCTAAAATTTTTAAAATCGGCGGAACAACGCAACTGTTCTTTTTCTTTGAAAGGAAAATAATCACCTGCCACCGACAAAAGATAACCTTCTTCACCGCCTGTGATGCGCTTTACAGTAAGTCCCAACGTGACCTTCTCTTCATCGGGAAGGTAGTTGGAAGTCAATTTTGTTTCGCCAAATTTTTGTTTGTTCACCACCAAATCTCTAAAAATTAAAGAAGAGTTCAAACGAGGTTTTTCCAATGCCGACGACAACTGAATCTCACCAGTGACCTGACCCGCTATCCTTACAGAAGGAACTAATAAGTTTAAAAACTCTAAAGAAATTCCATTGAAAGAAACGTCGAGCACATCTTTTTCATCCTTGCCAATTTTACCCGACACCACCATTGTTTTATCATCCATGGTGAGCAACAATTTTTTTACTTCGCCTTCATTTTTCGACCAAGAGATTGTATTGTCGTTGTTAATGGTCCACAAATGATCATCTAAATAAAAATGCGTTTCATTCAAGTTCAGTATAAAACTGTCTCTGCTTGCAATGTTGACCACACCAGCAACATGCGCGTTATTTTTTAACGCAGCATCATTGTTTATGTCTGTTAAAAACGAAAGCTGATTGTTGTTTAAATCGGCCAGAAAATTAAAATTATTGAAAGGAATTTTACTGGCTGGCGAAACAGTTGCCGCCGCTACATGAACTTTAAAATCCTTGTCGCTTCCCGGAAATCCTTCCATAGTCAATTTTTTAACTCCAACTCCTGGGAAGGCAACACTATCAGATACCAGTGAAAGATTTATTCCAATTCTATCGTTGTAAATAAACACCGCTTCCGAATTTCGCGCAAGGAAAAAGGCAGGGAAAAACAAACGCTGTATGGGTTTAAAATTATCAACGCGTACACTCACATTGATGTTCTGACCTTTTTTCACTACGTATTGTTCAGGAAGCAAGTGATTGGAAAAATTAGCAAAATACATGGTGATGAGTTCTCCGGCATTTTCAATACTAAACTTTCCACTCACCGAAGCATCGGCAATGCTACTACTTAAATCGATTTTGCGACTGCCATTGAAGTGCGACGCTTTAAAAATTACTCTACCCAAATCTTCGTCAAAAAGTCCTTCTTTCCAGCGTAAGTCATTAATACTTGCCTTTCCCTCCAGTTCATCCAGGGAATTTCCTTGCAAATTCACCTCAGCTTTTGCACTCACGAACAAACTAGTATCTCTGTCGACCAATTTAAGTTTGCTTAAATAAGCTTTGTTCACATCGGCTTTAAAATGATAAGCAATGCTATCAGCAGCCAAATTCACATCACCGCTAAAATCCAAATCACAGTATTTGTCTTTCACACTCACTTCACCCGAAAAGTTTTTTTCGTTCAATGCCGCATTTAATTTGATGTTGCTATAGGAGTATCCATTAAAATCAAAACGATACACATTGCCATCAAAGTTAGCATTGGTGGTTTTACCAAATTGCAATTTAGTATTTCCTTGCAGTACTATATTGCCAAGAGATTCATTGCCCAGCAATCTGCCCAACTGAAATCCGGGCATATTTACCCGACCACTTAAGCGCTGAGCTTTGTTTTTATCAACCGAAAACTGCACATCCGTAATGACGGATCCTAAATCAGAATTCAATTTTCCGTGGGCAACAAATTCTTTCACAAAGCCAGTAAATTCACCTTTAAATTTAATGGCGACCAACTTCTTCATCATATCGGGCAATGACAAGGCAGCAAAGCCCGAATCGGAAGGATAAGTTAATTCCAACAAGTCGTTGTAATTGGTTTGCAAGCTTTTTAAATCGGCAAAAATAAAAGTATTGTCAATGTCGGGAAGTCCCTCCATCTCTATGTTTCCATTCAACAAAGTAGAAGTCCCAGTTTGCAAAATCAAGTTTTTGCATTTCATGTTACTCACCCTTCCAGTAATATTTCCTTTCAAAAAAACTTGTTGCTTCCAGTTCAACAGAGAAGGAGCAAAATAACCTATATCTCCCAAAAGAATATTGGATTTGGTGATATCCAAATTCATTTTCACTTTATTAATGAAGTCGGTATAATCGCTGTAACCATTGTATTTCAACACCACATTTCCAGCGAGCGAAGTGTTGTTAAACGACAAAGACAACTTCTTCAATTGCAAAGCAGAGGCGTTATTTTTTATATCAGCACTGAGTTGATGCAAATCGAAACCACTTTTGTCTTTGGCCGAAATTTTTTCAAGATGGGTAGTTAGGGTGTCTCCATCAAATTTGATATAGTTGAATTGAGCGTTAACCTCCCGCAGCACTATATGAGCATAATCAATTCCCGCATTTGTTGCCACTTGATTTTCATTATTAAAGCGCACCTCAAAATCCTCCAGTTTTAATTTCCCGGCAGAAATATTCCAAGGTTTGGATTGAACGGTATCCTTCGGCACAAACTCATTCAAAAAGAAAGCAAGATTAGTGATGGTATCACCTTTGTATATTTTAACATCCAGCAAGCCCTTGTCAATATCAAACAGTCGGGCATCAATAATTTGTTTTTTCAAACTAAAGGAATCCACATCAAAGGCAACTTCATCCAAATATAGAAGAGTATCCTTCTTGTAATCCATTATCAACAAACCTTCCAGCGACAGGGCATTGTCCAGCAAACGAACATTTACACCTTCCACTGATATTTGAGATTTGTGGTCCTTATTGAGATAATTGGTGACTTTATTAACGAGATACGTTTGCACAGCCGGACTCCTAAAAACCAGATAGGCGAAGCCAATCAATAGCAGCAGGAAAACCGAAAACACAATCACTGTGCGCTTCAGCCTTTTTTTCCACTTACTTTTTGGTATTGCTTCATCTGCCATAACCCTACTAAAATAAAAGTATTTTAGGTGGAATGCTAACGCATAATGTTAAAGAATGGAATTATGATGAAGGAATCAAAAAGTCAGCGGCCACAACCACTCCCCATTGCGTTTTAAATAACCAATTTTATTGGCGGCATCCACCATAAATAAATCGGGATTAATTAAACCAATGGCTTCAGCAGGAATGGGCACTACTTCTTTACCAAGCACATCATACACCTGATAAAACTCCCTCAATTTGTATTTGTATTTTCCTGCACCCAAATAGTGTAAATCGTTGTACTTGGGCGCCACTATTTTTGCTCCATAAACATTAAACAAGCCTTTTTTACCTTCTAACTCCCCTATTGCAGCACTGCGATTTAATTGGAAACTATAAATATCCGACAAATAAGAAAGTGTGTCTCCTGCCTCATTCATAATTACAGAACCATTGCCAGCACTACATTTGTACAAATTATCTCCCAGATATTCCAAATTGCTGTAGGCTCTGCTTTGAACCACACCGAGCTCATTCACCAAAAAATACTCAGCAGCACTTTTTGCAATGGCCAAACCATTGTGAAAATGGTTGAGCTCAGCATACCATGTTTTAAACAAGGTGTCGCCCTTTAAATTTACGAGGTTAAAGCGATCGTTTTTCGACACAATAAAATTGTTATCAGCAGTGATCAAAACCGATGAATAATTGGGTTGTAAAATCACCTTTCCATCTTCTTTCATCACTCCGTAACTAGCGAGTGATCGAAAAACTCTGTACCCTTGAGATGCATCACCGATAGCTTCAAATTTTGCTTTTACCAGTACTTTTCCAGAGATCTCTACAATGCCGTACAATTGCTTCGACTTGAAATAAGACTTGCCATTGGTGAATTTCCCAAGCTCATCAAAAATAGGTTTTTGTCGGCCGGCTGATTTAAAAACCTGCACACCATAAAGTTCTTTATTAGATTTATCCGATGAAAAATAAACGAAGCCTTCGTTGTAAATTGCTTTCACAGGAAAACGCGACACCCCAATTTCCTTCCCCGCAGCAGTGTAAATAAAGTACTTTTTTGCTTTGCTAAGCACAAGCATATTGTTTTTCACTTCAACCCTTTCGCCATCAATTCTATTGCTCAAAGCAGTACTGGCATCTAAATGATAATAAGCAGAATCATAGTGCAGCAGGAAAAAAGAAGAATCAATGTGCACAATACTTTTGCAGGTATCTTCAAACAACACAACAAAATTGGCACTTAAAATTCCATCGTATTTTCCTCGCTTGTATATAAAATATTTTCCGTTATCAATCGATTGAATATCGTCATACAAAGCGCTTGTTTCCACCCTTCCGTTTTCATTTAAGATTCCCCATTTCTCACTGATCAACGACACCAAAAACAGACTATCATTTGCATTTTTCATCCGTTCAATGCCATCATAACGCATTGGAATAATTGTAGCGCCATCGCTGTTGATTAAGCCGTATCGGTAATTCATGGAAACCACAGCCACCTTATTTACAAAATCTTCGGCAGTGGAATATTGAGGTGCAATTTGAAATGCAGCCGATCGATTGATGTAACCCCACTGTCCGCCATTGTTTTTTAAAAATCCAGAAGCTTTAGCCGGACGAGAAGTGCCATCCAAATCAGTAAAAAAATCAAGCACGCTTATAAAAGTAGATCTATCTTGTTCCTTGCTCACGGTTAAAGAACCACCAACCAAGCAGCGCGCCAAGCCTTCATTAAATGCACCTATGTATTTAAAATTTTTGCGCTCCACTTCACCCTTCAAATTCACCATGGCAATTTCATCTCCTGCAAAATTGGGCAAACAACGAGCGAACTCTCCTTCATTAAAATCTTTGTAGCGCAAGCTGGTGTACTGAGGCTCCAACAAATATTTATAATGGATGTGATCATAAATTCCCAAGGTCACTTCGGGATTGTATGAAGCCTTATCTACATTAAAATTATTAGGAAACCAATATGCACTGTAAACCACGGTGTACTTCATGGAATCGTTGATCAAAACACGAGTAAAAACCGGACTAATTTTCACCTTCCCATTATTGTCCAAAAGTCCCCACTGTTGTCGTTTTTTCACATAAAACCAATTGCCGTTGTAGGTAGTATCGGCATTGGGATCATCAATACCAAGCATCGACGATTTTGAAAAATTCGCAGTACCAACAACAGCTTGAGCAGCGTCTGCTTTGTAAGTAAAATCAAGTGCTCTCCGCACTTTTATCCTCGAAACATTTTTTACTTTTTCTTCTTTGAGTATTTGACCGTTGGTATTTAATGTTAGTTTGCGCAAAACATCCCCAGAAAAAATTTTCACGATAGAGTCCTGAATGGTAATTGTGTCGGCATTGAAACCATTCAACTCCTTTCCATCCACATTCCAAAGAGCCCATTTACTACTTCTCTTCACCAAAACAACACTCAAATCATCTACAACATTGAGTTCATCATAAGTGCCAGGAAGTAATTTCATGCCTTTCGATGTGTACAAAACCCATCTATCGTCGTGATAAGTACAGCAAATGAAATTACCATTGAAATTGAATTTTTTAAATTCTGCCGGCACAATAATTTTTCCGTTGATGTCTACCAATCCACGTAAAGAATCGTTCACAAACAAAAATATATTTTCACGAACAGGTTCAAATCTTTGCAAATTATCGGCCAGCACTATGCCATCAAAAGCAGAAAACAAAAGTGCTTTTTTGTTTTTACTGAATCGGATTAATCCACTGGTTTCTACCTTTGCGTAATCCCAATCGTAAGTAATAATTACTCGTCCGGTGGTATCTTTTATTCCCCAATATCTTCCGATTTGATGCAACAAATATTTGCCATTAATGAGCTTTGAAGTCTTATCTGCCGATGAATACAAAAACACTCCTCTGTCGCTGTAAACAAAATCATCTTTCCCTTTTCTAGCTTCAATTAAACCAGTTCCGTTGTAGTTGATTCTATCAAATTTAAAAGGTAGCAAAGTAATATTTCGCACTGTGATGCATCCCCACAAACCATTGCTGTCCTGCGCTGCCAGCAAATTAGGCGAAAGTGCCAATAAGGATTTATAAACAGGAGCAACAGGAAATTCTTTTTTAAAATTACTCACGCCCCAGCGCTTGTTGATTTTAATGAGAAAAAGTTTATTCCCAAGTAATTTTATGTCCTCAGCATGATCTGGTGTTTTTCGCTCACCCAAAGTATCAATCACTGTCAATACATTGTGATAGGAAGCAAGCGCCAATCCATCTTTTCCAAAGCTGCTTACAAAATCATAATCGCACGACACCACCACTTTTCCTTGCAGATTAATAAAGCCCCACTTATTATTTACTTTCACTGGAAGCAGCGATTGCGCAGCTGAAGAAAGAGCACACAGCAAGAAAAAATATGCAAATATATTCTTCATTAAATCTCTTCGAGGAATCTTTCCAAGGCTTTTAAATTCGACATTGACTTGGGAAATATCTGCACATCCAGCTCAAATTGCTGTAAGGATCCTTTATTAAAAGTGTTGGCTTTTTCAAGAATTTCATCGCGCGACACAAAAGCAAAAGTGGAATCATTTACGGCCACTGCTAATTTATATTTCGATTCATTCAATGGCAACTGCACACTGTAATTTCCATTTTCCAATACATATGAAACCACTGAATTTTGCAACACTAAATAAGCCATTGCTGCATGAACCGACTTGTTATTGAGCTTAAAAGATACTAATGCATCAATCAAATTTCCTTTGCACTTATCAAAATTATAAGTTCCAAATCCATACAAAGCTGCACTGCGCACCAAATCACTTGCACCAGCGGTATTGCTTAACTTATTTCTTTTGGCCAGAGTTTGCTCGTACTTGTTCAATGCTTCGGAAAACCTTGCTTCGGCTAGCTTTTTATCCGACTCTAGAAAAACCGGACGAACATAAGTCACAAAATATTTTGCACCTTTTTCCAACGTTAGTTTGTACTTCGACGGCAAACGTTCAATTTTAGTATCGGTCCAAACCTGATCATAAATCCATTTGTTTTTTTCGGGATTGTCGGCATCTTTCTCGCCGGCATAAGTCCACATCACTTGCGAAAACCCTTTCAGTTCGGGCATTTTCGAATAGTTAACATCAAACTCAATTAATTTCAAATCTTCATTTGCAACTTCAAAAGGCTTACTTACCTCTAACTGATCCCCTGTGCATTCAAGATGCTCATCTTTAATTTTTGCTTTCTCTATATAAGCCCAAGAAGAATCTTTCAATTCATACAAATTAAAATCTCCTTTTTTTTCTGACGCGATATTCACCGTGATTGGTTTTCTTTTGCTAATAAAAACCGGACTCCCATCGCAGTGCGCATTAACGCTAAACATACCGGCCGATTCAAAAATGGAATCTTTGTAAGTCATGGGCAAGCCACTCAATAAAATTTCACCTTTAGTATGATATTCATTAAACGACAATTTAACTTCTCCATTCACTGGCGCACCTTGCGCATCCACTATTGCACCGGCAGGAACTATCACAGAACTTCCTGTTGGCAAAAGCAACGTGTCGTCCTCATTGTTTTTTAAAGTGAACACTTCTGCATCGTTATTTTTTAAAGACAAAGCCGTCGCTGTCGACTTTTCCTCTGAACACGCATAAAATCCAAATAACAACAACGAAGCACTAAGTAGTTTTGATTTAATCATAAGGATTGTTTTTTACTCCTAATACAGGAATTGTAAAAAGTAACATTTTTATTGAACAAAAAAAACAAAGTAATATCAACGTTACCACCTCAAAACTTTAAACCGATCATAAATTTTACTTTCTTGATTACCACCATCAAAAAATCGCTTTGTCAATAAACCATTCACTCTTCTTTTTTCCTTTTTAAACTGATATTTTTTCCACCACTTCGGAGTACTTGATGGGCCATAAAACATTCCATAATAATCTGTCTCCAACTTATGATTTATCCATTTCATTTCTTTATCTAGCACAGAATCAATAATTCTTCTTTTATAGATGTATGCTCTTGAGACTTTAAAATTAAAATACATAACAGGAAGGGTAGAAAAATATAAGATTTCGCCATCATTTAGAAAACAGTTATCTCGTTGCCTTTTAATAAAATACTTTTTTGCTTTCTCACTCAAACCATCGAATTCCTTTTTAACAAAAGCTTTTAATCCAGGATATTGAATGCGATTGGTTCTTTTAGACTGTTCAACCCACGATTTCTCGAGACGTTTTCTTGTAATGCCCCACTTTACCACTTTAGTAGCTTCTAAAATCTCCAAAAAAACCGGAGCTTCCTTACGTTTCAACACCTCTTCCCTGAACTCGAGTTCTTTATAATAACCATGGCGCAATGGTTTTTCAAGATGAATCCATCCGAGATTATTTTTAGCTTCTTTTAAAATCAAGAATCTTTTCAATAGCTTCCTGAATTCTTTTTCTTTGGATTCATATTTATGTAACGGTTTCATTAATTCTATTTATTTCTTTCCTCATTTTGAAATTCCTTATCTCTATCGTGAATAATTCTTTCTACAATTTCCTGATCCATTTTTGAAGCTCCGTATTCAACATCTTTTTCAAAAAGAGAACCGATGTGAAGCGCTGCGTGCAAAGCAAACTTTTTAATCAGCAATCCTATAAATACAAGAGCTTTTGTTACGTTTTGGAAAATTATATTTTCACGACTTTTCTTATTTTCTATTTCAATTTGAAGCTTTTTCATTTCAGTAAATTTTATTCAATCGTCTTTTTCAATTTGTGTTGCTCGTATTAACTTTTGTTTTCGGGTGGAATCAGTAAAATCATCGCCATAAAAAACTCTGATCGGATTTCCTCTTTCCAGTCCGTTGTGCTGTTGCCATGTATTTTGCTGCATCTGCTTTAATTGGTTTAAGTTTTCAGCTTGTAGAAGCAAAACCAGTTTCTCTTTCGCATTCTTTTTATTTTGATGTTGCGATCGCGATTCGTTGCTTACTGCGCTAATTCCACTTGGCAGATGAATGGCCCTTACCGCCGTTTCAACTTTATTCACGTGTTGTCCGCCCGGACCGCCCGATCGGAAAGTTTCATAGCGCACATCTGCATCTCTGAAACTTTGATCTTGCAACTTTGAACTTTCAACCCTCTCCACTCCAATGAACCAGTTTTTTCTTTTGTGAAATTTCCTGAAGCGGCTTTGTCCAATCCATTGCACAGTACCCACCCATTTCACTAAAAATTTTCGAACTTCTTTTCCTTCAATTAAAATCATTGAAGAAAATAAAGTGTGTTTTTCTGGTCCGTTTTCCTTGCTCAAAACATTGGCAACAAAACCTTCGGCTCTAGCTTCTTTTAAAAAGACACTCGTAGCTTGAGCCACCGCCCAGCAGCATTCTGCCGGGCCGCGACCACTTGTGATTTGTATAATTTCCTTTTCCATAATATTTTACTTTTGGTACAGACGCAAAATCTTGCGTCTCTACAATTATTAATTTTTATCCATCCTTACAATTTTCGGATAGAATTTTCCTTCTATGTTCACTAAATGCTGCTGACTTTTCATCACGTCATCAATGTTTTTGTAAGCCATTGGCGCTTCATCCAACCCGCCGCCAATCAAAGTGATTTTCTCTTTTTTAAGAATTTTATTCATTTCACTTTTGGTGATCGATTCGCGAGCTCTGCTTCTCGACATTTCTCTTCCAGCGCCATGCGACGCCGAATTGATTGATGCTTGCACTCCCTTGCCACTCACTATGTATCCTGCATGAATCATGGACCCCGGAATAATTCCCAACTCTCCCTGATGCGCAGGTGTAGCGCCTTTGCGATGCACAATCAACTCTTTGCCTTCCACCATTTCCTTCCACGCAAAATTGTGGTGGTTCTCAATTTTGAAGATGGCGGATGCACCGAGCACTTTCGACAAGCGTTGATGAATATGATCGTGACAAGCCTTTGCATAATCGCCAGCCAAATTCATCGCCAGCCAATACTCCATTCCTTCTTCACTATCCAAATTGAGCCAGGCCAAATGCTGCACTTCACGTGGCAACAAACATTTCTCTGTTGCCACCTTTGTGTAGTGCGTAGCCACTGCTGCACCCAATCCGCGCGAACCCGAATGGGACAAAACACCTACGTATTCACCAGCGGGCAAAGCCATACAATTGTTTGGCGGAAGAGCCACCACTCCAAATTCAACAAAATGATTTCCAGATCCGGAAGTTCCAATTTGAAATCTCGCTTTATTCAACAAGGGTTTCAAAAAGGGAATTTCTTTAAATTCTGGTCGATCAAATAAATCATCGTCTATAGGGTCGTCAAATCCCACACCTGTTCCGAACCGAGTTTGAGCTATCATTCCGCGGGTTAATTGAAAGTTATATCGATCTAAATAGGATGGTCGGATGTCATAAAGACTCAAACACATTCTACAACCTATATCAACCCCAACACCGTATGGAATGACCCCGTTTTCAGAAGCAAGTACTCCGCCTATCGGCAAACCATAGCCCTGATGTGCATCGGGCATCAATGCGCCCTTCACTGCAATTGGTAATCGCATTACCTGATCCATCTGTTGAATGGCATTAGAGGAGATATGCTCTCGGCCAAACACGTTGTATGCACCACTCTCTTTTTTGATTTTCAGCTCCTCTTTCGATTCCACATCGACCACCACACAAAATTCTGTGGCGATAGCACCAAAAACATCGTGATTTTTGTACTTTTCAGCATTTAAAAGAACGTCATTCAGCAAGGATAATTTTTCGTTTTTTGAAAAATGTTTGTAATGCTTTTGCATCACTTCCATTGCTATACTTTTTGATTTTGGTGTGGTATAACCCAACTTACTTAAGTCTTTACCACGTAGTATTTCCTTTGCCATTACACAACATTACATACCGCTACAACACTTGATTTAACAAGTACTACAAGCAATAAATTAAATTACTTTGATTTTTCAGAAATGTACCGCAGGCAAAAAAAAAGCCCGATCGGCTGATCGGGCTCAAGAAAATTTCTTGATGTTGGAGCTAACTCCTCCCGACCAATTTTATATATGTGTGTTGCATTTTAAACATGTGCTATATTTTATTTCATTATTTGATGGAGACAAAAGTAATTATGATTTTGTAATTTCCAAATATTTTGAAATTTTATTTTGTTATTTAGAATAATTCAAGATAACTGCTACCTATTGATTTTCCCCTTCTACTACAGTTTTGATGGGCACACCATCAATCAGCACATCGCGCAAAACACTTTCTCCATCGGCAATACTCACTAATGCATAAGTAGATTTTTGTGCATCCCTTGCAGATCGGCCGTAAACTATTTCTGCTTTGGGAGCCTTGGATTCTTCCATATAAAATTCAGTAAAGGGATAGCTCAGAAAAATTCTTTTTACATCGCGTGAATCACTATCAACATAACTCACTTTGACTTTTAGATAATCTGGATAGCCAAAAGGCTCTTCCAGAAAAAGCTCTTTAGGCACAGCAAATCCCGCACTATCGATCCGTAGCGTAACATATACTTCTTCAGCAAAACCAAGGTCGCTGCCCGAAGGAGAAACCACCGAATTGTCTTTAAAGGAAAGATAAATGTATTTCCCTTTGAAAATGTTGTTAGGATCTACGGGTGCTGTGCGGAATTTATATGTTTTCCCTTCACTGACAACTAATTCCCTTACAACAGCCATGCTTGCAGGAACATAGAGTTGCGCCAAAGCGGCAAGCACAAACAATACGATGATAATTTTTTTATTTCCCATTACTATTTCTTTTTTTAATGATCCAGATATTCAATCCAAAAAATCCGATGCCGACGGTGATAAACAGAATACCTCGAACGACAAAACTTAAATCACTGTCTAAAAACCTGCAGAATATCAAAGCTGTAATGACAACGAGACCGAAATTCAATTGCCCCAAATGCTCTTCTTTTGCGCCTTTAAAAATCTGATCTATCGCTATGCCGAGTATTGCTAAATTAATAGCAACCACTGTTAGCTTTGAATAAAAACCAATAAAAAACAAAGGGATAAACAATAACAATAGGCACCCCAGCAAAGGAACCGAACCAAATGATTTTCTTTTGAAATGATAAAAATAAAGCGCCAATGCCAACAAGCACAAAACAGCACTAAAAGCCGTTTGATAATTATACTCAGAAACAGAAAAAGCAGGGCTGTCAAATAATAAATTCCAGTACCAATCAAAGCTCAACACAAAAAGCAAAATTAAATTCCCCAATGCACCCACGATTTTATATCCGTCGGCAATGAGTTTGTTCTGATTAAAAAAGGGCAGCGAACCTATCAATATAAAAGATGAAAACAAGGCACAGAGATTCAGATCTAAAAGTTGGTGAGGCCGGTCTACAATCGTTAGCATGACTATAGTAGCTGAAAGCGGAAGGAACCAATGATGAAAAACCAACACTACTTGTGCGCTCCCTTTTTTCAAAGAAGAAAAATAATATGGCAAAACCGCCAGCAATAAGGGAACATAATAAATGGCCTTGTTGAAATCACAATGTCTGCAATCGACTTCCACAGCGTACCAGGTGATCCCAATCACATACAACAAAGAAACAAAAGAAGATTTCAATAAATAAATACAGGGCAGCGCCAACACCATCCATACCAGCAGGAACTTTCCGAAATCACCCGAAATATTGTAAATCTGACTCACCAGAGAAATGGACGTCGCGATAGCGAAAAAAAGCAACACTCCTACTCCTTCCCTCCACACCTTATTTTCGGGTTTTTTAAAAATCACAAAGGCAGCCAACACCTGGGCCGTTACAAGAGGCAGGAAAGCAAAAAACAACCTGATGGCTTTTGGCAGCTCGTCCCAGTTGTGCGCCAAAATCAGGATGACGCCAAGCGCAATCAACAAACAACCGAGGATGGAAAAAACCACCAGCGACTTATTCGATTTCTCTTCTTCCTTAGATTTATAAAAAGCCTTTATTTTTTCAGCAACATCTTCTTCAATCACCTTGTTTTTCAATAATTCCTGAAGATCTATTGATTTACTCATAGCCTATAAAATTGATTAATTATTCTTCCAACGCTGTCTAAACTAAAATTAATAACTAAAAGAAAAAAGGATTTTCACAGCTTTTAGGATATCCTGATTATCTTTAGCCAACTAAATAAAATTGCGATGAACAAAATTTTTATTATTCTATTGATTACTGTTGGCACTTTCTGGAATTGCAGCACTTCAAAAAACACTTTCACCTTAAACGACAAAGCAATAAAAAAGAACGCAAACTATACTGTTTCTTTTAGATTTTACAATCTCAGCAGTCAAATAGAAGATGTATTTAAAAAAAACGAATCTGAAATAGACTCCATAGTGTTATTTATAAAAAACCATCCCAAATATATTTTTGAAATAGGAGTATACACTGACTATAGAGGTGCTGAAGCTTTCAATCTAAAACTTAGCCAAAAACAAGCTGAGTGTTTTGCAAATTACTTAATTCAAAAAGACACTAATCCCGATCAATTAGAAGAAAAAGGATACGGCGAGACAAATTTAATTTACAATGAAGCAGCAATTGACACACTCCAATCAGAAGACGAAAAAACCAACGCACATCTTGAAAACGGAAGGATCATAATTAAAAGAATTAAGCAGTAATCAGGCCATCCTTTTGTTTGTTGCAACTGACAAAAAAAAATTATTTTGTCGGTTACAACAAGCATTTTTACGATTAGAAAACAATGAGCTCAATCACAAACACACTCTTCTACAACAAAAAAAAAGATTGATTAAAACTCCACTTTGACGACTAATACATTTGACTTCTAATTCGCACCAACAATTCATTCACTTTATTCAAATCCAAACCTTCCGGAAGATTTGATTTTTCAAATGCTTCTTCTACCTGCACTTTCAGCACTTCAGCTTTTTCAACCAGTTCATCATAAGTGAAATTACCTTGCTTTATGAAAAGCAATTCTTCTCTATTCATGCGACGCACATTGACTTTACCGCTTTCAGCAATTTCCAGCGCCATTTGCAACAAACGAAAAGTATGCATCATATTTTTGGCATCGTAATTTTTGCCATGCTCAATGGTGTTTTCATAACGCACATCATTTCTTTTTTCCACCCATTCCCAATATTCTTTGTATTCTTTGCAATACACCGAATATCCTTCTTTATTAAAAGACAACAAGGCGATTTGTTCCTCACCTTTCAAAATAGAACTTAAACACAACTGATTGGAATCTTCCTTTCTAAAAACACCCGAATAACCTTTGTTTTCGCCATAATACAAACCATACATTTCTTTCATGTGTGGGATATTTACCAAGCCGCAATTTTTTTGATCCCACTTTTTAATTTCTAAAAACTTCGACAATGGAATGGCTCCGTTGTCATAATTCACAAAACAAAAATCCATCAAACTTTTTCTTTCCTTGCCTACAGGATTCAAAATCTTTTTATTCAAACCCTTTGCCTTTCGTATTTGCGTGAAAGCGTATCCAGCAAAAGATTCCTTGCACATTTTTGTTACAAAAGGAAACTTCACTATTTCTTCATACAAAGGATGCTGATACAAAATACAATCTTGAGGAACATTCAGCATTTCGAGGATATTCGGATTGTTTTTCGACAACAACTCAACGAACTTCCTCAATTCGTAATAAACAATATCGTTGCTTTCGTTATTGATTTGTTCAGGATACGACAAAGAATAAAACAAATCTTTTGGAGCAATGTATACGCCTTTGATATCTGTATCAGAATTTGCAGTATCCAAACCATAGGACCTGGAACCGCTGATACATTCAAATATTATTGCGCCACTATTTTTTAATTCGTCAATGGTCATAATGATTCATTTCATAAATCCTTCAATAATTTTCTAAAAACCTCATCTAAATCAAAGTACTTATCCTGTCGGCCAGCTAAAGTGTTTGCTTTAGCATCAGCCTCATCCAAAAGCATTTTGATAAAAGTAATTAATTCAACTTCTCTAGGATGAATATAATCTTCATTTTTACCTGATTTAAGTTCTATTAATTCTTTTATCCTCGCTTTAATCTGGAAGTCAAACGCTAATTCATCCAACATAAATTTAAATTCAATCGGAGGCATTACGTCCTTATCTAAAATCCATTTACACGCCAAAGCGCCCCGCAAAGCATAAAACAAACGTTTCAACTTCGTGCTTTCCTCGTGCTCTATATCTCTAAAGCTACTTTTAGCCATGTTGAGATAATGATGCATGGTTGCAATTGGAATGTACGATCGTTCAGCTGCTTCCCGAAAAATTTCAACAAAACCATCCGTTGCACGATAAACAATTGGCGACTGAATACGCTCCAAAAGAGCACCATTTGATTTTCGCAATAGCTGCAATGATTTCCTGATATCCCAACCCGAAACATCTATTTCTTTATCCTCCGACATGTATTCAATTGTTTCATCCTTTTCATTAATGGATAAATACCAATCCGATTCATGCTTATACAACATGCGCACATCGTAGTCGCTATCCGGCGACGGGAAACCCCAAGCCCTTGAACCCGTTTCACAAGCAAACAAAACCTTTACTTTGTATTGCTCTTCGATGCGCTTTATTTCTTGTTCTATTCTATTTTTCATAATGCAATTTTAAAAAAACCTTGTAGTCAATCTGATTTTCAAAAAGTAATGTCTTTTGTTTTTCGATTAATGCTTTTAAAAAATTTAAGTATTCCGAATGATGCTCCCAAAAATCATTTGAAACATTCAAAACAGAAACCAATAAATCACCTGGATAATAATGACCTTCAGCCACAATGTCTTCAGCAAGTTTTTCCAAAGCATAAGGCATTAAATACGAAAGAGCTATTTCTTGTCCGATCATTATCCTTAAATCTTCAATTGTAAATTCACCCAACTGTTTCTTCGCTAATTTACAACAAGTTCTCACAAGATAAGAGTCCTGATCAGCTTCTCCCCAGGCCTTTCCTTCAATCGATTCAATTGATCTACAATCAAACTTAAGATGATGCGAATTAAAATTTCCCATTAAATAATTGATGTTTTTAACTCTAAGCCCTTATTTTTAATAAGGCCTGAATAGATTTTAATTTCTTCACTTATTTTATCCATTTCTTTTACCAATTCTGCCTTTTCAAAACGCCATACTTTTTGATAATCCAAATCATTCCACTCAATAACATCTGCATAATGCATTACATTAACACCCTGTGTTCGACCTGTACACTCAGCAATTCCGCAAGAACAAGTAAAAATAAAATGATCACCTGCATTCCACATTGACTCTTTCAAAACATCATAATCAACAATATCACCGTATGCAAAAGGAGATTCATTATTGATTCGCATCTCCAAAGACAAACGTACCGACAAATCATTTTTCTCGTGAATCAATTCAAACAAAGGACTAATAATAATACGATCTGTTTTTTCTGTTTTCATTTCAATTTCTTTTAAGGGCCGGCCATTCACCGGCCCTGTTCAACAATAAACCCGTTCAATACGGATCCAACATTACTTTTTATTAGCATTTTCCCTTTCCGCTCTTTTCTTTCTCGCCTTCACTTTCCAGGGCGCATTTTTCTCCCAGTTGCCCGCCATAATGCAACCGTAAGGCAACACTTCGTCGATCACTGTCCCTAGACCAAACTCATCCATCTGACTTCTCACCGAAGCTGCATTTTTGTATGCTGATGGCAATTCAGTGATGTCAATTTCATTAGAGAAAAACCGAACATCCAAACCATTGGTTTCTTTATAAAAAACAGCTTCTACTGTTTGTTCCGACTTGGATTTTCGGTGTTGACCTCTGCTTAAATTTCTGCCTGCACCGTGTGGTGCAAAACCTAAATTATTTTCGGTTGACGCTCCTTCAACAATTAAAACCGGCTCAGCCATATTCAAAGGAATCAAACGCGGACCGGTAATATCCGGCATGAATTTCTCATTCAATGGCGTTGCTCCTTTAGCATGATAAAACAAATCACCTACTTTGAAAACGAAGTTATGTTCGTTCCAAAATCTGTTTTCAACCATGGCTCCAGCTTTTGCTGAAGCTGCATTGTGAATGCAAATATGGTTTTGCTTTGTCCAAGTTCTGATGATTTGCAAAGCCTTCCAGTATTCCTGTCCCTCCGCAGTATCAAAAGGTATCCATGCATTCTGACTCAAAGTAGCGGGCGACAACTTTTTTCTGAATTTTTCAGCAGTTGCCATCGCCTGAGTAAATAATTTAGCACCAACTCCTCGTGATCCGTGATGAGTGATCATCATTGTATTACCAGTTTTCTTTGAAACACCTACGAACAAAAAATGATTTCCATCTCCTTGAGTTCCTAAATGAGCACGTGCAATTTGAATCATCTCCTTGCTGTTCAAAAATTCATTTCCTTCGAAAGAAGCTAATAAGTCAGCAGGAAATCTGAATTGCTGATCCCTTTCTCTTCCTCCTCCACCGAAATGAGTAATTGAATGTGCGGCATCCAAAATTAATTTTGGCTCAACTTTACCGAAATCCGACAACATCACTGAACAACAAATATCAGCGCTGTGCATCCCAGGATGAATCGCATTTTTAGCCACCACCACACCTACAACTGGAATCGTTCCAACCGGTCCGGTAGGACAAGCATCGGGCATTAGCGCACCACCAACCACAGTTGGGGTTCTCATCACCTCATTCATTGTTGCAATTACAGATGCAATATTTTTTTCCTCATGCTCATTATCTCCTTTTATATTTAACTTAAAAGGAACTGCATTTTCGTGCAAATCGATCACAGGTCCCGATTTAAATTGCTCCAGATATTGCAGCATCGCTTCACCCTCCAATTGATTTTCATTGACATGAGCAATCGCCGCTCTGAACCAGCTATCAGGAGCAAACCCCAAATTGATTAAGGTGTTTCCGTTTATTTTAATTTCTTCTTTCATATGCTTGTTATTAATATTATGACCCAAAGATTACACCTATGTGCGCAATATTATTGCGCAGTAAAAAATATTTTAAAATTTTTCAAATAAAAATAGGTTCCTATTACTCAAACAACAATTACTACTCCGTTTTTGTCAAAATCTACTAAAATCTCATTTATTGCAAATTTACTTCAAACAATAACTTTGAGCCTTCACCTAACTTTTAACCATACAAAATGAAAACGGAAGAAATAAAACAACTTTTCACAAAATTTGAATCAGCATCCTCAGAATTTGAAGGCATTGAATGCTGGAGCGCAAGGGAACAACAAGCACTTTTAGGTTACAGCAAATGGGAAAATTTTGAAAAGGTAATACTAAAAGCCAAAGATGCATGCGCAAATGCAGGAGAAACTATCAAGGATCATTTTCCTGACGTCAGGAAAACGATACCGATGCCAAAAGGAGCTTAAAAAGAATTGCAGGACATCCTACTCACCCGATACGCCTGCTACTTAATAGCACAAAATGGCGACAGCCGAAAACAAGAAATTGCTTTTGCACAAAACTACTTTGCTGTACAAACCCGAAGAGCCGAAATAATTGAACAAAGAATACTAGAATACGAAAGAATAAAAGCACGAGAAAAACTAAGTCAAACCGAAAAACAACTTTCAGGCATTTTATACGAACGTGGCGTGGACAATAAAGGATTTGCCATCATTCGCTCCAAAGGAGATCAAGCTTTATTTAAATTATCCACACAGCAACTAAAAAGAAAAATGCAAATTCCCGACAACAGACCAATAGCTGATTTTCTTCCCACTATAAGAATTAAAGCAAAAGATCTTGCAGCCGAAATGACAAGCCTAAATGTTCAAAGCAAAGACATGAAAGAACAAAACCCAATTGAAAAAGAACATATCGACAATAGCTCTGCCGTTAGGAAAATGCTTACCGAAAGAGGTATCTATCCAGAAAATCTAGCACAAGCAGTAGACGTGAAAAAACTTCAACGAAAATTAGAAAGCGAGGAAGGCAAGATTAAAAAACCAATAAAAAAGAAAAAATAATAAAGCCACTTCAAATGAACTATTGAAAAAATTCCTCTCTTAGAAAAAGAAACTCAATTTTCCATCGATTTAATCATGTTTTTGTAAAAGGGTGTCTTCGGGAATCGAACCCTGTTCTTCTCATTCACAGAGAGATGTTTTACCAAATAAACTAAAGACACCATAAGCTACCCGGGATGGATTTGAACCACCACAACCTCAGTCAAAGTGAGGCATCATAACCCTTAGATCACCGGGCAATAAAAAAGGGTTTCCATGTCCCTGCTCCCTCAAAAAATGAGAGGCACTTTTTCTCCCACCCGTATATTCAACATTGACAATCGCAACATCAAACCACATGGAAACCTTTTGTGGAACGAGGAAGAATTGAACTTCCCACTTCCCGTTTTCAGCGGGACGCTTTACCAACTAAGCTATCGATCCAGGTATTCTGTATGGGAATCGAACCCATGACTACATCGTGAAAGGATGCCGACTTAACCAACTTGTCCAACAGAACATTTGTCCGGAAAACAGGACTCGAACCTGCAACCTCCCGCGTCCAAGGCGGGCGAACAACCAATCGTTCTCTTTCCGGAAATGGAGTTTATTCTTTCTGCCGCGCAACAGGCTTTTACACAACATTTGTCTCCGCGTAGTGTAGAGACCATGGCCTTTAACCACTCCTGTATTGCTTCTCACCAACCACTAGCGCCAGTGATGCATAGGAATAAACTCATTTTGTGGGAGGGATAGGATTCGAACCTACTCAGCCTAAGCGCTGGTTTTACAGACCAGATCAACTCTCCAACGTTGACGCTCTCCCAATTAAAATTTCAATGAACTTTTTATTTTTGAGGCATAAAAAAAGCCCCGGTGTTCACCGAGGCTTTCCTTTATCGAAATGAATTTTCATTAAGACATCGTAAAACTTTTACTCGGTTTAAAACACAACTTCTCATAGCTAAATTGATAGCTAAAACCCGGTAACTGCGGGATACTATTTATTAGCGAATGCGACAGCATTTCTTCATTACTGAAGAACTGACAAAAACCGATATGTATTAATTTACTTTTCATTCTATTTTATTTTTTCTAACTCTATAACAAAGTATATACTCATTCATTACTTAACAACACAAAGAAAAAAAGCAAGTGTGCAATCTTTTTGCGCAGGAAAAATTATTTAAAAAAATTAATTTAGTCGGGAAAGCAAGACTCGAACTTGCGGCCTGATGGTCCCAAACCACCCGTTCTGCCAACTGAACTATTTCCCGAAAAATGAATAGGCAAAAAAAAAGCTGCAAGAGACTATTTTATCGCTCTAACCAACTGAGCTACTTGTTCGCTAGGCGTGAACAAGGATGGACTCGAACCACCGACCGAAGTACCTCTCACATACGGCACTATTCAATATTATTAAAATGGGCAAAAATCTGAGAAAGACTTTTTATTTTGCCTAACCACTCGACCACACAAGCATTTTTCAATGCATGTGGTTGGATTTGAACCAACGTGAAAAGTAACGAAGGAACTTTCTCATACGGCACCATTATTTTTGAAAGAGCAAAAGCAATAAAAGTATAAACAGGGATTCGAACCCTGTGCCTTTCGGCATTCACCAAAGAAGTAACTTTTATCTACGACATCTCTCAATATCATTCCGGAAGCAAAAAGCGAAACAAGAGCGGGGATTCGTGTTGAGGATTTGCACCTCTTCCTCATTTTACTGAAGACCCTTCCCCTTTTTTTTGGTACGAAGTATCCCATTTCTACGGCATTCCGGAAATATTTTCAAAGAACTTTATTTTTTAGAAAAGAGAGACGCAAAATTTTGCGTCCCTACAATTCAATCTGTTTGATTTTTTCAACCACACTCACCCCACCTTCCAACGCTGCCAAAACATCAAACACTTTATCCGACCAACCTGCAATCAAATACACGCTGTTCTCTTTCAACCGCAAAGGAGAAGTTCCATAACCAGCCAAATCGAACAAATACAATTTTGCATTTGGAGCGATTGCTTTGTAAGCTTTCCAGGATTTCTCCATGCTTTTAGCAGTAGCCGAACTATCCCACATTTGGCAATCGGTAAACATCATCACTTTATCAACCAATACTTTTCTGTTTGCCAGATCTTCCAAAACTTTATAGCCATTAGTAGCATAACCTACCTCCCCTTCTCTTTTGTAAAACGCATCTACATTAGACAAAACAGAACGACTCGCCATGTTGATCACCTTCCAAGAATCGCCAAACATACCGGCAATCACTCTCTTGCTTTTGGATTGCAACAACATACCCAACACCAAACCAATGTCGTACAACAACACTTTGCTTTTTGCCGAAATTGGTTTCTGCATTGATCCCGACACATCACAAGCCACCACTACACTTTCACTTTCATCAAAACCTTTCATGTTTTGAACGCTCAATGAAATTGCATCTTCCAAAGCATTCAACACCATAACAGTGTAATCAGATTGCAAATCTTTCACCTCTCTGTAAGCTGCCAAAAATCGGAAAGGCAATTGTTTCGATTTTGCAACAGCATCTTTGTTGGCAATATAAGCGCACACTTTTTTCATCGCATCTGCAGAAACTTTTGCTTCAATGATGTTTCTCAAGTTTCTTATCAAAGCCATATAACCCAACTTATTGCTAAAAATCAATTCGGTCCATTTGTCTCTGAAAGCCAATTTCTTTTGTTTTTCATCTTCAAACTTCAACTGACCCAATGCCGACAATTCAGTTTCCCAAGTGTATGGAACAGTCAATTCACCTTTTGCAATTTTGTTGAAAATCACTTGTTGCATTTCATCTTTTGCCTTAGGGTGAACCAAAAACAAAGCGTCTTTCAACTTCACCTCAGCAGCTCTGTTGTACTTGGCAAACTGATATTCATCAAACTGATTGAAAGCAGTAGCCAATCCTTTTTGAATTTGTTTCGACAATTTATTCAACTTCTTGGTCTCTTTTCTCGCATTCGCCAATTGATAATAAGCCAGCAATTCAGTGATTTCGTCAGCTCTTTTCACTACCCCTTCAACCGCTAATTTCACCCAAGCACCATCGTTTTTCAATTTAGCCAATTCAACAGCCAACACCAATGGCACTGAACGCATGTACATTTCATTTCTAGTATACACCGCCAATTTCGCAATAAAAGAAGGATTACACTTCACCATCAATTCACGCAAACGAATCAATCTATCTTCTCCCTTTTCGTAAAAACTATCGTTCAAGCCGGAAGTCACCACTACTGAGTACAATTCCATTTCAGGACTCATCACATAGGATTTAGCACCTTGGTAGTTTGCTACTACTTTTTCGATTCTTTTCAATACATTAAATTTCATATGTAAATATTTTAAATGCTGATCAATTAATCAACACTACAAAGATTCCACCCCACTACGCAGTATTTTTGCGCAGTAAAAAATATTTTTACTTTTAGTGAAAGAAAATGAAATAAGCCTATAAAAGACTTACTAAATATTCAAGAGCCTTTAAATATTAACAGGGATTTATTATCATTGAGCACCTAACAAATTAAACAAAATAAAATGGCGAAAATCACTATAAAAAACTCTGCAATAACGGTTTTACAAGGAGAATTTCAAGACTACATTTCACTAACAGACATGACCAATGCCAAGGAGAATGAAAGCAGAGCGGCAGACATAATAAAAAACTGGATTAGAACACGGTTCACACTTGAGTTCATTGGAACCTGGGAACAAATAAATAATCCAAATTTTAAAGTGGTCGAATTCGACCACTTTAAAAAGCAAGCAGGCTTACCAAGCTTTGTATTAAGTATCAGTGAATGGATTGAAAAAACCAATGCAATAGGTTTTATGGTGAAAAAAGGCAACAAATAAAAATCAAATCAAATGCCAGTAAACAGAAACGCCCTCATCCGATTTAAAACCATCGACAAATGTTTGCAAAACCATTATCGTAAGTGGACTTTAGAAGATTTGATTGACGAATGTTCGGAAGCCTTATATGAATATGAAGGCATCGACAAAGGTATTAGCAGGCGCACCATTCAAATGGATATTCAAATGATGCGCAGCGACAAACTAGGCTACAACGCACCAATTGTGGTGCGCGACAAAAAATATTACAGCTATTCAGAAAAAGAATATTCGATCACCAATATTCCAATTACCGATCAGGACTTAGGAAAATTGTCAGAGGCAGTTGAATTTCTCAAGCAATTCAAAGGTTTTTCACACTTTAAAGAATTGGATGGAATGATACAAAAACTGGAAGATCATGTGTACTCGCAAAAAACACATCAGAAACCAGTCATTGATTTTGAGAAAAACGACAACCTTAAAGGCATAGAGTTTTTAGAAGTACTATATCAACACATCATTCGCAAAGAAAGTATCAACATCACATATCAATCATTTAAAGCGCGAGAAGCCAGCACATTTTTGTTTTATCCTTATCTGCTCAAAGAATTCAGAAACCGTTGGTTCTTAGTTGGGAGTCAGAAAAAAAATTCAGCAATACTCACCCTCGCTCTCGACCGCACCATTGCCATTGAAAAAAGTGAACATACCTTTTATGAAAACAACAATTTTGACGCCGACACCTTTTTTAAAGATGCCATAGGTGTGTCGGTGAGTCCGGGACTAGAACCACAAAACGTATTGCTATTTGTTAATCATTATCACGCACCCTATGTATTAACAAAACCTTTTCATCCTTCGCAAAAACTAGTAGAAAAAACTGCTTACGGCGTTATCATTTCACTCACCGTTCAACACAACTTTGAACTGGAAAAAGAAATTTTAGGAATGGGCGAAGGCATTAAAGTAATTGCTCCTGAAAAACTTAAAAGAACCATTAAAGAGCGACTCAGCAGCTCCATCGACCTTTACAACACCGAAATCAATGAAAGTAATCTCCTCAACACTTCCCGCAAACTGGAGCACAAAGGATACAGTATATTAAACTGTGTATACACGCAAAGAGAAATCAATAAAATGCGTGCTTTAACCGACAACTATTTTAAAAGCAATCCATCCAAACATTTTGCAAAACGCAAAGTATTGCAGTGCATACCCGAACTCAAAAATCATTTATTCAATGAAAATTTCAAGAAAATAATCCGCTCTATCAACGAAAATGCTTTCCTAAGCAAAAGCATATATTTCGACAAACCAGCTGATGCCAATTGGTACGTAACGTGGCATCAGGACGTGCCCATCAATGTAAAAAAGAAAAAAGAAACAAAAGGATATTCCGGTTGGACGAGCAAAGACGGCGTTATTGGAGTTTGTCCGCCTGAAGAAATTTCAAAAAATATTTTCAGCATGCGCATCCATCTCGATGACACCACTGCAGAAAATGGCGCGCTAAAAATTATTCCGGGTTCACACAACAAACGTTTATCAACGGAAGAAACACAACTCATCACCACCAATTGTATTCCCACCACATGTGAAGTATACGCTGGTGGCATTCAATTGATGAAACCGCTGTTGCTCCATTCCTCAGCCAAAAGCACCAATGCGAAAAAGAGAAGAGTGATTCATCTGGAATTCACTTCTGCTGAATTGCCAAAAGGATTGGAATGGGAAGAAAAAGAAATAATCATATGAAACCCGGAATCTATAAACATTACAAAGGCAAAAATTACAAGGTAATTGACACTGCCACCCACTCCGAAACCCTGGAAGAATACGTAGTTTACCAACCTTTATATGGCGAAGGAAAACTATGGATACGTCCAGCAAAAATGTTTAATGAAGAAGTTTTGGTGGATGGAAAAAAGGTAAAGAGATTTGAATGGGTAAGTGAATAAATGGATTTAATGTTTCCGCCTCAAAAAACTTCGCACCCTTTTTTTGCCAAAAATATTAATCAGAAAAGAAGCAATCAATATTTTAAAATCCAACACAACATTTCCTGTTGCAATGTATTTTTTATCCCAGAACCAGGAAATTCTTTTTCCCAACCCTCCGTTTAACTGCGCCAATCCGGTTATTCCAGGTTTGACCTGCCAACGCACGTCGTGAAAAGACGAATTCCATTTTAATCGCTCCACATCGTATTGGGTTAACGCCCGCGGACCAACAATGCTCATGTCACCTTTCAGCACATTAATAAATTGAGGGATTTCATCCAATCCTGTTCTGCGCAACACTGCACCCAAACGGGTAGGTTTTTCATTGATTAAGGTCTGAAATTTTAAAATCTCAAAAGGCAGACGATATTTCCCCATCCTTTGCTGGCGGAACAATACCGGATGATGGTAACACAATTTAATAATAAAAACTATCCCCATGCAGGGTAGGCCAAACACGAGAATGGCAACGAAAGAAAAACCAATATCAAATAAACGTTTCATCTATTATGCAATTTTAGGTAACAAAATTTCTTTTGAATTTTCATTTCTTACTTTGGCCAAAATACTTTCCAGCAATGGCAACATCTTATTCAAGCCCTCTGTTTTAATGATCATATTCCAAAGAGGTTCAAACTTCTTCCATCCACCGGCATAGAAAAAATGCTTGAGCTGATGCTTCAATTGTTCATGTTGCAAACTCGCTTTGGTGATATTGCCCCAGCTGTAAAACTCTTTGTATGACCAGTTGTAACCATCCACCAATTCTTGCGCTGAGAGCTTTTTGGTTTCAAAAACAACATGACGTGTGTCGTATAAATCCCAATTGCGGCTGGTAATTCTACCTTGTTCTTCCATTTGTTGAAAAAGGCGTGTACCCGGATAAGGAGTAGCGATATGGTAAGTAGAAGTGGTAAGCCCACTTTGCACTCCCCAATCCACGGTGCGTTTAAAAACATCCTTATCGTCATCATCCAGTCCGAAAACAAAACTTCCATTGATCATCACACCTAAGGAATGCAAACGAGTGATCGCTTCGTGATAGTCGCGATTTAAATTTTGCTTTTTATTACTACTGATTAAATTACCTTCCGACAAAGTTTCAAAACCAACAAACAAACTTCGTAATCCGGCGTCGGCAGCTTTCTCAATCAAATCTCCTCGAATAATAGAATCAATGGTTGCTGCAGATTGAAATACCCGTCCCATCCCCTTCATCCCTTCAAAAAGACCTTCGGCAAATTTTTTATTACCCAACAAATGATCATCTAAAAAATACAAATGCTTCCCTGGCAAACGGTCGATTTCAGCCAATGCCGCATCTACCTTTTGCGTGTAAAAAGATTTGCCTCCTTCAAAAAAAGCATCTTTATAACAAAAGTCGCAGTGAAATGGACAACCTCTGGTAACCACAATGGAATTAGGAACAAGATAAAGATGACGCTTAATTAAATCACGACGAATTGGTGGCACATCCACTAACGTTCTGGCACTAGTAGACATGTATTTCTTAAGCGCTTTTCCCTGCTTAAAATCTTTTAAAAATAGAGGGAAAGTCTGCTCACCAGGCCCAATAAATATTGTATCGGCGTGAGGAGCTGACTCGTCGGGAAGTGAACTAACGTGCAAACCGCCTAAAATAACATACGAACCTTTTGCGCGATAATGATCGGCGATTGCATACGCTCGATAAGCATTGGTTATGTAAACTTGAATGATTACTAAATCGGGATTGTCGTTTAAATTCAATTTTTCAACATGTTGATCTTGCAAATCAATTTCATCACTGTCGTCCAAATACGCTGCGAGAGTTGCTAATCCTAACGGAGGAAATAGAGAATATTTAATAGGCCTCCAAAATGGACTCTCTGCTTCAGCCAATGCAGGTAAAATCATTTTCACTTTCATAGCGATGTATTTATAAGTAACGTTTCTTAGTAATTTTAGAAAGTACTTTGTATTTCAAAGTTAAAACTAAAACGATGAAATATATAATTATTGTTCAACCTCTAAAATTTCTCATAAATATCGCTTGCCAACTATTTTTAAAATTTTTCACCACCTGTAACTTTTGTTTATCAGTCCGATCCTATGACTATAAACCATAAAACAAACACCATGAAAATTAAACTAAAGTCATTGATTGCAGCCGGATGCTGCTTCGCACTATTTTCTTGTACCGACGACAGTGTTACCTACGAACAAGTATTGGTAAACAACACCAGTGAAACCATTGATGTAATGGCGGGAAGCGGCTCCTGCGGCGAGCACACCTACAGTATTAATCCAGGTGAAGAAAAAGTGGTGCACACTGCCCGCCTCGTTCAAGCCCCGTCTTCATGCACCGATCATCATTACATGGTTATGTCGGGGCCCGATAACCTGAATGATATCACTGATTTATCGAACTGGAGAAGAATTGAATCCAAAAACTTAGTGCGTTGTGAGTTTAACTTTGAATACACTCACGATACAGATACTGCAGCAGACCAGCAATAACAGAAAGCTTTTGCATAGCGACCATTAACAATTAAATTATCGACTTATGAAAAATTATATAATGCTAATTCTCGGAATCGTACTGTTTTTCAAACAAACAGAAGCGCAAAACAACATTATAAAAATTCATCCTCTGCATTTGTTAAGTTCAAAACTGGAGTTTGAAAAAAGAATAGCGCCTAATGTAAGCGCTGGTGTAATTGGCACCTGTTTTTTTATCTATTCAGGATATAAAGTAGAACCTTATTTCCGGTATTACTTAAGTGCTGATGCAGCAAACTCTTTTACAGGTCCGTACGTCCAGGTCAAAGGTCTCTATTCAAAAGCTATAGACAAACAAAATCCGGAAGAGCAAGAAATAATTTCCGCCTATGGTATTTCTGGTGCCATTGGTTATCAGTTCGAGCTGAGCAACAATTTCACTTTGGATCTTTATAGCGGATTTAGAAAGTCGTTTACTACTTACCCCTCCACTTCTGAATTCAGTTCAACATATAAAGCTCTGTATTGCTCTCCCTTGGATTTAGGAATTTCTTTAGGTTATGTCTTCGGACCGATAAACACAGCACACCGTTTGTCAACAAGTCGATAAAAAAAAGTAACTCTGGATAAAAACTATTTTTATCCAGAGTTTAATTTTTTATCACTTTTAAAAAACTCACTTCGCTGTTGGTTTTTATTTGAACAACATATAAGCCAGTCGTCAAATTACTTCCTGTACTGACAGAATTTTGCGCAATTCCACTTTCAACAATTTTTCCACTCAAATCGATAATGGAATAAGAAAAATTTCCTTCTGCTTGAATAAAAATAGATTTAGAAAATGGATTTGGAAAAACGGACATTGATTTGTTTTCTGAAATTTCAACTGCAGTAGTTAAGCTACTTTCACCATACACAATTCCGCGACCAACAGTGCTCATGTATACGCGTCCAAAAACATTCATATCCCCTATCACAAACTGTCCGTTGCCTGGTCCGCCATACTGATGCGCATCGTCGTTCACGCGCAACCATGATGCTCCTTCATCAATAGAACGAAATACACCTTTCACTCCATTTACAGTTCCCCAAATATAAACTGTTGGAAAAATTTTCCCCGCAGCTACAGCACCAAAACCAACAGAAGCGCAATTACTCACACCTGATAATTTAGTGAATGATTGTCCGGAATTCACCGATCGTTTCAATCCATCCCATCCTGCCGCAAACCACAATTCACCATCCACTCCAGGCACAGCGCGCAATAACTTTGAGCCATAAGTATTTAAAGTCAGTGCAGAAGAAAAGTTTTTTCCGCCATCGGTACTCACATAAAATTTACCACCAGTATTTTCGTAAGCATAAAATTTATTAGAATTTACAGCATCGGCCACAGGGATTGAATTGAAAGTCAATCCTCCACAAGCAGTCCAATTGCTACCATTATCGGTGGAATAATAAGTGGTAGTTGATCCTTCGGGACAATGCAAAAATGTTTTTCCGTCGGCAGATATTGCCACTTTTCCTTTGGCACCTTTAGTGGTGCATTTTGTCCATGAAGTACCATTGTTTAATGAATAATAATTATTGGTGCCTGTGCGCAGCAGTTTCCCTCCGCCGAATGCCAAACCAGTTGTACTTCCCATGCGTGGAGAATGAATGGGAGAATACTGCACTACATCATTATGAGTGAACCCATCGTAATCAAGTATAACGCTAACAAAAGGCCCACCACTAATGCTCACTGCCACTTGCGCAACAGTTTCTTCCATTCCAGTAACATTAAACTTCCATGTTGTTTGCGTGGCCGACACATCGTTGCAAGTAAATATTCCATTTCCTGAAACCACATGCACCTGTGAGCTGTTGAACGGATTGAATTCTATAGAACCAGTCCAGTGAATGGAATTTTTATTGATCCACGTACACCCATTTGCATCCAAAATGAGACCATTGTTGCCCACCAAATCCTTCCAAGCTGAACCACCATCGGTGCTTAAATACATTCTGTCGCCCCACACCGACGCAGCATTCACATCAGTATATTGCTTCATGTAAGTATTGATAGTTGCTATCACTATACGTAAAGAATTTTTTGGATCAACACTAATTCCTCCAAAAGGCTTGTTTACACCAGCAGGCGTAATGTTGGTCCAAGTGGATCCCTTGTATTTCCAAACCTGACCTGTAGTGGCATTGCCCGGACCTTCGGTGTCGGCATAAGTAATGTACAATGTTCCATCTTCTGCAAGCACCATACGCTGAGGCATAAGTGCAGTTGGAGCACCTGCTATAGCATTAAAAGAAGTTCCGCCATCTTTGGTAACAAATAAATTATTTCCTGTTGCCGATACCGCCACATAAAAAGTTTGTGTTGCATTTCCTTTTGAAGCACTGCTTGGATCCATCAAAACACAATTAATTCCATTTCCACTTGGTGTAGTTGGAACGGCAAAAGAACTCACTACCGACCAAGATACACCGGCATCAGTGCTTTTAAATAAACCATTGGAGCGTGTACCACAAAACAAAATACTTCCTTTATTGGGATCAACAGCAAGTCGCTCCCCATTTTGTCTACCACCACCATTGCCATGCGCTTTAAATTTTGCAGTCACATCACTAATAGAAAATGTTGCACCGTAATCATTCGATCGCAAAATAGCAGTGGCGCCACTATTAAAATAGCTGGTTCCTACCAGCATATATAATTTATTGGTTGCTGATGGATCAATAGCCAAAGCTTCAACACCCATGTATCCTGTTTGATTTTCGGAAACCCAATCAAGCAACGGAATCCATTGACTATTTGCGGCATTCCATCTGTATGCGCCACCCACATCGGTGCGCGCATACATCAAATTTTGTTCATCAGCACTGGTGACAATTCCAGTTACAAAACCACCGCCGCCCATGGCCACACTTTTCCAAGAATAAGTTTCTGTTTGTGCTGCAAGAGAAAATGTAATGTATAAGGCGAGAGAAGTAATTATTTTTTTCATATCTATAAAATTTTTAAGAATTAGATCCTGAAGCAAGTTCAGGATGACAAATGTGAACCATACTCGTCAGGTTATACCCGCTAATGTCCTCCTGAACTTGTTTCAGGATCTATTAATTTTTTAATTCTTAGTCGCTTTTAAAACTTCATTTCCAACTTTCACGATGTACAATCCTGATTGGAGATTTTCTCCCACACAAATATTTTGATTTCCTTGTCCACTTTCTACTTCTCTTCCCAGCAGCTTTCCAATTGGGCCCCATATTTGAATGCTCCAAGCATTGCTTCCCAAAGTATTCACCACTACTTTAAAGGCTTGCGTGGCTTCATATTTATCGGCTGTAGACAAGCTGTACGTTGCCGAAGCACCATCACCAGCCAAATTATTCCAGCCTGTAAATCCCGATTCAAAGCCACCATTGGTCAATAAGTTTTGCGAAAAGCTTATGCCATAGCATAGCAAGAAAGAATAAAGTAGTATTCTCTTCATAAAAAAAATTTAAAGTGTATTTAATGCCTGCTGTAAAATAAAATAAGGGGGGCGATATTGCTATCACCCCCCTTATTTTATTGCTTCACAATTACCCAATTGTAAAGCAATGATTCAAGATATAACTTTAATGTTAAAAGAAAAAATAAATCTCATAAATATGAAAGCGCTTGTGTAATTTCGCGTATATGAAATCCCCATGCGCCTCGGCGCACAAAATATGATGAAGTTAGCATAGGGATACCATATGACCATTGAAAAACAAATATCTGTATATGAAAACTCTATTGTATTTAATACTGTCGATCGCTTTGTTCTCCTGTCAAAACATGGAAGTCAAAAATTTGGCGGCAGACACTGTAGACGACTACAATAAACTACTTGCCGACAAACCTTTGGTTTTGGTGGATTTCAGCGCAACATGGTGCCCTCCATGCAAACAACTCAGTCCGATATTAGATGAAGTAGCTCTCGAAAAAAAAGGCGACGTAGAAATCGTCAAAATTGATGTCGACTTTTATCCAATCATTTCTGAAGCCATGAAAGTAGACGGAATTCCTTCTATGTTTCTTTATAAAAACGGAGAAGTGATTTGGCAGCACGTGGGATTGATTACAAAAGAGGAATTAAATTCATTAGTAGAAAGCAATCAGTAATGAAAACAAATCCCATCATACTCGCTATAGAATCCTCCTGTGATGACACGGGAGCTGCCGTGTTGTGCGGCAGAAAAGTTTTATCAAATGTTGTAGCCGGACAATCGGTTCACGAAAAATATGGCGGCATTGTGCCCGAGCTTGCTTCACGCTCTCATCAGCAAAACATTGTTCCCGTAGTGCATCAAGCTTTGGAAAAAGCAGGTATTAAAAAAGAAGAAATTGATGCGGTTGCGTTTACTAAAGGTCCGGGTTTATTAGGTTCATTGCTAGTAGGCTCTTCCTTCGCCAAAGCATTCAGTATGGCTTTGAACAAACCACTGATTGAAATCAATCACATGGAAGCACACATCCTCGCTCATTTTATTGAAGGCGATGCTGCTCCTGAATTCCCATTTATTTGCTTAACAGTATCGGGTGGACATACACAATTGGTAAAAGTTAGCGCTCCCGATAAATTTGAAATCATTGGCGAAACCATTGATGATGCTGCGGGTGAAGCCTTCGACAAGATTGCGAAAATTATGAACTTTCCCTTTCCTGGCGGACCGATGATTGACAAATTATCCAAAGAAGGAAATCCAAATAAATTTGCTTTTGCGCATCCTAAAGTTCCCGGACTCAACTTTAGTTTCAGCGGATTGAAAACGTCGGTGTTATATTTCTTAAAAAAAGAAGTTGCGAAAAACCCAAACTTCATCGAAGAAAACAAAGTAGATTTAGCAGCGTCAATTCAAAAAACCATCATTGATATTTTAATGAAGCAACTGCGAATTGCCGCAACACAAAACAACATTTCACAAATTGCAATTGCTGGCGGAGTATCGGCCAACAGCGGATTACGTGCTGCCTTAAAAGCAGAAAGTCAGTGGACCACTTTCATTCCGAAATTTGAATACTGTACCGATAATGCCGCAATGATTGGTATTGCCGCCTATTACAAATTTATGAAAGGAGAATTTTCGGATCAATCGAGTAAAGCAAGTGCAAGATTGGAGATGTAAACCATCATCATTAAAAGTGTACAACATTCCTTTTATTATTCTTTGTTTAGCGAAATTCGTGCGCACAAATAAATTCATTTTTAAAATTCTGTAAGGTATTTAGTAAATCATCGACTAATAAAACAGAATCCATAAAAAATTTATTATGAAAAAACTACTTAGCACTTCCTTTCTGTTTATAACGACATTAATCGTCAATGGCCAAATCTGCACCAGAACAGTAAGCACGTACATTAAAGCTCCGGGCGGATACAATATTTACGGCACAGCAACGCTCACAAACAACGCAGGAGCATTAACACTGAGTTTTGACAAAGACTTTAGCACTGTAGGCGGTCCGGATTTACATGTTTATTTAGCCAAAAACAACGCGAGTCCTACTGCGGCAGGAAACACCAATCTTGAAGTTGGCAAGCTTAAATCAAACAGTGGCGAACAAAGCTATACCATTCCACCAGGGATTAATATTGAAGATTACGATAATGTATTAATTCATTGCAAAGGAGGAAATCATTTCTGGGGTGGCGGTACTTTGAGTTCTGTCTCAGGTTTATGCTCAACAACAGGAATTACAGAAAGCGAACAGGAAGTATTTTCTCTTTATCCAAATCCTGCAAATGAAATATTAAACATCAACATCTCCAATGCAAATGCTCATTCTATTTCTATCACTGATGTGACTGGAAAAATACTTTTGAATGAAATTTTAAGCGAGAATAAAAAGCAGGTGGATGTAAGCAAATTTACGGAAGGACTATATTTTGTAAGAATAGCTGATGGCGATGATAAAACAATGGGAATAAGAAAGTTTTTGGTGTATTGATTAATCTCCCACAGATTTCACAGATCAGCACAGATAAATAAATTCTGTGTTGATCTGTGAAATCTGTGGGAAATATTTTCAAAACCTAACACTTACCCTAGTCTCCACTCCCTCAAAATCTAATACTTCATAACAAATGCCAGCGTTGCACGAAGGCCCACCTCTTCTTTTACCAGCAAATATCTGAATAGAAATTTTTTCGTTGACTTTATACTTCGCATTTATTCCGGGCCAATATCTTTGTGGCACTGAGGTTAAAAAAGGGTCATTACTCAATTCCAATACCGCATTCAAAGTGAGTTTTTTATTGGGGAAATAAGAAAGTGCGTACACTTGATTTACAACACTATATTGCAATCTCTGCATTTTTTGAAACTCCACTTCAATTTTAAATTTTTGCTTTTGAAATAAAGAGAAATCAAACATCACTCCTGACGACACTCTATTTTTTTCCAGTTTAGTATCGTCGTTAGCGTAATCAGCAAAAATTTTAAATTGTGTATGTGCATTGATTTCATGATTGAATTCAGCAAAATATTCATTGAAATAAAAGGGCTTTCCAAAGAAATTAGTGTTGTAGGTATAATTTAAAGTGAGCATGCTTTTAGGGGTCACTTCATAAAAAGCTTCCAGTTGAATGCCACTTTCATTGGAAGGTTGCAATACATGAGTGCTTCTATTCAATACTCTTGTAGTATGCTCACGCACCAGAGCCGGCGGCTGATTGATGCCTGATCCCAATAAAAAATTTTGATACTTTTTTATCTCAAGTGATGCTCCAACTTTTTGGTACGAAAAATTCAATCCGCCATAAAAAGCATAAGCAGCAGAGGTTGAAAAATCCGAAATGTTTTCATCGCTCACTTTTTTTGAAAATTCTGCGTAATAATTAAATATAGAAGTGATCGGACCGCCTGCACTCAACATTCCATAACCATTTAATCCCTGCGCATTATTGAGCCACAAAGTAGCCGCACCAATTTTATGATTGCGTAAATTATATTCGCCGTGCAACACCGAAACCTGGTCGGGACGACGAGCTTGAAAACTTTGATTGGGCGGATATAGATTATCGAGCGTATTTCCATGAATTCCCTTCAACTGAAAATTCCTAAGTCTCAATTTCACGCTGGCACCAAACACATCCCTGAAAAAATAACTTCTCGAACGAAATCCTTTGTCTTCCAGTATTGATCCAGGAATTTCAAAAGAGCGCAACAACGTTCCCCGACCTACAGTTTCAAAAAAATTACCCAGTTTTACTTCAACGATTTTGTTTTTATAGGAGAGTCCGATTTGGGTGGGATTGATATAGTTTCTTGACAACACCGGACTTTGAAAAAGCTCTAGCATAGTATTTACTTTAAACCCTCCTTTAGAATATTGCAACACTGAACGGTTGTAAAAAGTGTGGTAATTGAATGGACTCACTTTTGGCAAATTCCCAAACTGATACTCACTTATATTACTGCCGCTCAATTGCGCTTCAACCAGTGAAGCGGAAAAAAGCAGATACAAAAGAAAGAATTTACTTTGCCAGCAATTCATTCAATTTATTTTTGATCAATTCATCGTCGCCAGCAGCATAGCCTTCATGATACCACACAATTTTATTATTGGCATCTACAATAAATATGGTAGGTAAGTTGGATACGTTAAAATCGCGAGACACATCGCCGTTGAAATCTAATAAAACTGGATAATTGATTTGTAATGTATTGGCTAAGGGACCAACTTTCGACACGCTTCTTGGTCCGTCGGCATTTATTCCAACCACCTTCACTCCCTTCGCATCAAACTCCTCTTGTATTTTTATGAGCTCAGGAATGGCCTTTAAACAAGGCTTGCACCATGACGCCCAAAAATCAACAACAGTAAATTTTTCACCTTGCACGGTTTTAAAATCGGTGCTTTTGTTTTGAATGTCATCCAACACAAAATTGCTCACCGTTTGGGAAGAAGCAGCAACAAAGCTTCCAAAGAAAATAAAGAAAAATATTTTTTTCATATTCTTATTATTTAGCGAGATAAGCATCAACCACCGATTTTGCTTTTACCAAATCGTTGGCAGCAACCTGCGTTCCTTTAAAACGAATGAAACCGTTTTTATCAATCACCACTATCCTGTCGTATACTACTTTATAAGTATCCGCGGTGGAAGAAGCCTTTAATAAAAGAGGGAAACTCACACCAGTTGTACTTTGAAAAGCCGAAATACTGCTGGCTTCACCATCCCAATGATCCAAGCCTAAAATGGCATAATCATTTCTTCCGGCATAGGCAGCATTTAATTCTTTTTCAAGGTTGGGAGCTACGCCGATACAAGACGGACAGGTGTTTCCAAAGAAAAACAACACAACTACTTTGTTCTTATAATCGGCTAATTTGAAGGTTTTATTATTGACATCCTGAAAAGAAAAATCGGGAGCACTTTCTCCTGGTTCAATCATTTTATCTACTGACGAATCAGATTTCTTGGTGCATGCGCTTAAAACCAGCGCCAGAGCTGCGATAATAATTAATGGCGATTTTATCATATAGGAGTCTTTTTATAGTTAGTCGCTACAAAACGTCGTTCCTTACATTAAAGTATAATCTTTTAAATAACCAAATCGCTCCGTTAACTTTCCATCTTTGCAAATAGTAGCTCTTTCAATGATTTCATCGGGATCATTTCCTGTTAAACAAGGAAGTACTTTCTCTAATAAAGCAAAACCAAAATCAGTAGAAGCATCACGCGGCAACTCACATGGCAAATTATCCACCGCCATTATAGTAATAGAAGAAGCTTCAAAAGGAGCAGTTTCTTTTCCGGAAGCAATATCATAACCATACAAAGGCGCTTCAATAGTAGAAGACCGAATGGTAGAAGGCACCGAACCATCAATATCACAAGTAATATCAGCAATCACTTTTAAAGTAAAATCGGGAGCTTGAATATCTTCTTTAGCAAAAAGTTTTTCGGCCTTTGGATCCCAGAAGTGACAAGAAATAAACACATCGGCCACCTTTATATAAGGAACAAATACAGCACGATAACGTTCGGGATGCTGCATCAGTTCATGCATATCAAAGCGACCATCGTCTTTGCGATGATAATGATGATCGGCATGCAATTGAGTATATACAGGCTCATTGAAGTGGAGTGTTAAAAATTCTTCCGGACTAACACTTTTAATCCCCAATGTATTCAATATTTCAAGCGTACCCGAAGCCACGCGACCTCCACCGGTGAACACAATTTTTATAGGTGGCAGCTTTACTTTTTTCAATTCCTTTTCCAACTCATTTCTATCCACACAAAGGTTGGCGGGCTTCAAATTATACAAACCAAAACGCTGTCCGTAAGCCAACATTGCATTGTATGTGCCAACTACACCAGCATATCTTCCAAAACCCAAAATGCGCTCACCTGCTTTATTGGTGAGGCACTCATAATCAACCATTGTTATATTTTTGGCTAACAAAGCTTTCATTAACTTTTTGTTTTGAGCCTGTTTCTTAATGGTATGAGAAAAGAAAAAATAAGTTTTTCCTGAAATCAAGGCATCAACCGGCACTTCTTTTACACCAAACAAAACATCGCAATTGCTCACATCATCAACAATCTGAATCCCTTGCTGTGCATAAAATTCATCAGGAAAACTACGCACTATACTCGATTGCACTACCAGCTCCACACCAAATTGCTGCATAATACTTTTGCACTGCTCAGGAGTGAAAGCCACTCTTTTATCCGCTGGGATTTTCTCTTCTCTAATTATTCCTATTCGCATACTACTCTATTAATGAGTTAAACTTTGTCCAATCAAAATTCCAGGGATCACTTTTTCTGCCTGGCGCAATTTCATTATGACCTTTGATATATTTTATAACGCGTCGCTTTTGTATGTCTTTTACCAACCCAGCCACACTTTTGTACTGCGCTTCGCTAGGCGAAGTATATAAAGTAGTAATAATTTCTATGCCGATAGAAGTGGTATTTACATTCACGCGCCCATCGGGAAGCGAACTGTTTCCGGCATGAAAGGCGATGTTTCTCTCATCTACCAATCGATAAATTTTTCCTTCTCGATCAATTAAATAATGAGAAGCGACGCCATACGATTTAAACTGATCCAACACTCCTTGAACACTAAAGCTATCGGTTCCCGAGGCATTGTAAGTAGAATGAATGATGATGGCATCTACACTTCTTCCAGCTCCTTTTTTATAGCCCCAACTAATTTTTTTATCAACAATACTGATTTTTTGCAGTCCGGATTGATAGGCCAATAACATTGGAATCACCAATAAAATCAATCCAATCGACAACATTTTGTTCTTCATTCGGAAATATTATTTAAATGTGAAACTGATTTTCAGGTTGTTACAAAAATTATTTTATATTTGTAACAATTGAGTTAAATCAGTTTACGGTTTAGCACAATTATAAAATTAATTAATCTAAAAATTAGCACAATGACAATTTACGTTGGAAATCTCAGCTACCAAGCGAGCGAACAAGATTTAACGAATCTCTTTTCAGAATACGGAGAAGTAAAATCAGTGAAACTTATTACAGACAAATTCACAGGAAGATCAAAAGGTTTTGCTTTTGTTGAAATGGCAGACGAAGCTGCAGCTAGCCAGGCAATTGACGCTCTTGACAAAACTGAATTTCAAACAAGAACTTTAACAGTAAACAAAGCTCAACCTAAAACTGAAGGTGACAGACCTCGTGGCGGCGGCGGCGGCGGATTTAACCGTGGCGGTGGCGGCGGCGACAGAAGAGGCGGTGGCGACAGAGGTGGATACGGTGGCGGAAGAGACCGTGGAGACAGAGGTGGATATTAATCTTTAGGATTACATATATAAAGAAAGCCGTTTCGAAAGAGACGGCTTTTTTTGTTGCGGATACTTCTCCCAGAGTTCGTCATTGCGAAAATTTTTGTACTCAAAAATTAAAGCAATCCCTATTAATCGAAATTAATATAGATCTTGAAAAAAGTTCAGGATAACCATTGTGAGCCATACTTTTCAGTTTATATCGGTGGTGTCACCCTGAAATGTTTCAGGATCTAAAAAAGGGATTGCTTTAATTTTTGAGTACAAAAATTTTCGCAATGACGAACTGTGTAAAAACACAAAAAAAGGTCGCACAATGTGCGACCTTTTTCAATTCTATTCATTCTGCTATTTAAGCTGCATTCCCTGTCTGCTTCAAATAAGTCATGTGCGATTTAAAAGCGCCCCACATCGTAGGGAAAGTTCTGTAATTGATTTTGTACTCGTCACAAGTCTGCTGAACAATCTTGCGTATTTCAGGATAGTGCACGTGACTGATCTTTGGAAATAAATGGTGAATCACTTGAAAATTCAAACCTCCTAAAAGCCAAGTTAAAAATCTGCTATTTGGCGCAAAGTCAACAGTGGTATTCAATTGATATACCGCCCACTCTGCTTCAACCACCGTTAATCCTTTAGTGTCAGGAGCGAAGAAATGAGCTTCTTCAACAATATGAGCCAACTGGAATACTACCGAAATAACAACACCTCCGGTGAACAACATAATTACATATCCAATAATAAATTTCGTGAAACCAAGTAACACAATAGGAATAATAACAGACAAGGTTAAATTAACAACTTTAGAAACCCAAAAAACAATATGCTCATGTGTTTTCATTTTACGCAATGGAACATTATCAGATACCTGTCCTGTGAAATATTTATAATAGTCGGTGTAAAAAACCCAATACCCATATAAAAAACCATATAAAAACAAACCGTAAATATGCTGAAAGCGATGGATAGCAAGTTTTGGTTGATCCTTATGTATTCTAAGCAAAGACCCTGCGTCGATATCATCATCATGTCCTTCAATATTGGTATAGGTATGATGTGCAATGTTGTGTTTTTGCTTCCACATAAAAACACTACCCCCTAATATATTTAAAGAGTGGCCCATAATTTCATTGATCCACTTGTGTTTTGAATAACTTCCATGAGCACCATCGTGCATAACATTAAAGCCAATTGCCGCTACATTTACTCCCATCAACATGCATAGGAAAACATTCACCCAACCATTAGAAAAGAATTCGGTTACTAATGCTAAATACAACAACACAATACTGACAACTAAAATTGCTGTTTTTGAAAACAATTTAAAATTCCCTGTGGGTGCTATTTTGTTTTGTTTAAAG
>JAPLEZ010000002.1 GCA_026390935.1 Bacteroidota bacterium
AACTTAAAATGAATTGGAAAGGCGTTTCTACAATTACAATGGAAAATGGAATTGAGTATAAAATTATCTCGAAAGGATTTTTCAAAAGAAAATATTTCATAGAAAATCAGGAAAGCAAAGAATTGATTGAGATATCACAAAAATACAATTGGAAGCGCTGGAACTACGAATATGAAATTGAAGACAGGGAAATACCTCAAATAGACCTTCTGAGTTTAATCTCCGTTTATGTGTTGAATTACCAACAACAATATCAAATGGGAATAATAATGATGTGCTTTGCCGTAATTCAATTTATAAATGTTATTACCAATATTCAATAAAATAAAGATGCTATTTAAACGAGCCTTACTATTCTACTCGATAACTATACTGTTGATTATCTTCATCACCAATAATTGCAAAGCCCAGCAATCATTCCAAATTACATTTAACCACGACGGGAAAAATGTATTAGGCACATTTACAAAACCCAATGGAACAGGACGTTTCCCAACCATTATTATTAACTCAGGTAGCGGCGCAAACGACAGAAATGGAACAATCCCAATGGAAGGTGGAAATGTAGCTTGCCTTTATCCCGATTTGTTGGGCGATACACTTCGACCTTACAAGGATCTTTCGGATGCATTGGTTGATTCAGGTTATGCAGTATTACGTTTCGACAAACTCGAATACTCCTACCCTACTTCACTTGGCGCAATAACATTTCATAAACTTTGGTTGCCTGTAGAAAGTGCCATTAATTATGTTAAAACCCGAACGGATGTTGATACAAGTAATATCATTCTAATTGGGCACAGCGAAGGTTCATCTTTGATTCCTTACATCGCCAAGGGCCGAAGCGATGTTAAAGCACTCATTTCCATTGCGGGGCCTCGCACTCCGCTCGACTCCATACTTTCTTATCAATTGAACAGCATTGCACAAATTTGTGGTGGAGATACCGCTCTAACGCAAGCTCAGACAGATCAAATTCTGAGTTATTTTACAATTGTCCGCAACGGCACTTGGAATGCGAATACGCCTGCATTGTATGGCATTCCTCCAAGTGCTTGGGAAGAGTATGTGCATGTTGTAGATTCGGTTTCGATTCATTACAATACCGTTAACCTGCCAACTTTATTCTTAGGAATGGGCCTCGATTTCAATGTACCACCTTCTGAATTAACTCGATTTGAAAACGAAATTATCTGCACAAATGATTTTTGGAGCATCCCGGATTTGATACATTATATGACGCCCATAAACAATCCGCAGTTTTCGGAAACAGTTTCCGACACCATTGTATACTGGCTCAGACAACAAGAAATTTATTCAGGAATAACTACATATAAAAAAGAGTCCGACTTCTTTACCTCTTTTCCGAATCCGTTTACATCGGCACTCAATATTTCTATTTCCAATAAAAAAGGAAGTGCTTACACTTTGTGCGTTCGTTCTATGATTGGTCAAGAACTTTTTAAATTAACGGATGTCTTAGAAAGTAATGCTTTTGTAAAAACTATGGATTTCGAATTTCTACCTGAAGGCCTATATTTTATGGAGTTAACCATGGATGGAAAACAGAACGTGAAGAAAATAATGAGGAGATGATTGATATAAAATTAAACGAACAAGAATTA
>JAPLEZ010000154.1 GCA_026390935.1 Bacteroidota bacterium
AATTTCAATTCTTATATTGATTTCACCGCTTTTGTACCCAATCAATTGTATGACATTTTACATTCTCCGTTGGCGGATCGTATCAATAAAATTGAGAAAATAATTATTGGCGGCGGACCGATGACCGAAGAAACGGCCAATTTGCTGCACAATTACAAATGCGAAGTTTATCACACTTACGGCATGACTGAAACTTTGAGTCACGTCGCCATTCAGCAAATTAATCCTCCCGGAAGAAAAAGCTATACCGCTTTGCCTGGCGTTTTGTTTTCGGTGGACGACAGGCATTGCTTGCTGGTTAATGCACCAAAATTTTGTGAAGAAGAAATTATTACCAACGACGTTGTGATTTTGCATAACGACAAACAATTTGACTGGATTGGTCGCTATGACAACATCATCAACAGCGGAGGCATCAAACTGAATCCCGAAACAATTGAAAGCAAACTACGGCCTCTAGTTTCTGTACCATTTATAGTATCCTCGGCCCCCGATGAAAAACTTAGCAGTAAATTGATTCTTGTTGTTGAAAATAATGTTTCTCTTGATTTGGACGCACTCAACAAACATCTTGGAAAGTATGAGCAAATCAAGGAAATCCACAACATTAGCCATTTCAATTACACCGATTCAGGAAAAATAAAACGAAAGGCTCTCTGATCTTTTGCAAGCAAAATTTTTCTATATCACCCTGTTTGTCATCGTTTGCTTCAAAATCACTACAGCATTTTTTATTCCCAACGTACAAACGTGGGAAGATTATGTGATTGCAGAAAACATCTTGAAAAGCGGTGATTTTTATTACCTCAATGATGGCGCAGTTAACCACAGCTTTCAGTTTCCAGTCTATCCCATATTATTGTCGATTGCACTGTGGATCTATCACGCACCACTAGCAGGGATTATTTTAAATATACTACTATCGACTCTGGGATGTCTTTTTCTGCAAAGGAATTTAAAAATTCTTCAACAAAAGAAATGGATTAATTTGTCGCAAAACATCATCCACTTTCTCTGCTTGATTCCCTTACTGCATCCCGCTTTTTTGTTTTATGAATTACTCAATGTGCACCCCTTCACTCACGATTTCTTTATGCTCAACGTGGGCATTACATCACTTTTGTATTTAAGCGACGAAAGCAGCTCCAAGCCCATTGAAGGAGGCATCATGGCTGGGTTGTGCGTGTTAGGCAGAGGAACCTTTATTGTGTTTCCAATGCTGACCTTAGTGATTTTAGTGTATCAAAAAGCCTATAAAAAAAGTGCTCTTGCACTGTGTGGTATGGCATTAATGATAAGTCCCTGGATTTTACACAACTACATTTGTGACGACATTACCTCACTCACCTCCACCAACGGAAAAATACTTTGGAAAGGAAGTCTGCACCGCTCTGAAGGAGGAAATTATCTGCAAAATGGAGAAACCTACTACAGCGCGCTCACTCCAGAAGAGCTCCTTGAAGTAGGCCAACTATCGGTTCAAGGACAAAATGATTTTTTCATGAAAAAGTACAAAGTTCTACTTAGTGAGGAACCCAAGCATGTACTTTTTATGTTTTTCATCAAGCTGAAAAACTTTTGGATACTGCCTCAACACATCGGAAAAAACTACTCTGAAAAAGTATCTTCAATATGGTTTATCTACCGCATCTTCAACTTTGTGTTTGTAGCTATAGTGTTCATTCTGCTGATTAAAACCAAAACATCGTGGTTTCTATTAGTACCTTTTATTTTGATCAGTTTTCTGCAATGTTGGTTTTATTTTGAAAGTAGGCACCGACTATTAATTGACCCCTTTCTCTTCGTTATTCTCATGCATTTGTTGGCAACTTCAAACAAATCTTTAGCCTTCGCAAAACATTATTAGTAAATTGTCGTAAAGCGATTATTATTAATCTTTAGCCGCGGCCAATGAGTTTAGGAAAACGAATATTACAAAACCATTATGTCAAAAGATGGTTTTATTTTTTTCCACTCCAGCTGGTATGGGTGCATCTTAAAAACAATCACTTCATAATTTTCTTTTGGCTAATTGTAATCGGCTTTATTTCTGGGAACATCGCGAGTAACTACGGAATTCAGCATTTGTTCCTTTCTCCAGAGTACTTGCACCATGTATCAATATTTTCCTATTTCATCATGGGCTTTTCCTACGGAGGTTTTGTAATGGCCTTCAATATCTCGTCGTACATCATGAATGGCCATCGCTTTGCCTTTTTAGCTACGCTGTCGCGTCCATTTATTAAGTATTGCGTCAACAATTCAATTTTACCCATCATTGGGATATTGATTTATTTGTGGAACGTGGTGAAATACTACATCAATGAAACAAATGAAGGCTGGCTGTTTATTGGAAGCATGGTGCTCTTTTTCATTGTTGGCTACGTCATTAATATTTTCCTATGCTTTGCCTATTTTTCCTCTACAAACAAAGACATAAAAAAAATGTTTGGTGTTGATTTAGCAGCAGAAACAGAGCATGAAGAAGAGAAGGATGAAGATGATATTGATATATATCCCGACGAGAAACAAAAAACAAAAAAAACCATCAAGGCTGTTTTGCACAAAAAAGTGGAATGGGATGATTTCATCAACATTGACAGGGAATGGAACGTTTCAACGTATTTAAGCAGTCCGTTTAAAATTCGTTTGGCAAGAAACATCGATCATTATGATAATAAGATGCTGAAGCAGGTTTTCGACCAAAATCATTTGAATGCTGCGTTGTTTGAAATATTGGTGTTTCTATCTATCATCGGATTGAGTTTCCTCAGCGACATCCGCTATTTCATCATTCCAGCTGGTGCCAGCTTAATTCTTTTATTCACTCTCTTTTTAATGCTGGACTCAGCCATACATTCGTGGTTTAGAGGCTGGGCCACTGCTGTATTACTTGGACTATTTCTTTTGTTTAATTATTTATCGCAATTCGATTTCTTTGATTCAAACAATAAGGCTTACGGACTAAACTACACCACTACCAAAGCCAATTTCAGTAAGCATACGCTTGCCAGCAACATCAACTCTGAAATATACATGGAAGACTTTAAACACACCATTAGTATTTTAGACAACTGGCGAAAAAAGAACAATAAAAATTCAATGGCACGCGGACAAAAACCGAAACTGGTATTTGTGAATTGTTCGGGTGGAGGATTACGCGCATCATTATGGACCTATTACACCATGACTTATGCCGATAGTATTTTGCAGGTCGGGCACGTATCCGGAAAGTTCGCTGCCAAACTACTGCGCGAATTATACCTTAGAAAGCAACAAGGAAAAATCAAAAATTTATACGATTGGAAATACCGCGAAAACATTTCCAAAGATTTACTCAACAAACTGTCTTTTCACGTTACGTTGAATGACCTTATTTTTAAATTTCGCAGCTTTAATGACGGCGAATACAAATACAAAATAGATAGAGGATATGCCTTTGAAACCGATCTCAATGACAACACTGAACATGTTTTGGAAAAGCGCCTTTGGGAATACCGTGAGCCGGAAAACACAGCGCAAATCCCCATGTTAATCATGTCTCCTACAATTATTAATGATGGAAGTAAATTGCTTATTTCTTCTCAACCAATTTCCTACTTATCCTATATGTCGCCAAAAAACAATATTCGTAACGAATACGTTTTGGATGCCATTGAATTCACTCGCTTTTTTAAAGATCAAAATGCCGACAATCTGCGCTTCACTTCAGCTTTAAGAATGAGCGCCACTTTCCCTTTCATTATGCCTATCGCCAGTTTACCAAGTGATCCTGAAATTCAGGTGATGGATGCAGGCGTGCGAGATAATTTCGGAATTGAAACGTCATTGAAATTTATCTACACCTATAGAAACTGGATCAGCACAAACACTAGTGGAATTGTTTTCGTTCAAATTCGCGACAGTGAAAAATCATTCACTGTATCAGAACATCAAAACAAAACCTTTTTGCAATCGCTATTATCCCCAGTGGGAAGTATATACGGGAACATGTTTCGCACCCAAGACATGAATCACGATCAGCTCCTGCAATATTGTTCGGAATGGTTTGAAGGCGATATCGACATGATTAATTTTGAATTGCCTCAAGGTCACGGTAAGCATAAAGAATTGTCGCTAAGTTGGCATTTAACGGATAAAGAAAAAGAGCAAATTATTAAAGCAATGTATCTTCCTAAAAATCAGGATGCAATAGAAAAATTAAAGAAACTGATGCAATAAGGCTGTTTTAATATTTTCCGAGCAAACCCGCCACCACTTTGTTTTTTGGACTCTTATAAACCGCTGAAGGTTTTCCCTGCTGCACTATTTTTCCTTTGTCGATGATCATTAATTCATCACTCAGCGCCATGGCTTCGTTGTGATCATGAGTGACAAACAGAAAAGTGGTGTTGTACTTTTCTTTAATGCGCAACAATACATCTTTCACCTCTTTTTTTGAAATATTGTCGAGATGACTGAAAGGCTCATCCAACAAAATTAATTCGGGTTCCTTAGCCAAGGCTCTGGCAATAGCAATCAATTGCTGTTGTCCACCCGATAATTCACGAGGAAACCTGTCTTTGAATTTATACAAACTACACAACTTCAATATTTGCGTGGTGCGCTTTTGCTGATATTCCAAATCAAATTCAATCAGCAAATGTTTGATATTATCGAAGATGTTGATCTTTTCAAACAATTGAAAATCCTGATTTACTACTTGTATCTCCGAATGCCCTGGCACCAATTTATCTTTAGGTCCTAAAACCTTTTCGCCTTTAAAATAAATTTCTCCTGAATCAGCATTCATGAGTCCTTTAATTAATTTGAGCAAGGTGGTTTTACCCACTCCAGTTCTTCCAAGCAAACCCAACACATTAATTTATTTCAATGTGTACTTTGATGTTGAACTCAACATTTTGTCCACATAAATCTCAACGGTATATTCACCCACCGGGAACATCTTGTCGGCCTCTTCTTCATATGAAAGACAAACATCTTGCTGTGCGCCAGTGTATGTAAATTCTCTTTTAGAAGAATACTTCACTTCTTTGGTTGTTTCAGGACTTGTAAATGAACCTGATGCTTTACCAGCATTCCCCATTACTTCACCATTTGGAGCAACAATTCTCAAAAACACAGTTTTCGCGCCATTTTCAGCAATTTCGTTTTTCAAAACACTGAAACAAACATCCATCTTCTTTGTTCTTTTGGCCATGCTGGTTGGTTTTTCGCCATCGCCAAACACGCGATCTCTGTATGTTTTCGTTTGAACGTACTCTGCTTTTAATTTAGCACCAATATTGGCTTTGGTTTTATAATGATCTCTTTGAAAAGACACATCATTCAGCTCTTCTTCTTTCTCCGCAATTTTTTTGGAAAGTTCTTTGTTTTCCATCAACAATTGATCGATGCGATCTTCATATTCCGCAGTTTTCTTTTTCAGCTTGTCTTTTTCTCCTCTGATGGCTTTAATCAGCTGATCCTTGTCTTTAATGGTTTTCACAAACTCGTCTATGCGTTTTTTACTCTCAGCAACTTCCATGTCTCGCTCGCTCAAAACACCATTCAATTTTTCATTGTCGCCTTTTAAACGCACACTTTCAGCTGACACTTCATTATAAATGACCTTTACTGAATCGAGTTCGCCCACTACCTCCGCCAGTTTGTCTTCTTTTGCTTCAATAGTTGATTTGCCTGCGAAGAACATAACAGCATTACCCACCAGAGATAACGCTAAAAGTACTATCAGTATTAGTTTGCCCTTTGATGATTTTTCTTTTTCTTCCATTAGGTTAAGTTTTAGATTGGGACTAAAATATAAAATACAACGGGCAACTCCTATACGAAGTATCTTTTTTTAAATAAGTTATTAAACTATACTGCTTTACCATTTACCGACGATGCTTGTCGACTGACCTAATTCTCGTTGGAGATAAACATTATGCAACTATCTTTGTTTCCAGTTAACATAACCTCAAAACAATGCAAAAAAATTTACTATTTCTTTTCCTCTTCTCCTCTTTACTAGGGTTTGCTCAGGAGAAATTCACTATCAGCGGATACGTAAAAGCTCCTGAAGGAGGCGAAGAAATCATTGGCGTATCCATAAAAGTGCAAGAAACAGGAGCCTTCCTCACTACAAACGACTACGGATTTTTCTCCATCACTCTTCCAAAAGGCGAATACACTTTAATATTTTCAATGAATGAATTTGAAAACATTGAACAAAAAGTGTCACTTACTGAGGACGTGAAACTAAATATTGAAATGCCCAGAAAAACAGTTAAAACAGAAGAAATAAAAATCACAAAAAAAAGGAAAGACGACAACATCAAAAAAGTGGACATGAGCACCATTCAGCTAGATATTAAGGCCATTCAAAAAATGCCTGCACTTTTAGGTGAGCCCGATGTGATAAGAAGTATACAAACCTTACCTGGTGTATCAACGGTAGGTGAAGGTGCCACCGGATTTAATGTTAGAGGTGGAAATATCGATCAAAATTTAATTCTTTTAGATGAGGCTCCTGTATTCAACTCTTCACATCTTTTTGGATTCTTTTCAGTGTTCAATCCTGATGCTGTCAAAAGCGTTAAATTGGTGAAAGGCGGAATATCAGCACAATACGGCGGTCGACTATCATCGCTTCTAGATGTGAGAATGAAAGACGGTAACAAGAAAAAATATCAGGTCAATGGTGGACTCGGCGTAATCTTCAGTCGTTTGTCAGTAGAGGGCCCTATCCTTAAAAACAAAGCTTCATTTATTATTGCAGCCCGAAGATCATACATAGATGTGCTCGCAAAACCTTTCCTTCCAACGTCTTTGAAGGAGGCCAAATTTTATTTCTATGATTTAACAGCAAAAACAAATTGGGAGATTGATAAAAAAAACAAACTCTATTTGTCAGGTTACATGGGAAGAGATGTATTCGGAACTTCTGGCTTTGGCTTCAACTGGGGGAATGCCACTACCACCTTAAGATGGAATCATTTGTTTAGTGAAAAAATGTTCATGAACATGACTACCTATTACAGCAATTACGACTATCGATTAGATGCTGGAGCCACGGATGATGACGGATTTCACTGGAAATCAAACATCATCAACTATGCTGTAAAACCTGAAGTGACTTATTACCTCAATGCTAAAAACACCATAAAATTCGGACTACAAAGCACTTTATATAAAATCAAACCGGGCTCAGCAACATTCTCCTCAGGAGGACAAAGTAGCTCCATTACGTTGGCCGATAAATACTCGATAGAATCAGGAATCTAT
>JAPLEZ010000129.1 GCA_026390935.1 Bacteroidota bacterium
CCCAACAACCGCGATAAATTTGATGAGTTGATTTTTTTGTTGATAAAAACAGAGGAGTGGAAATATGTGGAGAGGGAAGTGGATGTGCGGTTGAAGAGGAGATGATGTCTGAACCTTGATTCACTTGATTAAAGGATTCAAGGATACAGAGCGTTTCGGGTTAGCTATCTTTTAATCCTTTAATCAAGTGAATCAAGGTTCAGACTTTAAACACTGCCAAATGGCAGTGTTTTTTTTGTCCTTTCGCTTTACAATTCTTGTAAATAAACAAGTCAAACCTTGTATAATCTCATTGTATCTGCTGTACTATCCCAATACATTTGTTGCATCAATAGTGAAACTGAACTTAACAAATAAAGAAAACGAGTATGAAGAATGATCTAACACTGAACAAACCCCTCGACAAATTAAATGTATTGAGTTTTAAAGGAGTGCAAATGCGCACTTTCCACATTACCTGGTTAACTTTCTTCGCCTGTTTTTTTGCGTGGTTCGGATTGGCGCCTTTGATGCCTACCATTCGTGAAGATTTGGGATTGACAAAAGGACAAGTTGGAAATACTATTATTGCTGCTGTATCGGCAACAATTATTGCGCGATTGGTAATTGGTCGTTTGTGTGATACCTGGGGACCCCGCAAGGCTTACACTGCTTTATTAATTATAGGGTCAATTCCTGTAATGTGCGTTGGTTTGGCCGACAGCTATATCACTTTCCTTTTGTTTCGATTGGGCATCGGAATTATAGGAGCTTCCTTTGTTATCACACAATTTCATACTTCTGTAATGTTCGCTCCCAAACTAAAAGGTACTGCCAATGCGGTTGCCGGTGGATGGGGAAATTTAGGTGGTGGAATTACAAATATGTTAATGCCTGTTGTGTTTGCTGTTATTGTTGGAATGGGCTACTCTAAAGGGGAATCCTGGAGATATGCAATGATTTTACCAGGTGTGTTGATGTTGATCATGGCTTTTGTGTATTATAAGTTTACAAAAGATACCCCAGCCGGAAACTACGATGAAATAGAAAGAACACAAACAGCAAGTAAAAAAACAGATTGGTCGGTTTTAAAAGATTGGAGAGTATGGTCATTGGCTTTGGCTTATGCGGTGTGTTTCGGAATGGAAATTACTTTTGATGGTGTTGCAGCTTTGCACTTTGTGGATACTTTCGGATTAGAGCAGGGAGATGCAGGGATGTGGGCTGGTGCTTTTGGTGCGATGAATATTTTTGCCCGTGCGATGGGTGGGATATTTGCTGATAGAATTGGTGCTAAATGGGGAATGAAAGGCAAAGGTTGGTTGTTGGCCATCGTTATCATATTGGAAGGAATCGGATTGGTTTTCTTCGCTATGTCGGGCAACTTAACTATGGCCATCATCAGTATGTTTTCTTTCGCGATGTTCCTTAAAATGGCGAATGGAGCAACATATTCTATCGTTCCTTTTGTAGATGAAAAAAATGTTGGAATGGTAAGTGGTATTGTTGGGGCAGGAGGAAATGTTGGTGGAATGATGTTTGGTTTCTTATTTAAATCAGAGAACATTAGTTATGTTGAAGCTTTCCAGTACATCGGATTTATTGCTGTTGGAGTTGGTTTGGTAGTGTTGTTAACCCGATTTAAAAAATCAGAAAATGTGGAAGCAGTGCCGGTAGTGGCATAGACTTAATTTCATATCAATTTCTACAAAAAATCCCGCCAAAGCGGGATTTTTTGCTTCTAGCAATTTATCTTGCGTGGTATTGCCTTTCACCGTATCTTAGCGCCGACTACTACTAATTTAAAATTTGAACTATGAAATTCGGGGGAATTTTCATGATGTCAATTCTGACATTCTTATTTGCATCTAGCATGCAAGCTCAGTGCACAGCCGGCGATGGTTGTGACGAAATCAATCCAACAATATCTGCTCCTAAAACCATTAACAGTGGGGATGTGGTGTGTTTTACAACCAACGTCAACATCACCGGATCGGTAACTATTTTTAGTGGTGGAATACTTCGCTTGTGCAATGGAACCCGTTTAAATTCCAATCAATCTATTGCCATCTTTCCGGGTGGTACTTTGGAACTGTATGGTTGTGCCCGACTAGGTGTGGTAGGTTCGTTCACCGATTTTTCTGATGTTGCAATAGAGTCGTGGTGTTTAAATTGTAATACTTCTGCTTATCCTATTGATACTGCTGTACAAGTTGTTGGGTCAAAAGTTTTAACCGGTTGGGTGTGCAATCAAGTGCTGCCTGTGGAATTGCTTTCTTTTGATGTTTTCAAGAAAAATGACCAAGTGGAATTGTCGTGGGCTACAGCCTCTGAAATCAATAATGATTATTTTTCTGTTATGAGATCTTCTGATGGCATTCATTGGGAAAAGATTGGTTTTGTCAACGGAAAAGGGAATAGCACTTCTGTTTCTAATTATTTTTTTAACGATGAAATGCCTCTGGTTGGCATCAATTATTATAAGTTGCTTCAAGTTGATTTTGATGGTGCTAATGCAGAATCACCCGTTAGATATGTTACGCACAAGGGGGTGGATTTATTTACCATGAAATCCAATGTGGTAGAAAATTCTGCTTTACACCTGAATATCAAAGGAGATAATGAAATTTTAATGACGGTTACTGATGTGATGGGAAGAGTATTGTACACTCATCTTGTTGATCCTAAAATGGCGCCAACACTAACGGTTTTACTGAGCTCCTATTCCTTGAATGGGGTGTATTTTTTAAGTGCAGTTTCAGGTGAAAACCGACAAACTGATACTTTTGTAATGAAGTAGCTCCAGCCTTAGGTTTTCCTTTTATTTCTTTTTTCTTGTAACAAAAGCGCAACAAATTTGTTTGACATTATAGAAAGTGTTAAATTAACACTAATAAAAGCTTTTGATTATGGTTTTAATAGATAAAATACAAACTAAGCTGCTCGTGTTGCTTATTCTTTGCGCTCTGCAATTAAATGCTGTAACGCTTTTTGTGACCAACACAAACGATGCTGGAGCCGGTTCTTTTCGAGCGGTATTGGCCAGCGCTAATAATGGTGATGTTATTAAGTTCAATATTCCGGGTCCGGGACCTTATACCATAAAACCCCTTACGGCCTATTCTTTTACCAAACAAGTTACAATCGATGGGACCAACGGACTAGGGAAACCTGGAATTGAGTTTGATGGTTCTTTGAGTACTAGTGTTTCGGGTTTCGATCTTAATGCAATAGGAGGCAGTGGTACTGTTATTCAGGGTTTGGTGATGAATAATTTTTCTTACAATCCAATTCCTGCTATTGATTATAATGCCACAGCAATACTTATCACTAAAGCGACAGATGTTACAGTTAGAAATTGTTATATCGGTACCGATATCACTGGTACTACCGCAAAACCCAATAAGCACGGCATATGGATCAATGGTAGTTCTAATAATGTGATAGGCGGCCCAAATGCCATCGATGGAAATTTAATTTCTGGAAATTTGGTGCGTGGTGTTTGGGGATCGGCGCAAGGTGGAAGTGCAACTAATAATACTGTTGAAAATAATAAGGTGGGAATAAATATCAATGGAACAGCCTTACCTAACATCACTGGCGTTGAATTTAATTTAAATGCAAAAAATAATTTAATTCAGCACAACAATGTCAGCTACAATTATGGTGATGCTTTGTCTTTTAATCAGGGTTCAACTGGAAATAGAATTTATGGAAACATATGCTCTTACAATGGCGAACACGGTGTTGATTTTTTAAATGGAGATGTGACGAATAGTGTTGTTGGTGTGGATTTTAATGGAATTGGCGAGCCCAATCAAATTTTTAACAATGGTGCAGCCGGTGTTTTTGTGAGTGAATGGTTTGATGGAAATGTTTACAATTATGGAGCGCCTTCTAAAATAACGGTGAGAAAAAATAGCATTTATTGCAATGCAGTGAAAGGGATCGCACTCACCGAAAAAACCGGACCCTTTACTTCTGCATCTGGTAATAATGGCAAGCTGCCACCAGTGATCGACATGACTTCCAACGAGGAAAAAACTTTTGGTACCGCAACGCCAGGTGATATCGTTGATATATATAAAGCAGATAATTGCAATGCCTGCAATAGTGGGAATTCGCAAGGAAAAACCTGGTTGTCCAGTATCACGGTGGGAGCCAGCGGCACTTGGTCGTACACCAATTCAACACCAGGAGGAGCTAAATGTTATTCGCTGCTGGTCACTGCAACAAATGCTTTGGGCAATACTTCGGAATTTTCTGGAATTTGTACTCGTCCAAGTGCTAACATTCGAGATACAGCAACCTGCACCAGCATCAATCTTAGTTTTGATGTGACACATCCTTGCGCGGTTTCGTATTTATGGTCGACAGGCGCAACAACGCCAACTTTAACTATGAACAATGCCCTTCCTGGAAATTACTGGGTGGAGCTTAAAGGTAGCGATGGTGTTGCGGTGCGCGATAATTTTGAAATTAAGGGCGGAGCGCCAATGCTTGTCAATTTGGGAGATGACATCAATAGGTGCAATGATCCGTTTAATCCTCCAGTTGTTTTGGATCCAGGACTATCCAATACTTTTTCATACTCGTGGTCAACAGGCGCTACTTCATCTTCCATTTCTGTAAACAAAAGAGGTCAGTATTTTGTTAAGGTGACCAATCCGACAACAGGCTGTTCGGGTTTTGATACCGTGAATATTTTACCAAATGTGATTCCCGCTGCGGTTTTACAAAACGCACAATTTTGCGAGGGTGATTCAGTGACTTTAAATCCTGGTGTTTTTTCGATATATAAATGGTCGACAGGTGCCGCCACCAATTCAATTAAAGTTAAGTCTTCGGGAGTGTATTGGGTAGTGGTGACTAACGGAAGCGGTTGTACCGACAGTGTTTCGTGCAATGTCACTGTTAATCCTAAGCCTGTGTTTACCTTGCAGCCAGCAGATTTTCCTGTCTGCGCAAATGATTCTGCGCAATTTACAATCAGCGCAAATTTTGCTCTTTCTTATCAATGGCAGAGTTCTGCCAACGGAATTATTTTTACAGATATTGTTGAAGCAGCACCTTATTCGGGAACTACAACAACATCATTGGTAATTAGTACAGTAGATCCTTTAATGACTAATTTGAAATTCCGATGCATAGCACGTTCTGCAACTTGCGAATCAATTTCAATTGCTGCAAAAATTATTTACGGAGCAAATATCTCTATCACTGATCCGTCGGCACAACCTGTTTGTGAAGGTTCATCGGTTCAACTGACCGCTGTTGCCAACGGCGCTTTGTCTTATCAATGGCAGTATTCTGCAGATGGAGTAAGTTTTAAAAATGTAGATAACGGTGGATCATACAGCAATGCGCAAACATCGGTGCTCACCATAAATCCGGTGAGCGCTGCATTAAATGCTTATCAATTTCGTGCCATCGCAACTGGTTGTGTGAATGACGATACTTCAATGACGGCTACTATTGCATTGCTGCCAAATACCCTGATAACCATGGATCCTGCCGATACTGCACTTTGTGCTGGAGAAAACGCTGCATTTTCGGTAAGCGCCAGCAACGCATTGTCCTATCAATGGTACACGAGTTCAAACAATGGTTCAAGTTTTAGTTCAGTATTGGGCGCCACTTCAAATTTTTTAAATGTTTTATCAGTGACGGCGGCAATGAATAGTAATTTGTATTTCGCAGTGGCGACGGGTACTTGCGGAAAAGTATATTCGGATACGGCATTATTGCTTGTGACCGATCCTATTGCTGTTTTAACTGCACCCTTAACCGTTTGTCCGGGTGACTCATTTTCGTTATCCTTTTCTGCGAATTATCCGAATGCGCAATTTTATCTCGACGGTGTTTTAGAAAATAGCAATCCCGTTTCAAAAAGCATTGTTGATCAAACTTTTTATTCATTAACCGCTAAAGTAAATGGTTGTATGAGTCCGATTGTTACTGCGTCAGTAAGAATTACGCCAATTGTAGTTCCTGAAGTAGCCGACGATATTAGTGTTTGTGCCGGATCGGAAGTGCAGTTGGGTGTCACCGAAATAGATGGATATACTTATCAATGGATCAACAACGATGGTTATTCTTCTAATATTCCGCAGCCAAAATTGGTTCCTGAAAAAACTTCTACCTATGTTGTCACTGTAAAAAATTCGGTGTGTGTTTATTCTGTATCGGATTCCATTCATGTGACTGTTTTGGACGGAATAAAATTATATTATCCAAATGCATTCACACCTAATGAAGATGGAGTGAACGACGTGTTTAAAGTGATGGGCTACGGAGTAGTAGATTTTAAAGCTACCATTTTCGACCGATGGGGAGAAGTTATTTATCAATGGAATTCCTTGGATGGTGGTTGGGACGGCAGAGCAAAAAATGAGCGTCAGGTGCAGGTGGATGTGTACGTTATAAAGGTGAGTGCCGCTGGAGTTTGTGAGGATAAAGCAGATATTTCTACTGTTACGGTGATTCGCTAGTTTTTCTGAAAGATTATAAATGACATGTATAGTCAATTCAATTCCCAAAATTGATTTTGCTTTCCGTAAATTTGAACGGCAATGTCTTCCATACTTTTTAAAAATATCACCATCCATTACAAAAAGGAAGGTTCCGGAAAAACCAATGTAGTTTTACTGCATGGATTTTTGGAAGGATTGGACATTTGGAAGGATTACAGCAAAGAATTATCGAAATCCTATACGGTGATTTCCATTGATTTGTTGGGACACGGAAAATCGCAAAGTCTCGCTTATGTTCACACGTTGGAAGAAATGGCCGAAGCGGTGAATGAAGTATTGAAAGCATTGGATCTACGAAAAGCAATTTTTGTGGGGCATTCTTTGGGAGGCTATGTTGCATTGGCATTTGCTGAGTTATACATTCACAAGGTGAAAGGTTTGTGTTTGTTCAATTCAAGTGCATCTGCCGATAGTGAACAAAAGAAAAAAGACAGATTACGGGCAATTGAAGTGGTGAAGCAAAATCACGAATTGTTCATTAAGATGGCGATTCCCAATCTTTTTTCTGCTCCAGAGGGAAATAAAAAAGCCATCGAGAAAACATTAAAAATCGCTTTGAAAACGCCGAAACAAGGAATTATAGCGGCAATCAATGGAATGATGCAGCGGCCCAATCGTGAAATCATTATTAAGTTTTCACAATATCCTGTATTCTTTGTGATTGGTAAAAATGATGCTGTTGTTCCCTTTGAAGTGGCCATTCAGCAGTGTGAACTGGCTAAAGAACATTCCTATTATCTTTCGGAAAAAGGAAGTCACATGTGTTTCTTTGAAGATGAAGAAGCGCTGGTGCGCTTGAAGGAGTTTATACAAAATGTCTGAACCTTGATTCACTTGATGAAAGGATTAGAAGATGCAGAGTGCATTTCGGATCAACTTTCCTTAAATCTTTTCATCAAGTGAATCAAGGTTCAGACAAAAAAAAGTCTGGTATTTCTACCAGACTTTCATTTTTCAAGCTTATGTATATTAAACCAAAGCCTCTTGTGCAAACAATGGGTAAGTACTCATCATTTTGCTTACTTCAACTTTGATTTCAGCCAATTTGTGGGCATTGTCCTTGTTGATAATTGCAGTGTCAATTAAGTCAACAATTTTAACGATTTCATTTTCTTTCACACCACGAGAAGTAATTGCAGGAGTACCAACACGGATACCTGAAGTTACGAATGGAGATTTATCATCAAATGGAACCATGTTTTTATTTACAGTGATGTGGGCGTGACCCAAAACAGCTTCAGCATCTTTTCCTGAAATATTTTTTGAACGCATGTCGATCAACATAGAGTGGTTGTCGGTTCCACCAGAAATAATTTGGTAGCCTCTTTTCACCAATTCAGCGGCCATCACAGCAGCATTCTTTTTCACTTGTAGGATATAGTCGCCGTATTCATCAGATAATGCTTCACCAAAAGCAATGGCTTTAGCAGCGATAACGTGCTCTAGCGGTCCACCTTGAGTTCCAGGAAAAACAGCGCCATCTAAACATTGTGACATTTTTTTCAATTCACCTTTCAAAGTTTTTTGTCCCATAGGGTTTTCAAAATCTTTGCCCAACATAATCACACCACCTCTTGGTCCGCGCAAAGTTTTGTGGGTAGTTGTAGTAACGATATGGCAATGTTCCATTGGGTTGTTCAACAATCCTTTGGCAATTAAACCAGCAGGAACAAAGCGCCGCACTCATCTGCAATGGCTCTCATTGCCGCATAATCCCAGTCTCTTGAGTAAGCAGAAGCTCCTGCAATAATCAATTTTGGTTTAACTTGTTTTGCTTTTGCAGCCATGATATCGTAGTTCACACGACCCGTTTCTTTTTCAACACCGTAGAAATTTGCTTGGTAGAGTTTACCAGAGAAGTTGGCTGGAGAACCGTGCGTTAAGTGACCACCGTGAGATAAGTCGAATCCTAATATTGCATCACCTGGATTGATCACTGCCAGCATTACAGCTGCGTTGGCTTGCGCTCCTGAGTGAGGTTGAACGTTGGCCCATTCAGCGCCAAATAATTTTTTCAAACGATCAATAGCTAATTGTTCAATTTCGTCCACCACTTCACATCCACCATAATATCTTTTGCCTGGAAGTCCTTCTGCATATTTGTTGGTCAAAACGCTACCCATAGCGTTCATCACTTGTTCGCTTACGAAGTTTTCGGAAGCAATCAGCTCTATACCACTCAATTGGCGTTGTTTTTCCTGAGCAATAAGATTAAAAATGGCTGTATCTTTTTTCATGTGTATAAATTTTTCTCTTGAAGTGAGGTGCAAAAATACTCCCTTCTTTTCAAAAGAACCAAAGACTTTCGTCTTTATTTATGAACGAAAAAAACCGCCTCTGTTAATAGAGGCGGTTTTGGGGTATAGTGAAGTATCTGTTTAAATCTTATCGAATCACTTTGCTGATGGTAGTTTGGTTGTTGCTTGTTAATTCAACAATGTAAATACCTTGTGAGAGTTGATTACCCAAATCAATTGAAGACGTTTTTGTGCCTGAAGCAATTATTTTACCTGCCACATCATATATTTTAACGACATCAACTGTTGTGGAGAAATTCAATATTCCGTTATTGTTCATCGGATTAGGATAGATTTTT
>JAPLEZ010000045.1 GCA_026390935.1 Bacteroidota bacterium
GTTTGGGAAAATCAAAAAGGAAAAACTGTAAGTATTGAACAAATAGGAAGTTTTGTTAGAGTAAAAAATGATAAAGGCGAGGTTGAATCAGTAGGCTTCATGAAAGATCAAGGCATAGTTCTTATTGCAAAAACAAGTAATGAAACAATATCCGGTACTCTATCTGATGAAAAAGGGATTACATGGCAGAATGGAACTGCATGGAGAAAGAAAAGTTAATAATTCACTTACATGAATATAAAAAAACCTTAGTCAGCTGACTAAGGTTTTTTTATGGTCTAATCTCTAGTGGTGGTGGTGTCCGCCTGGACCGTGAACGTGTCCATGAGAAATTTCTTCTGATGTAGCTTCTCTTACTTCATCCACAACGATATCAAAGTTCAAAGTAACTCCTGCTAAAGGATGATTACCATCTATTTTAACTTGATCCCCAACAATCTCAACTACAGTCACTACAACCTGTCCGGCTGGACCTTCTGCGTGAAATTGCATTCCTGCTTCTACTTTGTTTGTTCCAAAAGCAGAAAGAGGTACAGTTTGAACCAACTTAGGATCGATGTTTCCATAACCTTTGTCAGCAGGCACTGCTACTGAAAACTTATCGCCTTTCACTTTGTTATCCAGTTCGTCTTCTAATCCTATTACCAAATTCCCATGTCCATGTAAGTAATACAAACTTTCTTTTCCTACACTTGAATCTAAAATTTCACCCGCATCATTCTTCAATGTATAAGTGATTGCTACTACTGAGTCCTTTTTAATTTTCATCTGTATATAATTTAATTTTTAGTGTTCAGATGGAATAGCTTTAAGCTATTTCACTTTTTAATAATTTAAGGCGCTAAAGGTAAGTTTTTACCCTAGGTTCTGAAAATAAAATATCTTTTATCTATATCTTTCGTTTGATAAATAAAAGAAATGGCACATTTTATTCCATTTAAAGGATACTACCCCCTTCCGAAAAACGCTGGATCAATCGCCATCGATTCTTACGACAACTATTCTGAAAATGACATTAAGGAGATACTTCGCAATGATACACAGTCGTACATAAATATCATTCACAAACCCGCAACCACTCACATCAGGGATTTTTATATACAAATACGACAACGCCTTAATAATTTCATTGACAACGAATGGCTTATCCCAAGTAACCAAGACTCTTATTATATCTATCAAAAAACTGACGCTGGAAAAAACTATCTAGGAATTATTGGATTGAGCGATGTGAGAGATTTGCAAAAGGGAATAATTAAACCTCATGAGCAAACATTGGCCAAGCGAGAAAACATACTGACTCAATATCTAAAAGAAGTACAATTGAACTCGGAGCCTGTCGCCTTGATTTATGAAAAACAGGAAAACCTATCTTCCTTTCTTCAGCAATATGTTAAGAATCATTTGCCGCTATTACATTTCAAGGACAAAAACAATCATGCTTTGTGGGAAGTGAAAAATGAAATCGACTTGAATTTCATTCAGAGCGCACTGACAAAAATTGATTATTTGCTGGTTGCTGATGGGCACCATCGTATCATGAGTTCCCTCAAGAATTACAAGGAAAACAAGAATTCTCCATATTTTTTAAGTATGCTTTTCGATGATGAAAACGTTAGCATAGAGCCGTATGCAGAAGGAGGAAAAAAATATACTTTTAGCGAAATCAAAACCATCACTTCACAAAATAAACTGCTCCCTCCAAAATCAACATGGATATTGCCAAAACTAAAAACAGGATTGGTGATTTATGATTTAAAAAAAATGTCAGGTCACTAAATTTTGTATCTCTAAACCAATTTAGAAATATCATTGATCCACGCTTTCAGCAAAGTCATTTCATCTTTTCCAATCACTTCGATGTCCACCAAACGTTGATAGCAAGACAAAAGATTATCACAAATATTTTCTTTGCCAGCCTTTAGTTTTAAATCACCTAACTCTTTACAAATTCTGCTATTATTATTGTAGCCAGGAATTTCATCTTCAAAATCCTTCATTAAGTTGTGCTCATTTCTTTCCTGCCAAACCGTTGGCTCATGATACAAAACACTCCATCCACATTCCCAAGCAATTCTTTGTGCTACATAACTACGCCAAATATCAGTCATCCTGAAACTGCAGTAAGAAGGAAGATACAATAAAGGAAATGCTTCTTTAAACCAATGGGTATTCTGACTATTGAAAGGGCTCCATGAGTTTTTCCCTAACAATAATCTGTTTTTTATTTCAAAATTTAATGGCAATGGATAAGTGAGGCGATATACAGCGTCCACATCCGGATTCTCATCAGCCAAACCCTGCTGAATAGGGCAAGAAGTAGTTTTAACTGAACAAGAAGCTAGATCAGGCTGCTCTTTATGCAAGTCCTCCAACGGAAAGCCTCTAGGCCATATTTTCTCTTTGGTGAAATACTTATAAACGTTGACCCAGCCTTTATCTTCAAAGTGATTTCCTTTAGCTTCTCTGTTTTTTTCGTTCCAAAATTCAGCACGAGGGATATTGTCATCATCTGTCTCCACTATTTCTTCAGCACCTTTTTCAATGGCTATTAAATAACCTAAGTTTTTTCTGGAATAATGTCGGGTTGGGGTTATTTTAGCTAGTTCATAAGGCAAAATCAACTGCTTTTCCACACTCCAGAAATCGCAACCTTCCAATTCAAAAGTTGCAGGAGATTTAGTGTCGCCAATCACTACAAACGGCACATTCCTACTGGCGCATTCCTTAGCAAACATAGTTAAAACAGGATGTTTGTCGTTAGCAATGGAAGTGATGATTAATGTTTTCTTTGTTGTCATACCAATACTTTTATTTCTTTTTTGATTTCCTCAAAACCGATCGCCGGCTTATAATTAAAATCCCTTTCTGCGGCAGTAATTTCACCAGCGATGTTTTTGTGGAACTTTCCTGCTGCATGAACAGTAGCATTTAATTTCCCAAACAAACCTATAAAATTATCCAGAACACTAAACATTTCACACATCCATCTAGGAATGTATAAAGGCTTGTACTGAACACCTAACGCATTTGCAATATTAGTATAAATTTCATCAACGGTATAATCTGCTTTTTTATCCCCTATCCAATACCATTTTCCATAAGTGGCAGGCGTTTTTTCTGCTTTAATAAAAGCCTGAATAGTGTTGTCCACATGCGATATACTTCTGAGATTTTTTCCATTGCCAAATACAATCTGTCTCTTCCAACGAAACATTTTGAAGAAACCCAAGTTCCTTTCAGGCATAAATGGTCCGAAAAACCAAAAGCCCCTGAGAGATGTCCCATCGATTAGGCCTTCTTTGGTCTTGTCTAGAATGTATTGCTCAGCCATGTGCTTCGACTTTCCATAATTTTTATAGGGCGTCGGCTGAGCATCTTCAGGAAATATTTTGCTATCACGACCGTACCCGCAGATACTGTCGGTTCCCATAAACAGAATTCTTCTTACACCTTGCTCAATGCAAACATCCACCAGATTTTTTGTCCCCTGATAATTGATTACATCAAAGGCTTTAATGTCTTTGGGATAAATCACCCCCGCTAAATGATACACGCATTTTACATCCTTGAGCGCGTTCCTTAAACTTTCTCTATCAGTGATATCCCCATAAACCACTTCAAAATTTGATGGAAGATCTATGAAATTTTTAAATTTTGGCTGCACCAGCAAACGTATCTTCCTTGACAACGAATAATTTCCTAAGGTGTCGCCATTCATAAAAACATCAACCATCCTGTTGCCTAGCCATCCAGGAAACCCAGTGATCAAAAGAACGTCATCTTCAGCGTAAATAATATTTTGCAAATCTGCATTCTTTTTATCCTTCAGTTGATCCATGCCAGCAATCTTTTTTCGTGCGTCAAACACTGCTTCGCTGAGAATTGCATCTATGGACGGAATGGTATAACCCAAAATGACCGACTGTACATACTTAGGATCTACCGGACTCTTTTTACCCAAAATGATTTTTGCCGCAATAGAAGCCAGATAAATAAACCATTTCGGTAAAAAAACAGATGGCGCCTTATGACCAGAATGTTTTGCTAATGCAGTGTAAAAATCTTTAAAAGAAATGTTATTTCCGCCAGCAATATACTTTTCATTTGCATTGCCCTTTTCCCAAGCATTAATGTGCGCTTTTGCCACTTCTTGCACAGCTGCAACAGAGATGCCTCCTTTGAAATAAAATGCCTGTCCCTTCTGAATATAATCCTTAATAAATTTATGTGGTGGAGTGAGCTTTAAATCATTTTTGCCTACCACCCATGAAGGATAAATCCTTCTAAGGTCCACTGATTTTTCAAGAATAATTTTATCGCAATATTCTTCAGTAAGAAACTTTCCTTTCACATAAGGACTCTCTAAAAAAGAAGCTTTATCGTTTTCATTTATCAAAATTTCGGGGTTAGAAGATCTTCCCAAAACCACCACCGAGCTGGTATAAATAATGGTTTTCACTTTGGCCTCAATAGCCGCATCAATTACCTTTTTTGAAAGTTCAAAAGTATTTTGAATTACCCTTTGCTCATCTGACACATCAGTAGTGTTTTCAGAAGCAATGTGAAAAAGCACATCAACACCTTGAAGCACTTCATTATAGGAAGACACATCAAATAGGTTGGCTACATGAACCTTTCCTCCTTTTTCTTTAAGATGAACTACATTTTGATTTTCATTTCTGATGAGCAATAAAACATCATGTTCGGCCTCAATTAACTGCAGTGCTACATGATATCCAATATGCCCTGAAGCACCAGTAACTAAGACTCTCTTCTTCATTTTTTTTATAACTCCTTAGATTTTCCTGAAAGGCGTAAAAAGAAATAATAGAATAATGTCTGGTAGGCATTTTTAATCGCATTTTTAGAAACCCTTGGTGATGGTGCCTGATAATGAATAGGCACCTCGAATATTCTGCGTTTTCTCAATAAATATCGCAATTCAGTTTGATAAAAATGAGCCTTTGATTTCATTGGGTACTCGATGATCCTTCCAACAACATCTCTATGGAAACCTTGAAAACCTGAGGTCATATCATACAAACGAGTTCCTAATAATAAATTTGCAAGTACTGTTCCTGTTTTTGATAAAAGTCGACGTTTAAAAGGAGAATCGCCCATTGAACCACCATTCATAAAGCGACTACCAAAAGCGCATTCGTTGCCTTCATTGAGTACTCTTAAAAACATTGGAATAGCTCTTGGATCATGTGACAATCCCGCATCCATTTCTATTATAATATCATGCCCTGCTTCATAAGCCACGCGCAAACCTTTGATATATGCATCCACAACATTTCTGTTTTCGGGAGCCCAAACTGTAACATAACGGGGATCATTTTTTGCTGTTTCCTGACACAATTCCAAAGTTCTGTCCTTGGATGCATTATCTACTACCAAATACACATTTCCTGGATTCAACACATTGATTACAAGATTTATCGCTTCAATAAAGGGTTTAAAGTCCTGCTCCTCATTAGCTACAGGAATCACTAAAGCCCAATTTTTATAATACAACATATGAATACTGCTTTTCCAGCAAATTTAATCCTTTTCACTATTTATCATGCATTTTTAAAAAAATAGTTCAGAACCCCCATGAAACGCAGTAATTAGGATGGTTTTTTGTATTATTGCTAGCGTTTTAAAGCAACTTTAGTGATTCAAAAAAACATACAGCTAATTCGTTCGGGTATTCCTGAAAAAGTTTTGTTGGTTGCGGTATCCAAAACAAAACCGGCCAGTGCAATTCTGGAAGCATACCAAAGCGGACAAAAAGTTTTTGGCGAAAATAAAGCTCAAGAAATGGCTACCAAATATGCAGAACTCCCTAAAGATATTGAGTGGCACATGATCGGCCATATGCAAAGTAACAAAGTGAAATATCTTGCGCCTTTTGTTTCATTAATTCATTCTGTTGACAGTGTTGGTTTGATCTCCGAAATCAATAAGCAAGCTTTAAAAAACAACAGGGTAATTTCGGTTTTATTGCAATTCCACATTGCGGAGGAAGAAACAAAATTCGGTTTGTCGATTGCAGAAGCTGAAGAATTGCTTCAATCAAAAGAATACAGCGAATTTAAAAACATACAAATTTGCGGAGTAATGGGAATGGCAACTTTTTCAAACAATCCGGAACAGATTCGCAAAGAATTTCGACAGCTAAAAAGCATTTTCACACAAATAAAAAACAGCTTTTTCTCTAATCAGGAATGCTTCAAAGAAATATCTATGGGAATGTCGGGAGATTACAAAATCGCCATCGAAGAAGGAAGCACGATGGTTAGAATTGGAAGTTCAATTTTTGGAGGGAGATAATTACTCTATTGTAGCACTCAATCCTTTATCGACTAATCCTTCACACATTACCCTAAGTTCTTCGTATTCACCACGCTTAACACCACACTTTCCTTTGTAATGAATAATAATTGAGCATTGCTCTGCCTGCACAGCGTCGTGACCACAAATATCGATAAGGCACTTAATCACATGATCAAAAGTATTCACATCATCATTATATACAATCAGATCGCTTAAGTACCCTTCCTCTTCCAATACATCTACATCGTATTGTTCTTTTGTGAGTCTATCAGGCTGATGAGCATTCATATTATTTCTTGATCAGCAATAAAGCTTTCTCTACACTTATTTTTTCTTTCCCTTGGTATGCCACTAAAAACGCATCACCCAAACCTGCTGCAATCACCTGATCTTTTAACTTACGAGCTTCTTCAGGGTTTGAAAAATCTCCTACAGTAAATATTGTCACGCCATCGGCATCTTTATAATATTCTACTTTAGATGGTAATTTAAAAAACAAAGTAGTGGTTTCTACTGGAACCTCATTGCGATAAGCACCAATTTGCACTTTAAAAGTAATTCCAGTAGCTGGCTGATTGGAAGCTCCTGAAGTATTTACATTTGTGGTTGTTGCTCCTGTAACACCATTTTGCGCATCAGCCACAGAAATGCGCTGTCCGCCTCTGTATGCTGTAACAAATGCATCCTTGATTCCAACAGCATTCACTTCAGCTTTACGCGCATTGGCTTCAGCAAAAGTTTTGTATTTTCCAGTAGTGTAGCGATATAATCCTGTAGTTGTTTTTTCTAAATTCAATGGCTGCATGTCGTAAGGACTTCCTGAAACAATTGGCTTGGAAACTACACAAATTTGCACGGTATAATACACCTCACCTGTATTACTAACAGCAACACTTTTTGCCTCGTTCGCTGTGTTCAAAGGCAGAGTCTGAGTTGCTCCAGTAATATTCTTCACTTCCACTTTACTAATGGCTTCCACTTCGCGCACTTCAATAGTAGTCAAGGCATTTTTTTGTTGTTGCGTTGCCTTCTCTGTGATCTGATTGGCTTGATCCACTGAAATGCGCTGACCATTGTAAAAAGGAACCACAAAAGCATCAGGATAACCCATTTGACGAATTTTATCTCTTGCTATTGAAGCCGCTTTGAATGACCGAAAAATACCAGCAGTATAGCGAATAAAACCCAATTTAGTTTGCTCACCATTGACTGGTGAAATTCCTTTAAATAAATCCTGAGGAATAGGATTTTTAAAAGCACCAATCTGCACAGTATACACCAACCCTTCTGGCAATTTGGCATCCACAGGAATTGGTTTATCTGAAGAATAAACAACAGTAGATTTAATTTCAAATTTATCTTTTAAAACAGCGTCTTCAGGATTTTGTTTGTCTCCAAAAAGTTTTGCTTTATCCACATCAACTTTTACAATTGTTTTATCGTCGGCATTAATAGTATTATGCGTACCTGTGTTTTGCTTTTGCTCACTTGTTACCGGAGTTTTTACAGCTGCTACATCTTTTTGTGCTTTTTCTTTGTAGTCGACAAACACATCTGTTTTCTTGTTATCATCCACTGCTTTTTTCTTCACTTCCTGCGCCACCTGCGGATTCAAACTCTCCATATACAACTGTGCCTCTTTGCGTTTTGCAGCAGCTTCCAGTCGGGAATTATCAATCAATTGGGAAGCCTGCAAAGCTTGATCTTCCTTTTGATCGGCCAACTTTTTTAGTCGAGAAGCTTCATTCAATAATTTCTGAACTTCTTGCTCGTTAGTTTTTCCATCAGCTTGAGCTAATATTGCTTCCGACTGCTGTTGATAGCTTTTCGCTTCTTTTTTAAGTTCAGTATATTTTACCACCTCAGCACCAATTTCCTTTTCTGTTTTCTTTGCTTCTTCTAAAAGTTCATTGTATTGTTTTGTTGCTTCATCAGGTTTTTTAATACTATTTGTATTGCTAGCGGTATTATCTGCAACAGCATTTTTAGTGTCGGGGTTTTGTACAGTATTGTCTTTCGGTAGATCTTTCTTCTCGCCAACAACCACCTCTTTTTTGTCGGCAGGCTTGATAAATTCTGAAGGATTTTCCTTCACTTTCTTCATTTTTTCCTGACGATCAATGGCCTGATTTTGCAATTCGTTGGCTTTAGCAGTTTCTTTTCTTACTTCTGCTGGATCATTCGACAACATTGCTTTTTCTTT
>JAPLEZ010000118.1 GCA_026390935.1 Bacteroidota bacterium
AAAGGGAAGTTGCCAAAAGGATTTTCCTTTGGTGCGAAAGCAAAAATTTTCATGCAGGATAAAGGTGTTTTATATGTGAAAAACATTGCATCGATATTGGTGTCCGATACTTTATTGGTGATCAATACCAACGATAAAACCAAGGCACAACAAGAAATTCCTGAAGAAATTGCAGCCTTGCTTCTCGATGATTATGCTGTTGAAGTTGCTGCTGAAACCAAAGTAGAACCTAACCAGACAAAGGTGATCGTTCGCATACAAAACCAGGAAGTTATTCCTTCAAAATTAACGTTGATGGAAGGCACCGTAGTGAAAAAAGAATTGCCAATTCAAAACAACATGGCTGGCTTTGGTGTGATGAAGGATAAGAAATACGATGTCATTATTAAAGCCGAAAATTACAAAGACTTTAAATATTCTTTCGAGCCAAAATCGGAATTAAAAGGCGGAACAATTGTAATTAAAGCGCTGTTGCTTCCTCTAGCCAAAGAAGTAGCAAAGGTGAAAAAAACTATGCCTATTGATAGTTCTAGCGTTGCTGTGGTGAACACTAAAAAAGTGGTGGCCGAGGTGAAAACTACTGCCAAAGAATTGGAGCCCGAAAAAATGGTGGTAGATGGTGTAGTGCAAGAAGCTAAAACGGAAGTGCCAACATCAATTTTAAAAACAGAAACTCCCGGCGATTTAGGTTGACGAAAGATGGCTCATCCATTTCTGCAAAAATTGTGATGGTGGATGGCTCATCTGTGAAAAAAAATGAATTCTTTATATTGAAAAAAGACGGAGCTGTTGTTGGCACAGTGCAAGCGGATAGCAATGGTGTGGTGAATTTAAAGGCCTTGGATCCTGCTGGCTTATATACTTTGCAACCAGTGGTAAATAATGAAAATACACTTCCTTATTCATTTAATCCGGCTTTGGAATTGAGTAAAAATTCTGAACAGGTTTTATTGACCAAAAAAGGAGTTGCTTTAACGAAAGTTCTTCTGGATAACGAAATTCAGTATGATCAGGTGAAGGTGGAAGAATTGTTTTTAAATATTCCTGAAGGACCAGCGGGCAGTGAAAAAGTAGTCGGACAAGTATTTTTCAACGGTCAGAAATGTGTTGAAACAAACGTTGAAATTTTTGTGAATGGAAAAATTCAATCCTTAGCGCAAACCGACGGCGAAGGGATCTTTGTGTCGTACATGAATAAGTTGAATAAAAATTCATTGTCGGTTTCTATCAACGAACTCAGCTATAGTGTTCCTTTAATTGCCAAAGATTTTGTGCAGAAAAAAGATCATTTGGAAGTTGCAGTGAACATTGATAACCTTAGCTTGCAAAAAAACCAGTCGTCGCTTGCCATGCAAAACAACAGGGTAAACGGTCCGCTACAAATCATGAAAGACAATCAGTTGGCGCCAAACACCAAAGTTCGATTTGTTCCGGCGCAAGGTACACCAATTGAATATACTACCGATGCTTCTGGAATTGTAAACATCGACTTAGATAAAGATGCCGTTTATACAGTGGAGTTTCCTGAGGATTTGGGCTACCAAAAATCAAGCTTTGTTCCGCTTGCTCATACCAACGGTGATGTGCCGCTAGCGTTTAAACCTTACGAAGATATCGTAAGCAAAAAAGGAGCGAATTACATTCTTATGAATGCGCAGGGCAAGGTTTTGGCGAAAAAGCATTTTGTGGTGATGGATCACGGTGGTAAAAGCGGATTGATGAAAACCGATGCCAATGGTAAATTGCCAAAAGGATTTTCTTTTTCTGATAAAGGCAAAATCATCTTGCAGGAAAAAGGAACTATCTATTCAAAAAACATTGTGTCTATTCTTTCTTCTGATACTATTCTAACTATCAATACCAATGAGAAGTCAGTAGAGAAGGCTGTGGTTTCTCAAGAGTTGTCTGCATTGATATTGGATGAATACGCGGCCGAAGTGGAAAGTGAAGTGAAAGTAGAAGTGAATCAAACCAAAATTTTGGTGCGTGTAATGAACGTAGAAATTGTACCTGCCACCTTAACAATTTATGAGGGTGCAGCGCTTGTGAAAGATTTTGCCATTGAAAATAACATGCGCGGATTTGGCTTGCTGAACGATAAAAAGTACAACTTAAAAATTACGGCCGAGAATTATAAAGACTACACTTATTCCTTCGAGCCTAAATCAATTTCTAAAGACGGACGAATAGTCATCAAAGCGCAGTTGCTTCCTTTAGTGAATGTTGAAAGTATGGAATTGTCGGGTAAAGTGACGAGCTCAGAAGGGCCTCTGCCTGATGTGCGAGTGCGCTTGTATGAAGAAGGAGAAACTTTCGGTCGACTCACTACTGAAGTCGATGGTAAATATTTGTTTAAATTAAAAAGTCAAAATATTTACACGGTATCAGTCGGAAAAGACGGATATGAAACCAAACAGTTTTCTTTTATCCCTGAAAAATTATTGGAAAGTAAAGGGAATTTAGTGGTGGATTTTAACTTGGAAAAACGAAATGCTGTGATGGTGGTTGGACAAGTTTTAGACAATAATAAACCGGTGTCCAATGCCAGTGTTCAGGTGTACGATGAGGATTTAATTGTAGCCAAATCGAAAACCGATACTGCAGGTTTTTACGAAGTGGAATTGCAAGAGCAAAAAGATTATACGGTATCGGTGACCAAGGCGGGCTACTTTCAAAATAACTTTGAAATAAACACTCCTGCCAAGGAAATGAAAGAAGTGAAGTTTAAATCGAATGTGAAATTGTCGAAAATTGAAAGTAATAAGTTGGTTGAAATACCTAATATTTACTTTGCTTACAAATCTGTAAAACTTAGTGAGAGATCTATCGTTGAACTGGACAGATTGGTAATGTTTTTAGAACTGAATCCTCAAATTAAAATGCTTGAAATACGATCTCATAGTGATGAAATTGGCAGCAATGAATACAATTTAGCTTTGTCGAAAATGCGAGCAAAGGCAGTAGTAGCGTACTTAATTAATGAAGGGATTTCAAGTAAAAAATTAATAGCAATTGGATTAGGGGAACAATTTCCTTTAATTAAAAATGCTAAAACCGACAGTGAACACGAGAAAAACAGAAGAACTGAATTTAAGGTAGTACTACAATAGACTTACAATATGAGTGAAGAAATATTAAAGGCGCTAATGCAGCTGTTCGCCATCATCACCAAACAAGATGGTGTTGTTTCTGCATTGCAGCGTTCGCGTGTGGAGGCTTTTTTGAAACAGCAAATAAGCCCAAATCAAGTACCCGATTATCTATTGCTTTTTGATAAACACTCGGGGTTTGATGTGCAAGGTAAAGAAGGGGAGGAAGGTGTTCAAAAGAAACAAACCTCGGTAAACGACTCGGTGAAAACTTTGGGGATTTGTAAAAAGATCAATAAAACCTTAGAGCAAAAACAAAAGATCGTTGTATTCGCCAGGATTTTAGAAATGGTGTGGGCCGACAAAAATGTTAGTCCGCTGGCCATGGAAATCATTGACACCATCGCCAACGTATTTAAAATTGAAAAAGATGAATTTGAGGACATCAAAAAATTCATTTTTGGCGAAGATGTTAAAGTTAACCAGTCGCCAAACATTTTAATTGTTGATGGCATTGAGGCAAAGGGCAAAGGGAAGAAGGATAAAAAAGACGATAACCTTAAGCACATCTACTATGAAAACTTCGCCGGATCGGTGCAGTTTTTAAAGGTGAATACAGTGGAGTTGTATTTCTTAAAAGCTGTTCATGCACACAGTTTGTACATGAATGGTTTGCCTATCAATGAAGGTCAGATATACATTTTCCCAAATGGTAGCACTGTTAAAATGCCAACAGGAAAACCAATTTATTACAGTGAAATTTCTGCCCGTTTCTTAAAAGATAAATTAGAAAGCAACATTACTTTCAATGCACTCGACATTGAATATAAATTCCCGAACGGAGCAATAGGTTTGCAAAATATTAATATCAGCGAAGAAACCGGAAAGCTCGTAGGAGTGATGGGTGCGTCGGGTGCTGGTAAATCTACTTTGCTCAATATTTTAAATGGAAATGAAGCGCCTACAAAGGGTAGAGTTTTAATCAACGGCATTGATATTCATAAAGAAAAACATAAGGTTGAAGGTGTAATTGGTTACGTGCCTCAGGATGATTTGCTCATTGATGAATTAACTGTTTACGAAAACTTATTTTACAACGGTAAATTGTGCTTGAACAATTTAACCGATGCGCAGTTGGAGGAACGCATTATCCATTTACTGAAGAGTTTGGATTTGCTCATGACCAAGGATTTGAAGGTGGGGAATGTGATGGAGAAAACCATTTCTGGCGGACAAAGAAAACGTTTGAATATTGGTTTGGAGTTGTTGCGTGAACCATCGGTGATGTTTGTGGATGAGCCAACTTCTGGCTTGTCGTCACGCGACTCCGAAAATATTATGGACTTGCTCAAGGAATTAACGCTGAAAGGAAAAATCATTTTTGTGGTGATCCATCAGCCTTCTTCCGACATCTATAAAATGTTCGACAAAATGTTTATCCTCGATACCGGTGGATATACTGTGTATTACGGAAATCCGGTGGAGGCCCTGTTGTATTTCAAAAAGAAATCCAATCAGGTGGATCAGGCTTCTGGCGAATGTGTGAGTTGTGGTAACGTTAATCCCGAGTTGATTTTCAATATCATTGGCGCGAAATTGGTGGACGATTACGGTCGCCATCTCGACAAAAGAAAAGTGTCGGCCAAGCAGTGGAATCAATATTACGAAGATGAAATGCGAGTGGAAATTGTGGAGGATGCCAAAGATCAACCGCCAAATTCCTTGTTCATTCCAAAGCGAATAAAACAGTGGTGGATCTTTGTGACGCGTGA
>JAPLEZ010000152.1 GCA_026390935.1 Bacteroidota bacterium
CAACACTCTGGTGAGTGCATAACGCATATTGGTTTCTGCTTTTTCGCTATCGTGAAAAACAATGATGTTGCCGTAGTCGGCATTTTGCATCACAATATTCAAACACTCTTCAGGCATAATATTTTGATCAAAATCAGCGCTGATGACCGTCCACATCACTATCTGATAATCTTTTTTGAGTCGCTTTATTTGTGTTGTTTTTATTTTGCCGTAAGGCGGACGGAATAATTCGCTTTGCACTGCCTTTGCGCACAACTCAGTGTTTTTTACATATTCCTTAGTGGGTGTTTTCCATCCATTCAAATGATTTTGTGTGTGGTTGCCAACGCTGTGTCCGCGACGTAAAATATCCTGATAAACTTCGGGATATTTTTCAACGTTTTCTCCAACACAAAAGAAGGTGGCCTTCGCCTTGTATTGATCAAGTACATCCAAAACCCATGGGGTGATGGTTGGGTGTGGACCGTCATCAAAAGTAAGATAGAGTTCCTTCTCTTTGGTTTTTACCTTCCAAAGCAGAGAAGGAAAAACCTTCTTTAATAACGATGGATTTTTTACCAAGTACATTATCTTAATTTCGCCTCAAGTTCTTTAATAATTTTATCGTCCAATTTATTGTCAGTAGCTACCCTTAGCAATTGAGCGAGTTTTTGTTGGGTGTACTGCATTCGGTGCTCATAAGGATAATTACCAAATTTACTGTGCTGGTATTTGATTGGAAAGAAGGTAATATAAGCATACTCCTCAATGAAATTTTTCTTGAGAATATTGAAAATCTGCATTCCTTTTTCTTTCTGACCCACTAAAAAATAACTGTTGGCAACGCCAATCATGTAGTCGTCATAAGGGAAGTTTTTGTTGGGCATGATGTCCACAATTTTATCCAATACTTTAACTGCACTGTCTTTTTTACCTTCCATGATCAATTGTTCAGCAAGTCCTTCCATCAACATTCTGTAGTTGTTGCTGAGGTTTCCATTTTGCTCATCAATATAGATGGTGGTATCCTTGAAATTTTCCAAGTGGAATTTATTCATCACATTGTCGTACAAAATTTTGCTGTCGGTATAACCGAAATCACGCTGACTTCCGCCATAATTGATAGGCGTTAAGCGGTAAGCCAAACCTTCTTTGCGGAAATAGTTTTGCAGACCGAAGAAATTTTCTGTTCCAACTGTGGATGAGAAATATATCGGGCGCTTCCAATCGTTGGTGGCCAGTAAATCCAACACCATCAATTTGTTTTTGTAAATCACATCATAGCCATTCCCAACGCTTCCAAGGTTGAAAACAATTTCCTTGGGAATTCTGCCCATCATCTCTTTGGTAACCGTTCCGTTAGCCACTACAGTTGCAGAATCTACTTTAATTCTCACTTTATTGGTAGTGATGAATTCAATAGGTTTTGTTGCCCCAAAAATGTTAGGGAACTTAAGCACTTTCACGCTATCGTCGGCCGACAAAATTTTCATTATTTGGTCAATGTCTTCGCCGTCTTTCCACATTTGTTTCCATTTAGCCATTAAAGGTTCAGGAGTGAATGAAGCTAAGTGACCGCTCATGTTTTCGTTGGTTGGATCAATGACTAAAACAACATTTCGATTTCTTTCACGGTAAGCATCTTCTGTCAATGAAAAAGGAACAGGATCACTGTCGTAAGCTTTTCTTTTCATTTGGTTGATGAACCAATCGGTGTTGAGGAGACTCAAGTTCACCACGCGCACATCGGTACGGAAACCTTCCACTTCCTGCACATACCACAATGGGAAAGTATCGTTATCACCATTGGTGAAAAGTATGGCGTTAGGGGCGCATGATTCCAAATAGCATTTTGCAATGTCGCGTGCACTTGTTCTGCCAGAACGATCATGATCATCCCAGTTTTTTGCAGCCAGCATATAAGGAATACCAATAGTAGCAATCAGCGCAAGGAAGGCTTTTCCTTTTTCGTTTTCAATCATTTGTCCGAGGTAGTGACATAATATTGGAACAACAGCCATTGCAGCACCCACAAACATGAGTGAATAGCCAACGCCTTTGTATTCTTTGAGGTAGGCAACAAGGCCCAAACCAATCAATGCAGCGCCTGTATACACCACTTCCTTCGCGCCAATTTGTTCCAGTTTTTGAATCAAACTTAATCCAGCTTGTTTTTTAAAGCTGCTCATAAAAAATATGAGCGCCTGCACTCCTAAACCTATCCATATCGCAAAAGTATAGAAGGAGCCCACGTAGGCGTAATCCCTTTCTCTAGGCTGATAAGGAGGTTGATTTAAGTAAATGATGATGCCAATTCCCGTCATGAAAAAGAGGAGCAATACCACAAATCCATCTTTTACACTTTTGGTGAAATGGAAGATGAGTCCGATGAGTCCTAGGATTAACGGCAGGAAGTAATAGTAATTTCTTCCTTTGTTTTCTTTGAGAATCGCAGGTTGTACTTTTTCATCACCGATGCGTTCTTTGTCGATCATTTCAAAACCACTGATCCAGTTTCCGTACATCACTTCCTGCAAATCGCTGGCTTGTAAATCATTTTGTCGACCTGCGAAATTCCACATGAAATATCTCCAATACATGAAGTTGAACTGGTATCTAGCAAAAAATTCCATGTCGTCAAAGTGAGTAGGGATGTAAATAACACCACCTTCTCCTTCACCCAGCGTTACTTTTTTTCCACGTTTTCCGCCTTTAAAACCTAACCAGTTTTCATAGGCATTGCGATGCCTGTCTTCACTGCTGTACATCCTTGGCAACACTTTCATTGTTTTAGGATTGTAGTTGTAGGTTTTGTCTTTACCATCATCACTTACCAGATATTTGGTAGTGGTTTTGTCGTCTCTTTTGTAGTAGGTAGGATCTTCATCAAGGTAACGTTGCTCACGATCTGCTACAGAGTTAAATGTTTGTCCGTAAAGCAAAGGACGATCACCGTACTGTTCACGATTGAGGTATGGAAGTAAACTGAAAGCATTTTCAGGATTGTTTTCATCCATTGGCGTGTTGGCGTTAGAACGAATTACAATCACTAAAAAAGTAGAATAACCAATGAGGATTACTGCAAAACTCATCACCAAAGTGTGCATCAAATAATATTTTTTCTTGCGTGCATAAAGCACTCCTGCTACAATTGCTCCAATGATTAAAAGCGCAAAGAATATAACTCCAGAGTTGTATGGAAGTCCGAATGAGTTGACGAATTTCAATTCGAAGAAAGTTCCTATTTTAACCAAACTCTGAATCACGCCGTACTGCACCAATCCTAAAATCAACACACCAATCGCACCTGCTTTCACAAAGCCCATAGGAGTGATGACTTTGTTTTTTCTGAAATAGTAAACATAAACCAATGCCGGAATGGTCAATAAGTTCAATAAATGGACACCTATGGAAAGACCCATCAGGTATGCGATAAGGACCAAATATCGATCAGCATATTTTTCATCAGCAATGGCATCCCATTTTAAAATAAGCCAGAAGACGATGGCGGTAAAAAACATGGACGATGCGTAAACTTCACCTTCCACAGCTGAGAACCAAATGGTATCGGTAAAAGTATAGGCAACAGCGCCAATAAAGCCGCTGGCAATGATTCCAATCATTTTAGCTGAAGTCAGTTCCCCACTTTGCAAAGCCACTTTTTTAGCCAATGCAGTGATGGTCCAGAAGAGAAAAAGAATAGCAAAAGCAGTACACAAGGCAGAAAAAATATTGACCCAGTAAGCCACCATCATCACATCATCACCGGCCAACAGGGCAAAAGCACGGGCAACCATCATCCAAAGTGGCGCTCCCGGAGGGTGACCCACTTCTAGTTTAAAGGCACTGGCGATAAACTCACCACAGTCCCAAAAACTTGCAGTATCCTCCACTGTTGAACAGTAGGTAAATGCTGCGATTGCGAAGACCAGCCATCCGAACAGGTTATTGTATTTTTTATAAATATTTTCCATTGTTTTCTGTGCTAAAAAATTTTACTTTTTTTCTCATCGCGAATTTAGCAAAATAATAGGCTTATAAAAATTTGAAAACAGAGTAAACGTTAAATTAGCAAAGAGTTGGATTCTAATCTTTTCAGAGAAAATTAGATTAAAATTTGCGGATGTAGACAAAAACCCTAAATTTGCCCTTCGTTTTTTGAGTTATAGACCCATGGTGTAATGGTAGCACTGCACATTTTGGTTGTGTATGTCTAGGTTCGAGTCCTGGTGGGTTTACAAAATAGGCGGTACAGAAATGTACCGCCTTTTTGTTTTTTTACCATTGAACAAGGCTTTACACGCCCTTCAGATACGCTTCCATATTTTCTTTCTTCAATAAACTTCCTTCTTCAATGTATGGAAATATGTCGCTGTATTTCATTGCTTTGGTTTGACTGATCCGTCGATTGATGTGTTCTCTACGGATGTTTTCTGGATCTTGAATACCAGCTGCTGCCGTCAACTCAACAAAACTTTTTAGTGTTGCTTCATGGAAATTCGCTACACGTTCGGATTTATCAGGAACGTCTAATCCCTTTATGAGTTTTTTGTCTTGAGTGGCAACTCCCACCGGACAGGTATTGGTGTTACATTGCAAAGCTTGTATGCAACCCAAGGCCATCATCATGCCTCTCGCGCTATTTACTAAATCGGCTCCCAAAGCCAAAGCTCTCACAATATCAAAACCGGTAATTACTTTTCCGGAAGCGATGATCTTTATGTCTTTTTTTAAATTGAGTCCTACTAAAACATTGTACACAAAAGCGAGTCCATCTCTAAGGGGCATTCCCATGGAATTAGAAAACTCCATTGGTGCCGCTCCAGTTCCTCCTTCACCACCATCAACAGTAATGAAATCGGGTTTTATTCCGCTTTCAATCATGGCTTCGCAAATGTCGGTGAATTCTTTTTTCTTGCCTACACATAACTTAAATCAAACTGGTTTTCCACCAGATAATCCTCGTAATTTTTTGATGAATAGAAGAAATTCTTTCGGATTACTAAATGCGCTGTGATTGGGTGGAGAATGCACATCTTTAAAAGGTTCAATACCTCTGATTTTTGCAATTTCGGGAGTGTTTTTTGCAGCTGGCAATAAGCCTCCGTGCCCTGGCTTAGCACCTTGCGAAATTTTTATTTCAATCATTTTTACGTTGGGAAGTGTTGCTCTTTTCTGAAATTCCTCATCATTGAAATTCCCTTCTTTGTCGCGAGCACCAAAATATCCTGTACCAATTTGCCATATTACGTCACCTCCCAGTAAATGATAATCGCTCAATCCACCTTCGCCAGTGTTGTGTGCGAATTTATTTTTTTTGGCGCCGAGGTTCAATGCGCTCACTGCTGCATGACTTAAAGCTCCGTAACTCATGGCCGATACGTTTAGCAAACTCGCAAAATAGGGAGTGGTGCAATCGGGTCCGCCAATCAAAACTCGGGGTTGTTTTTGGTAATATTTGGAAGGACTGGCGTAAATGGAATGATCCATCCATTCATAGCCCGAAGAATACACATTCATTTGTGTACCGAAAGGAGTAGAGTCGTTGGCTTTTTTTGCACGGCGGTAAACAATGCTTCTTTGCAAACGGTTGAAGGGTTTTCCTTCGGTATCGGTTTCAACGAAATACTGCATCATTTCCTGTCGGATGGCTTCGAGCAAATAGCGGAAATTTCCAATGACAGGGAAGTTTCTTTTGATGGTGTGTTTTTTTTGGATCATGTCCCGAACACCAATCAGAATTATTGGAGCAACAATTAACATTGCGTACCAAGCATCTGGCCAATAGCAACCTGCTGCAATGACTGCTGCCGTAGTGACTATTGAGCTTACAATGAAAATGGATCGTGCGTTCATATATGGAGTTTTATGCTGTTCTTACTAAACTATGATATCAATTTTAAAGTTGATACGACGATAGTTGTTAAACGTTTAATTTAAGCGAAATAAATATGAGAATTTAACTGTTGATAAAGAAAACTAGAGAGGATTTCTCTTTTTAAATCTTAAAATAATTGCAGCCAATAGCAGTACTGCAGCACCAATAAAAGCAATGCTTCCAAGTACTTTTGGGAAACGTGTAAAGATTGTGAGTTTGTCGTTGGCGTTAATAGTTTGTGCTAATGCATCGGGCACCCAAAATTCGCTGGCAGCAATAATATCTCCGCGCTGATTGATAAAGCCTGATGTGCCAGTGTTAGCTGAACGAGCAATGCTTCTTCGATTTTCAATTGCACGCAGGCGGGCAAAAGCAAAATGTTGCTGATAGCCTGGTGAAGTGCCCCACCAGCCGTCGTTGGTCATGATGAACAACAGTTGAGCGCCATTTTGAACATACTCGGCAACGTAATCGCTGTAAATGGATTCGTAGCAAATAATGGGAGCAATTGCCATTGAGGAGTCGGGCGCAGTGAAAACACTGCGTCGGCGCTGAACACCAAGCGATCCTGTTGTGCCACCATAATCCAGAATTAAATTATTTAAGGGTTTAAGCAAGTTGGCAAAAGGCATTTTTTCAACGCCAATCACCAGCAACGACTTGTGATAAATTTGAAAATTAAAAGTTGTATCAATTTGCACCGCTGTGTTGTATGATTCATACCATCCTTTGTCATCTTTTCTGAAAGAACCCGGAACATCCTGTACGTTTTCTGGAAAAACTTCGGCATAGGAGGAAATACCACTAACGATTTTAATTTTCGGATTTTGATTGAAAATGCCACTTGATAGTCTTTCGATGTTTGCCGATTCAGAAAACTGTTCTTCCCATTCGCCTCCAGGCATAGCGGTTTCGGGCAGAATAACGTATTGAGTGGAATCGGTAATTTTTGCTTTTGCTAGTCCGAGCATTTTATCAATTTGCTGCCGCTCGCTCATGCTTCCAAATTTTTCATTGTAGGGATCAATGTTCGGTTGAACAACCAGCACATTCACTGGTTTTATTTCTTCAGTATAAGAAAGGTACAGTGCAATGGAAAGCACCATTGGTGCCAGTATGTAAAAGTCGGTGCGAATGAAAATGCGAAAAGCATCAGGGGTCACCTTCTTGTTTTCGCGCCAAATGATTACTCCTTGAAGCAACATCCAGTTAATAACTAAAACCCATAAACTTCCTCCCAAAGTACCTGTGTATTCATACCATTGAACGAGGTAAGGCATGTTGGCAAAAGCATTTCCGAGTACCAACCACGGCCACGACAATTCCCAATCCTGAAAATGCAGGTATTCCAAAGCCATCCAAAATAACACGAAACAAAATGGCCAAAGGGATTTGTTGAGCGTTTTTTTTGATAGATGAAAAACCAAAAACATGAGAGCGTAAAGCAAACTGTTGGCGAGTATTTCAAAGGCAGCACCTACAAATGCAGCATTGTATATCCACCAGCAGGAAAGCAAATTCCAGGTAAAAAATGCAAGATAGGAGAGTAAAAAAACCTTGCGTCCTGTTTTACCTTTCAATCCCTGTTCTTTTACAATTTTATGTTCCAAATAAAGCAGCGGGATAATACCTACAAAAACACTTAATGTAAAGTTGTAGGGAGGAAAACTCATGGCTAGAAGCACTCCAGAAAGAAGAGCCAAAGCCGGAAGTTTTAGTTTGTTTTTCATGAAGGCAAAAGTAGGTTTTTAGAATTGGTTTTCCCCTTTCGGATCAACGCATGATGTAAATTTTTCCAAAACCTTTTTTGAAGTATTTATCTTCCAGGTTTGTAGTTCCCTGATTGGTACTCAGACTCACTTCACGATTGTCGATTTCTTGTCCGTTAACTTTTGCAACAACGCTATACAAATAAACACCGTTGGCCAAAACATCGCCAAATTCATCGGTTCCATTCCATTTGTACTGAGTTATATTTCTTCCAATGTTGATTGGTCCGAGTTCATCCATTGTAATTTCTTTCACCACTTTACCAGTGATGGTCATGATTTTAATTCTGAATTCGTCGGGCAGCTCTGAACCTGTTAAAGTAAAAACAAACTGAGTGCTGGTGGTGAAAGGATTAGGCCAGTTCAAAATATTGGTGATGCTTGATTTAAGTACAATTTCAAATTCAATTCGATAATCGTAGTTGCCATCGCCTTTTCCTGATTTATTGGCTGAGCGGTCAATTGCACGAATCATCAATTCATATTTCCCTTCAATTTTATAATCGCCTTTGATTTCAATTTTGCTTTTGTTTTCAGGCAATGAACCTGGATAGAAAGTATATTTTGAACTATCTAAAGTGGTGATATTTCCGTTTGGATCTTTGATGTAAATTTGAAATAACGAAGCATTATCCAATGCTAAAAACTGGTTTTCATCTTTCAGTTGAATGCTGATTAAAGCCGTTGGTGAAACAATGTCACCGTTAATGATGTGCACGCCATCAAAAGCAACATCTAGCAAAGGGTTGGTTTTATCTGGATATACTGAAAAGTGTGTTTCTAAAATATTATTGAAATGGTATTGTTCGGCCTGCCATGGGCGCGGACCGGTGTAGGGATTGGCTTCGTACCACATATGGTTACTTCCATTCAGTTCCAAGGTGCTCAACACAACAGTATCCACATAAAAATTACCAGCCTTGATTGGAGGTAATAGTTTGTACTGTTTGGTAGAACTGGTTAAAGAAGCATCGGAAAACCAGTAGGTGATTTGCAAAGTATCGGCATCTGTTTCCGATACGTTGGTGAGTGCCAAGGTCATTCTGTAATCATTTCCTTCCTGCACAGAGTCGCTTGGAATGGAGAAGACAATGTTCGGACTTACCGCGATTTCAGTCACTTCATCATACACCACCTGCATTCTTTTTAGCTGTCGGGGAGTATGCATGGAATCATCAGAAAGATAACTTTCCAGTCGCATGTAAGGATATTTTGAAGCATCAACTAAGGTATCCAAAGAGAGAACATCGTCTTTTGGAGACACATATGATTTGATTACTGTTTCGTTGTTGTTGGCATCTATACCAATCACTTTCAAAATCAATGTGTCTTTCAGGTTGTTGATTTCATTGCTTTGCGATTCCCAATGTAATGAACTCCATTTCATAGCTGGTCCGATGGCTGGTGATTTAATGCTACCGTTGACCCAGTTGTTGGTCATGGAGGAGTTGAGACCAATGGTGCCGCAGCCATCCGTGAATTTTTCTTTTGTATAAGAGAGATTACCTTTTTGGGCAATTAAAATGTACGGATATGGGCAACTTCCTACTGAACCAATATAGTTGTTCAAAGAATCAACACTTGCGCCAAGTGCTTGCAAAGTTGATTTAAATGTTGCGCCATTGGCTCCATGATTGTTGAAGTTTTCTTTAAATAATGGATAACGGAAATTGTACATTAAAATGTAATCACCAGGGTTTGCATCGTTGATCAATTTGGTGATACCTGTTACTGTACTATCATCCACTCTGTCTGAACGGTACCAATATATTTTATCACTCCAGGTAGGAACTACATACGAGTTCTTATAGTTGATTTGATTGTAATATGGTTTTTTGTTTACTTCCCATGGCTCCAATGCATATTGGTCAATCACTGCCACCATTAGTAAGTTGCCACCAATCAAACTCCAGTAGCCTTGCAATGCACCATCTATCTTGTAGGTGGTTTGTGCTGTTAGCCAACTCGACGTTGAAGCTTCTAATTGACTGACGTGCTGCAGAAAGCTAAAGGATCTGGCGTTGTCATCGTGTTCTATAAATTTAAATTCATCGTCGTCAATTTGCTGGTAATGCGCTTGTCCCCAACCACTTTTTCCTTGCACATATTGGAAGCTGCTGTATTTCCAGTTGAACTTATGAGTATAAGTTGAATCCAGACTGACCCTCCAAAAGAAAACTGTTGGCGTGGCCAAAGTGGTGTTGGTGGAGAGTGAGTTGAAAACATTAGCTAGTCCTGGGTCATCTGATGGATCCCACGACACCACTCCTCCGGACTTTGTGATGGCTGCTTCGTAAAAGAGCGGTGAAGAAGATGAAAAATTACTGTTGGTGTCAATCTGGAAAATGTATTTTCTCTCAGGCGCCAAAGGATTAATGGTACTTGCTTTGAGCACCAGTGATTTTTTAGGTACAATGGCATATTGGTAAGGATATACTGGAATGATGTCCCCTGACCTTATGTTGATATCAAAATCGTATTGATTGTTGGTTTCATCTAGCTCAGAAATAGCATACTCACTGTCTACTAAAATTGAAAAGTGATTGGTTCCAACGCCATTAATTAAATCTACTGGCAATGAAAATTGCAAAGACGTTTTGTATTTCACTCCGCCTATTTTTTTATAGTAGATAGTGTCAGGGGCATTTGTGTTTGGAAATTTTCTGATGATGCGCACTGTCAAAGAATCTCCAATTGCTTTTCCAATATTGGCGATGTCCATATTGATAGTAAAGGAACTCAGTTCAGAAGTGACTTCTGTAGGATTTACGCTTACCATCGGCTGGTTAATTCCATTTTGACCGTATAGCGTATAATCTGGTTTTGTATGCGAATTGATAACAATGGCTGGATCACAATGCAATGTCATCATCATACAAACATCCTCAATGTATGCATCGTCACTCAAAAGGATATTATCAGGTTTTTGCACATTGCGAATCGCTCCCTGCATAATTTTTCCTATTCCCTTTCCATATTGTTTTTTGCTAAGGTTTCTATAAAGCTCTGTGCTGTATTGATTTAAGGGAGTGGGAATTCCAAGGGATACAGAAGCCAAAAAGCCAATCGATCCACGGTTTGGAGCCAGCACCCATGTTTCGCTACCACTTGATGTTGTTGGCAAGTGGATGTTACCAATTAAACAGGAATTGGCAATTATTAGCGGATACTTTCCTTGATTGGTGTAGCTTTCAGGAGCATCAATACTTTGATCAAAACCTTCTCCGTACGCGTGGCCGAAGAAAGTCATGATAGAAGCCCCGTCATTAATGTTGGTACGAATAGAGTCAGAAACATTGACTTGCAAAGGATCTGTGGTGTTTTTTAAGTAAGTATTTACAGTTCCGCCAAAGCAAGTGTCTTCAATAATACTTTTGTAGTAATTAAGGTAAGTAGCAAATTGGTCGCCTTGAGCTTTATCGGTACCACCGCCAAAATGCAAAACGCGTTTCATCCAGTAGGCATGCGGATTGGCCTCATATTCCTGCACTTTGCTTAAGTACTCAGTAATTTTTGCTCCGGTGGTTACCGATATACGTCCCAAAGGAATGTCAGGATCATACAAGGAAGAATCGCTGATTTGTGCCGTTAAAAAAACGTCGGATCCAGGATAACCGAAAGTGGGTATTTTGTTTAAGTTATAGTTAGTTGGATTTCTTCGTGAACTATTGTCCTGACTAAAACTTGCTTTTTTTGAATCAGGTACTCCAGGCTGAATTGATTTTCCCATTAGGAAAAAGTATTGTGGCTTTATTCCCCAATTTTTTAAAATGTCGGAAGCAAAGCTTCGAATTGCCATTGGATGTTTTCTGATACCGTCGGAATATTGCATATACAATTCTTCTATATCAATCACCACCGCTTTGTAGCCTGTGCTATTGCGATAGGTTTTGTAAGCCTCGGCCTCTGTTTTAAATTCCTTTACGGTTAAAATGTAATAATCGTAACCACCATTTATTTGCGACAAATTTCTGTAATTGGTGAAAATATTTGAGTTGTAAATTGCCGGCTCCAGTGCTCCAACATTAATAAAATTGGCTTCGGTAGTGAGCAAACATTTTTTGTTGCTAGAAACGGTATTGGGAACTAATGCCTTGTAAAAACCTCCGCTTTTGGTGACTGGTAATTTGTAGTGATTCGTGAGATCGAAAATCCAGGCGGTGCTGCTTTGATTGTTGAAGTTCGACATCAATAAATATGCTTTATTGGAAACTCCGTTCATTATTTCCATTTCAATTGAAGTGGAATTCCCTAGGTCGAAACTGCGCGGGTACTTCATTTTCACATACCCAACAGCACTGCGATCGGCTTTAGTATCGGTGTATGTCCCGTCACTTTCCACTTTAAGAGTGGACGTAGTCGACCATTCCGCTGGAGCTAAGGAATATTTGAATTTTAAAGAGGCGTGACCTTCATAAATAGTGTCGCTTTTCAATGCATTGTTAAAGGAAACCAATAGTTTATGATCACCCCAATTGGATTGGTCGTTGGTTAAGCCAACCACAGTAGCTTCCACAATGCCATTGCCCCCTGGAGCATAATAAGATGGGGTGGAAAAGGAGTAAGATTGGCTCTGACTGTAATACATTGTTGGTCCAACCCAACCTTCGCCTGCTGAGTAAGAAGGAAGATAAGTGTCGATAGCTGTTGTACTTCCTCCACTATATTGATTGCTTAAAGACTGAACCTGCTCGAAATTAAAATATGGAGATGCAGTATATCCTGTATAATTGTTGTCAGTATCTTCAATAATTCTTCTGTTGCTTTTCGAGCTATTGTATGTGACGAAATAGTATGAAGTATCGTTCACCATACTATAGTAAGGATTAGGATTGTTTAGAGTATCCTTGAACATTCTATTGTCAAAATAACCATCATTTTTTTGTCCGTAAACAAGAATATAATCTGCAGGATCAAAAATTTCATCGTCTTCACCGTTGATAAAAATGTATTGTTCTTGACCTCTTCCAAACACTTGAAAATTGAGAGGATTTATCGCATTCACGTTGATGCCTGCATTAAATAATGTTTGGTAGGATATTTTGTAAATGCCATTAGCAGTTACGGGAAACTTATAATATTTTTGAGAATAGTTGATCCATTGATTGGTGCCGGATTGTGCTGCAATGTTGCCTAATCCAAATAAGATAAAGACAATATATAAAATGTGTTTTTTCATTTTCAAATTAACGTCGCATGAATCCTCTGTTGATATCAATTCTGAGGGAAAATACATTGGAATAAACAGCTGCACTATTGTCGCCGATGTCGGTTAAAGCATAGTCTAGAGAAAATCCAGCCAGTTTCAATCCCAAACCTATATTGGGTTGAAAAGTGGTTATTTTTTCACCTTTAAAATTGCTTTCTTTTTGAATATTTCCTGCACCTCCACGGATGTAAATCATGTTTTTGTAACTCAATTGTAATCCGATATGCGGATCGATACTTGCGAAATTGGAAGAAACCAAAGTATTTCTTTTACCATCGAAGGTCATATCTAAATCCAACTCTGGATAAATCCCAAAATCATCTTTCACTGTAAATTGGTGTCCTGCGGCCAGAATTAATCGAGGTAATGCAATTTCAATACTGTTGGTTGGCATTGCATTCCCGGTGGCGGCAAATACATCTTTAAATTGGTCGAGGTTAAAACTCCAGGCACTAAAAGTGGAAGTAACATCTCTTGCCATTGCGGCAAAGCGCCAGTTACCAGTTTGGTATTGAGCGCCTCCATCTAAGCCGAATCCCCAAGCGTGTGCGAAGGCTCCCACCTGACGATAGATCACTTTAGCGCTTCCTCCAATGCTCAAACCTTCAACTCCTGTTTTGCGAGCATAAGAAAATAAAAATGCGTTGTCGGCCGAAGAGAAAGAAGTGATTTTATCATAATTGATGTTGCCATTGGCGTCAATTAAATCGGCGGTGTTAGGAATGTTATCTACGCCAAATCTCATGTAGCTGATGCTCGCTGCTGATTGGTCGTCGATTTTAAATGCAACTGCGCCGTATTCGTACTGCGCAATACTTGCAAAGTAAGAAGCGTGCATTAATCCAATTTCAATATTATTTTCTATTCGCGTTAATCCGGCAGGATTCCAGTATCCAGATGTAACGTCTCCTACCAAAGCAGTGTTTGAATTCGACATTCCTAGGGCGCTTGCGCCTACACCGATGTTCAAAAATTCGTTGCTGTATTTTCTAACGGTTTGAGATTTTCCTTCATTAGGAAAAACGAAAACTGCTAGTAGTAGCAATATGCAGATTCTAAATTGATTCATGTATATTTTTAACCTGTGAAACGCGCCTAAAGTAAATATATTTTCTTTAATTTGTCCACTCAATTTTTTGAGGAAGTACCTATACATATTAATAAAGACGCATTTTCTTGTTTAATCTACCTAATATAATAACGCTGTGCAATTTAATTTGTGGGTGTTTGGCCATACAATCGGTGTTTATTTCTGGCTTTGCGTTTGATGCTCAGCCTGCTTTTATACCTGCATTTTGGTTTTTGGTTGCAGCGGCGGTATTTGATTTTTTTGATGGCTTTGCAGCGCGTTTATTAAAAATACAATCTCCCATTGGAAAGCAGCTGGATTCCTTAGCTGATGTGGTTACTTTTGGTGTAGCGCCTGGAATGATTATGTATCAGTATCTTGAAAATATTCAATCGGATTTCAGTTACATAGCTTTGCTAATTCCTCTTTTTTCAGCTTTGCGTTTGGCAAAATTTAATGTTGACGAAAGACAAAACGAAGGTTTTTTAGGTTTGCCAACTCCAGCCAATGCTTTGTTTTTTGCAGCTCTGGCAACATTTAATAATAGCGGACAGATGTTGCATCTTGAAATTTTAAACAATCAATATATAATAGGAGCAATTGTACTGGTGTTTTGCTTCATCATGATTTCCGAAATACCTTTACTGGCTCTTAAATTCAAATCCTTTAAATGGAAGGACAATCAGCTGAAATACATTTTTTTAATTTTAGGAGTGGTGCTTGGTGCAATATTTTTAATTCAGGCAACGCCTTTTATTATACTTTTGTACATCTTAGTGAGTGTTATCAATAACAAATTGACCAGAATATAAAATCAACAGATATGAAATTCAAAGCAGAAATTGACATCATGCCTTTAAAAGCATTATTGGATCCACAGGGAAAAGCAGTTGGTCACAGCATGAAAAACATTGGTTTATCGGAAATAGGCAATGTGCGTATTGGAAAACACATTTCGTTAGAGCTGGAAGCTGCCGATAAAAAGGAAGCAGAAGGTAAAGTGGATACGGCCTGCAAAAAATTACTGGCCAACCAAATCATGGAAAGCTATGAATTTTCTTTAACGGAAGTTTAGTAGCGATTTCCGTTCACAGATAAAAAGCAGTCGTTCATCGAATTTAGAAAGCGTTTAATCTAAATTTCGTTTTTTGTCCTTTACAAGTGGTTAAATCCGTCGTATTATTGCGGCGTGGAATAACTAACTCTTGTATTATGAAGGTAAACGCAACGCGTGCACTACTACTTGCATGCGCACTATTCACAGGAAATCTGTTGGCACAAACGTATGCCACCCTTCCTCTCACCGATAATTTTACTGCTGGTTCATTAGGTGCTTCATGGAGCACCTCATCTTCCGATGCTGCCGGAGTGCTTGCTCCATTAAATCTTTCGGGGGCATGGCCTCAATTTGGCACTACCACCGATGCAAGCAGCACTTCTACCGGAGGAAATGGATTGGCAATTTATAATACATCGACTTTAGCCACTGAGAATCAACTTTCTGCAAAACTTGCTTTGAACTTGGCTACTTTGCAAGGAGTGTCGGTTAAGTTTTCTGTAGTGGATTGGGGCACAGGCGCCAACTGGGGAGCAGGATCAACACAATGTATGGACTCACTGAAAGTATATTTGTCTACAAATGGTGGAACATCTTTCGGAGCAACCTACACTTTAGTGAATCTAAATCAATTGCCATATTCTGATGGTATATGGAACAACGTGTCTGTTGACATATCAGCAATTGCGACGGCGAACAGTTTAACAATGACTTCAACTTCGGTGGTGAAATTTGTTTTCAATTTAAAAGGAAGCGGTGATATTGTAAATCCGAAATCAGGAAATCAGTTCATTTATATAGACAACTTCAAAGCAAATTACACTTCCATTTTACCAGTGAAATTGCTTTATTTCAATGGTGAGAAGGAGAAAGAAGGAAATTTGCTTACTTGGTCAACAGTCACTGAAATCAATAATGATCATTTTGAGATTTTGCGTTCTTATGACGGAACTTATTTTGAATCCATATACTCTGTTGAAGGAAAAGGCAACTATTCTGGAATTTCAAATTACTCCTTTTATGATGATTCATATAACAAGGGAGTGGTGTATTACAGATTGAAACAAATAGATATTGATGGCTCAACAAGCTATTCAAACATCATTTCATTGGAGGACAAACAAGAAATCAGCATCAAGCGTTTCTCCGAACAGTCGTTGAGCATCAGTGGAGAAAATTTGAGTGCCGTGGAAGTGTATGATTTAAATGGAAAATTGATCGCCATTCAATCTTTGAATAAAGGTTTGGCTGCACAAATAGTTTCTTTTGATTATTCAGTACTGTCGGAAAGCATTTATTTGGTAAGGGTGGTTGGAGGCGAGACGGCCTTTACTCAGAAAATCATGTTTTAACCTTCGTTGAATTTGTCTAGTTGTTTTTCAAAAAATAATAAAGCCTGTTTAAAAACATTAAACAGGCTTTGTCTGGTGAATTTTTAAAGGTTTTCAATCTGTTATTTCAGATTTCATTATAGATGATAAATCGAATTTTCCAGTGATTCCAAGTCCAAAATAGAAAGTGCCGCCATCACCGTCTGCAAGCATACTACTTCGTATTTCTGGTTCAAGCATAAAGTTGTTTTTTAAGTAATACGACCTGCTTAGCTTTAAACTTACACCACTTCTCCATTCAGCGTAAGCAGAAGGATAAAAAAATGGCTTTGAATCTGGAATTTCAGTATAAATTTTATCACCTACTAGATAGTCGAAATTAAAACCTATCGAAAAATTAAGTTTGTTCCAGTAATGCTTGTAATAAAGGGGAAAGGAAATATAGCGGTGAATTACCACAGCATCATAAGTTTTTATCGTTGTATCAAAAATGGTTGCTGTTGCATCTTCCAAAATTCCCCTATAAAATAGGCCAGCTTCCAAACCATGATGCTCTCGAAACTTTTTTTCAAACGTTATTCCGCTTCCAAAACGGGGATTATAATCTCCTAATAGTTCACAATTAATATTCGCTCCGATATATATATATTTTTGAGCTATAGCGTTTATGAAGCAGGTAGCTACTAGAAAAATAATAATACACAATTCTTTGATTTTCATTAAATTGATTTTTGTTGTTTTAAATGAGATTCTGTGTTTTTTATTTAGCGTTAATTTAAATCGAACTTAAACGATCCCCAATTATGTTCTACACTAGTATCAAAAAAATTAACATAGCTTTCAGATACAGTGATGTCCTTTGTTGTGCCACTTATAGTTGTGCTCAATGTTGCGCCATTCGCTAAAGGCAAGTTAACATTTCTAGTTGTGCTATTTCCTGAATCTTCTTCAATAAAAATAAATTTACGATTAAGATCTTGATCGGCAGTATTCCAAATAGGTAAAGTAATTAAAACATAATTCCATTTTACTTTTGTGCCGCCAAGCCATTGTTTTGGCCAATAAAATTGATTTAATTGAGCTGTTCCTCCTAAGTTATATACGACATAGGATTTAATGTCAGGTTCGCCATCAAGCCATGCTTCCACGCTTCTAAGTGCTGAGTAAGAAGTAAAAGAAGCTCGTGTAATTTTGGTGGCTCTAGTTGCTTGTGTTTTAAATGAAGATTGGTTAGAATCAATGTTGTTTTCATTCGTTAAATGCCCTGATCGTTCATTGCTAGACACTACTAAATAGTTTTTTGTTGGATCAATATCGGAACGTACAGTAGTTTCCGAACCATCTTTATTGATTACTAAAAGATCAATAGGGACGTTGTTTTCAATTTCAAATGGTCTAATAACGATCCCTTCAAATGATAGTGAATCATTAGAATTTCCTAAGAAGAAATAAAGTTGAATTAAGGAATCATTTTCAATTAAATTTTCCGAAAAATTTTCACCAGTTTTATTTGAACCTTCTATAGATGCTAATTCATTTAAAACAGTTCCAAAAGTTTTTGTCCCATTGGTTTTTGACGTCTGAGCATTTGGAGCACTTACTGTTTGTGAAAACAGTGTGCTACACAATACATTTCGGTCTCCATCAAATTTTTCATTACATGCAGAAATTGTTTGTGTTGCCATTTCTGGATTTGTTTTGAATGCTTCCACCAAAGTTTTAGCAAGATCAACCCGTTGTTGGCTGATTGGATCAGAATAATCAGCCGTTTTTCCAACTAAATTGACTGAATCTTCAGTTAGTGCTTGAGAATCTTTTTTACACGAAAAGAATAAGCTTGAAATTGCAACTATTGCAATTAAACAGAAATAATTAGGGGATTTCATAAATGGACGGTTAGGTTTATACATTAAATTAGGTGGAGCAAACCTATTTTTTTTTTTTTAATTCCGCAATAATTTCTCTTTTTTTTTGAGTGGCGTCACCTTATACTACATAAATGCACTTTATCGGATTTTTCAGTGGATTCATCTGTTGTAGTGAAGAATTGAGCGGTGTTTTTATAACCTGAGTTCGGGATAAAAATGGGGCTATTGGCTTATAAGGCTTAACTCATTTTCCTCAACACAAAATTCTGTCCGAGGTAAACTCTTCTCACTTGTTCATCAGCCGCCAATTCCTCAGCAGATCCTGTTTTCAGGATTTTTCCTTCAAACAATAAGTAAGCGCGATTGGTGATGTGCAGGGTTTCCTGCACGTTGTGATCGGTAATTAAGATGCCGATATTTTTGTCTTTCAATCCGTTGACAATGCTTTGAATGTCTTCCACGGCAATAGGGTCAACCCCTGCGAAAGGCTCATCCAGCAATATAAATTTAGGCTCTACGGTTAAGCAGCGCGCAATTTCAGTTCTTCTTTTTTCACCACCCGACAAAACCTCGCCTTTGGTTTTTCGTACTTTTTGCAAACCGAATTCATCCAGCAAAGTTTCCAGTTTGAACTCCTGTTCTTTTTTGGTGAGTTTAGTCATTTCTAAAATCGACTTGATGTTGTCTTCCACCGTCATTTTTCTGAAAACAGAAACCTCTTGTGGTAAATAACCAATGCCCATTTGCGCCCTTTTGTACATGGGCATTTTGGTGATGTTCAAATCATCTAAAAAAACATTTCCTTCATCCGGACGAATAAAGCCCACTATCATGTAAAATGAAGTGGTTTTTCCAGCGCCGTTCGGTCCCAGCAAACCCACAATTTCACCTTGTTTTACTTCCACCGAAACATCATTTACAACGGTGCGGCCCTTGTAAGTCTTTACTAAATTTCGTGTGGATAATATCATGGCTTATGCTTCTTTTTCTTTTTTGCGCTGAATCATTGCGGAAAGCAAGATACTGATTTCATATAAAATGATGAGCGGAATACTTACTACTATCTGACTGAATACATCTGGCGGAGTGATAATCGCTGCAATGATCAATATTACAACAATGGCGTGTTTTCTGAATTTTCTTAAAAATGCAGGTGATACAATTCCAAAACTTGACAATAGATAAATGATGATAGGCAACTCAAAAGCCAAACCTGTGGCTAAAGTGGTAGTAGCCAAAACACCCATGTACGAATTGAGCGTTGGTAATTTTTTTACCATTTCGTGGGCCGAGAAAGTTCCAAGGAAACTAATGGATAGCGGACTGATTACATAATATCCGAATAATACACCCGAGAGAAAAAGCACTGAAGTCCAAAATACAAATCCACGCGCTTTGCCTGCTTCTTTTTTGTGCAATGCCGGTCGGATGAAAGTCCAAATTTGCCAAAATAAAAACGGAGCGGCAACGATGCAACCAACTATAAACGACACCATCATTACTGCCGAGAAATCGCCGCCCATCGTAGTGGTGGTGATTTCCAAAGGCAATTTGTCAAAGCAGCCGGCATCGGCATCAGCCAAGCCAGGAGCGTAAACAGCGAGTTTTTTTGAAACTTCGCACATGATTTCATAAGTAGGAAAAGAGGATTTTAGCGGCGCTAAAATAATGAAGTCGAAAATTTCATAATAGTAAATGAAAGCAGCAACTGTAAAAATCCCAATGACCAATGCCGAACGCAGCAAAACCTTTCGCAAGGCCTCAAGATGGCCGAGAAAGGAAAGGTTGTTGTGCTTGTGGTCGCTGTTGGGTCCGCGTTCGTCTTCCATTAAAAAAGTTCAAAGTTTAAAGTTCAGAGTTTAAAGTTAGCAGAGTTTAACTTTACACCAGTTTTTTTAACGCACTACTCAAATCTACTTTTTCGCGGATTATTCTTTCCAGCTGATCTACAGCAACTCTCTCTTGTTTCATGGTATCGCGATCACGAATGGTGACCATGTTGTCCTCCAAAGTTTGTGGATCTATCGTTACGCAAAATGGTGTTCCGTATGCATCATGTCTTCTGTAACGCTTACCAATAGCATCTTTTTCTTCGTAGTGACAGTTGAAAGAAAATTTCAATTGATCCATAATTTCTCTTGCTTTTTCCGGCAAGCCATCTTTTTTCATGAGTGGAAGAATGGCTACTTTATATGGAGCAAGGAAAGGAGGGAGGCTCAGCACTACTCGTGTGGATCCGTCTTCCAAAGTTTCTTCTTTGTAAGAAGCAGATAAAATAGACAAGAACATTCTGTCCAATCCAACCGAAGTTTCCACTACATAAGGAACGTAGTTTTCATTCAGTTCGGGATCAAAATATTGTAATTTCTTTTTGGAGAATTCCTGGTGTGCGTTCAAATCGAAATTGGTGCGAGAGTGAATTCCTTCCAGTTCCTTGAATCCCATTGGGAATTCAAATTCAATGTCGCAAGCTGCATCAGCATAATGTGCAGTTTTCAAGTGATCATGATATCTGTATTTTTTATCAGATAAACCTAAGGCCTGGTGCCATTTCAAACGTGCTGTTTTCCAGTATTCGTACCAGTGTTTTTGTTCGCCTGGTTTTACAAAAAACTGCATTTCCATTTGCTCAAACTCACGCATTCTGAAGATGAACTGACGCGCTACAATCTCATTTCTGAAAGCTTTTCCGATTTGCGCTATACCGAAAGGAATTTTCATTCTTCCTGTTTTTTGCACGTTGAGGTAGTTCACAAAAATTCCTTGCGCAGTTTCTGGTCGAAGGTAAATTTTGTTCGCTCCTTCTGCCAATGAACCAATTTCAGTGGCGAACATGAGGTTGAACTGACGAACTTCGGTCCAATTTTTAGTGCCTGATATCGGACAAGCGATTTCCAAATCAACAATGATTTGTTTCATCTCGTCCATGTTGGAATCTTCCAATGCCTTTTTAAATCGGGCATTGATTTCATCAATTTTCTTTTGGTATTCTACTACTCTCGGATTGGTAGATAAATATTGTGCTTCATCGAAAGCAGCACCGAAGCGCTCTTTTGCCTTTTCTACTTCTTTTTCAATTTTAGCGCGGAGCTTGTTCTCAATATATTCTTCAATGAGGACATCAGCGCGGTATCTTTTTTTGGAATCTTTGTTATCAATCAAAGGATCATTGAACGCATCCACGTGTCCGGAAGCCTTCCAGGTAGTAGGGTGCATAAATATTGCAGAGTCAATGCCCACAATATTTTCGTGCATTTGCACCATTGCTTTCCACCAATATTCCTTGATGTTGAATTTCAGTTCCGATCCTAGTTGCCCGTAGTCATACACGGCGCTCAATCCATCATAAATTTCACTTGATGGAAATACAAAGCCATACTCCTTCGCGTGGGAGATAATGGTTTTTAATTTTTCTTCATTTGTTGCCATAGCGCGAATTTAACGCAAATAAGTGATATTTTTGTGCGCATGATTGAAATTAACGATACCCTCATTTCCGACGAATTATTGGAAACCCGTTTTGTGTGCGACCTCACTGTTTGCAAGGGCGCATGCTGTGTAGAAGGTGATTCGGGCGCTCCACTGGAGAAAGATGAATTGGGTATTCTCGATGATATTTATGAAGATGTTAAACCGTACATGGTTCCGGCCGGAATTGCTGAAATAGAAAAACAAGGAAGGTATGTGATTGATAGCGATGGAGATTTTGTAACTCCCTTAGTCAACAACAGAGAATGCGCCTATGTTTTTTTTGATGCAAAAGGCGTAACGAAATGTGCCATCGAAAAAGCTTATGAAGATGGAAAGGTCTCTTTCAAAAAACCAATTTCCTGTCATTTGTTTCCTGTGCGATTGAAAAAATACAGAACCTTTACTGCCGTTAATCTAGAGTCCTTGCAGGTTTGCGCAGGTGCCTTTGCCTGTGGTGCAAGATTGCAAGTTCCGGTGTATCAATTTTTGAAAGGACCCCTCGTCCGCAAGTTTGGTGAAGAATGGTACGAAACCCTCGATGCTGTAGCTAAACGCTAAAGGTTTCAGGACTTATTAACCTTCTCCTGTTCGTGTTTTCAAAAAACTTTTTCCCTTTTTCCTCTGTTTCAGAACTAACTTTAGAAGAGTAGACATTGATAGACGAATTGCAAAAAATCATCGATCAATTTCACTTTAACAAAGCAGTACACACCAATCGTTCTTTCAATTATGAATGTGTCGGCAGAATATCGAGTTACAAAAATTTATTGCTTCAACTCTTTAACATGTATTCTTTAATCAGCTGTTTTTCAAAAGGCTAAATTGAATGTTTAAAACTTCAATGCTTTGTGAAAAACTATGGATTGGTACTACGATAAATTTTGTCAATTTTTGTATCCTGCTTCGGTTGACTGATTACAGCCAGTTAACCACAACTCAAAAACAGTTTGGCAGTCACACATAAAAAGCTCTCCTCGCAAGGGAGAACAAGGATATAGTCTTCTTTAAGAACGAATAAAAAGTAAACGGGAAATGAAGGATCAAGAAATAAAAATCACCACGCTCACCACAGAATCGGAGCTAAACCAAATTTTACCAAATAACAAGATTGAAGTGGAAGAACCAATTTTGAAGGAGAGCAAAGATCGTTTCGTTTTATTTCCTATCAATCACAATGACATCTGGCAGATGTACAAACAACAACAAGCAAGTTTCTGGACAACAGAAGAAATTGATTTGTCGGCTGATGTTATCGACTGGGATAATAAATTAAATGATGATGAGCGTCACTTCATCAAACATGTTTTGGCTTTCTTCGCAGCAAGCGATGGTATCGTAAATGAAAACTTGGCTGAGAATTTCTTGAGCGATGTTCAATACACTGAAGCTAAATTTTTCTACGGCTTCCAAATCATGATGGAGAACATTCACTCTGAAACTTATTCTTTGCTGATTGATACTTTGATCAAAGATCCTAAAGAGAAAAAATATTTGTTCAACGCTATCGACACTATTCCATGTGTGAAAAAGAAAGCGGACTGGGCATTGAGATACATTGACAACGGTACTTTCGCTGAAAGATTAGTTGCTTTCGCTGCGGTGGAAGGAATTTTCTTCTCTGGTTCTTTCTGCTCTATCTTCTGGTTGAAGAAAAGAGGATTGTTACCAGGATTGGCTTTCTCTAACGAGTTGATCTCAAGAGACGAAGGTTTGCATTGCGATTTCGCTTGTTTGTTATACACCAAACATTTGTTGAATCAATTGCCGAAAGAAGAGCTTCAGAAAATTATCACTGATGCTGTTGAAATTGAAAAAGAATTTGTTTCCGATGCCATTCCAGTAAAATTAATCGGAATGAATTCAGATATGATGTGTCAGTACATTGAGTTTGTAGCCGACAGATTATTGCAGGAATTAGGAGGCAGTAAAATATACAATGTTGAAAATCCATTCGATTTCATGGAGTTGATTTCCTTACAAGGAAAAACCAACTTCTTCGAAAAGAGAGTGGGTGAATACCAAAAATCGGGAGTGATGAGCAATAAGGAAGACAATGTTTTCCGCTTGGACGAAGATTTTTAGGCAAAAATCAAATCATAAAAAAAACGGAGTAATGAAATAAAAAATTGGGAAGCGTATGTTTGTAGTAAAGAGAGACGGCAAAAAGGAGTCGGTTAAGTTCGACAAAATCACAGCAAGAATTCAAAAGTTGAGTTATTCACTAGATCCTTTGGTGGATGTGGTGAGTGTGACAATGAAAGTTATTGAAGGATTGTATGATGGTGTCACGACCGTGGAGTTGGACAACCTTGCTGCTGAAATCGCTGCTTCAAATACTACCAAACACCCGGATTACGCATTGCTTGCTTCCCGCATCGCGGTTTCCAACTTACACAAAAACACAAAAAAATCTTTCTCCGATACGATGAAAGATTTGTACGAATACGTTGATCCTAAAACTGGAGAGAAAGCTTCATTGATCGCTAAAGATGTGTATGAAATCATCCAAGCAAATGCTGAACTCCTTGATTCTACTATCATTTACGATAGAGATTTCGGTTACGATTATTTCGGATTTAAAACTTTGGAGCGTTCTTATTTGTTGAGAATGCACGGTAAAGTTGCTGAGCGCCCTCAACACATGTTGATGCGTGTTTCAGTTGGTATCCATAAAGAAGATATTTCAGCTGCTATTGATACTTACAACTTGATGTCGGAAAGATGGTTCACTCACGCTACTCCTACATTATTCAACGCTGGTACTCCTAAACCGCAAATGTCTTCATGCTTCCTGTTAACAGTGAAAGACGACAGCATCGATGGTATTTACGATACATTGAAACAAACTGCAAAAATTTCACAATCTGCAGGTGGAATCGGTTTAGCTATTCACAACATCCGCGCTACAGGTTCATACATCAAAGGAACTAACGGTACTTCCAACGGAATCATTCCAATGTTGAAAGTATTTAATGATACTGCTCGCTACGTTGACCAAGGTGGTGGAAAAAGAAAAGGTTCTTTCGCTATCTATCTTGAGCCATGGCATGCTGACATCTTTGATTTCCTTGATTTGCGTAAAAATCACGGTAAAGAGGAAGCTCGTGCAAGAGATTTGTTCTTCGCGCTTTGGATTCCGGATTTATTCATGAAACGTATTGAGGCTGATCAACACTGGACTTTAATGTGTCCGAATGAATGCCCTGGATTGGCTGATACACACAGCGCTGATTTCGAGAAATTATATTTGAAATACGAGAAAGAAGGAAAAGGAAGAAAAACCATTAAAGCACAAGAATTGTGGTTCGCTATCTTGGAATCTCAAACTGAAACTGGTACTCCGTACATGTTGTACAAAGATGCTTGTAACTCAAAATCAAACCAACAAAACTTAGGAACCATCCGTTCTTCTAACTTGTGTACTGAGATTGTTGAGTACACTGCTCCTGATGAAGTAGCGGTTTGTAACTTGGCGTCTTTAGCACTTCCTAAATTTGTGGAAGATGGTAAATTTGATCACCAACGTTTGTTCGACATCACTTATGTAGCGACGAAAAACTTAAATAAAATCATCGACAGAAACTACTACCCAGTTCCTGAGGCGAAAAACTCTAACATGAGACATCGTCCGATTGGCCTAGGAGTACAAGGTTTAGCTGATGCTTTCATCTTAATGCGTTTGCCATTTACTTCCGACGAAGCGAAAAAAGTAAACAAAGAAATTTTTGAAACCATATACTTCGCAGGTTTAACTGCTTCCAAAGATTTAGCAATGGAAGAAGGTGCTTACGAAACTTACGCTGGTTCACCTGCTTCAAAAGGAGTTTTCCAACACGATATGTGGAATGTTACTCCTACCGACAGATGGGATTGGGATGGTTTAAGAGCTGAAATTTTGAAATACGGTATTCGCAACTCCTTATTGTTAGCGCCAATGCCAACAGCTTCTACTTCTCAAATTTTAGGAAACAACGAATGTTTTGAGCCATATACTTCAAACATTTATTCAAGAAGAACTTTATCAGGTGAGTTTGTTATCGTAAACAAACACTTAATGAAAGACTTAGTGAAATTGGGCTTGTGGAACGATGAATTGAAAAATGAATTGATCGCTGCCAACGGATCTGTACAAGAGATTGATGCTATTCCTGATAACATCAAAGAATTGTACAAAACAGTTTGGGAAATGAAAATGAAAGACATTATTGATATGGCTGCCGACAGAGGTGCTTACATCGATCAGTCTCAATCATTGAACTTGTTCATCGAAAATCCAAACTTTGCGAAATTGTCTTCTATGCATTTCTACGGCTGGAAAAAAGGTTTGAAAACTGGTATGTACTACCTGAGAACCAAAGCTGCTCGTGATGCCATAAAATTCACAGTAACTAAAAAGGAAGAAGTTGCTGCTCCAATAGTAGTGAAACAAGAAGAGGTTACAAAAGAACAGAGAGAAGCGGAAATCTCTTGTTCATTGGATAATCCTGATGCTTGTGAAGCTTGCGGAAGTTAAGATTTAGAATAATAAAAGAAAATCCTGTGGTTGAAAAATCACAGGATTTTTTGTTTTTACGATTTCCTTCAGTGTGGATGAGTATGGGTTTCCCTCTCGGAGGAGAGGGGTGCGTTGGAAAGTGTGTTGGCAGGGAGATGGACTTTTACTTCCTAGCTCCGTGAAGTTTTAGAGCAGCGTAACTTCGCGGAATCTTTTATTGAGGCTTGCAGCCTCTCTTTGATACTTTTTGTCTTGAAACAAAAAGTATCCAAAAAATTCAAGAGCCAAGAGATGCTTCCACCGCACGTCGCGAAATTTTTTATCCGTCGGTGACGGAAAAATTTCGCTCCCGCCACCGCCGGCTCGCCTCTTGGCTCATCCCCCCGCACGAAGTTACCGACCATCTCCTGATGATCTATGCATGAAAATCGATGCGTACTGCACTTCTCCCTTTGAAAAAAGGGAGAGTGTGATGGAATAGCTGTGCGTTGGCATGAGGGATTTTAGATTTCTTCACCGGGAGACCTATCGCCCTCTACGTCCTTGCGAAATTTTTGTACTCAAAAATGAAGCAATCTCATTTTGTTTTTTAATATTCATATATTTGGTAAAATGCCTACAATATGGAAGATTTCAAAAGTAAACTCACTCAAATTTCAGAAAGAATAGGTTCACTGAAAGAACAAATTCAAACCGAAGAAGCAACAAAAAACGCATTCATCATGCCTTTTATTCAATTGTTAGGCTACGATGTATTTAACCCTACTGAAGTAGTTCCAGAATTCATAGCAGATCATGGAATCAAAAAAGGAGAAAAAGTAGATTATGCTATTTTCATTAATGGCAAGCCTGAAATGATTATTGAATGCAAGTCATGGAAAGAAAATATTGATCATCATAGTTCTCAGTTGGCAAGATACTTTCACACTTTGGATTGTAAATTTGCCTTACTAACAAACGGTATTAAATATCATTTCTTTACTGACCTAGTTAAAGTCAATGTGATGGATGAAAAGCCCTTTTTGAAGTTTGATATCACTGATATTACAGAGTTTCACTATGAAGAAATTTATAAATTTCACAAATCATTTTTCAATATTGAAAACATTGTCAATACCGCCAGCAAATTAAAATGTGAAAGTGAGTTAAAAGGAATTTTAGTTCGTGAATTTGAAAATCCTTCTGAAGCGTTCCTTAAACATTTTATCGGTCAAGTATACGAAGGTAGAGCAACAGAAAAAGTAGTCAATGATTTTAAATTGTTGTTTTCTAGGGCGTCTAACTTTTTCATTCAAGATCATATTAAAAAGAAATTAAACATTGCCTTTGAACAACAAACTCCTACTGTTATTGCTGTTCAAGAGATTGTTGAGGACATAATAGATACTTCAAGTATTGCTCCTGGAGAGGAAAAGACAATTGAAACTACTATTGAAGAAATAGAGGCGTTTTACATTGTTAAATCGATTCTGCGTACTAAAACGAATTCTTCTAGGATCATCATGAGAGATACTCATAGCTATTGTGGAGTTCTTTTAGATGACAATAACAGAAAGCCGATTTGCAGATTTTGGTTTAATGCGAAAAAGAAATACCTAGGTCTTTTTGATGATCAAAAGAAAGAAACAAGATTTGAAATTACTGCACTTGACGATATCTAACAGTATTCTGAGCAATTACAGAAAACGCCAGAGTATTATAATGTGAATATAGGAGCATAAAATTTGGCTTTCTTTACTTCTCCCCCTTCTTCGGCCCACCAATAAAATCCTTCAAATAGAAAGGCTCAAAGTAAGCCACGTCTTCAAATGCTTTTGCGTTGAATTGCGCTTCAGAGAATGTAATCATCCATTGCGCTGAGGTTTGAATATTTGGAAGAAGAGAAATGTTTGAGTTGGATAAAACCGACATACATTTTTGTGCACCATCTCCGAAGACGAACATTTTTTGAGTGGAGTCAGCAAAGGAATTCTCGTCGATTATTTGTGCTTCAATGCCGCGCAGTTCATTTCCTTTTTCATCAAAAATTTGCGAGTAAACTTCCATGCGTCGCGCATCCAGCATAGGGCAGAGGAGTGATCCTGAAATATATTCGGGATGGGAAGATGCGCCATAACTTAACGATTTTAGGGTGTCAATGGCTAGCAATGGAATTCCTAATCCGAAACACAAACCTTTGGCTGTTGAAACGCCAATACGCAAGCCGGTGTAGCTTCCCGGACCTTTACTAACAGCAATTGCATTTAGCTCTTTGAAAGAAATTTTTGCTTCAGATAAAGCGGCTTCAATAAAAACATTTAGCTTTTCTGCGTGAGAATAATTGTCGTCATATTCTTCTTTTAAAGACAGTAAAACGCCATCTTTCGCTACGGAAACAGAGCAAAGCTTAGTACTTGTATCTAAATTGAGAATGACGGCCATAGCTGCAAAAATAAGCATATTGCGGCATGATTTTTAGCATATTCAATTATGAAAAATTTGATTTTTACTTTTTTATTCCTTCCTGTTGTTGCATTTTCACAACGAGGATTGAAATTAGTATCCGCTACTTCACAGCGCTGGAGCGGAGGGATCCCTGGAAATGTAGGCACCAACTATTCTTTAGATTTTGTTTTTTCTCTCAAAGATTCCATCAGCATTGATTCCATTTATATCAACAATGTCGCTTACGCCACTGTGAACTCCAACAGTGCGTCCTCTAATGCTTATTGGTTCAAGAACAATAAAAATCACATTTCATTAATAGTGCATGAATCAATGGTGCAGTGCACTTATCCTGTGGATGGGGATACTAGTAAGAAACAACAAAAACCTACAATTAACATGGATGGCGCCGCTTTGGTGGTGTATCACTACAAACACAAAAAGAAAAAATTGCTTGTCAAATCTTTTGTTGCCTTGCCTCCTTTGCATTATCCCTGACTAACATTCTTTGTTTGATAAATTCAGGTCATTGTTCCAGCGCGAGCTTATTTGCAGTTGTATTATTACAGAAAAATAGCTGTGGATACTTTCGATTATTACAACTGGTTAATTCTTCCACTCATCATTTTCTTTTCAAGAGTAACAGACGTTACCTTAGGAACTTTACGCCATGTATTTGTTTCCCGCGGATTTAAAAATTTAGCACCCTTGTTGGGCTTTTTTGAAGTGTTGCTGTGGATTATGGTAGCCAAGCAAATCATGACCAGTGCCAATAGCTGGCAGCATTACATTGCTTGGGCTGGCGGATTTGCTACTGGAAATTACATTGGTTTGCGACTGGAGGAAAAATTGGCTTTGGGCTTACAAATCATTCAAATTATTACCGATAGCAATAGTGATGAATTGATGAAACAATTGAGTGCTGCCAATCATGGCGCTACAATAGTGGATGGACACGGCGCAACAGGTCCGGTTAAAATTATTTTCACCATCGCCCGTCGCAAGCAAGTGAAGAAGATTGTACAATTAGTGGAGCAATGCAATCCTAATGCATTTTATTCCATTGAGGATATTCGCAATACCAAAAACGGAATTTTTACGCAAGGCAACTCCAGCTCAATGTTTGGAATGAGAAACATAGGGAAGATGAAATAGAAATTTCACCTTCCTCAAATTTTACTGTTGCAACAAATTATACAATTGATCTTTTAGAAATACACGATGAGTTCTTAATTCATTCAAATGTTCGTCGATGGCCACTTCTGCGCCACTTTCAATGCGATGAATATGATTATCGGTTTTGTCATAATCATCAAACAGCTTTTTGAAATGAGCATTTTGCATTTTTAAATCGTGAATTTTCTCTTTGTATTGAGGGAATTCCTGAGCAAGATTATGTTTTTCCATAGCTTTAATTTTCTTCAAATTTACATGGTAAATGAGAAGTGAATTATGAGCCAGGTCAGGAGGATGACTGTATTTGATCAGCTATGCGTGAATCAATGCTGCAATTTTTTCCTCGCGCGCGTCTGTGACGCGTGCGCATTTAGGAAGGCATTTGTAATGCCTATTATTAAAGCAATACAATTGCTAAGATAAGTCCGCACGCGTCACAGACGCGCGCGAGGCTCACCCGTGAATTAATGCTGCAATTTCTTTGATGGTTTCTTCGCCTTTGTAAATCATCACTCTTTTCTCCCCTGTAGCGCGAATCTCCAATTCAAATTCTTTGGCTTCATTGAATCGTCGACCTATGATGATTTTAAATGGAATACCAATTAAATCAGAGTCTTTGATTTTCACGCCCATACCTTGGTCGCGGTCGTCCACTAAAGTAGTCACGCAAGCTTTTGTGAACGCTTTGTCGAATTCGTCAACAACAGCTTCAAACTCCGAACCTGCATATTTTAAAGGGATAATCGACAATTGATATGGAACAACAGCAACAGGCCATTTGATGCCTTTTTCATCGTTGTTTTGCTCAATGATGGCATTGATGATTCTGCTTACACCTATTCCGTAACAGCCCATCACCACAGGTTCTTTTTTACCTTCTTTGTTCACGAAGTTGAAGTTCATCGCGGCAGAATATTTCGTGCCGAGTTTGAAGATGTGACCTACTTCAATGCCTCTGAATATTTCGTGCGTAGCCGAATATTTCTCGACTTCATTTTCTTCAATTTTTACTACAACGCCTTTCTCTTCAATGAAATAATCTTCACCGAATTTGGATAATGCTACAATTTCTTCGGAACCATCTCCGCCAATTTCGCCCGGATCGGCAGCAATACCAATCACTTTCAAGCCTAAACGTTTGAAAATAGCAAAGTAAGCATCGCGCAAAGCATTGTATTCTCTGTCTAAATCTTCATTGGAAATATGAAAGCTGTATGCATCTTTCATCATGAATTCTTTTCCGCGCAAGAGGCCGTTTTTAGGACGCATTTCATCGCGAAACTTTCTGCCGATTTGGTACAAGGTAAAAGGAAATTGTTTGTAGGACGATACTTTAGAACGGGCTAAATCAATGACTACTTCTTCGTGTGTAGGACCGAAACAAAACTCTCTTTCATCGCGGTTTTTAAATTTCAACATCTCTTTTCCGTAAGCATTCCACCTTTCCGATTCTACCCACAGTTCTTTCGGTTGCACAATAGGCATCGCTATTTCCTGACAGCCGATGGCGTCCAGTTCTTGACGGATAACCGTTTCAATTTTTTGCAACACTTTATTTCCCAAAGGAAGAAAGTTGTATAATCCAGCCGATACCTGTTGGATCAATCCAGCTTGTATACATAGCTTGTGACTTGTGGCGTCGAGTTTTTCGTTAACCGTTCTTTCGGTGTGGATGAATGCTTTTGAATACTTCATGATATTAATTTGAAAGGGCAAAAATAGTAAAAGAGCAACTACTTCAACGCTCTTTTTTTAATCATTCCGCCTTTGATGTCCTTAACGCCCGTCATCACCATAAATGCATTGGGATCAATTTCGTCTACTTCCTTGCGGAGGCGGGCCAATTCCAAACGAGTGATGATGGTGTAAATGATGGTGTAGTTTCGCGACGGACCTTTGGTGTTGTAACCGCCACTTCCTTGATAGAGCGTTACACCACGCCCCATTTCATTGATTAACATGGAGCGTATTTCTTCGTGCTTGGCAGAAATGATCGTCACACCAACATATTCTTCCACCCCTTCCACCACAAAGTCGACAGTTTTAGAAGCGATAAAATATGTGAGCATGGAATACAAAGCAACTTCAACCGTTGGTAAAACATAAGCTGCAACCAGGAAGATGAAAACGTTGAAAACAATGATGACGTCACCTACAGTAAATCCAACAGCCCTGCTAATGTATATCGCTAGAATTTCCGTTCCATCTAGCACAGCCCCGCCCCTCATGGATAAACCAATTCCAGCGCCTAAAAATATCCCGCCAAAGGCCGATACTAAAAGTTTGTCGTGCGTGATTTCCGGAAATTCAACCAATGCGATTACCAAAGCCAAACCAACAATGGAGGTGATGCTGCGAATTGCAAAGCGTCGACCCACTTGCGTGTAAGCCAGGAAGATGAAGGGGATATTTAAAATCACAATCAGCCACGATAGATGAAAATCGAATACATTGTTCATCAAAAGAGAAATTCCAGTAACGCCTCCATCCACGAAATCATTGGGAAGTGAAAAACTTTTGAGTCCGAAAGCAGCTGAAAATATTCCTAAGCTGATGAGTAAAAATCCTTTAACGATATAGGCAACAGACACCACTCGATGCAGCGCTTTTTTCTTTAGTTCGCTGTCGGCTTCAATGTGCTCTCTCTTTTTGCTGCGGCGAAAAAGTCGAACTGTTTCTCTTACTATTACTCGTTGAAAAAAAGGAAGCATTCTTTTTTTAGTGTTGAATGTTGAATTATGAATGTTGAATAGAGGTCACTTTCAATAGCACGACTTTATTCAAAATTCAACATTTAAAATTTATAATTATTAATTCCCCACCACTAAAATTTCCACCCTTCTGTTGAATTTCATCTCCAGTTCGGATTTGGCATTTGGAAAAATCATTTGTGTGTTGCCAAAGCCTTTGTAGCCAAGACGGGATCCATCAATTCCATTTTTAATCAAATAATCGTAGATGGCTTTGGCTCTGCCTTCCGACAGTTGAAGGTTGTAATCGGAGTTTCTTTCTTTTGGTGCGTTAACGTGCCCGTGCACCTCAATTTTTAGTGTAGGGTTGTTTTTCATCAAGTAAACTAAACTGGATAATTCTGAGCGGGAGCGAGGAATCATTTGCGTGGAATTGGCCTGAAACAAGATGTTGTTCAAAACCAGCTTGTCGCCCTTCTTATATTTTTTTTGGTACCATTTTAACTTTTTCTCTCTCTGCAGTGCAAGGATGTCATCGGTAATACGAGTATCCAGAAGCACCGTGTCACAATCGGTTTGCAGCACCACTACAAACTTTTTACCATGCTCCAGCTGTATTCTGTGGTTTTGTGAGCAGGTGGCGCAAAAGCATTGACCGTTTAAAATTTCTTCGGTCTCTAATGTTCTTTCAAAAGTGGTGAAGCCAATGCTTGGCAATATGGAATCTTCGTTGGTAGTGCAGTATTTGTTGTAGTCGTAAAAATCGTATTGCATATGGCAAGAGGAATCCACCAGAAATTTCATGTCGTAAAAAGACGAATCCACATCAAACCAAAACAATTGCTTTTTTGATTTGACGAAGGAAAGGGGCTCTTCTGAAAGTATGTTGAGATGTGGGATTTTATCGCACGAAGGTCTTTGCGCCGCAAGCACGCCGGCAATAGATAGAAATATGAAAAGTGCTATGATGCGCATGATTCTCTTGGAATATATTCTAAATATAAAGACTTCTTTTGGTATAAAGAAGATGATTTATGTGCGCTTATAACGCGTAGCTGCTATAAAAGTTACTTAGCTGTAATGATGATTTCCACTCTTCTGTTAGCGGCAGTTTCTTTTTCGTTGATGGCTGCAGGAAAGATCATTCTCGTATTGCCAAAGCCTTTTTTATCAATTCGGTTGGCTTTGATCCCGTGTTCCATTAAATACATTTGTACAGCCTGACAGCGGTCTTCGGATAGTTTTTGGTACGCTTCGGTGTTTGGTGATCCCGGACCGTTGACATGTCCCTGAATAGAGATTTTTACGGTAGGATTTTTTTTAAGAAAGGCCACCAATTGATCCAATTCGGGAAAAGACTTTTCTATGAAAACCGCTTGGGATTCAACAAAGCGTACGTGTTGCAAAACGTAAACCTGCCCGGTGTCAATGCTTGCGCCAGCTTCATTTAAAGAGAATTCTTTCTTTTTGTAAATTCGCACAATTTCATTGCTTTCTTCTTGCGCTATTGTTATTTTTTTTGTTTCGCGTTGTTTCCCATATTTCACACAGTGATCGCAAAAACAGCGGCCGCTTAAATCAAGTTTAGTGGAATCCTGCGCTGAGAGAGCTGTTATAAAAAGAGAAGAAAGAATAAGAAAGTAAAGCTTTAGATCCTGAAACAAGTTCAGGATGACATTAGCAGCCCATTCTTTAATATACATTTTCATTTTTTGAGTATCGTTTACATTTGTCATCCTGAACTTGTTTCAGGATCTAATTATTAATAATTCAAATTTGGCGATAGCCATTTTTCAATAAATTCAACTGATTCACCTTTGCGTTGCGCGTATTGTTCCACCTGATCTTTTTCAATTTTACCGATACCGAAATACTTGCTTTGCGGATGTCCGAAATACCAGCCACTTACAGAGGAAGCAGGATACATGGCCAAACTATCTGTTAATTGGATACCAGCATTTTTCTCAGCATCGAGCAATTTAAAGATGGTCCATTTTTCGGTATGATCCGGACAAGCTGGATAGCCCGGTGCCGGACGAATTCCTTTGTATTCTTCTTTGATCAGATCTTCGTTGCTTAATTTTTCCTGAGCATCATAACCCCAAATTTCTTTACGTACTTTTTCATGCATGAATTCAGTGAAAGCCTCAGCCAATCTATCGGCTAATGCTTTAAGTAAAATGCTGGAATAGTCGTCGTGATCCTTCTCAAATCTTTCCAAATGAGGTTCAATGCCCAAACCTGTAGTAACTGCGAAAGCGCCCATATAGTCGGCCAAGCCTGTTGTTTTAGGAGCAACGAAATCGGCTAGCGACATGTTGTAAGCATCGTCGGTTTTTTTCGATTGCTGACGCACCATGTGAAATTTATCCAATACATTTTTGCGTGTATCATCGGTGTACAATTCAATGTCGTCACCAACTGCATTAGCAGGCCACAAGCCAATTACGGCTTTATTGGTCAACCAATTTTCGGCAACAATTTGTTTCAACATTTTTTGCGCGTCGTTGTACACTGTTGTTGCTTCAGCACCTACTACTTTGTCTTCTAAAATTTTAGGGAATTTTCCGTGGAGTTCCCAGGTTTGGAAGAAAGGAGTCCAATCGATGTAAGGAACAATTTCTTCCAGTTTAACATCGGTGATGGTTTTAACTCCGAGGAATTTTGGTTTTACAATATCACTCGCTTTCCATTCAATAGGGAAGTGGTTGGCTTGTGCTTCTTCAATGGTGATGGTATCTTTTTGTGCTTTTTTCTTGGCGTGGTTGATGCGCATACGGTCGTACTCGGCCTGTACATCTTCAATGTATTTCGCTTTGTTATCACCTAACAATGAGTTGGCAACAGTAACGGCGCGGGAAGCGTCAAGTACGTGAACGGCTTGATTTCCGGTATAATGCTGATCAATTTTAACGGCAGTGTGCACTTTTGATGTTGTAGCTCCACCAATCAACAATGGAATTTTAAATCCTTCACGTTCCATTTCTTTGGCTACGTAAACCATTTCATCCAAAGACGGAGTGATTAATCCGCTCAAACCGATAATATCTACATTGTGTTTTTTAGCTTCGGCCAGAATTTTATCGCAAGGAATCATCACTCCTAAGTCGATGATTTCATAGTTGTTACAAGCTAAAACAACACCTACAATATTTTTACCGATATCGTGCACATCGCCTTTAACTGTTGCTAACAATACTTTTCCTGCAGAGGTGTTGGTTCCTTCGGCTTTGTCGGCTTCCAAGAAAGGCAGTAAGTAAGCGACGGCTTTTTTCATTACACGAGCGCTTTTCACCACTTGTGGCAAAAACATTTTTCCGCTTCCGAATAAATCTCCAACAACATTCATTCCGTCCATTAACGGACCTTCGATGATGTGCAGCGGACGTGCGTATTTGTGGCGCGCTTCTTCCACGTCGATTTCAACGAAGTCAGCAATACCTTTTACCAATGCGTGTTCCAAGCGTTTTTCAACTGTTTCAGATCTCCAGGCGTCATCTGCTTTTTTCTCTTTCACGCCACCTTTTACTGATTCGGCAAATTCCAATAATCTTTCAGTAGCATCGTCTCTTCTGTCCAATAAAACATCTTCAACGCGTTCCAATAAATCTTTGTTGATGTCGTCGTAAACCTCCAACATAGCAGGATTCACGATACCCATGTCCATACCTTCTTTAATGGCGTGGAACAAGAAAGCCGAGTGAATAGCTTCACGCATAGGATTATTTCCTCTAAAAGAAAACGACACGTTACTTACACCACCGCTCACGTGAGCAGCAGGTAGGTTTTCGCGCACCCAGCGGGTAGCTTGGAAGAAGTCGATAGCATTTTTTCTGTGCTCCTCCATCCCTGTAGCGACAGGGAAAATATTTAAGTCGAAGATGATGTCTTGCGGAGCGAAATTTACTTTCGGACCAACCAATAAATCATAAGATCGTTTTACAATTTCAATTCTTCTTTGATAATTATCGGCCTGTCCCACTTCATCAAAAGCCATAACAATTACGGCAGCACCGTACTTTTTGACTTGTTTTGCTTCCCAGATGAATCTTTCTTCCCCCACTTTTAAGGAGATGGAATTCACGATACATTTTCCCTGCACGCACTTCAATCCTTCCTCAATGATTTCCCATTTGGAAGAATCGATCATGATGGGCACCTTAGCGATATCGGGCTCTGCGGCGATCAAGTTCAAAAAGCGTTTCATGGATTCAACACCGTCAATCATCCCTTCATCCATATTGATGTCGATGACTTGCGCGCCACCTTCCACCTGGTCGCGAGCAACCACTAAAGCTTCATCGTATTTTTCTTCTTTGATCAAGCGCAAAAATGCTTTTGATCCGGTAACGTTGGTACGTTCACCAATGTTGACGAAATTGGTTTCAGGAGTTACAATTAATGGCTCCAATCCGCTCAATCGCAGAGAGGGATAATTGTGCCATTTGTATTTGTAATCGCCGGGATAATCAGGATGCAGAGGCATAGTTAGTTCACAGTTTTAAGTTCACGGTTCATAGTTTTTTCTGAAAGGGAGTTTTTAAGTCCTTGAATCATTTTAACCAGTTCTTCTATTTCAGTATATAATTTTTGAAATTGAATTTCATTAATAATATTTCTTGCTTTTGCAAGATGCAGACATGCCACTACTTCGATGCCTGATCGTTGTGCAATAGATAAAAATCTTGAAAACTCTTTTTTTGATTGGCCAATAGCACCTTCAGCGATGTTTAGTCCAACAGAGTCTGCAGCACGTTTTATTTGTGAAGAAAGAATATATAATTCTTCCTTTGGAAAAGTAAGAGTTAACTCATGAATGTCCTTAGACAATGCAAGAGCTTTCTGCCATATTTTTAATTTTTCAAAACTAAAAGCCATTCTGCTAACTGTGAACTGTGAGCTCTAAACTGAGAACTTTTCTCGGTTTGTATTTCGCAGCAGCATCAGCAATCGCTTTGATGTGCGCAGGTGTTGTACCACAGCAACCTCCAATGATGTTCACCAGGCCTCTGTCTAAGAAGCCAACGATTTGTTTTTGCATATCGGATGGAGACTCATCGTATTCTCCCATCTCGTTTGGCAAGCCAGCGTTAGGGTGAGCACTCACACCAAAGGAAGTGTTGTTGGATAAAACTTCTAAATAAGGTCTCATCAAATCGGCGCCCAATGCGCAATTGAAACCTACACTGAGTAAATCCATATGTGATACTGAAGTTAAAAATGCTTCAGCAGTTTGACCCGATAATGTTCGTCCGCTGGCATCGGTAATGGTGCCAGAAATCATCACGGGAAGATTGGTTCCTAGTTCTTCCTGCACGTTACTAATGGCTACCATAGCGGATTTCGCGTTGAGCGTATCAAAAATAGTTTCCACCAAAAGGATGTCAACGCCACCTTCAATCAATGCTTTTACTTGTTCAGAATATGCAACCACTAATTGATCAAAAGTAACGGCTCTATAGCCCGGGTCATTTACATCTGGCGACATTGATGCAGTTCTGTTCGTTGGACCAATAGAACCTGCTACATACCTCGGTTTATCTGGGTTTTTGGCAGTGTATTCATCTGCAGCTTCTTTGGCGATTTTTGCTGAACAGTAGTTGATGTCATACACTGCATGTTCCAAATGGTAATCGGCCTGAGCGATGGTAGTACCACTAAAAGTATTGGTTTCTAAGATATCAGCACCAGCTTCTAAATAAAGGCAGTGAATTTCTTTCAATACATCGGGACGAGATATACCAACTAAATCGTTGTTCCCTTTGAGGGAATGCGGATGATCCTTAAATTTTTCACCCCTGAAATCTTCTTCTGTAAGATTATAGGTTTGAATCAAGCTTCCCATTGCGCCGTCCAGCACAAGGATGCGATCTTTCAATACTTCTCTGACGTCTGGTTTGTTCATATTTTACAAATCATTTAAAAACAAAAAAGCCCTTCCTGAATCTTCAAGAAGGGCGCATAAGTTTATATAGATAAATTTTTTTACAATTTACGTTTCTTATTTTGCCCTTTGCAGGGTTGGAATTAGCACCTGTTCCAGTAACGGAATGGTTGCCAAGGTTTCGTAGGGCCAGTCCCTCCACCTTTCTTAATAAGCAATGTTTAAAGAACGAATGATGCAAATGTACAAAAAACTATTTCCGATGTATAATAGAATTGAATTTTTCTTTGATTTTTTTTCTGAAAAAATACCAAACTAGTCCCGCTAAAATAATATAAGGAACAACCGCCAATATTAAAATCCCCGTGTTCAGTCCTCTTCCGTACGATTGATCCATATCGGAAAGATTACTTCCGTTTTTCAAACCTGATTCGGCTACTGCTTTGCATTGAGAGCATTGGGCGTAGAGAGCATTTGCGCCGGATAAGAATAGGAAAAATATGAGGAGTAATTTTTTCACGAGGTAAAAATACAGGATTCTGTCTTCTTTTCTAAAGAAGCAAAGACTTACTTTTTTGTCTTGAAACAAAAAAGTAAGCAAAAAAATTCAAGAGCCAAGATATGCTTCCTCCCGCCTCGGCAAAAACGCGTTGCCTGCGGCCGCGCTTTTTGCCTCATCTCCACCGCTGGCCCGCATCTTGGCTCAGGCCTGCGCACGAAGTTACCCTCCCGTTGCGTGAAGTAGTTTTTCAGGAAATGCCAGCTAACTAACTCTCCTCCTTTTCAAGGAGGAGTACCCGAAGGGGGAGGTGGTTATTTTATTAATAATAAGGAGCAAGGAAAACATATACCAAAACCCCAGTGAGTGTTACGTATAGCCAAATAGGGTAGGTCCAACGCACCAGTTTTTTATGGTTTTGAATATCGTTGGTTAATCCACGGTAATATGAAAACAAAATCATTGGAAGGGACACCGCTGCCAGAATGATGTGTGAGAAGAGTATTGAATAGTAGAGTATGGTGTATTCGCCTTCATATTTTGTGTCGGCATTGAAGAGATGATAAACCACATACGACAGCAAAAACAAAACAGATAAAATCATTGCTAAAGTGTTGATGCGCTTATGCATGACGATGTTTTTTTGTTTGATCATCAGTAAAGAAAGTATGAGTAAAATGAAGCACGTTCCGTTAACGATCGCGTTAAATTTGGGAAGCATCTTCGTGAAGGGCATATCGGTAATCGTAGTTTTTTGCAATTCGTGAAGAGAAAGCACAAGTGCGAAAACTACTACTGTGAAAATCCAGATCGCTTTTTCAATTTTTTTATTTGGCTGCATTTTTTAAAATTTTAATGTCTTTAATTAATTGGTTGACTTCGTTGGAATCGGTTCCAGAATAAAATCCGCGGATTCTGCTATGCTGGTCGATTAGCACCAGTTTGTCGCTGTGAAGAAAATCGATAGTATCATTGCGGTATTCAGGTTCAACGAGCAAAAATCCTTTTTGTCCGAGGCGGTAAATTTTTTGTTTTTCTCCGGTGCAGAAGCTCCATTGCTGGGGATTTGCGCCATTTTTTTCAGCGTAGCTTTTTAAAACTTCACTTTTGTCTTTGTCGGGATCAACAGTAAAAGAAATGATTTTTAGTGTTGTGTCTCCTTCAAATTCTTTTTGCACTCGGGTGAGTTGTTTGGTCATTAACGGACAAATACTCGGACAAGTAGTAAAGAAGAAATCGGCCACGTAAATTTTGCCATGGAAAGAGATGCTGTTTACAATTTGATTTTCTTGATTGACAAATGAAAAATCAGGAATCGTATGGTAAATGGTGTCTCCGGTGATAGAATCAAAATCAGGTTCTCCTAATATGGGAGGATAGATTCCTGTGTTTTCATAGGAGATTTGAGGATTTTCATCTTTTGCTTGTGGTTGACAGCCAAGCAATAAAAACGCAAAAAGTAAAGCGCATAACTTTAAACTTTGAACTTTAAACTTTGAACTTTTACCGTTGTTCAATTGTTTTTTTAACCGCAGCATATTCGTTGTTTAAGCGCTTGAGTCGACCAGTAATTTCTTTTGCGTCCTTCAAACCGGTAAAAGGAAACATGGCGCGAATTCGTCGTTGTCGGTCGATAATCACGTACGGAGGAAAATATACATTTGTGTAATATTTCCTCAGTGTAGTATCCAATTCGGCTTCTGATAGTTTGAAATCATTGTACAGTTTATTCCATTGTGAATGCGGAACTTTAAAGGTTTGCCACAGCGGCTGTGCTGCAATAAAATCTTTGGGACTAGCCGTTGGCCAAGTTAATTTTCCTGTTGAATCTTCTTCAAAAAATGAAGCTATACGCGCCCCTTTGTGTGCTACTAAAATTCGCTCTATGTAGAGTAGATGTTTGTCCCAGCGGTCTTTCAATGAGTCGGGAAAAAACGTGATAACGTAGGTGGTTGAATCCGACATGGATTGCAGTGAATCATTGAATGCACTTGGGAATTTTTCAAGCGGAGCCGAATAGTAGCCTTTGGTTTTTTCGCCATTGGCGTCAGTTACTTCTTCTTGGTAATACTTAGGCAATTGGCCCATGCCCTTGCCATAAAAAATGAGTGCCATTGCAATTAAGAATGGCACTACAAATAATCCGATAAATAAAATTCTTTTTTTGGAGCCTGAAATTTCCATTACAATGTCATCCCGTGTCCAACAGCAACTGCTTCGTACAAAGCAATAAATATCAGATACAAAAGGAACATGATATAAGGTGCAAGAATCATCCATTTAAAGTGTTTGCGCTCTTCGCCCAAATGCATGAACACCAATACAATGTATCCGGCTTTAATTAAAGTAAGAGCAATGTATCCAATTTTGATGCTGGTCCAAAGTCCAGGATTAGCAAACTCATTCGCAGAGCGAGAGATAAACACACCTACAACAACTTCCACTATCGTTATGATAGATAAAAGCGCAGTAACGAAATAAATTTTCTTTCTGATTTTTACACCTTCCTCTGCAGAGTGGTGAGCGTGTAACGAATATTCTATAATGTCATCTCTTTCCATAAATCTTATGTTTAAAGTTGAATGTTAAAAGTTCAATGTTTTAATTATACGAGGTAGTAGAAGGTAAATACGAATACCCAAACCAAGTCGATAAAGTGCCAGTACAAACCAACTTTCTCTACCATTTCGTAGTGACCGCGTTTTTCGTAAGTACCACCCAAAACATTCATTAATATAATGAAGTTGAATAGAACTCCCGTGAATACGTGGAATCCGTGGAAACCTGTAATGAAGAAGAAGAACATTGCATAAGCATGCGGACCTTCTTGTCCTAATTTAGCAGCTCCGTCAACCATTTCACCGGTTGGCAAAAAGAAATTTTGTTTTAAAGTGGCGTTATCTGCCCATGTGGTAATATCACCATCTGGTCCAGCGATGAAAGTGCTCCACTCCCAAACCTGAGAACCTAAGAAGATCAAACCACCTACAACGGTTAATGCTAACCAGAAGGCCACTTTCTTTTTGTCCATTCGGTGACCGGCCTCAACAGCCAACACCATGGTAACAGAAGAAATGATTAAGATAAAAGTCATGAACGCTACATAGAGTAGCGGAAGATGTGCGTGTGTAAATGGAAAGTGGGTGAAAACCTGTTCCGACGATGGCCAGAACTCACCGGCTGTAACGGCAGCGTGACGTGCAAATCCAAGTGCAACCAACAACCCACCAAAGGTAAGGGCATCGGAAACGAGGAAGATCCACATCATCATTTTTCCGTAACTGATGCTGAAAGGGGATACTTTACCTCCCCAGAGAACTTTGCTTTCAATAGTTTTTGATGCTTCTCCTGACATAACTAAGATTTAAAAAAATGTTAAAAATGCGAACAAATATAACCACAAAAAATCTAAAAAATGCCAATAAATCGAACTTACTTGCATCCCTAAATAATTTTCTGGAGTGTACTTTCCACGTAACGTCTTGATAAACACGAACAAAAGAGAAAGTAGACCCCCAATTAAATGTACAATATGAATTCCTGTTAAGGCAAAAATGTAGGAAGCAGTGCGATTTACTTTTTCAAAATCTAAGTTTTCAATCGGTTTTAAATAGCCCGCATCAATGGGGTCGTAAAATAAACCACCTCTTTCTGTAAGCTCAATGTCGTTTTTTACCAACACGTAATCCTTGCCGTACTCCCCTTTTTCAATCACTGTAGATACTTTTCCGTTGGAAAAGAAAGATCCTTTTTCGTTCAATTGATCAAAGCCTTTTTTCTGATAAATAATGAAAAGCACACCAAGCACTAAGGTTAATCCGATAAGTCCTTTAGCAGCTGCAAGTTTATTTTTGGCCACGCATCGCTGTCCTAAATAAAAGGTAATACTACTTAAAACAATGATGACCGAACTGATCATAAATTCATCGGGCAGAATTATTTTAATCCAAATGTTATCAGCTTTTGAAACGATATAACCGCTGCTAAATCCTGCAAAGAGCATGATGATAGAAGCAATGGCAATCCACATCAAAGGTTTGTACACCTTTTTGTTAATTTCTTCGCGTTCGCTTTTGGAGATTCTGGCCATTATTTTAGGTAATAATCAATGAGTAGAGCAAGTTGAACAATTGGTAAATAAAGGAAAGAGCCAAACATGAGTTTGGTTGCTGACGCGATATCTAACTTTGTATATAAGGTGTAAGCCTGATACGCAAAAACACTTCCGGCTATGATGGCAACCACAGTGTAAAACATCCCTGACAGAAGGAAAGCACCAGGCAATAAGCTCACAGGAATTAGGAAAAGAGAATAGAGTAAAATTTGAAAAGCACTGGCTTTGTCTCGTCCGCCAGGAGATGGCAGCATTTTAAATCCGGCCTTTGTATAGTCTTCATGCAATCTCCAGGCGATGGCCCAAAAGTGAGGAAATTGCCACATGAACTGCACTGCAAATACCGATAAGCCAAAGAAATTAATTTCATTGGCATAAGCTACCCATCCGATGAGTGGAGGCAAAGCACCTGGAAATGCTCCAACAAAAACTGCGAAAGGTGTTTTTCTTTTCATTGGCGTGTACACCAATGCATATAGTATTAAAGCGATGAGTCCAAGTAAACCGGTGAGCGGATTTAAATAGTAGCCCAAAATGAATACGCCACCGATGCCCATAATTGAAGCCAATATAATTCCTTCGGTAACGCTCATTTTATTTTGTGGAAGCGGACGGTTCATGGTGCGACTCATCAGCTTATCAAGATCTTTTTCAATCACTTGATTGTAGCCGTTAGACGCAGCAGTTACTAAAAATCCGCCTAGCGTAAGCCATAAAATTTGCATTCCTGTGTAATCCCCACCACCAGTTTTTACGGCTACTATAAAAGTGATCACCGCTGAAAACACCACTAAGGATGCGAGACGGAACTTAGAAAACTGAACGTACGAGGAAATCTTAGACAGTATTAGCGGAGAAGAAGATTGTATGTGGGCTTTTTCGGCTAACAAGGTTGTACAGTTTTGACAAAAGTATTAATTAATTGTTTAGACTTTCGTTTTTTAACGATTGCCCTTGTTTTTATTTTTTTGAGGTCACCTTTTTGGGTTTTATGGCCTCTTCTTTTTTAATGGGTTGAGCTTCTTCAACTGCTTGCTCATAGTCTGAATGCGGTGCTGATACATCATATGTTCCGTCTTCTTTTAAATACAGTTCGTCAGGTTCACCCACAGGACCAGTGGTTGAGTCCAATGCATATGCGCTGTCAACTGCCACTGATTCGTAATCATAGTCGTTGTAAGAGTAACGATTTTTCTGTTCCAGGTAATACTGATTCATGCATTCTGTAAGGAAAGGCAGTACATTTGATTTGTCGCTGGTTTTATATTTCAAAGTTGTAGAGACACCAAACCAGGAAAAGCTTTGTTCGAAATGCAGTTTTCCCGCAGCTGACCTAAGCAATTTGTTGCTGCTGATAAGCGCGACTTCATCTAAACTATCGGCGAGGGATTTCATTAATTTGTCGGCAGAAAAATCAAGGTACATGGTTTTGCCCTTGTAATTTTTTTTCGCTTTAGCGTTCAATTTTTTATCATAACCTTTATTCGGAATGACGTTGTATATGAAGCTGCTGTCGTTGGAAACAAAGAAAAGTTTATCAGTAATTTGAATGTACAATGCGCCGCCAATTTGATTTAAATCGTTGTCTCTAATCACATAAACGTCGTTCTCTTTTACGTATACTTTGGATAGGTCCAAACCAATATCCATTAATTTTTCCAATTGTTTCGGATTGCCTGTAGAACCGATCAATGAAAAGGAAGGGACTTTATATTCGTTGAATTTAGTGACTTCGGTGGAATTGTAATCTTCATCGTAATCATAGGTGGTGTAGGAGATGTTTTTTTTGCTGATGTTGTTGAGGCTGAAAATCATATCACCACGAACCAATTCGCCAATCCCTTTTTCATCCATAAAAGTTTGGAGAAACGTAATCACTCCAACGCCATATCTTCCGTAGCGCGGGATTTTGCTGTAAACGTCAGCCAAAATATCAAAGGTAAAATTGATGTAAGCTTCAGTATTTATTTTTATTCCGGCCGATAGTAGTGCATCTTCAGGAACATAATTGAATATACCCGGGTTGTATTTGCGTTTGTAAACCTTAAGCAATTTTTTGCGCAGCTCTTTGCCCATTTTGCTTTTGGCTTTAATTACTAGTTCGTCGTTGTTGAAGTATATGCCGATGTTCACTTTGGAATCAAGAAAAGGAAGCGCATTGTTTACTGGTGAAAAAATATTTAAGGCACCGTAATATCTGAATTTCGCAGTCATAGCATCTAAGTAGATATTGTAAAGCCCTTTCATGTCCATATATGTTGCGATTGCAGCGTCCTGGTACATTTTCTTCAAATATTTTCTTTTTGCCACCAGAGTGTTTGCGTGAAAAATTTTGTGAATGGCATTGGCGTCTCTTTCGTTCAATTGCTTTTCTTGTAGCACTTTTTCAGCATCGGTTAAATCCCATGAATTTTGAGTTTCCATGCGCAATGACATTCGGGCACCAACTATAAAAAGCTCATTGTTCCATGCCATGTGCAAATCTTTGTAGATAAAGAGCTTGAAATCATTGGCTGCCGAGTAATATACAGTGCTGTCGCCAACTGGAAACAGGAGATTAATGTTTTTTTCAAGTTCAGTGATGTTATTGATTTGAAAGTAGATATTGCTTTGTATGAGTGAATCTTCCTGACTTACTACAATATGCATATCGCTGTTTAAAGAAAGTCCAAACTTTTCAATGTCGTTGATTATTCCTGTTAGCAAAGAATCTGCATCTTGCTGGCGATTGAAAGGCACTTCCTGCATAAAAGCTTGAAAAAAGGCATACTCTTTTAGGGAGTCCAGCGGCTGACTTTTAAAAATTGTTGGTAAGGCGAAACGCCCGTACAACAAAGGATTTTCAGGCAAATATTTAATGAGATCCTGAGCATTCAAATTAATAGATGCCGAGAGCAGGAATAAGAATAATAGTTTTTTCATTTGTAGTGTTTGTCTTTGATTTGCCAAAAGTAGAAGAGATTCCGTAAAGTTTGGAATTATTTAAATATTATTTGAGTATTCAGGTAATTGGGATCATTCACAAGGTTTTCCAGTGAGGAGCTGACGAACATATTTTTTTTGTCTTTGGATAATTTGCAGTTTTTGTTGCTACAAGTATTGATTTCTTTAGGGAAATGAATGATGCTGGTGTATGTACTTTGTGTAAAAAGTGCAGCGTACTCTTTTTTCTTTTTGGCCATGTCTTTTGCAGTCGTTTGTAGTTTATCCTTACGGTTAAAGCTATTTCCGCTTTGTGAGAAGGGGAAAAAATCATTGGTAGTTTTTTTGTCGGAAGTGAGTATGGAGTGTGCTTCTTTGAAAGAGTTGAGGTTATCGAAATCAAATTTCACAGTGAAGATGAACGATACATAATCTCTGGTAATGAGCACATTTTTTATTCCTTTATGGGCTTTGAGGAGGTTTTCTTTTCGTTGAATTTCCTTTTCTATTTCGGGTTTTTTGGGAACATGAGAACCAAAAACACTATCAAGTTTCATGTATGAATTGATTTGAACTTTGCTGGCGCTCATGTTAATCGTGACTTTATAAGTCCCAGAGTAATTGGCCTGAAAGCGAATGTCCTCAATGATTTCAAAGCATGATGAAAGAAATAGTACTGCGAAGAAGCAAAGTATCAGTCGCATTTTCAAAAGTCGTAATAGTAGTTATATAATGAGCTGCGTAATCCGAAATAGAGGTAACTTAAATCCGACGTCATTAGTGCATTAGATTGCTGGCGGGTCATCCAGCCGAGTTCAACACGAAGATTAGTTTTAGGATTTACCAAATACGCTACTTTGATATCGGTATATAATAAGGTATTTCGAAGACCTTGTCCGATTTGATGCCCGAAGTCACCATCTGTCCCCGAAATTTTAGCGCGATTGTAATTGTAATTCAAGTTTACATTTTGTCCGAAATTTACATTTCCGCTGTCGGCGCCATAAACTGCATAGCTGATTCTTGATTCAATGAAAAATCGTTTGTGGTGATAATTTAAAAAGGCCAAACCTTCTACAAAATTGGCGCCCAGTGGATGTGCAAGAGGCATGTTGTAATGCGTGTATGTGCTTGATGAATACTGCGCTGTGGCCGAATCACCGTAATGCGAGTAAGTATATGGCCGCACCATATTTCCTTCTACCTGCAAATTCAGGTTTTTGATTTTAAACAAATCAAAGGACTTCATTCCTAGTTGAAATCCGAATTTATTTCCCCACCATCCTGGTGCTTTTTTGAGCAATTGAAAGTTGAATTCATCTATCATCACCTGACCGTACAAGTAGCTTTTGTTGTTGAGTTTAAATTTGGAGGTGGCGCCCATCAAAACATTGTCGGAAGAGCCGTTGGCAAATTCCACTGGTCGGAGGAAAATTACCGGATTGAGGTATTGAAACTCATACATTCGGTCATTGGACGCAGCAGAAACAATGGCTTCAAAAAAACTAAGGTTCCAGCGTTTGGTGACATTCCAGCTGAGATAATGGAAGTTGCCGTATTTTTTTGGAAGCAGCGCATCCTGCTGTCCGCCAAAACCAATTTGCTGAAACTGCGTGAACAGATTGATGTATTCAATGTTCCAGAACTTGGTAGTAATTTTTATAAAAGGATAATTGAAAGCATTGTCCGACAGCAATAAAGAGCGGTAACCATCGCCTATGAACAATTTGTCGTGACCGAACTGGAAGTTAAAATGTTTGTTCGGACTGTAAGAAATCAATCCGTTGGCACGATTGTAATCGTAGCCCACCGTATCCTTAAACAATTTTGCCCTTCCTTGTCCAGGTATCACTGCATTGTTTGCATTTATAAAATCATTGACATAAGGAAGGAATTTACCTTGAGATTCCAGGAAAGAGGAAGAAAAGAAAAATTTCTTTCCAATCTGTCCTTCTACCAAAAAACCTCTGGTATTGGTGAAGGTAGTAGATTTATTGTCGATGGTTTTTCCGTAAGCAAAATCAAACAAAGGATTTATGTTGATTTTAAAATCATCTTTTTTTCCAACGGAAATTAGGTCTTCATCATTGATTTTTCTTTCGGCCCATTTTAGTCCTTTGCTCCACCAAGTTGTTCCCAATAAGTACCAATGTTGCTCTCTGTTGAATTGACGGAAAACAGTATCGGTGCTCTCCTGAACAACCTGATAAATAAAGGGTCGGAAGGAGGTATGAACGTTTTGATCGAGTTTATTTACATCTTTTTCAATCAATTCATTCCATTGATGATTCAAAGGGAAGTTTACTGTTTGTGAAAAAGCAGAGGTGACAATGCTTAGCTGAAATACAATGAAAAATAATTTGCTGTAGGTCGCTTTCATTAAACGGTATCCGAAATAGATTGTGCTGCCTTATTTTTTTTCAATATTAAAGAAGGGGTATATGCCAAAAAGCTGCAAATTCCTATTACTATCAATAGCATCCAAAGGCCGCCTACATTAAAATATTGCAGAGTGATTACTAGAGCGATGATGAATATATTACCCAACACGATGGTGATAGAGGATTGAACGTGGGTTAAGCCCAAGTCGAGCAGTCGGTGATGAATATGATTTTGATCAGGGTGCAGCGGTGATTTGCCATCCATTAATCTTAAAGTAAATACTCTTAAGGTGTCAAACAATGGTGCTATCAATATTCCGAAAGCTACGATTGGCACAGAGTTGAACTGGTAAGTTAGAAATTCACCTTTCAGTCCTGCATTGATGTCGATGAACTTGATGGTTAAAACCCCAATTACTAAACCAGAGATTAGGGAACCGGTATCTCCCATGAAAATTTTGGCCGGACTAATGTTATAGTACAAAAATGCCAGCAAGGCAGCCATGGTGGTGAAAGCCAGTATTGACCAGTCCATTTCATGACCAGATAAATAAAACCAGCAACCGAAAACAGCTAAAATTAAAATGCCTACCGAAGCGGCCAAGGTGTTGATGCCATCAATAAGGTTGAAACCATTCATGATCACCAGGATGGTGAATATTGAAAGGGCAATACTTAAGTACTCGTTGATCTCTTCGATGCCCATGAATCCGTAAAACCCATGCAATCTTACGTCGCCTAAAACCACTACTATGGTAACGGCTACAATCTGACCAAGCATTTTTTTCACTGGTGCAATCACGATGATGTCATCTTTCATGCCTATAAAAAACACGACTACAATGGCACAAGTGATGAATCTTCTTTCGGGAAAGACAGCATTTGAAAAGAGGCATAAGGACACGATGAGTCCTGCAAATATGGCGAGTCCGCCTAAAGTGGGTATTCTTTGTGTATGAGATTTTCTTTCATCGGGTTCATCTAACAAGTGCTTTATTTTAGCAATATTGATGATAGATGGAATGGAAAAAAAACAAATGAGGAATGCCGTGAGACAAGACAATAATATTAACTCCGCGTTTGATAACATTGATTCCGTTTAATGTTGCAAAAATATCAAAATAAAGATATGGTTTAAAAATAATGTGGAAACTACCCAAAAAAGGTAGGTTTAATTGAGCTCTTTTAGATAGCTGAGCATCTTTTCAGCGAGCTTTACACGGTCGAATTCCTTCACCAATTCCTCACAGCCTTTTTGAAATTCGGCATACAAAAGCTTGTCGTCTTTCATTTCATATAAGCAGTTCAAAAAGGAGTCTTTGTCTTCGGGAATGAAGCACAATCCGGCATTAAAATTTTCTATTATTTCCTTGGATTCCCCTTCAACACCAAGGAGAATAGGTTTTCTCATGGCGGCCGACTCAAATATTTTGGATGGGATAACGGTTTTAAAAGTATCCGATCTTTTTAAGTGAACGAGGGCAACATCCACTATAGAAACGTAATCGATGACTTTGTCTTTTGGAACGTTATCCAGAAACATAACATTGGTGATTCCTTTCTCTTTGGCGATGCGCAATAAATTTTGTTTTTCAGCACCTTCCCCCAGAAACAAAAAGTGAACATTATCGTTTTCTGTTTCTTTGGCAAAATTCAAGAAAAAGTCGAGTTTGTGCGCCATTCCATGCGTTCCTATATAACCTACAATAAATTTATCCTCTAAACCTAATTCTTTCAATAATTCGGCGCTTTTGTCTTTTGGTTGAAAGAGGTTGAGGTTAGCGCCATTTTTCACCACATGAATTTTATTGTCGTCGATCCCGCGTCCTGCGATGTTCTTTTTAAAGGCTTCCGTCACAGTAATAATCATGGTGGCACGGCGGTACAGAAACATTTCCAGTTTCTCCAGGTACTTGAAAATCTTACTATCTTCTTTTATGGCACTAACTGCTTTAATGGATTCGGGCCAAAGGTCGCGGACTTCAAACACCCAAGGTTTTCTTTTAAAAACCGATAGTAGCCATCCTGTGGGAGTTGTAAAAAACTGAGGGGAGGTAGCAATAATCAAATCGGTTTTAACAAACAAACCAGCCCAAAAAGCCATAAAACCAAAGCTCATGAAATCTAAAATTCTTTTTACAAATCCTTCGTTGGCAGTGATGTACGACCAAACGCGAATCACTTTAATGCCATTGATGTATTCTACTTGTCGGAGTTTGTTTTTATAGCCAGGATAAACTTTTCCTTTCGGGAAATTTGGAGCGCAGGTAATTACAGTGACTTCAACACCTTGTTTCATCCATTCCATACAATGCTCGTAGGTACGGGTGGCGGGAGCATTGACTTCCGGTGGAAAATTATCTGTAATAAATAAAATACGCATTTCTATACTTTCACCCTTGAGACAGAAGTGTTTATGTCGCTTTCAAATTCAATTACGGCTTTCGTGCCTTCCTCTAATGTATTAAATTCTTCTGAAAGGGTATACTTTTGCAAAGATACGTTTTTTACCTTATCGAAAGATATTTTCCATTTGTCGGCTTGCAATATATTGTTATTCAAAACAACATTGACAGAGGGGTGGAAGTGAATATTAAACGTGCCTATTAAATTGCTTCCTTCGAGCGTGTCACTAATCGTAAATTCTCTGTCATTTATTTTCTTCCAGCTTCTATAGTGGATGCAGTCGCTATAGCCATTGTGGTGGCCAGTAATTTCATTTTTTTGTTCTACATCAATAATAACAGTGCACCTTTTACCTACGCGGAAACCTCCCCAGGTGTCCACCTGATTTTGCTCACCTACTTGTACAGTGTTGTGATTTTTTGTGGAGCGTTCTTCTTCCCGACGATGATTCTTGTCATAAGTTGAAATTCCTGGATCAACAATGATGGGTTGTTGGTCGTACAATACAAAAGAAAAAATATCGGCGTGGGCGTGACCAGGAATATAATCGGGTCCGATTTTCCCGATGTCCATTACGAGTTCAGCGCCATCAATGTCCCATTTTCTGTATCCCGAATCGGAAAGCGCAGCAATACCAATAGAAAGGTTTAAGCGCTTTGCATAAGCGAATATCTCCGCAGAGCTGGGGGCAATATTTTTTGCCGAGTCATTCAATAATGGGATGTCGCCATTTTTCATCGTAATGGTGTTGAGCCACGCGAGCATTTTTTCGGCATAAGATTTTAACAATGCCTTTTCGTTTTGCTCCTTGGAGAAATTGTAGCAGTCGAGTAACCGAGTGAGAATAATTTGATGGTACATCGGACTCAATTCAAAATGACCGCAATCTTGTAAAATTTGTTCCTTCAATTCTGATTCGATCAATGAAAAACCTTTCTTCTTCAATTTCTCATCGTTGAAATACAATCCACCAATATATAAGGCAAAAGCATTTTCCAAAAGATGATTGCCCAAAAGATGGTATTCAACATGTTTGTTTAAAATACAGTACTGACTGTATAAACTCTGGTCGATGGCCTTGTCCTCAATTTTATGTTTGCAAATAAATTTTATCCAATTTATGCCGCGCAAGGAAATTGGGTAAGGCTCGTTAGCGTTTTGGAGGTGTTGCAATTGACTTTCGAAATTCTCCATCAAAGCCAATCCTTCTTCTTTCGTGATAGAGGCCTGATTTAAAAAATCAAAATAATTTAGGTTGTAGGTCCATAACTTTCCGTTCAGCGCATAATCCCAGTTGATTGCTTCAAAAGTGACTGACCGATTCAAAAATGTAAAAGTGTTTTGCTTTGCAGATTCGTTGGCAGGGATCCACTCGGTAAAACGTAAAATTCTTCCTTGTTTATACTTGTTGAATTTTGGTCGATAGCCGGTAAATTTTCTGAATAGCGCACGAAACTTATAATAAAGCTGATAAAAAATCTGCTTTGCCTTGAGGTGTTTTAATGTATGATAATAGCGGGACAACATAGCCCGAAGATAATTATTTTTGATAGTATAATTTCTCTTCCTTAATTATGCCCCAATACTGAAGTAGTTTGCAATTGGTCCTTGAATCTTCTGGTTTTGTGAATTTTCCCCAAGCTATTATTCCGCAATTGCTGTTGATCAACACTATTTTTTCCTTTGATTCCGCCAGTTGGTGCAGCGCATTTTTTTCGCATACATTTCTGTCGAATTTTGCTTTATCTGTAAAAGTGAAAATGCAAGAAAAAAGTACAATGACGGACAAGTAAATTGTTTTTTTCTTGCCCGTAAAACTTTTAATTAAAAAGACTGAAGAAGCGCCAAAGTAAAAAATCAAACACAACGTAACGGGTAAGAACGTATCGTAACGAATGATGTTTTCACGGTAGTTTTTATATCCTCCTAAAGGAAGTAGAAGGATGTATAGTAAAGAAAATAGACTGATCCATTTCAATGTCCGCAACAATTTGGAGCCTTCCTCATTATGGAAATATTTTTTGATGAACAAGCTGTTTGCAATGATCAGCAGAAGTATCAGCGGCCATGCTATACGTGCACTAAAAATAAAATACAAACCTTTTGGCAATCGGGAATACCTTTCCAAAAGTCCTACATTTTCACCAATAAATATGGAGTTGTTCCTTCCGATGTAAAGCGAGTAGATGCTTACCAAAGAAATCAAAATTAATATGGTAAGATAAAACGGCGGAATTTCTTTTATTTTTTTTCGTGGATCATTAAAAATGAAAAGAAGAGAGAGCACCAACACAACTCCCGGATTTAATGGTCCGCTCAAAGGTAAAGCAATGGCCAACACAACAAGAAATATTTTGCCGAGCAAGGAATTGTCGGGAGATTTCTTTTGAAAATATATTTGAAAAAATGGCTTATAAAACAGCAATAAAAAAGCACAAGGCAAGGCGTAAAAAAAGCTATAGGTGATGGATTGGTCGATAATGCCCATATAAGCCTGATAGCCATTGTTCTGAAAGAGAGGAGTGATGATTACGGCAGCAATCAGGAATTCTATTTTGAAAATGTTTTTGCTTCCCGAAATGAAAAAAGCCAGTAAATAGAGAATCATTGTTTGGATCAATATTTTGGCAATTGCACAGGATAAATAAACGCTGTTGATTGGGTCGGTTATTTTTTGGAGCAACAGAGGAATATTTTTAAAGTATTCTGCAAAAGTCCAGTGCACAAAAAAACGATTGGGGTTAGAATACATTTCATTTTTCGTGATAACGCCAATACCAAAAGGATCTTCAAATATTTTTTTTACATCTTCATTAATAATTATCCCTCCTGCAACATCGCCATCCAGTGGAGTGGTGTAATGTTGGAAGAATGAAAAACTCAAATCGGCCATTAAGGCGACAAAAAGAAAATATATAATATACCGTTTCGACATGAGTTGAAAGATACTAAAAAAGCTATTTACTTAATTCTCTGTAAATCAATAGCATCAATTATTTCAGAAATTTCACACCGTAAATTGGTTATGGTTTGTCCACTTACTTTAGACTTCTAACCTTAAGGAAGAGCTAAAGATGGAAAATCAAATCACTCCGGTGGCACAAACCATTCTGGATCAAATACAATATACCGATTGCTGTGCTTTAAAGGCTTGGGGAGCCAGCGAATTTTATTCGGTTCCTGCTTCTAAAGAATACCAAGGCGGATTGCAATTTACGGTTGACGGTGTGGAGTTTAAGGGAACAGTGAAAATTGAATTGCGTTGGATTGACGATTATGTTGTTTCATTTATTAAGAGTGGAAAAATTCGACATCAAGTGAAATCCGTGTATTATGATATGCTGGTGGATGTGATTGATTATGTGGAAGGAAAACAACCCAATACCAGCAATAAAAATTTAAAGTATAAATTATGGTAGTCAATAACAAGTCTGCAAAATCGCAGGACAAAACATCACTATAGTCATTTTTATAGGAGGTTTAAGTCGGTAAATTTATTTTCATTTATAAATTTCCCTATGACTAAATTAGAAATGACAGAAATGGTTCTGTTGGCAAAAGCAAAAAAGAAATTGCAATGGGCAGAGATTTCAGCGGCGCTCGGTTTGTCGGAAGTTTTTACCACTTCCGCTTGTCTCGGACAAAATACTTTTTCCAAATCCGAAGCTGAAAAATTGGGCGCTATGCTTTCTTTACCAGAAGACGCAGTAGCTGCCTTGCAGGTTTTTCCAACGAAGGGACAAGGGCAAGTAGTTCCTTCCGATCCGCTGCTTTACCGCTTTTATGAAATTTGTTATGTGTACGGACCAACCATGAAAGAACTTATTCATGAAAAAATGGGCGATGGCATTATGAGCGCCATCGATTTTACTATGGACATAGAGAAGGTGGAAGACCCAAAAGGCGATAGAGTGAAAGTGACTTTGAATGGAAAGTTTTTAGCGTATAAAAAATGGTGATTTACAGTTGATGTTTGAAAGCGGAAATTAATAAAAAGTGGCACTAACGAACTAGCATTGTCATGAGTTAAGGTTAATGATCGTAGTAGAATTTTTACTACCTTCATTTTTTAAAATAAACCTTTTACCATGTCAGAATTTCCTCCTTGCCCGAAATGTAAATCACCCTATACTTATGATTCAGGATCTTTATTAACTTGTCCGGAATGCGGCCACGAATGGAGCGCCGAAGAAGTGAAGGCCGAAGAATCAGGTGCCAATGATGCGCAAGTTGTGAGAGACAGTAACGGCGCTATTTTACAAGATGGCGATACCGTGGTGGTGATAAAAGATTTGCCTGTAAAGGGCTATTCCAAAAACATCAAAGCCGGAACAAAAGTGAAAAACATTCGCTTGACGGATGGTGATCACAATATTGATTGTAAGGTAGAAGGTTTTGGGGCAATGGCGCTCAAATCTATTTTTGTGAAGAAGGCCTAACTCTCTTTTTTGTGCTGAGCTCAGCACAAATCAGTTTGTATAAAATACTTACTTTTAAGTCTTACAAGAATGGCAAAGTTTAATAAAACCGATATTTCCAACTATTACAGTTCTACGCACACTCATTACGAACAGTGGTGGGGTTTAAAAAACACATTGTCGTTGCACTACGGAATTTGGGATGAAACAACGAAAAATTTTGCCGAGTCATTGGTGAACACAAATAAAGTGCTTTTTGAAAAGGGTAAAATTAGCGATGGGGATTATGTTTTAGATGCCGGTTGTGGAGTGGGAGGTGCCGCTTTTTTTATGCTGCATGAAAAAAAAGTACGAGTAGAAGGAATTACATTGAGTGAAAAGCAAATAAAATTCGCTCAGGAAAAGGCAAAAAATTTGAATTTATCTGAAAGGGTTTCTTTTCATTTAATGGATTACACGCAAACAACTTTTCCCGACGAAACCTTTGATGTTGTTTGGGCTTGCGAAAGTTGTTGTCATGCAACTAATAAATCCGATTTTATTAAAGAGGCATATCGCATTCTTAAAAAAGGAGGGCGTTTGGTTTTGGTAGATTATTTTCTTGAATCGGAAACGCAAAAAGATGAAAATTCATACATTGAAAAGTGGATCACTTCGTGGGCAATTTCAAATTTAGTATCGCGAGAATATTTTACTACGGAATTGCAAAACCATGGATTTAAAAATATTCAGCTTCACGATTATACAAAGGCCATTTACAAAAGTGCACGTCGCATGTATTTGGCAGGTATTGTTGGAGGTGTGGTTTCTAAAATTTACAATGCTTTTCATCCTAACGTAACTCCTTTTGCCAAAACGCATTCTAAAAGCGTAGTATATCAGTACAAGGCTTTGAATAAAAATTTATGGAAATATGTTGTTTTCTCAGCTGAGAAATAGCGCAATTTATTTTCCTTTTTTAAACAGTAGATCGTAATACAATTTAGGATGCATCAGTCTTTTCTTGGAAATCCGATGATGGAAAATATCCTGCATGAGGCTGTTTGTGTTCGGTCGTTTCGAAATGAAGTTTAATAAACCAAGTAAAATCCAATTGAAAAATCGAATGCGAAGCAGAGGATAAAATAATCTTCCCATGGCTAAAAACTTTTCAATGCGCGTGTAAATTTCATCTTCATAAGATTGCAAAAATTCTTTTGAAAAATTTTGTTGCGCCAAAGCTTCCTGTGCTTTCAACGCAGCAAGTTTACCACTTAACATGGCTTGATAAATTCCGTTGGCAGTAATGAAATCAATTAATCCTGCCGAATCACCAGCCAACAAAAATCTATCGCCAGTGAGGGTTCTTTTTTGAATGCCTAAATATAATTTTGATCCTTCAAATTTACTTATGCGCGTGGCCTTTGAAAACTTTTGTTTTAATACCGGATTGGTAGCAATAATTTCTTCAATCATTTCCTTCAAGGGAATGTTTTTTCTATTGGCTTTTTGAAGCGAAAGCACCATGTTTACATTGTATTCATTGTTTGGCAAAGGAGTGATGAATACTCCACCTGGCATTATTCTTTTATCAAAAAATAGTTCTCCGGTTTCTTTTGCACAATCTACATTTTTGTAGTAGGCGCGAATTCCAACATTGCAATATTTTGGAGATTGTTCAAGGTTCAATAATTTTAAAACCGAGTTGTTTGAGCCCGTTGCAACAATCACTAATTTGGCCTTGATGCATTCTCCGTTTTTTGTAAAAAGTTTTATCCCGTCCGACTCTTTTTCCAAGGCTGAAATTCTGCACTTTTCCATCACTGTGGCGTAGGTGCTTTCTTTCACTTTGTTGAGTAAAATACTGTCGAAGTTTATTCTTGAAATACAATAACAGCTCGGCTCATCTGTACTGCCTCCAAATGGAACTTGTGCAATTTTTAATGGTTTGTTATTGGTAGGGTAAATATGACTTTGCCAAATGGGATTGATTTCATTTTTTTCGCGAAGAGAGCGAATGATGTTCGGATCAATTTCATTGAGCATTCTCAATACACCGGCAGTGATAACATCGGCACATGGTTTCTGACGTGGAAAAGATGCGGCGTCAACAATAATGTGCTTTATTTGATTTTTGGAAAGTGCTAAGCTAGCCGCCGAACCTGCTGGTCCAGCTCCAATGATACAAACGTCGGTATTGAAATGCACACTTTCCATTCGGTTAATAACAGCGCAAGTTAATCATCAAATTTGATTCTTTGAATCCTTTTTATTTTTTCGTTCTTCATACTTAAGTGCGAATGATCTCCGTTGTCCCTTCACTAAAGAAATCGGGATGCTGACTTTACTTAAAAAAAACGATCGTTTAGGAACAAGTTTGTTCCTGCTTTTTTGCACTCTTTTTTGCGCTTCATTGCTATACGCGCGCATGTACATCACGCAAAACAAAGCTTTTGTTTTATTGAACTGGAACTTGTTTTTAGCCATAGTCCCCTGGCTATTGACTTCTTTAATGATGCTGAGTGCTACGCTGCGCAAAAGCAAATTGGTGCTGTTTATTTTTTTATGTGTGTGGCTGCTGTTTTTCCCTAATTCACCTTATATCCTCACCGACCTGATTCACTTGAAAAAAAGAGCGGGCATTCCAATGTGGTTCGATTTATTAATGATTTTATCTTATGCCTGGACGGGCTTGCTTTTTGGCTTTGTGAGCTTGCAAGATATTCATCGCCTGTTGTATGATAATATGTCGAAGTGGATAAGCAATTGCATCATTGTTTTCTTATTGTTTCTGGGAAGTGCCGGAATTTTTTTAGGTCGGTTTTTGCGTTGGAACAGCTGGGATATCATTCACCGTCCCAAAGGAATCGCCAATGAATTAAGTGAGCGTATTTTTAATCCCGAAGATTATTTGCCCATGTGGTTGTTCACGTTGGTAATGGGAGTGCTGCTGAACACAATGTATTGGTCGGTAAGTTTGCTGAAGAAAAATAGTGAGTTGAGTGTGTAGTGACCAACTTTTCCAACATCATGATTTTATTTATATTTAAACCATCCTTTAAATAACTTATATCATGAAAAAAATTGGTCTTCTACATTTAATCCTCCTTTCATTTTTTGTTAACTCAGTAGCTCAGGAATCTCCTGCCATCATGATTGAAGACTTTGAAGATGGAAATACTCAAAGTATTTTAGGCGGATATTGGTACAGTTTTAACGACAATCAGGGTGGTGGAAAAAGCACCATTAAACAAGCCTCATGGCAGCAAGGTTTTGTAACAACAGGCGGACATGAGTCAACGGGAATGTTTCAGGTAGAGGTGGTGTTGGACAAAGGAAATTATCAATGGGATCCATACTATGCTTTTGGAACTTCTGTTGCAAAATCAGCTTCAGTTAATCCATCTTTATTCGCAGGAATATCATATTGGCACAAAGGAGTAGGGCATGAGCTTCGGGTGGAAACGGAAGAAATTACTGATTATGATTTTTATGCAATTCCTGTGCCTGCCGCTGCCGACTGGACTTTGGTGACTATTGATTTTTCAACGCTTACGCAAGGTGGATGGGGAAAAAAGGTAAATCTCAATTTGGCCAATTCAATAAAATTGGTGTGGAATGCCAACAAAACTTCTGGTAATTTTCAAATTGACGACATTGGTTTTGTCAAAGAAATCAAGTACGAAAAACAAAACAATATGGTCATTCGTCCTGCTGAAATTCCAGCGCCAGTATTGGTAAAAGGAAATATTTCCAGTTCCTTAAATGACTTATCAAAAAAGTATTTAACCAAAGGAATGAATTTGGCGAGTTGGGCCGAAGCAGGAAAAATTAATACGGCTAACACTTCGGATTGGAAATACAATGAAGCAACTATAAAACTGCAGGCGGATCAAGGATTGCTGGGCATTCGTTTTCCTATCGATTTGGATTTGTATGTGGTGGATAGAATCAATGTTTTAAATGGCACGCTAAAGAAAATTGAAATAGAACCAATGCTATATACTTTGTTGGATTCCATGAACACGTGGACAAAGCGCTACAAATTATCTTTAACAATCGACTATCACGCTTACGATGGAAGTTACAATCGGTCCTCATCAAAAGATCCTAAATTTCGTGAAGCCGTATCATCTTTATGGCGTGTAATTGCTGCGCATTTTATCACTGAAAAACGCGAAGATCTTTTCTTTGAATTGACGAATGAACCTTGTTTAAGTTTACCAGAAGGAGAGTATATTGATCAGGCTGATTGGACCCTGCTCGCACAAATGATGATTGATTCCATCCGTACAATCGACAAAACTCGTCCCATAATTTTTGGCGATACAAAATGGTACAGTCTGGATGAATTAATTAAAAATAAACCACTCAAAGACAAATACGTGATTTACTGTTTTCACATGTACGATCCTTTTGTTTTTTCACATCAAGGCGCGTCATGGGCAAGCATGGGAACCATGAAGAATGTTCCTTTTCCGTATTCACCTGAACGTTGGTCAACGGAGTATCGCGACTTTGGTGTCACCAATGGAACGCCACAGTGGGTGAAGGACAACATGGGTAAATATTATCAGGAAGGCAACAAACAGTTCATCAAAAATCGATTGGCAAAAGTAAAAAACTGGGCCTTCGATAATCAGGTGCCTTTAATTTGTAACGAGTGGGGCGCTTATCCTAAATCTGCTAAAATTGAAGACTTAAATGCCTACTTCAAAACCATGGGTGAAATTTTTAAGGAGATGGATATTTCATGGCAGGTGTGGTTTGGTATTATGGATTCGGAAAATAAATTATTGCCAGGAATGGCGGAGGCTTTGGATTTAAAAAAGAAGTAAGATGAATAACGACATTCAAAAATACAACAACGCACAAGCTCCTGCAGACAGCGAGATTTGCAACTTGCTTGCCGAGGAAATCAGCAAGCATTTACCTGATGCAGAAAATAAAATTTGGCATGCACATCCAGTTTGGTTTCTGGATGGAAATCCAATTGTTGGATACAGTAAATTGAAAAACAGCGTTCGTTTGTTGTTCTGGAGCGGACAGTCATTTGAAGAAGAAGCATTGCAAAGTGAAGGAAGTTTCAAAGCTGCTGAAGCGCGATACACTTCGGTGAAAGAAGTAAAAAAATCTGATTTGAAACGCTGGCTTAAAAAGGCAGAAAACATTCAATGGGATTATAAAAACCTCATTAAAAGAAAAGGAGTTTTGGAACGATTGAAATAAAATTTTTACCATGGAAGAAATTACAAAAACATATACGAACGGAGAAATAACGATCGTGTGGAAACCTAAGACCTGCAGTCATTCCACGAAGTGTTGGAGAGGTCACGAAAGTTTAGTTGAGGTGTTTAATCCAAAAGACCGTCCGTGGATAAAACCAGAAAACGCGAGCAGTGAAAGAATTGTTGAACAAATTAAAAAGTGTCCTTCTGGCGCATTGAGTTTTTATTATAATGAGGACAAAACTGTTTAGCAGTTATTTTGATCCATCCAGTACGTCTTGCATATTGCTTCCCTCTTTAAGAAGAGGGGTGTGAAAGCCTTTTGCGCGGAAGCAGGGAGATGGACTCGTGCTAATCCATCTCCCTGCTCACACACTTTCCTAACGCACCCCTCTTCTTCAAGAGGGAAGCAGTGTGCAAAAAGCCTCCGTTAGTTATATCACTCATTGAACTGCGCTCTAATCGCACCAGGTAAAGTCCCCGTCGCCGGAGATTTTATACACACCAGTTTAGAAGGTGATCCTTCATAGCCAATCGTACCAACATATACTTTTCCATCAACTGACATCGCCGGCGAGCAAGTGCCCACGTCACTGCCTAAATCATATTGCCAGATAATTTTTCCTGTATTGATGTTCATCACATGAATGCGATTCCATCCTGGTTCTACACCCTGACCGTTATTGAGTAATTCCGAAGCGAAAAACACGGTGCTGTCGTTGGCTAAAACCGAACAGGTATAAATCTCGCCAAAAGTAGTGTTGCTCCACAACACTGCTGAACCATCGTGTTTCACTTTATAAAAAGCCGAAGCCTTGTTGTGATTTTTTCGTCCTATGTACATATTTCCTGCAGCGTCAATGGCCGGAGTGCCGCGCATAAAACCTTCATGCGGCGGATTGTACTTCCAATTGATGCTTCCGTCAGAACAGTTGATGTTGTACATCCACACATCGTAACAAAAAACAATTTTGGTTTTTGCTGCATCGGCAAAAGATGCGTTGGAGGTGGCGTCTCCATTTTCGCTGAATGGGTCAATTGGCAGTATTTTCCACCTTACAGCACCATTGGGATCAATAGACATAAAACATCCCCATTGTACCATGTAAATATTTCCTGAATTATCGATCAGTGGTTTTGAAACGCTGGCAGTTTGCGTCACTTTCCAGGCCTCCGTTCCATCGGTTTTTGATAAGGCATAAAAATCAGCCCCTTGTACATATACTTTGTCGCCAACATTTAATTCATAAGCGCCTATGTCTTTAATTTCGCTACCTGTGGCAATAAGTTTTTTCCAGCGCAATGTACCACTGTTGCTGAGAGAATAAACGTAGATAGTTGACGAACTCATATCACCGTTTTTTCTTCCCGATTGCACCGTAAAATAAATGTTGTCATCACTGTCTAAAGCAGCACTTCCGCGCACTTCATTGCTGTCGAGGTTATATGACCAAATCACGTTAAGTTGCAAATCGAATTTGTAAAATTTATTGTCTTTAGCCGGATCGGAAAACATTTTTTTAGAAGTACCGATGTACAAAAAATTTCCTTTGATGATGGGTGAGTTGTAATCGAAACCACTTTCTCCAGGCGCAAAGGAATACTCAATTTTGTAGTTGGAATTTTCGTTGGTGTTGTTGGTCTGATCGTCTTTTTTGTCCTCAGTTTTTTCTTTTTTACAGGAGAAAAGCACGAGACAAAAGAGGGCAAGGGACAGAAATTTTAAAGTCTTCATAAAGTGGATTTATGGGGGCTTTTACATGATTTTTGTGAACTTGTTTCATAAAGTTAAAGGCGCTTGTTTTTGTTTGTAAAAGTAATGTAGATTATTACTTTTGATATGGATAAGAAATGATACCATGAAAAATTTATTTGCCCTGTTTTTTATATTGATCACTTCCGTTGGTTTTGCTCAAACTCAAATGGAAATGAATGAGGAAGCATATAGAGATTTTCACCAATCAGATTCTGTTCTCAATAGAACATACAGCGATATTATTAAGCTTTATAAGTCTGATCCTGAATTTATCAACGCTTTAAAAAAATCGCAACGCTTGTGGATTAAATTCCGTGATGCGGAATTGGAAATGAAATTTCCCAATTATAAAGAAGCAGGATATTATGGAAGCATACATCCTATGTGCAGAGCATATTATTTGAAGGAATTGACGGATAAGCGCATTGAAACGCTCATGGAATGGAGAATAGGAGGAGAAGAGGGCGATGGTTGTGGTGGCTCGGTGAAGTTAAGAGAAGATTTTCTTATGGATTCTTTATTGGCTGTCGCGAAAATTCATCCTGATCAGTTGTATAAACCTTTTGATTCTCTTGATTTTGATAAGGTAATGGCCTTTAATTTTTTTATTGATAGTAAGACTTTTCTCCCACTTAGTACTTATGAAGTTGGAAGTATCGTAAGCAATGGTTCACTTATTTATTCCACCCATTTTCCAGGCGTTGAGTTAACGAAAAATCAAATTAATACGCTTAATAATCTGTTCTCCGACACTCTGACTTTTGGTGGCGAAAAACGCGCTTGTTTTGAACCACATCATGCCTTTGTATTTTATAAAGGAAACAAAATTGTCAATGCGATTAACATCTGTCTCGATTGTAATCAAATGAATTCCGATTTTAAAATCCCTGCAATGGAGTATTATATAGCAGACTATGGAATGACTGATGGTCAGCTCGGTATCTCTTTTCAAAATGGTTTTACTGAATCAGGCCGGACTCGATTGATCAACCTGATCAGAGAGTTGAAATTACCTTATGTGAGCAGGAAGGATTTAAAAGGGGAGAAGCATTAAAAAGCAATTTCTAGAGAGAGATTTTTCACATTAGGATTCCTGTGGAACTGATGTTTTCAATATTTAAGCTATACGTTCTGCAAGGCTTTAACGTCTAAATATCCCCACCAAATCAAAATCTTACACATTATTTTCAAAATTCCACTACACTATTTTCCCAAAAAAATCGTCAATTTATTAGAACACAATTATTCACTTAATTTTTAGGTTATGGGAATTCTAATATTGAACGACGACAAATCTTTTTTGGACAAAGCAAGAAGATATTATTTCAAAAGAGGCTTCCAAATTCATTTGGAAGATAATGGTGTGGATGGTTTGGTTTCTATTGTAAAGCATCAGCCTGAAGCCATTATTACCAACATCGACCTGAATGCATTGAGCGGAATAGATCTATACCGTTTGGTAAAAAGCAAAAGTTCTTTTGACGGAAAATTTTATTTCATCAGCAATAATATTTCCGACGATGAATTTGATTGCTACAATGAGCGTCATAAAATTTATTCAGAGAAAACTGCTTTTAACAGGATATTGCCGTTGTTGTAGCAGAATCAGTGAATTTATTTAAGCAAGATATAAAATTCAACATCCTTAAATTCCTTGTACTCTTCGGTGTACATTGGTGAATAATGTCCGTACCAAAAACGTGTCACTCTTACAGAAGGAATTTTAAATTTTGCCATGTATCCTTGCGAACATGATTTTCCATTTCCTTGCACTACAATTGGTGTAGCCGACACCAATTCAATTTGAAACTGATCACCATTCATTGTTTTGTAAGAGTAAAAATCGTCACCATTTTGTGTGTGAAATGAAAACTCTATATCAGCCGCCAAATTTTTACCATATAGTTCCCAGGAGATGAGTTTTGGGGCCATTTTCTGTCCGTTAACTTTGAAAGGAACTGAGTCGAGCCAGAATGGTGTGGAAATGTCGCCTATTGTTTGACCTTTGTATTTAGTGAAAAGCGTTTGAATGTTTTTTGCAGTTAAGTTGTTGGTGTCTTTTGCATACAATTGTATTGTCATTCCCGAGAACTGTCCTTGTTTTACAATCAACCCTTCTTTGGTGTAGCAATATATTTTATAGCTTTTGCCAGCACTAGCTTCGCCAGAACCCAGAGATAAACTTGCTTTTTTGAAGTCGTAGGGAACTCCATCCAACATAAATTTAAAGGTGGAATAAAATGCAGTGCTTGAAAGTATGGTGTCGCCTAAAGTAAGTTCTTCAACCAGTTGCTTCGCTGTGCCTTTCGCAATATCTTCCAACTCTTTTATATCCTTTGCGGTTTGAGCAATTGGATTCCATGGTTTTGTATCAATGGCCTGTTTGGTGTAGGTATAATTGTAAGTGCTGTAAAATCCCTTACGGTAGAAATGGCGACTCCTGTATCCGTTTTTGGCAAGATACTCTTTCACCATATTTACATTTTCTTTGATGATTCCAGCTTCATAAGTCTTGTAGTCATTTTGTGTAATTTTTTCTGCTGTACTTAAAGCATCATCAAATTGCTCCAGCCACAATTGTGAAACAGCAAGGTTAAATAGGTACACAAATTTTAGTTTCTGCTCATATTTATCAGCAGAAGATAATTTCTCGGCACTCGCCAACCACGAACTTAAAACAGGTTCCAATGCCAACTGAACTTTTTGCAGTGGTTCGCTGTAAGGTGCGCTGGATAATGCGCTGCTAACTTTTGTGATTTCGTTATGCAGGCTTTGCAAGTCGGGACTTTTTTTAACGTCCACATCCATAAATTCCTGCTCGTAACTTTGCTTTTCAAATGAGTAAGCATTTTTTATTTTTCTGATTTCTGCGTTCAAAGCATCTATGTAATTTTTTTTAACGCTCATGTTGAGACCCGCTGTTTTAAAACTGATCACTTTCTCGGCACCTTCTTTTGTGCTGGGTTCCGATTTAAAAACTGTTGGATTGTCTTGGGTGGAAAAAACTGCAACATGAAGGATTGCACCATTTTCATTATTAATTAGCTGAATAATTGTTGGTGCCGACATTTCAATGATGGCGCTGTACAGAGTGCTTTTTGTTTTTGTGCCATCGGCATTTTTTACTTCAACAATTGATTCTACCACTTGTTCTTTTGTGATAGAGGGTTCGCCAATTTGAATGGAATAAATAAAATCGCCGTTGCCTTCTTTTACAAAGGAGTATCCTTCCAAATGGAAAAAATCTTCAATTGTTTTTGGACGCAATTCCAACTTATTCAACGTTTCTTGCTTGGCATTAAAAGTAATGGAGTAGGTATTAAAATCGCTCAAAGTTTTGCTTTTCGGAACTCCAATAAATTCCATCTTTCGTTTGAATTTATCGATGTCAATTTTTTTCTGAGCAAATGCAGTTGATGCGCTAAAAATAGCAATTGTGCTGATGAACAGCAGGGCGTGATTTTTCATATTGTAGTAAATGTGTGCGCAATGATAGGAGTTTTTTGAGTAAATAAAAAGAACAAATGATGGTTGTTCTTATTTGCTTTTCATGATGGAGAAAAATGGAAAGATTGGCTAGCGCCTATGACAAGTTTTTCATTTTTAAAAAAATGGCTGGAGTTACGCCAACAATTTTTTGAAACTCGTCTACAAATTCTGCCTTCGTGCTAAAGCCTATTCTTGAAGCAATATTTTTGATTGTTTTCATCTTGAATTCAGGGTTGAGCAATATTTTTTGTGCTTCTTTGATCCTGCATTCATTGATGAATTCGAAGAAGGTGCAGCTGTAAATATCGTCAATGATTTGAGAAAGCAGCACTTCATTTGTACTCAACTCTTGCGATAAATTCTTCAAGGTAATATCTTCATTTGAATACACTTTTCCTTCAGTTATTAGGTGATTCAATGAATTTAGCAATGCTAGTTGCTGTTGGTTTTGTTGTATTTTCTGTGTGTTAAGAGCAATCAACTCGTTTTTCTTTTTTTGAAGTTCAGTTCCTTTGGCAAGGAGATTTATGTGGGATTCCTGTAGTTTTTTGTTTTTTCCTGACTTGTCCAAATTAGGTCAGCAGGTTCAATTTTCTTAAAATTTCTGTGATTTCTGGAGTTAGTTTAGCTCTAATCCTGAGTTCCTCCCCCGTTATTTTATTGTTTAGACGCGCATCTGTGATTCTTTTGCCTTG
>JAPLEZ010000051.1 GCA_026390935.1 Bacteroidota bacterium
AGTACTCCCGACAATGGCTTTCTATCTTTAGAGCCCTGACTTTTATATTCACTCACCGTTAATCCAGTAATTTGCTTGAACTGGTTACTTAGGTACTGCACACTGCTATAGCCCATCATGTATGCAATTTCGCTCAATGAATGTTCTTCATAGGCGATGAGTTCTTTAATTTTTTCAATCTTGATGAGAATAATGTATTTCTCCAATGTTGACCCAGTAGTTTCCGAAAAAAGCTTACTTAAATAAGGATAAGGATGTCCGAGGCGTTCACTTAAATAATCAGAATTGCGAATCAATGAGCTAGAATTTGCGCCGTAAAAAACATGTTCAATCACCGCTTTTTTAATCATTTCAATCAACTTGGCGCTGTTGTCATGAATCAGTTCAAAGCCATTTCGCTGCAAAATTGTGTTGATCACCCCCATGTTGATCACTTGCGCATCGTAATTAATTTCAGCTTCTCCTAGTCGCACATTCACCACCTGAATAAAGCCAGTGCGCTGTAATTCCTCACGCACCACTTTAACACAACTATGACTCACCATGTTTTTTATGGAGAGTATCGCATTAGTGGTTATGAAATTGTGGTTTTGCATAATTGGCCTTACAAGTCCTCAAATATAATTTTAAAAAATATACGACGCCAGCAAAAAGGCGCCCTGATTTGAAAATGATGAAGGGGCAATGAATCCAAGCAAGTCAGAAGCTCCTATTCTAACGTTAAAATCTTTATTGAAGTTGATCTTCGCGTTTAATCCTGCATGCAATTGTCCGTATCCACCATACCCTCCTGTAGCTTCAACGGTGAATCGATGACCAAAATTATATCCATAGCTTAAAATCAATTTAGGAATATAAGTTCCCCAGTATTTATAGTTTAAGTCGGCGCCCAAATAACTCTTATTATTTAAAGGGTATAAATATTTAGCGTGAATGGTAAAAGGTAAAGCCGTTGTGTAAGTTTTGCTTTCTGTATGTAGATTTTTGGACGCGCTCTCTGCACTAACGTTATTGAAAGTAGAATCCTGAATGGCAAAAATGTTGGAGACTACAAATCCTTCGAAACGCAAAGTAGTATCAATATAATCATGCACTGTGTTTTTGTTCCATTGCATGAGTCCGAGGTTATTCAATTCCACTAAAAAACGAGCTCCCTTTTTCTTTTCAACTTCATAAGAAAAGTTCAAACCCGCTCCAATTCCATTTAATGTACCGCTGACATCTGATTGATACATGTTGCCCTTTGCATCAATATCTAAATAAGTCCCATTTTTTTCGGTAAAAATACTCGCTCTATCCATCTTAATATCGTAGAGGTTTTGACCATTTACCACGTTCAACCCCAACTGAATGGTGCGATTAACACTGGCTGAATCCCCCGATAAATGTTTACAAAAACCAAAATGAAGCGATTGGCTTTCCATGTATTTTACTTCAGTACCAGTAAAATCAGCTTTTTTATCTGCGTAATCATTATTTCCATAGAAAATCACTTTAAATAAATCGGTGGAAAACTGCATTCCAAAGTCGAGGTTATAAGATGCTCCAGCGTATATTTCCCAACGATTGAAAAGCGGAGAAGAATGATAAATAATTTTACTTGCAGCTTCGGCACCAAATAGATTTTGGGCCGACAATCTTTTGCTCACCTGTTCTTTTGCAGCACCATCAATAAATTTCCCACTGTACAATCCCTCGTAAAAAGACGCTGTAACGGCAGTACTGTTTATAGAATACAAGCCGCTCAATTCTATTTTTGGCGAATATATTGGTGAAATCCTGTCCTGTGCAAATTGATTACTAACTAATCCAATAAGTAAACTACAACTCAATATTAATTTCCTCTTCATTCCTTTTATTTCAATGTTACTCTAAAATCAAAATCACCAGTTAATAAAAATTCTATGGCATAATCACTATATACTTTTGCGTACTCGGTATTGGGCTGAGCCGTATTGAAATCGGCAATCAGCAACAACTTTTTGGCACTGAAAAGATTTTCCATTTTGGATACCGGCACATCAAAAGAGATTTGCGACGATGTTTTTTCAATCACCTTCCACTCTCCCGATAACTTACTTAGCGCAGCAGCTGGAATCAATCCGTTGGTAAAAAGTGAATCAATTTTATTATTAGCAGCATCTAACATATATATAGTCACGTTAGTTGAAAACGGAAATCCGTTCTTAGTAAGTAAATGAAATTTCCCTCCTTTAAAATTTTCCGATTGATCGGATTTAGTCAACGAAAAGTCTACTGTATCGGCCAATTTTAAATCATTGGCAATCATCGACAAAGGAATTTCTATGTTCATTGTAGCATCTAGTCCGGTAGAATTGTAAACGAAATTTGGTGGTGTTGACAACACCGTATGAAAATCAATATTACTTGGAACATCAGGATTCAAAGCCACATCCATTTCATATTTCACCTGATCAGGAAAATTCTCAATAAATTGTTTAATGTTTGAATTGGATTTATCCAACGCAATAATTTTATCAGAAACCGTGACTTTGCTATCTCCCAAAGGTATATCCAATGCTTTATCCAATAATATAGTTGAATTCATTTCAGCATTAGAAAGCACAACTGAATTGGAAGTTTTTGTGTTTTCCGACGAAATATTTTTTGCATTCACCGCCAGCTTTGCGCCAAAACCATTTTTTACTTCAAAGTTTACCTTCACTTGCTCCAAATCCAAGTCCCCCGACACATACTTATCAAACATATTAATATCCACCGTTGCAGGTCCAACATGCAAAGTATCATCACCAATGTAACCTACCGCATATTCAGGCACTACACTAACCAATCCGGCATTCACGTAAAAAGTATCTCCCAATGCCAGCGTCACCATTTGATTTTTCCCCTTGATGCTACCTACCAATATCTGAACAAGAGTATTCACTGTATCAGGATCATAAAATGAATTTTTATTTAAATCCTTTCCTAAACCCGCCTCTATTCCAAAGCCTTTTAAATTAATGATATAGTCCTTAAAAGGAAATGTATATAAAAACGACACCGTTTGCCCCACCGCTGCCGGTGGAACGAAAGTATCCACTTCAAAAGGAACACCAGCAAGAGTAGCACTTGGAATTTCATAATGGAAAAATATAGTATCGCGTATGCTGCTAAACACTTCTACTTTTACATCTCCTGATTTTACTCTGATTTCACTTAACATCATCTCACTTAACGCGCTCAACCTAATTCCCTCTGTTTGATCAAACACATCTTGATCCGGGAAAAATGCTGTTGCTGTTTTAGGTTTTAAATCGCGAATTTTAATGACTGCTGTCACTGCGTTATTGGTATCAATAAGCACAGGACCTGCAGAAGCATCAGTATTCAACGTTACTATTTTTCCAAGCATTTTACTGTATACCTTTTTTCCATCCAATGGAAAACTAACCACTTGGGTTGTTCCGGCGGGTATAGGTGGGAAATTCCCTGAAGCTATAGTGCCACCTCCAAAAGAATCATCGTTGCGCAACAAAAAATCTAATGTGGAAATATCAACTGGCAATGTGTTTTTTATGGTAATATCCATGAAGCCACTCAATACATCCATAGATTGAAAGAATGCGCCGCCGTCAACTGCTATATCACTAGAACTAACATTATTAAATGCAGGCAGCGCCAATGAATTACCTTGAAATGCCAAAATCAGCGAACCAGCAGGTCCTTGTCCGCGAGCAATCATACCTAAAGTTATAGCATGAACCACTGAATCATCCGACAAAATGAGCGACTGCAAACTAGTTCCATACGAAAAAGTAGTGTCCTTAAATTTAAGCATCGAATCGGTATTGGCCGAATACAGCGTTTGCTTATATACGACATTCAAGCTGTTATCTGGATTTTTAGACACAATATCAGAACCAAGTAAATTATCCAGCGACAATGAAGATTTTATCAATGGAGTGATTTCGTGTGCATCCCACGAAGAGGAGCTTAAATCCTTACGGCAACCAACTGATAAAAGCAACACCGCAAGAAACAGAAATAATAATGCCCTCATAATTTAGATCAGGTTTAAAAAATAAAAATAGAAAAAATATTACCCTCCCCAGCATCAAATCTAATATAAGACGACAGCACTCTAAATGGTTGCTTAATGAATAAAAAGCAAACAAATTTTCGAGATTTATTTCGTGGATTAAAAGATTGTCGTATTTTCGCGGCGGAGAAATGGCAGAGCGGTTGAATGCACCAGTCTTGAAAACTGGCGTACCGTAAGGTATCGGGGGTTCGAATCCCTCTTTCTCCGCCAGCAATGGTTTCATATAGAAACCAAAATTGCATCACTTATCAAAACGCCTTGATTATCAAGGCGTTTTTTTATTTGCCTTGTCGATAGGTGAAAGTTTCTTTTCACCGATTCACTCAAAATGTTTCACAGCTGCTTCGCAAGAGGAATCAACATGATATCTCTGTTTCGCAAAATGTGTAATTATTTAAAAATGTGATATATGACAACTTCAGTAAAAGTGTTTTTGAGATCGGACAATCCTAAAAAAGATGGTTCTGCTGGTATTTACTTAAGATTCTTACTAAATAGGAAAAAAATTGATCTTCCTATAGGTAAGAGCATTGGGCCAAAAAATGAGGTAACCATAGAAAAACTTATGTCTACCCCTAAATCAAAAAGATCAGAGTGTTATTATTGGAATAAACAAACAGGAAAGGTTACAAATGGATGCGGAATAGCAGAAAGCCTTAATTCATTTATCGCTTCTGAAAGGGGGCGGGCGGAAAAGATCATACTAGACTATGGATTAAGGGGAAAAAAAATCACAAGGGAATTATTTAAAGCCGAATTTTCAAGGAAGAACGAAAATCATCATGTGTTAGCTAAAGACTATTTTATCGATCTTATAGAAGAAAAGAAAGGTAGTTACTCAAGTGAAACTATAAGATCGTACAGATCTATTATTACAAAAATGGAGAAGTTTAAACCTGGCCTGCTATTAAATGACATAACATCATCATTTTTAGTGAATTACGAAATATTCATGCTGAAGTCAGAGGATGAAAGTGGAAAAGGTAACCAAAAATCTACGATTGCTAATAATTTAAAAGTAATTAAAACGATGGTAAACGTTGCCATTAGTAAGGGTGACTTGTATACTGAGAGTAACCCATTTGCAGAATTCAAAATCAAAAAGGCAAAAGGAGAAAGCCAGCGTAATTTCATAGAACCGCATGAACTAGAATTGCTAGAAAAAGCTTATTACTCCTACAAACCACTTCTCCTCCCTATTGAACAAATTTCACCAGAACAATGGAAAGAGCGGGAAAATAAAGGAATTCTAACTCCTTCTGAATACAATACTCTGAGAAATTTTTTATTTGCCTGTTACACTGGTTTAAGATTCACGGATCTTAAAAACTTAAAATATAGCGATCTTAAAAAGAAAAACATAAGAATAGAAAATAGTTCTTCTTTTGAAGAAAGAGATTGCATTGAAATTGATATGCACAAAACAGGTTTTCCTGTTAGAATCCCCCTTTTTGAAAGAGCTAATAATCTAATTAATTCCACTCAGAAAGAAGGTTTAATATTCCGCGTAATTAGTAACCAAAAAACCAATGAATGTCTAAAATCAGTAATTAAAAAAGTTGGGATTGCAAAAAAAATCACTTTTCATTGCGCAAGACATACTTGTGCTACATTAGCCTTAATGAATGGCCTACCAGATAAATTCATCCAAAAAATATTAGGGCATCGCGAAAGCAAAACAACCGAAATATATACTCACATTACAAATGACTATATTTTTAAACAATCAGCTTTCTTTGAAAAGAAATTGGAAGAAAAAAGTTTAAAGAAAAAAGTAGAAATGGATGCAAAATCCAGTTTTATAGAAAAATTAATGCAATTGGATCCATCAAAAATGGAAAAACTCAATAAACTTTTGGAAATACTGTAATCTGGCTTGACTCTTACAACTTTTTAATGGCCAACTTTCAGGGAAGTCTACACTTTGATCATGCTATAAAATCACTCTTTCTTTTTAAGAGATTATTTTATCTTTAGTGTTCGGCTTAAACTTAATGAAAAAATTACTCTTAGGATTATTTTGTTGGATTACTTTTTTACTGGCGCAAGCTGGTGAGCCTAACGCTAGAGATTACCTGCATTCTGCTCCTGTACGTTTTTTAGAAAACAATGGACAGATGACCGATATGGACGGAAAACTCATTCCATTTGTACTTTTTAAAGCGGAAGCACCAGGGGTGAATTTATACCTCACCGAAAAGGGCCTCACCTATTGCTTTGTGGAAACCACCACTAACCAAAAGCTAATAAACCATAAGGAAGTTAGTTTGCTCGACAAAATGCACGACAAAAAAAATGATAGCACAACATTTCACTGGAACCGCATTGACATGATTTTGAAAGATGCTTCCATTCAAAAAGAAAACATTATTGCAGAAGGAAAAAGTCATGAGTTCTTTCAATACTTTTTGGGTCATTGCCCTGATGGCATCAAAGACGTTCACGAATATGAAAAAATCACAGTGAAAAATATTTATCCCGGAATTGATTGGGTGCTATATAATTCCGATAAAGGTGGTTTTGAATATGACTTTATTGTTCATCCCGGTGGTAATCCTAAACAAATTGAACTTATTTATTCGTCCTTAAATCCACTATCTATTAGCCGAGAAGGTAATATCAATATCCAAAGTGAATTAGGGATTTTAAATGAAAATGCTCCATTATCTTTTCAAAATGGGAAAGAAATTAAAACAGAATTTTCACTGATTAAAACTGAGAAAAGCCAACTTGGAGGATTTAATACTCACGTACAATTTTCACTTTCTAATTACAATAAAAAACAAGATTTAAGAATTGATCCTAAATTAGTGTGGAGTACTTTTTATGGTGGGAATACCTACGATGATGACCCATCCACTACAATTGACAAATTTGGCAATCTTTTTATCAAAGCATGGACCAACTCAATTGATTTCCCTACCTACAACTCAGGTTCTTATTATTTGGGTAGCAAAGCTGGAAGTTATGATTTTACAATTTTAAAATTCTCAAATTCAGGAGTGAGATTATGGGCAACTTATTACGGAGGTGAATATGATGATATCGCCCATGATTTAGCTTGTGATATTTTTGGAAACTTATTCATAGTAGGTGAAACGATTTCCTCCAATTTCCCAGTTCAAAATGCAGGAACTTTCTTTCAAGGAACACTTAGCCCCAATGGGGGCGATGCTTTTATTTTAAAATTTGACAACAATGGAAATCGCCTTTGGGCCACTTTTTATGGTGGCGGCATTATGAACTCTGATCCACAAGCATACGATGGAGCAACTGCAATTGCGTGTGATCATAAAGGAAATATATTTATTTTTGGAAATGCAACTTCTTTGGATTTCCCAACCTTAAATTCAGGAACCTATTTTCAAGGGACATACGCAGGCGGAATTTACGCAGATATATTTGTCCTGAAATTTGACAACATTGGGAATAGACTTTGGGCAACATATGCAGGAGGAAAGAATGGGGATGATGCAGTTGATATTAATGTTGACATTAACGACAACGTGATTATTGCAGGACATACGAGATCCATAGATTTCCCGCTTAAAGATAATGGAACATTTTTTCAAGGTAGCTATGCAGGTGTAATTGACCTTTTTATTATGAAATTTAATAATAACGGCAACATATTGTGGAGCACCTATTACGGTGGATCAATGGATGATGTTTGGCCCTATATAGAAACTGATAACGCTGGAAATATTTTTATAACTGGATCTACAAATTCAACTGATCTCCCCCTTTTAGACGCAGGCACTTTTTTTCAAACCACTTCTAACACAGGTGGCATATACGAATCTGATGTTTATATATTAAAATTTGATAGTGTGGGAAATAGAACATGGGCAACCTATTTTGGTGGCAATGACGTTGATCAATTCCCAAGATTAGCATTAGATTCATGCCAAAACTTGTATATCACATTTCAAAGCTCTACGAGCAACATCCCTACATTCCCACTCTGCACTGCTACAGGATTTAATGCAAATAAACTCACTGGCTATAGTGATATTGTCATTGCTAGGTTTAATACATCTAATGACTTACAATGGTCAAGTTATTTTGGAGGCAATAACGTAGATCACTTTGCAACCATTACGATTGACACTTCAAACAACCTATTCATTGTTGGAGATATAGTAATTGTTAATAGTAATTCAACATTTCCTATAGCGGACATAGGAAGTGGAGCTTATATTCAAAAGACACCGAAGGGAAAAGCAGATTTATTTATCACAAAATTCTCCCCCGATCAAATTAGTTTAACTCCTTCTCAAGTAAATCCTTCTATTTGTCTTTGCAATGGAAGTGCTACAATTACTGTTGATTGCAGCCTTCCACCCTATACCTTTAAATGGAGTAATGGAATAACGGTCATCGACACTAATACTTCCGTATCAACAATCAACAATCTTTGCCCCGGTTCATATTCCGTAGAAGTAAGCAGTCATTGTTATGGAAAAACCATTGCTAATTTCACAATTACTTCCCCTACTGGAGCTTTAACTGTAAATAATTTAGTAAATAATTCTACTTGTGAAAAAAGCAACGGATCAGCTCACATAAGTGTTTCAGGGGGTACAAAACCCTACTCTTTTTCTTGGTTACCCAATATTAGCACTGATTCGTTAGCTTCCAATCTTTCTGCCGGAACTTATGTTGTAACCGTAAATGATAGCTCCTGTATTCCCGTTATTCAAAAAGACACCATTGAAATTTTAAGCACTATTCAACCGAATGCCGATTTTTCGTTCTCGCAAGATTTATCTTGCGAAGGAATAAGTTCAACGTTTAAAAACAGCAGTACTAAAGCAACTTCTTATTTCTGGAATTTTGGCGACGGAGCTAATTCAAATGAACAAATACCAGTTCATTATTTTGCAGCGAACAAAAACTACCCTGTGACTTTAATTGCTCAAAATTCACTCTGCTACGATACTCTTACAAAAAATATAAGCGTTGATGCTGGAAGCATTTTGAATATAAATTCAACAAATGTATTTACACCAAACAACGATGGTTACAATGATTGCTTCAACCTTTCTCTTATTGGAACAAATTCTCTATTACTGGAAGAATGCATTCAACTGCAAATCTATGACCGATGGGGAATTAAAGTTTTTGAATCAACGGATTCAAAAAAATGCTGGAACGGGTTAAAAAACAATGAAAATGCAATTTGTCCATCGGGCACTTATTTTTACATTGCTAAGTTTCAAAAAAGCACTATTTCAGGATATATCTCTTTAATAAGATAAGGTTAATCATCGCGATTGAAAATCGCTAAAAAAAACTATTTCAGATTCCGCTGCGCTAAAATCTGAAATTACATATCCGAAACTACTGGGCCCTTACCTCAAGCCTTTTTAGCAAACTGAAAGTGGCAAAACTCGAAGGAAATTATTTGAAGGAGATAGAAAAAATTCAAAAAATGGAATTACTTATTTTGGATGATTTTGGCTTGCAACCTTTTGACAACCATGCCAGAGAAGCATTGTTGGATATCGTTGAGGACAGATATAATAAAAGTTCAGTTGCCATTGCTTCACAAATCCCCGTCGCCAAATGGCATGAACTCATTGGCGAAGGAACCATCGCCGATGCTATTTTGGACCGTTTGGTAAATTCTTCACATCGATTGGAACTCAAAGGAAACTCCATGAGAAAAAAATTATCAGACAAAAAATAAACGGAAAATGTATCTTTGATTTTGTAAAACGACGCTCTCAACATAATGGCATGGTCACTCCGAAACAAGTGGCACGGTCAGACCGAAATACACACCGCATAAAGCTTTAAATTACAAAACACCAAACGACATGTTGATGGAATTTATAAATTAGCAGTCAACTAATAAGTGGCCCGAAAATAAAGGAAGCCTACACTACGAAATCAAATTTAGATGCATGAAAAGGATCAAAGTTGTACAAGGTGACATTACAAAAATTAAAGTTGAAGCTATTGTAAATGCTGCTAACACTTCTTTGCTTGGAGGTAGTGGAGTTGATGGCGCAATACATAAAGCTGGTGGAAGGGCAATATTAGAAGAGTGTCAATCAATAAGAAATCGACAAGGTGGTTGTAAAATCGGTGAAGCTGTTATTACACCAGCTGGTAAGCTTTGTGCAAATTTTGTAATTCATACTGTTGGACCATTCTGGAAAAACGGTAGTTATAACGAAGAAAAATTGCTCTTTTTAGCATACTCCAACAGCCTTAAACTTGCCGTAGATAATGAAATAAAAACAATAGCTTTTCCTAATATTAGTACGGGGATTTATGGTTTCCCCAAAAAGTGTGCAGCAAAAATCGCAATTCATACTGTAGCTGATTTTTTAGCAACTTCAAATACGATTGAAGAAGTAATCTTCGTATGCCTCGACAGAGAGAATTATAATATATACAAAGCTATGTTAGAATAAATAAAATTCTTATTGTAAAATATTTTTTAAACTTTGAAAAACTTTTTCTTTCTCTGATTGATTCTCAGGATCTATTAAAATATTTAATATCTGTTCTTCTTTCTTATAGTCCCAAACAAAAACACCTAGCCACCCAAGCCCCCAAAAATCAATATTACCACCTTTTTCACTTGAATTAAATTCAACTTGGTGTAAGGAGCCTAAATCCCCTTCTTCATAAAATCGATAACTGATTTTATAACACTTTAACGAAGGAGCAATTTCTTTTTCAAACCATTCTACATTTATTTTTTCCATAACTTACTTAACTTGTAAGACTTTTGACAGATTTTTTATTTGAGGAAGTAATTGTCCTCCTTGCTTTCCTAGTAAGCCTTGCATTGCTTTACCTGCATTAGGTCCAATTACTTTATACCAATTTGCTTGCCCACCCTGTAATAAACTATTCATAGGAACCTGAAACTCTGCATAAACAGATCCTTTAGCCGCTGCATTAAATGCCGTAGGACCTCCTTTAGCAACGAATGTTTGTCCGCCAGCTCCTTCAACCATTCGACCTGAACTCGCCATTACATCATACTCTGCCTGCGACATCCAGCGTCCCACGGTCACTAAACCTGCTCCTTGACTAGCCGCAGCTGCCCTAATCATTTGAAGTTCTACTGATACGCCAGCAGTGAAAAACATAAGCATTGAACTATTATCAGATGCATCTTGACAGTCACACCAATATACGCTTCGATTTAATTCTCTATTATAACCTTCAAGATCTTTGCTTTCTGCATCCAAATCAAAATTTTCTATTTGATCTCCCTGATAAATAGTCGATCCTAAACTGAATTTATGGTCGCCTTTTCCATAATAATACCTGAGAGTTATACTCGTTGCCTCTCCTTCCCTATCAAATCTGAATTCTGTCTCAAAAGAAACATTTGGATCAAGTAATTCAGGCATTGTTTTCAAAGCTTCCTTAGTATAATAAAGTCCCGTCGAAAATAATGGTTTTTGAAAATCACCTGTTTTATACATTACACCTCCATATGTGCCCGAAGTCATGAAGGAAACACCCCCTACTGTAGTACCTTTCGAAATTGTACCTTCTGGCGCAACGTATGAAATAGATCCATCAGAATTTTCAACTTTATCAAATCCAACCCATTCCACGCTTTCAATACCCCCGTTGTCATTGTAGGTTGGTTCATATTCTGCTCCCTCTAAATCTATTCCATTTATCACTTTGTTTTCTGCAAAAGCATACGCTGAATTCCATGGATATTCAGGTTCACGTGGATCGGTACTTAAGAATCTTCCAATCTGTGGATTATGAACACGATATTCCATGGCATACGCACCATTAAACAACTCATCATCTATTCTTTGCCCCTCAAATCCATATATCCTTGTATTTGTTGTGAATTGTCGGTCTTCAATAACACATCCATAAGGATCATAATCCGCACTTGATAAAATCTGTGGTTCATAATGAATAACTTCCTTCACCCTAAAATCATTGATTGAAAAAGAGGCAGACACCCCAATGTTATTCCCATTGTATAAATAAAACTTTGAGGTGGTTGATTCTGCTCTAAATACCAAACCAACATGGGATCCATTTTGATTCACCCAACTTTGGTTCAGCGTTACATTTCCACCACCTTCTTCATTCTTCATCGCAAAACCTGCTCCTGCATTATACGGCGAGGTGCTCAACCCAAAATCAAATTCTATAGAATAACTTTTTCCTACTTCAGTTACAATATCACGCTCAATCCCTGCCCATTGATTAGTGGTTGAAAATTCCATCTTAGTGTTGTTGCTGTTTCGGGTTGCACCTCCATAAGCTACAAATCCACCGTCATTGCCCTCAAATTGCTCCAAAAGTTTTTGCGTGTTGGACCCAACTGCAAATTTCCTGTCACTTACTGTTGCCAACACATTCCCTAAATGATTAGAGAGTTCATAGGCTCTTTGTCCAACTATTCTTTCTCCGTGAGTAGATGAAACTGTTGCTAACATCGGTGATAAAACACTACTCTTTGTGATTTTTCCTCCTGCACCAAGTATTCCATTGTACTCCACGCTCGCTACTTCCATTGAACTGTTTTTTAAGCCTAACCTTGAAGATCCATAAATATGTTGTTCCGTCAATTGTAATTTATCTTTGTAGGTATTTGTTGTTACCGCAGCTGTTGTTTTATTGTATACCGCCATTACATTACCACTTGCATCTCGCACATAATAAGTGGTGGTCCACTGATCCTCAGGCTTCAATAAGCCCTGCTCATAAATACTTCCTTCTGTCACTTTGTGTTTTACTGTTTTACTAATTCGATTGCCAGCGGCATCGTAAACAAATTCCAGATCAGGTTTTAATGAATATGGCACTCTTTTTACTTCTTTCACTTTGCCAGACACCGTCCAAATGATTTCTTCTATATCCTCCGACTTATCATTAATTAAGTTACCAACATTGTCATAACTATACTGAAAATCATTCGCGGCTATCCCTGCCACAGTAACATCTCCTACTGTGGTAGAATATTTATAATCATTTGCCGCCATTGATGAAGAAACTCCATCGGCAACATTGTAAAGTCTGTTTTCAACTATTTGCTTGCGATTTTCCGTATCCGTTTTTCGATAGTAGGAATAAGTTAGATCATCCATTGGTGCTCCTTTGTATCTTCTGCTTAAATTGGTAATATTACCCATTGGATCAAAAATGGTTTTCATTTCATATTTTCCAGCACTTGCAGAAACATCCGTATTAATGATCCAATCATTTCCGTTTTCAGTACCGCTCCTTGCTACTTTTATTCTGTTCAGCTGATCGTAACGATAAGCCATCAAATTACTTGAAGGTATCGTAGCCAAATGGACTGTTGTATTTGGATCATCAAGATAAATTCCGGTGATCATATGACTGATATTACCGTTGAATAAATCGGCACCAATCGTAGCTTTTGAAAACAGATCATGAACAAGTTCTGCTTTTAAAACATTTGTGGACGTACTTCCATCAATAGGTTTATAAGCACCATCATAATAACCTAAAGAAAACCCTGCTGCATCTACTGCAAAATTGTGATTCAGATTACCAGCATAAGCATCGCCTCCTAGATCAAAGCCGCTTTCCAAACTACTGCTATTCATTCCAATCAACCAGCCGTGCTTAGTGTAAGCGTAGTCCACTCCTTGAATTTGATCATGCCCAATTTCTATACGTGCCAAAGAGCCATGCAGAAAGTACTTATACTTTGCGTCCACTTCCCATATCATATTATCATCAGATGTTTCTGCAGTCACCAAACGATTGTCGGCATCGTAGGCATAACGATGGTAAAACTGATCTGGCTGGCCAGCTTGATAACTTACTTTATTTACATTGCTACTTATTAAATCATAGCTATAGGATATTTTTTTGTCGCTTTGTCCCAAATACGCTAAATCATTATTTCTTTGGTATAATGTTTTTACGTTTCCATATTCATCATAACTGTAAAAAGCGGCATTGCGTTCAGTGGATGATGATGTTTCTTTAAATAATACAGCACTTATTCTGCCTCGTAAATTATCCAATGCACTAACAATTTGCGATGGTTTTTCATCATAAATAGTTTGGGTAATCTGTGTTCGGTTTATGCTGCTTGGAAAACCTTCCTCATTCATTTTCTCTCTGAACGATATCCCACTCACCATCCAGTCGGTGCTTTCTCCAATTTCTGTGATTCGCCCCTGAGTATCATATTTAGTATAAGAAAATTTCTCATCCGTATCACTTAATAAATCCAATTTACCGTTACTATTCAAATCTGTTGCTTCATAAGCACGGATTCTTTGTTCGGCATTTTGACTGAAACGCAATCTACCAGCATCATCATAATGGAAGAAACTCTCATTGCCATCAGGCGTATTTTGATATACAAGCTGATTTAAGCTATTGTATTTGTACTCACTTATCAAACGGTGTTTTGGTTGGTAAGCTGCAACTAATGGTACTGAGCTATAATTTCCTTTGCTATCAAAACCATGTGCTTCATCTATAGGCATTTTGTCCACTCCCGCAGGAGGAACGGTTTGCACCAAATTTCCGGCCTGATCATAATAATATAAGGTGTAATGATATTCCCTACTTTGGTAAGTATAATGCATACTTTCATTCAGCATGGCTCCTAAACATTTTTCCTGAATATTTTGTAGCGCCTGAGATTTATAAGCATTTAAAGCATCAGAGAATTTTTGATTGACTTCATATTCTGCTTTTTCATCTTGATGCGATAAGCAATTGTCGCGAATTGTTTTCGCTAAATTAAATTTTACATCAAAGGGATTGTTGGTGACTTTATCTACCAGCTTTCCGGTGATTTGTTTATAAAAAATCACATTATTATTAAAATAGGCACTGACAACCCTGTTTTCAAGTGGATTAATCCGATTATACAATACCCTTATTACTCCTGAGAAGCCGCTTCCTCCCTGAATACAATTCACCGGAATATCTATTTGAATTATAGTTCCTGGGGAAGTTTGACCTACCATTTCCTGACGGATATCATCTTCTGTTGCAGTACATACAATATTAGTAACACCAATAAAAGACTTAGGTCCACCATTTTGCACTAACTGAAACACCAATGAATTATCAACAAGAAGAACACTATTGCCAGCTCCTCCAAAAATCAAATTCTTTCCTCCAAAAATCGGAGATATAAAAGGATAAAATTTCTGAGCGCTTGGCTCAAAATCTCCATTAGCAATGGTCAGTGGTAAAGAAGCATTAATTCCATTGATAATCCTGATTAAATTCACAGGGGAAACAATCCTTGAATTTATGATTTCTATTCCATTTTCATCTTTTGCATATTCATAACTTATTCCTACCGTTTCAGCTTCAGAGATGACGCTAACGCTATTACACAAATGACTGGAATGAGAAGTAATATAACTTTGTACTTGTTTTAAATAC
>JAPLEZ010000138.1 GCA_026390935.1 Bacteroidota bacterium
ATGCCCAGGTCGGCCAGGAGTTTCTGCGGCACTTCGGTCACTTTGGGTAACACCAGATTCACTCGCACTTGAAACGGGAATTTGCCGCCCCAGATTTTGGGGACCAGATTTCGAGTGACATCGCTAGGTGAGTTCAACGGAATGGTATAATATAGCAAGTGTGGAAGAATTGAAGCAGAAGATATTGAGAGTTCACCCGATGGGTTAGAAATAACATAGTTATAACATTATTTGTTTTGTTATAACATTGTTTGTACATTTGGAGTATTGGTTGTCTAAATCATATAAATAGAAAGATTATGGAAAAGAGATTGGTAAAAATAGGAAACTCAATGGGGTTTGTAATTCCGAAGAGTTATTTGAAGTCATTTGGCGAGAGTGTGATTATTGAAAAAACTTTGACGGGCTTACTTATTAAGCCAAGCGTGCCACAAAAAGTTAGTTTAAGCGATTTATTAGCTTTGACTGATTTGGATGCGATGTATAAACAGATGAAGAAGGATGCTGATTCATCTAAGACGCAGAAATACTATAAAAGCAAGGAGGTTCGAGATATTGATAATTCAAATGATGCTGTAGATGAATATTAATCAATGGGAAATATGGATGGTAGATTTTAATCCTACCAGAGGACAAGAAATAAGTAAGTTGCGTCCTGCAATTGTGGTTAACGACCAGCGATTAGGTAAGCTGAATTTAAGAGTGGTGGTTCCAATTACTGATGTGAAGTTTGCTAATGTTTGGCATCATGAGATAGCGCCAAATAAAGGTAACGGATTAAGTAAAAACAGTTCTGCTGATTGCTTTCAATTGAAATCACTTTCTTGTGATAGGTTTGTAAAGAAGATAGGTTCGTTAGATGCAATTCATAAACCTCATGTCCAGTTAAAGATGATGTTGGTGTTGGGAATAAAAGTTTAAGAAAACAGAAATAAATCCAAGCCTGAAGCAGCAATGTTTCAGGCTTTTTTTTTGTTTAAATTAGATCCTTCGTTCATTGAAATTATTGTAGCTAAATATAACAGCCTCCACTTACTGGGTACAAAATGCCAGCGGAGCCAATAGCGGATCACGCGGCGGCGGTATAGTTTATTCAGTGATAGGCGAGGACGGAAATCCGCTTCTTGATGTAAATGGCAACACGCATTGGTATCAGTTGCCACTTGTTCCATGGTGGGGAGATCTGCCAAATCGTTGGAATCCTCAAGACTTAAGCAACTGGCAGGTACCAGAGTTGTATTATTTAAATTCATCAAATCAGGCCCCTGCGCAGACTTATTTCAGTAGTGTTACTATAAGTAAGATAATCGGTGAAAAGAATATTTCACTGGTTGATATAGGGCAATAAAAAAACGCCCTGATATCAAGGCGTTTTAATATAATGCAATTTTGATTTCTTTCGAAATCCTTGTAAAGCGGAGAGGGGGGGATTCGAACCCCCGATAGGATTGCTCCTACGACAGTTTAGCAAACTGTTGGTTTCAGCCACTCACCCACCTCTCCAAAATGTTCAATATTTGCGATCTCTACCACAAACATTATTAAAGAACAGGGGGCAAATATAAGCCTTCAATTTAGAAACAACAATAGTTTAAAGAATTCTGTGCGTTTTTTTTGAAATTAAGCATAGATTAATCATTATTTATACAGCTGAGCGTATTGTTTTTTATACTCTTGAGTAATGGAGGAATTGCTTACAACACAATGACACCATGTGTTTATGTCGATAAGAAACTGATCCCAGCACATGTCAAGTGGAATTTTTTCTTCTCTTATTTTTTCGGCTGTTAATTTTGCAATTTGTTTCTTTTCTGCCAAAGGATTTTTTACAATGACTTCGACAAACGCTTTTCTCTGATAAAAGTTGAGCGACTCTTTTTCTAAAAGATTTTTGTATGATTTAGCGATATAAAAAGCAGCTTCTGAGTTCCCCATTTCAAGATGCGACAGGATTTTTAGTAAGTAAAATTCTGAGTCGGCGTAGGGGTGCGTATGCTTTTCTGTATATAATTCAATGGCGTTCAAGGCTTTGATGGCTTCGGGAAATTGTTGAAGTAAAAAGTGACTCACGCTCTTATTAATATAAAAAATCATCAGATTGTCATTTAGAGCATCATCGATGATCTTTCCTTTTTTGATGTATTGCTCGCAGACCTGAAGTCCTTTCTCAAATTCCCCTAACAGCAGAAGTGAGCCAAAGTGTAAATCACTCAAACAACTTTCGGCAAGGATATAAGCATGATTTTCAGGGTCGCCAATTTCATTTTTGAATTCCTCCAATCCTTTGATACAACTTGTAAATAATTTTTTGTTGTAAAATCGAGATGCTGCAACTCCTAAATTTACAATTAGTCCTACAATGACTTCTCGTGTAAAAGAAGTGTTTTGCTTTTTATCTAAGCAATATTTCAATAAAATTTCCCCTTCTTTATTGAATAACTCAGTTTCTACCTTTATATAGTGGTGGTAAGTGATTACGTTTTGATGCAACAGCGCTATTTTTTTGCTTGCCAGATAGAGTAGGCGCTGGTAGTTTTCGGAAGTAACCAATTGTTCATACTTATCTAGAACTACTTGTTTGTCGCCTTTTCCCATCAAATGCGCATATAAAAATGATTTGAATGCAGCATCGGTAAAAAAGGCTACCGCTTCGTCCATGTATTTGTAGTGCTTTTCCTCTTCCTGACTTAGTTTAAATAAAATGTCATTTTGAATTGGATTTACATGATAAGATGGCCAAATCCTTCTTTCAATATACAATGCTTCTATCAGAGGAAAGTAAATTTCGTTTTCCAGCGCCGTTTTTTTTGTTCGCTTAATTATTGAAAGTGCTTCTTTATAGAGTCCTTTATCTTTTAAGATATCGGCATTCTGAATTTGTGTTTTCATACTATAGCTTTCTTTCTTTTCAGAATAGTAGTTTCTAAGCGCTTTTAATATGAGTTCGAAAAGGTAGTTTTTAGTTTTAGGCAGGTGATTAGCGAATTTTTCCTTTCGAACCAGTTTTTCAATTTTCTCCTTACTATAAATTTTTACGTTGTTGTATATGTCGAAAAGCCTTATTCCATTGGCATCTTCCTTCACATGAAGTGCGGCAAATTTCTTTACATATCCTTTTTCAGATTTATCTAACGAGTGTATCAATCGGTGCAATTTATCTTCAGATTCGCTCATCGGGATGTAATTTGAGTTGATTTTAAAAAATTAAATATCAAATACTTACGTGAAAAAATCAAGTCAGAAAAAGGAAATTATCAAACTTATAATGTTTTGCCGCTGCCTTTACTAAGTTAATTTTACTCCATCAAGAAGGCGTTCTTTATATTACAACTGGTTCATAGAAAGTAAATTATGGTTCGCGCAGAACAGTACATTTCAATTATGGTGCCTGTACAATTTTAATGCTAATTTACCCGTTAGTTTATCCCTAGTTTTCTGCGTGAGCTTTGTTCCTCCATCCCCAAATGGAGGAACTTTTTTTTACACCTATTCGAAGTACGAAAACAGCATTATTTTATAGATGAACAATTCAGGACTTTTATCGGTGAATCCCCTTGACTCTGATAGATCACAACTAGGTATTCTAAATTACTTTTGTTGATGTTTCCAGGCACAGTTAATTGAATGGGTACTTTATAAGTGATGCCGATGACAGGCGATGAGCTTATGCTTTGACCAAAGTCACCATTTCCAGCCGCCACCAAAACATGATGGTGGGAGTATGAAAAAGAAGTATCGGAAGGAGTAACACGTTGAGGAGCTACAACGGTGTTTTCTACTAAATAAACAGCGAGAAATACTGGCGCATTTACAGAAGAATAAAACTCAACTTTCGCATATATATTCACTGATGATCCAAATTCTTCTTTTGCTAATCCGATACCACAAACAGAAGGGGCTTTTTGAGTGGAATCAATCGCGTGCTTCCATGTGCTATAAGTTTTTTGATGATTGGTCATTCCTTCAAAAATCGACGGATAGGAAGAAAATGTTTTATTGCCGTTATTATCAAATAATCGCAAAAAACTTTCAGCTGTCGATGTGAATAGGGTAGTGTCAAAAAATACGTCGGGATACAATGTCATTCCATAAAGTCTGCTTGCATTTACACCGTTCATATTTCCTGAAAGCGCTTTATTGAAAATCGTATCGTGTGCGTCATCGCTGAAATAATTCCCTTGATCAGCCAACATAAAAATGAAGGAGTTATGTTGATTAGAAACTGTGATGTTATCAAAAGCTTTTTGGGTATTGTCAACTCTACATCCGAAATAAAGACCAATGGTCAGTAATAATAGTAATGACAATAACTTTCTTTTCATCGGTGCATTTTGAGAAATATCGATTAAATGTACGGATAATCACACAAGGCAAAAATATTAATTTCAATGCGAATTTTGCTTTCACAATCGATTAAAAAAACTAAATTTACGTGCTGTTAAACGATGAGAATTGTCATATCCATATTATTTGTTTGTTTCGCTCAATTCGGCTGGGCGCAAAACAATGGTAAAAGTATTGAGGATCTGAAGAAGGATCTCACATTAAAAATCCCCGACAGTAATCGCTTGCAAGTATATCTAGATTTATCCACAGCTTTTAGAAATACTGACGCTGATTCTGCTTTACATTATGCTACTTTGGCCTATCAAGGTTCTACTGCAAGAGAAAATAGTAAATATAGAGCTGAAGCACTGTTGTGCCAGGGAGTTGCAGTAAATAAAAAGGGGGATTTCAAGGAAGCCTTAAAATATTTCACTTCTGCACTGAAGTACAGTACATCTGTGAGTTATGAAAAAGGCGTTGCATCAGCCTATCGTTCAATGGGAATTTGTTATTATCAAATGGCCGATTTTAGTTTAGCTATTGAGTTTTATCAAAAATCTATTTCCATTTCGAAACAAATGGGCGACAAAGAAAATATCGGTAAAACAACAGGTCAAATTGCAAGTATTTACCACTCCAAAGGCGATTATGACAAAGCCTTGGAATACTATAATCGAGCTCTCGAGATTGCCGACGAAACACACAATATGGAGCAGGTTGCCCTATTAGTTAATAAAATAGGCAATGTCTTTAACGATAAAGGAGAAGTTATTCAAGCGCTTAATTATTATGAAAAGTCTTTGGAGATATATCAAAAGAAAGGGGACACTAGAGGTGAATCCACTGCACATGCTAATATTGGTAATGTGTTTTTTAAACAAGGAAAATATGTTGCTGCTTTAGATGCACATTACAAGTCCCTAAGAATTAACGAGAAAATGGGCAATAAGTACGGCATAGCCAATTCATATCTTACTTTGGGCTTAATTTACAGTGAACAAAAAGACAATGTAAAGGCTTTAGATTTTTACAACAAAGCGATGAAGCTAGTGGAGAAAATGGGGGATAAGGCACTTCTTTCTACTACAATCAGAAACATTGGACAGATTTACCAAAACATGGAGCAAAAAGTAGAGGCTCAGGAGTATTTTTATAAAGGCTTAGCAATTTCAAAAGAAATTGGGGATCTGTCAGGTGTTGCCGAATCACTTAATTTATTAGGGAATTTCTATTTGAATGACAGTAATTTAGTGAAGGCTCAAGAGCTCTTTCAGCAATATTTGCAGCGTTCATTAGAGTTAGGAGACAAAAACGGTATTGCCTCAGCCTATTCAAATGTTGGTAATGTTTATTTGCGACTTAATAATACAAAGGAAGCCATATTGAATTGCAGAAATGGTTATAACCTTTCTAAAGAATATGGTGGAAATTCTATTAAAAAAGCGGTTTGTGAGTGTTTGTACAAAGCATTTGAAACTCAAGGAAAATCAGATTCAGCTTATCATTACTTCAAATTATTTGATACTTATCGCGATAGTTTAATCAATAATGAAAGCTCAAAATTGATGGCCCGTCATGAAATTCAGTACGAATTCGATAAAAAATTCCTTTCCGATAGTATAGCTGGCGCGCAACAAAAAGAATTGGATGAGTTGCGCTACCACGATGAATCTCGCAAACAAAAGCTATACACATATATGAGCTTGGGTGCCTTCGTCATCACCTTAATTTTAGCCATAGGTATTTTCACCAACTTCCGGTTAAAGCAACAAAGCAACCGAATTATCAAAAAACAAAAAGAGCTGGTAGAAGAGAAGAATGCTGAAATTATGTCATCTATCCGTTATGCCCAAAGGATTCAAAATGCCTTACTAACAAGTGATGAACATTGGGATGCCATCAGTCACGATCATTTCGTTTACTTAAAACCTAAAGATGTTGTGAGTGGCGACTTCTATTGGGCGCATTATTTTAGCGATAACAAAGCGATTTGGGTGGCAGCCGATTGCACCGGTCATGGAGTTCCAGGTGCTTTCATGAGTATGTTGGGAATTGGTTTTCTCAACGAAATTGTTGTGGAGGACAACATTGTTTATCCTAATGAAATTTTGGACAGGCTACGTACAAAAATCATCAATGCTTTGCGTCAAAAGGGTTTACAACATCAACAAATGGATGGAATGGATTTGGCTCTTTGTCTATGGGATAAAAACACCAATAAACTCATGTACTCTGGGGCAAATAATCCTTTGTGGTTAATGAGGGCAGGGGAGTTAGTGGAAATAAAACCCGACAAGCAACCTGTTGGTTTCTTGTTGGATGACACTTCAGAGCCATTTACGATTCATGAAATTCAATTGCAAAAAGGCGATATAGTTTACACTTTTACCGACGGATACACAGATCAGTTCGGTGGAAAAGATGGAAAAAAATTCAAGTATAAGAGATTTAGAGATTTGCTAAAATCAATTCAATCAAAAGCCATGTATCAGCAAAAAGAATCCATTGAAGAGGCTTTTGAAGCATGGAAAGGTGAGCATGAGCAAGTGGATGACGTGTGTATCATTGGTGTGAAAGTTGTATAAACAATCAAAAAGTGAGTATGAACATGAAAGTGGTTTTATTTCTGGCGCTAAGTTTAACTTCGGGTTTGACTTTCGCTCAAGGTAAATTTATTACTGATGCCGGAATAGCAATTAATTCAAGCGATTTTGAAGAAGCAAAATCGGCAATAGAAAAGGCAGAAGCTGAAATCGGGAAAAAAGAAAGTGCCGGAGAAAAAATTGAAGACAAAGATCTTCGTAAATTCTGGAGATATAAAGAACACATCTTTTTACGATTGGCCAATAATCAACCTGATACACTTTTAAAACAAAATTATCTTTCTTTATCAAAAGAGGCAGCGTTGAAGTATTTTGAAGTTGACAAATCAAAGTACTACGAAACAGAAGTAAAAGAAGACATGGCGGCATTATCTGTTTTGTATCAAAATGTAGGAGTGGAGTATTTTAACAAAAGGGATTTTGTCAATGCATCTAAAATGTTTGAGGAATCAATTGCTTTAAACAAAGCATGCGGAAAGGAAGATTTCAAATTGTATCATAACGCCGCTTTTTCAGCTATTTACGCAAAAAACTACGATGCAGCAATAAGCTATTTCAATGTGTTGATTGCAAATAAATACAATGATCAAAATAGTTTGGTGACTTATAAAAGAAAGTTGGTTCACGCTTATTCAGAGCAAGGAAATAAAGAAATGGCACTTAATAAGCTGACAGAATTCAATTCGGGAGACAGCATCAATATGGATCTTTTGAAAGAGGAAATTGCCATTTTGGTTGAAATGAACAAAACTGACGATGCATTAAAGAAAATGGATCAATTGGTAAAAATGGGATATAAAGATGCTTTGACACTTGAAAATATGGGGATATTGTACGACCAAATTGGCGACAGTAAAAAAGCAATTGCTTCTTATCAAGCAGCATTGCAAATAGATTCATCTAGAGCCAATTCATACTACGGAATTGGTAAGGTTATTTGTTTGGACTACAATACCATAAATCAGGAGATCAATGTATTAAATAAAGAAAATGAAAATCTACAGACCGTACATCCTAATAAAGAACAGAATAAAATAAATGCTAATTCAAAGCTGGTGGCCGAAAAAGAAAAAGCTGCCATTGCCAAAGCTCAAGAAGCTCTAGAGTACATTGAAAAGGCTTTGTTTTATGCTCCAAATGATAAAGATGCATTGACTCTTGCAATGCAGATTTATAAGAATTTGGGACAAAAGGAAAAAGCAGCAGCCGTAAAAGAGAGATTATCTCACTTATAAAAGAAAACGGTGTTAGTGATACTCAAAAAAGTTCTTCGAATTTGGTTTTTTAGGTACTGGTTTGTAATACTACTATCATTGATTGCAGGTCTTTCTGGGACACTGATTCAATGTGTTTACGAAAATAAAACGAAACATTACACAGCAAACATGGTTGGTTGCACGTTGCTCTTATCATACCCGAGCTTGAATTCGTATTTCTATTCTTTAATGGACAATGTAAAAAATGGAAAAGTAAATGAGGCGGCTTCAATTTTAAAAGTTAATCCTGATGATATTAAAAACATTACAGATTTATATGTGGAAACTGTAGCCGAAGTAGCTGAAGAAAGCGAAGTTCGTTATGAATTCACTATAGTTATTAGGGCGGACAACGATACTTCGGGTTTTCATAAATTAGAATCTGCAATAATTTCCTTTCTTAAAAAGCACGAATTAATTGTGAATCTCAAACAAAACAGCTCATTTGTGTATGTTGAAAATAAAAAAATACAAGAAAAAGAATTAAATAGAATTGACTCAATACTTTCTGTGGGAAATCTACAGTTTGCTGATAAAGAGTTGCTTTATAAAAGGAATGCAGAAATTGAGATGCAGTTGGTGAATTTAAAGGCTTTGGATAGAAAAATATTTGATGTGAAGTTAATCCACCCTTTTAAATACTCTGCAATCGAGGAAAAGTCGGTTCTTAGTGATTATTTACTTTTATGGATTGAGATGTCTATTTTGGTAAGTTTGATTATTGTGCTGTCCATAGATAAAGAATTACGAAATCTTCTTTTTTAATTCTCAGATGCAAATTCAGTGCTTTCATTATGTAAGCGGTCCACAGCTGTAACTATATAACGATAACCATCCTTGTTTTTCCCTGATTCAAAGTATGACGTTTGCTTAACTATTGCGGCAATATTCTTAGCGGAAGAAATTTTAATCATCTCATTTTTCTCAAAGCGATAAACTACATAATAATAGGCGCCGTCGTTATCAGACTTTATTTCAGGTTCTTTCCACTTTAACAAAACACCGTCTTCATTTATCTTAATCTTTAAATTGTGCGGGGCGCATGGCGGAACGCTGTCGAGCCATTTCATTGCAGGAATTAATGCAGGATACTTATATAATGAGCTTTGCAAGGAATCTTGAATATTCTGTGCGTTGTTTCTAAAAGTTTTTGCTCTGAAAAATACATTGCCATGCACATTCTCTTCCAAGCGATTCAATTTTATTTGCTCCAATACCTCAGAAACCTGATAACCTTGTTTCGTTTCATCCTCCAAACGATACAATGCTTGGCCGATGTAAATATGTCCCTTATAATCATGGGAAGTCCACCAGTTCAATAAGTTTTTATATGATGCGTAAGGACTTTTTCTGCTCCAGTACAATTGCGGAACAACGTAATCAATCCAGCCTTTTTGCAGCCATTTACGAGTGTCGCAATACAGATTGTCGTAGGAAGTTTGAGCGCTTTGAGTCTCTGAACCCTGCGGATCTTGCTTTTTATTTCTCCAGAAAGCCAAAGGACTAACACCAAATTTAACGTAAGGTTTGGTGAATTTAATGAGAGCCGATGTTTCCTTGATGAGTTCGTTTATGTTGTTTCGGCGCCAATCATGAATAGAAGGATGTGAAGTTCCGTACATTTTGTATGCTGCAGCATCATTAATAAATTCACCTTCAATAGAATAAGGATAAAAGTAGTCGTCGAAGTGAATTGCATCTACATCATAATTATTAACGATTTCACCCACAACGTTCAATATATGCTGACGAGCTTCCTTAATGCCAGGATTGAAGTATACACTGCTTCCATATTTGAAAAACCAGTCCGGATGTTTGTTGTAAAGGTTATTTTCACAAACACTACTAAATTGAGCGCTTGATACCGCTCGAAAAGGATTGAGCCAAGCATGAAACTCCATATTCCTTTGATGACATTGATCTATCATGAACTGCAGTGGATCGTACTTAGGCGCAACACCTTGTTTTCCAGACAAGTATTCTGACCATGGAGCGTACTTGCTTGGATAGAATGCATCACCAGCTGCGCGAACTTGAACGACCACACAATTGATTTTATTCATTTGAAGCTCGTCTAAAAGGCGGATAAATTCTAGTTTTTGCTCGCTATCAGACAATCCTTTTTTAGAAGGCCAATCGAGATTGGTAAAGGTAGTTATCCATGCAGCTCTCAATTCATGTTTGGGATTCAGGATCGGTTGAATCGGACTTGTTACAACGTCTGCTGTTTTGATAGGATCATTGTCGCCAACCAGAGTTCCTGAAAAAAACAGAAACACAATTAAAAAAGATATGGCGATGATTTTAATTTTCATTTCGATTTGCACAAAAGTAAGTGAAGCTATTAAATACAATTTACGACAATTGACGGATTTATGAACATTAACTTATTAAGAAGACCTAAAAGCTAAAAACACTCTGATGTCATATAATTAATATTATGTTAAATAGTTATTTTGAGTACGAAAACATTAATTTAATTGACTTCTATGGACTTTGACTACTGCCACTCCCTGCTCAAAAAGTGTTCTATAGTAAACGCTCACTTCATAATTGATGAATACAACAGTAGTATCAGCCAAGAACAAATTCAGAACTTAAAAAACACAATTCACACGATTTTATGCCTTGCAATCGAAACACAGAATCTCAAGTCTTGTATTATATCTTTTAATCAAGTAACTAATGTTTATATTTGATTTTCATGCACTTACCAATATTTTTACAGAATCACAAAATATTATTCGGACGCTTTTACAATCAATTAGGACTACTTCACAATCAATCATAAATACAAGTACATGCTTGCTGTTGTACATTAGTTTGATCTAATAAATACTATAAACCAATTCTAACAAAAAAATGAAAAGAAAAATTACAAAACTAAAAGCATGGCTCGCCTCAGGCCTTTTGCTGGTAAGTATTGTTGCTGATGCACAAACGAATTCATATCCGTTTCCGCAAAACACAACTTATACTTACGGTAGAAAGCCTAGTTCTCCTGCTTCTGCAGACGCTCAAGCGTCTTATGATTATTGGAAAACAAATTTCGTAACTTCTTCTGGAGCTTGTGGTTACCGAAGAGTAATCTGGGATTATTACAATGGTGGTCGTGGTAAAACCGACAAATCCTCTTCAGTATCCGAAGGTATTGGGTACGGAATGTTGCTAGCGGCTTATGCTGGTGACGCAAGCCTTTTCTCAGATCTTTGGAATTTCTACAAAGTCAATCGCAATGGAAATGGCGTAATGAACTGGCATGTTGAAAATTGCGGAGCAGTTGGACAAAACGGTGCTACGGATGCTGAATTGGATGTTGCTATGGCTCTTGTTGTCGCTTCTTACCAATGGCAAAGTAACGCTTACTTGAATGATGCTAAGTCAATGATCTCTATTATTAGAACTAAGGAATTTGATGGCTCAATTCAAAAGCCAGGTGATCAATTTGGAGGATCTAACTTAGTTAATCCTTCCTACTTCGCACCAGGATATTACAGAGTGTTTGCAACTATCGAACCTGCATACGCTTCTTTTTGGACTGCTGCCGCTGCTAAAGGTTATGAGATCATTTTCAAAGCTGACAAAAAAAGCAATGGGTTGGTTCCTGACTGGTGCGATGCTAATGGAAATGCCTCTAGTTCAGCAACAGCTTACGAAGATCAAGGTAAAAACTTCATCTATGATGCGGTAAGAACCCCACTTCGTTCTGCAATCGACTACCTATGGTTTGGTAATGCTGATGCAGCAAAATATTGTACACGAATCACCGATTGGTCATACAATGCAAATGGAGGAACAACTAACTCTTTAGGTTCTAAATACAGTCCTACAGGGTCAAAATTAGACGCTTCTCATAGCAACACTTTTGTTGGTTGTTTTACTGTAGCGGCAATGGCTGCTGAGCAAGCACAAGGGACTCATACTAGTGCTCAATATTTGAGTTACCTGAATGCAGGTTACACTGACAATAAAAATACTAGTCCTGGATATGGACAATATTTTAACGCTACTTTAAAGGCATTATCACAATTCATTTTAAGTGGTAACTTCTATCTTCCTCCACCTGATAATTGTACTGCCCCTGACTTAGGTGCTGCTAAATCACTTTGTAAGTCTAATCCTGTTGTTTTGAATTCAAATATACCTTCAGCAACTTCTTATGTATGGAAGAAAAATGATGTAGTAATTTCTGGAGCTACTTCATCTACTTATGACGCTAAAACTGAAGGAACTTATGAAGTTGTTGTGAAACAAGGAGCATGTGTTAGAAGATCTTCTGTTGAAGTTGCTTCTGCAACTATTGCGGCTGATTTTTCTTATAGCGTTCAAGCGACTAACGTTGCCTTCACCAATACTTCATCTGGAGCTTCGAATTATGCATGGAGCTACAAATTAGGTGCAGGTGCATCTACACCATTTGCAACAACTAGAGATGCTAATAATAGCTTTTTAACAGCTGGTTCTTACGACATCACGTTAACAGTTACTAATGCTGCATTTGGTTGCGCAGGAACTTCAACTATGACTAAAAAAGTAGTTGTTGGAGGTGGTGCTGGCTGGGTTGCTGATGACTTCAATGACCATCAAAATGGAGATGCATGGGTTGGAAGTACACCATATATCAATGAATTACCTATGACCTATTGCTCAGCAGATGATGCAAAAACTCCTGGTGCAACAAAAGATTGTCCAAACAATCCTTGTTCTCTTTTTGAGGCGGTTTGTAAAGGTACTAAAGACGCTACATACACTCCATTTGGAATTACATTTAACGACAAAGGAACTAAGGTTAATATGGATTTAACTGCTGTGCCTTACTTTAGTATTAAACTAAGATCAACTGTTGCTGTTAATCTTGGGTTTGGAGTAAATGCTGCAGTTGTTGGAAAAGTTGGTGATAGAACTACAAATCGTCAATTCGTTACTATTCCAGCTAATAAAGACACAATCATTAATCTTGATTTTTCATCCCCTTCATCAAAATTGTGCTGGTATGATGCATTAAATTCTTCTGTAGCTACAGATTTTACAAAAGTTCATGGAATTGAATTTTATGCTTTTGAGAAATTACCAACCTTCACAGGTACTATCTCTATTGATTGGGTTATTGCAGGGGGGAAAAGCTTACCAGCTCCTCAATTTAATTTAAAGAGAGATGTTAATGGATACTTAGTGTATGAAGATCCAGACGGTGACACATTTTACAATACAGTTCCAGATTGGAAAAAGAAAGTTAGATCTTGTTCATCAACTGCAACTTTAAAAGCTAACGCTTGTTCAGCTTCAACAATTAAGTGGTTCAGCGGTGCGTCACAGGTAGGCACAGGTGACACATATATTGCTGCTCCTGGTATTTATACCGTGCAATTAATTAATAATGGTGGTGTAACCACTGATACGGTTGAAGTAACTGCTGCTGGGACAACTGCGGATTTTGTTGTTGACAGAACAAACTATGATGTTCATCTTAATAACAACTCTACAGGATATCACACATTCACTTGGGCTTATGGAGATCTTGCGAATGATTTACCAGGTTCTACTAAATGGGATATTGGATATCACAACTACAAAAAGAAAGGTGCAGGAACATATACAATTGTATTAACTATTACCGATACTCTTTGTAATGTTACTAAAACGCACTCAAAAGATGTTGTCATTTCTTGTGATTCATTGGTTTCTAAACCTGTGTTTGTAACGGTTGACACTGTTGGTTGCGCTGGAGATAAAGTAACAATTAAAATTTCGCCTGTAGCTAATCACTCTGGTGTTTATGGATGGTTTGGTCCAACTGGAACTACTTTCACTAAAACTGTAGGTGACACATTGCTTTCAAGAGATGTAACATTTGGAAGTGTTTCTGGTCCGTTGACGGTTCAAGCTTATAACGATTGTGGAATTGCGGCAAGAACTGCAAACTTGACTATCAGCACAGTTGCAACTTCAGAGTTTACTTCAGGCGGTTCATTTTTGGACGCTACTTTTAGTGCTACTCACAAAGGTGCAGGAGACATTTATGCTTGGACTTTCGGAGATGTTGCTGCAGGAACAAGCACCAAAGCTTCTCCTGTATACACTTATGCTGATGGAGGAACATATGATGTTTGTTTAACTGTAAGCAATGCTTGTGGAGTTGCGCCTAAAGTTTGCAAAACACTTGGTTACTTTGGTGTTGGTATCAACGAAGTAGCTAAAAATGGTGGATTGAACATTTATCCAAGCATTTCATCTACTGAAATCAATGTTAGCTTGTCAGGAACATCTACAATACAAATTGTTAACATGATTGGTGCTGTTGTTTCAACGCGCACTATGACTGATAAAGCTGTATTTGATGTGTCAGTATTACCTGCTGGTGTTTATTTCTTTAACATTCAACAAGGATCAGAAAGTTTAGTGAAGAAATTCATTGTTCAATAAATTCTGATTTATAATTCATAAAAAAGGGGCCGCGAGGCCCCTTTTTTTTATTGTCTGAACCATGATTCACTTGATGAAAGGATTTAAGGATGATTACACTCCAGGTCTTTTAACACTTTCATTAAGTGAATCAAGGTTCATTCAATTTACAATGTCGGCTGTCCCGCTTCTACCCAAGCTGTGTACCACAAACTCGACACAAACTTTATTGATTCTAGTAATTGAGCTTCTACCATTCCTTTTATTTCTTTATCGAAAGCTTCAACATATTCCTTACTGAAAACCTTTTGCTTTTTTCCGGTGTGTATCTCAAAGATTTGGTCCTTCAAAAATTTCTCTCTTAGTCTTTTGTCTTTTAATAAAACCTTTCCACTCAACTCATAGCTTTTCTTTAATAAAGTCCATGTATATTTCAGTGGATCAGAAATATATCCTGCTACCACCATATTCAATTGATAAGTATCGTGATACCTTTCAGGGATAGATGATTCCCATAATTTATGAATGCCTTTTTGATTGGTCAACTGACCGTCGTAGTTTTCTGTAGCGTGCAGAGGCACGCAGGCATCCGACGCATAATGTCCGAGATCAGCCGACAATTTCATAATCTTGCTTTTGTCTTTGTCTTTGAAAGCTTTAATCAATTGATAGTACTTTTCCTGAATCGCCCAAGGAAGCGTTCCGTATTTGCGCAATGTATCTTCCGAATATTTGACTACTGCATCTTTCCAGTACTTAGGAACACTATCAAAAGGATGTTTGAGGTCATAATGATCAATATCCATGTAGTGCAACCCTCCCTCCTTTTCATCACTGTGTTTGCGTAAATCGGGATCAACAGAGTGCTCTGTTATGAATATAACATTGAGTTTATAAAACTCAATCAATCCGGGAGGCAATGCATATACCGCCTTTTCATTGATGAGTTTATGTGCGAAAAATCCCCATGCATTTGACGACAATGGCAATAAGGCCAGTGCCAAATAAACCAAAAATCGTTTTACCATATAGAATTACTTAACCGCCGAACTCAAAAACGGAAGCGCCACCACTTTTGCCTTCAGGTTTTTATCGCGCACTTTAATGTATATTTCGCTGTTTAATGTGGATAACTCAGTGCTCACGTAGCCCATTCCAATTGATTTTTTAAGCGTAGGCGACATGGTTCCAGAGGTTACAATACCAATGTTTTTCCCATCGGCATTCACAATTTCGTAATCGTGACGAGGAATTCCCTTATCTACTAATTCAAAGCCTATCAATTTTTTGCTTACTCCTTTTTCTTTTTGATTTTTCAAAGCTTCGCTATTCACAAATGATTTGCTGAATTTAGTGATCCAGCTCAATCCTGCTTCAATTGGAGAAGTACTATCGTTAATGTCATTGCCATACAAGCAATATCCCATTTCCAATCTTAGTGTATCTCTAGCGGCCAAACCAATAGGTTTAATATTGTATTCAGCACCTGCTTTCATAATGGAATCCCACACTTTTTCGGCGTCGTTGTTGTGCACATAAATTTCAAATCCGCCAGCACCTGTATATCCGGTCGCAGAAATGATAACATCTTCCACTCCTGCAAATTGATCGATAGCAAAAGTATAATAAGGCATTTCTTCTAAATTCACTTTTGTGAGAGTTTGTAAAGCATCTTTCGCATTAGGACCCTGAATGGCGAAAAGACAATAGTCGTCGGAAATATTTCGCAGGTTAGCTCCAAATGAATTGTGCTTGCTGATCCAATCCCAGTCTTTTTCAATATTAGAAGCATTGACCACCAACATATATTCCACATCAGAAACTCTGTACACCAACAAATCATCCACTATTCCGCCTTTATCGTTTGGCAAGCAGGAATATTGAATTTTACCATCGCTTAGTTTTGAAGCGTCATTAGAAGTAACTGCTTGGATCAATTCCAAAGCACCTTCTCCCGTAACCAGAAATTCTCCCATGTGAGAAACATCAAAAATTCCCAATCCATTTCTAACCGCTTCGTGCTCAGCGTTTACTCCTTCATATTGCACTGGCATATTGAAACCGGCGAAAGGAACCATTTTAGCACCAAGGCTAACGTGTTTGTTGTTTAAAACGAGTTGTTTCATTTTGATTGGTTTGTTAGTTGCTTAAAATATTTAATATAAACGTCTTTTTGAGATTCAACGGAATATCGGTCGACAATGGTTTTTCGAGCTTTTTCTCCAAGTTTTTTTCTTAACTCTTCCGATTCAATTAGTAAGGATAATTTCGCTACCCATTCATCATCGCTCGTGGCTAAAAATCCATTTACCCCGTCTTCAATTATTTCGGTGTTTACGCCTACCGGAGATAAAATAGTAGGGATTTCAAGTGCCATATAAGAAAGTCCTTTCAATCCGCATTTACCTTTTGCCCATTCGTCATCCGGCAATGGCATAATGCCAATATCAAAACTAGACAGGACTTCTACTTCCGTATCGCTCGACCAAGGAATTCCTTGAATGTTCAATTCTTCATTTTTGTAATTAGGATCTCCCATTACTTTAAAAAATACTTTGTCGCCGTACTTTGCCTTTATCTTTTTTAAGAAAGGAATGGCGTATTCAAAGTGCTTGATAGTAGTACTGCTTCCACTCCATCCTATGCATATTTTTTCACCTGCAGCGTAAGGTATTTGCCTTTTGTGCTTTTCTGTATCAATGGTTGTTGGAATAATGACTACATTGGAATTGCTCTGCTTTGCATAATCGGCCAGGTATTGATTTCCGGCAAAGATGATATCACATAAAGCTATGATTTCTCTGGTTTTTGCCGGATTTTTAAGAAACTTAAATTTCTTATTTCCCTCCGATACATCCATGTGCCATATCGCATCATCAAAATCGAAAACTACCTTCGCCTTCGATTTGGCAAATTGTTTTTCAAAATACACCGAGCCCAGCATAAAAGCTTCTCTTTGGATAAAAACGATGTCGTAATTATCGGCATTCTTTATGTCGCGTAATCGTGTTTGAATACTACGAATCAACACACCTATTTTTCTAAATAAATTTCCCGGTTTGTAAAAGAATTTATCGTCTTCTTCTGATATTAAGTAGGAAAGATCACATTGCCAGCCATTGGCTCTGAAATATGAAAAATATTGCTCGAACCTATATCTCTGACTAGGAGATCTATCATGGCGATGGGCAGCAATAAAAAGGATTTTTTTCATACTCAATGGCCCCAAAAATATAAATTTTGACCAAAAGCGCACTATAAAATCACACGGGGGTTTACCTCTATTTAATTATCTTTGGTTTCCGATGATAAAAAACGAATTAAAAAATGCTCCGAGATGGTTTATACTCGGGACTGACCTGCTGATTTGCCTGGTGTCCATTTCCATTGCATTTTTATTGCGTTTTGATTTCCACCTGAATGATTTGGAAATGTTTTATTTAAAACAGGCCATCCCCGTTTTACTTGCAGTACGTTTACTTTCCTTCCTGATTTTTAAATCCTATGCGGGCTTGATTCGCTACACCGGATCCAAAGACATTCAAAGAATTTTCACCGTGCTGCTGACCGGAAGTGCTTTCTTGTTTGTTTTGAATTTCGTAGCCCATTTAACTGAAACAGAATACAATATCCCTAGAACCATTATCATCATAGATTTCATGGTTTCCCTGGTAATAATGGTTTTATTCCGCATGAGCATCAAACTTTCCTATGAACACATCCGGAATCTAGAAAAAGAAAAATCCAGCGTTATTATATATGGCGCAGGGGAATTCGGGACTATCACTAAAAGGGCTTTAGACAGGGATGCTGGGACAAAATATACCGTGGTGGCTTTTGTGGACGATGTAAAAACCCGCACAGGAAAAACCATTGAAGGCATTAGTATTATTGGCGAAAAGGACCTGGAGAAATTCATTGAAAACAAAGATATTCATCATGTTATCCTTGCAGATCAAACTCTCCTTCCGGCCAAGAAAAAGGAAATTGTTGATTTTGCATTGTCCAAAAATATACGTGTTTTAGATGTCCCTCCTTCCAACAGCTGGATCAACGGGGAACTAAGTTTCAAGCAAATTAAAAAAGTGAAAATTGAAGACTTGCTGGAACGTGATGTCATCAAACTCGATAAACAAAAAATCAAAGAAGTAAACACAGGGAAAATCATTTTAATTTCTGGAGCTGCTGGTTCTATAGGTAGTGAAATTGTAAGGCAAATAGCACAATACGATCCTAAGCAAATCATTCTTTTGGATCAGGCTGAATCTCCATTGTATCATATGGAAACTGAGCTTCGAACTACCTTCACTAACCTTTCTTTTGAGGTAGTGATTGGCGACATTTCCAATGAAGTGCGAATGAAATTACTTTTTGAGACTTTCCGTCCGCAAATTGTATATCATGCTGCAGCCTATAAACACGTGCCAATGATGGAGAACAATCCTGCTGAAGCCGTGAGAGTAAACATCAAAGGAACAAGGACTTTGGCTGATCTGTCGGTTCAATATGGTGTTGAGAAATTTGTAATGGTTTCTACCGACAAGGCTGTAAATCCTACCAATGTGATGGGTGCTTCCAAAAGAATTGCCGAAATATATTGTCAGTCACTCAATAAAAATGCGACAACAAATTTTGTCACCACCCGCTTCGGGAATGTACTTGGCTCCAATGGTTCGGTGATTCCAATCTTTAGAAAACAAATTGAGGAAGGCGGACCGATTACCGTTACTCACCCCGACATCACTCGTTATTTCATGACCATCCCCGAGGCTTGTCAGCTCGTGCTGGAAGCTGGTGCTTATGGTAAAGGTGGCGAAATATTCATTTTTGATATGGGCGAATCTGTAAAGATTGTGGACCTCGCTAAAAAGATGATTAAACTTTCCCGATTGGAACTCGGCAAAGACATACAAATTCAATTCACAGGTTTGCGTCCGGGCGAAAAGCTCTACGAAGAACTACTCAACAACGAAGAGAATACCGTTAAAACCCACCACCCAAAAATCATGATTGCCAATGTGAAAGAATACAATTTCACAGATATTCAAAATCACATCAACGAAGTGATTGCTTTATACAACAACAACGATAACAATACTTTAGTGGCAAAAATGAAACAGATTGTTCCTGAGTTTGTGAGTAAGAATTCGGAGTTTGAGAAGTTGGATGTCTGAACCTTGATTCACTTGATTAAAGGATAAAAGGAAAGCTAACTCTAAACACACTTTGCATCATCAAGTGAATCAAGGTTCAGACGATAAAATCAAAATACCCTTTTATCGATTCCGCGATTTTTTCATTTTCAATTAAAAAACCATCGTGACCGAAAAGTGATTCAATCTCGTGGTATTCGCAATTCGGAATGTTTTCCTTCATGTGAATTTGCTCGGAAATCGGACACAATAAATCGGAGTGAATTCCAATGATCAGGGTTTTCTGACCGATAGAAGCCAAAGCTTCTTCAACTGTATCAAAACGGTTTCTAGCAATATTGTGAGTATCTAAAACTCTAGTCAGCTTGTAATAGGAAATTGGATTAAAATATCTTTTTGCCAATTTATCGCCTTGGTATTTCAAGTAGGAACTCACTTTAAAATATTGAGTTACATTTTCCGATTCTTCTTTTTGTCTTTCGTTATATGCCTCGTGGTTTCTGTAAAACAGCAAACCCACTTGTCGCGCTCTTTTCATTCCCTCAATCCCAGCTTCCTTGTTTTCCTGTCCCCAAGTTGGATCCAACTCAATAGTAGCGCGATGAACCGTATGAATGGCAACACCCCAAGGCGCTTCTTTTGGAGAAGAACATAAAATAGTCATGTTCTCAATCACTTGTGGCTCCATCATCCCCCACTCCATTACTTGATATCCACCGCAAGAACCACCAATAGCCATTTTAATTTTTTGAATACCCAAATGCTTTCTCAGCAAAACAAAGCTGTTCACAATGTCCCGAATAGTAACATCTGGAAAACTATAATAGTAAGGTTTTCCTGTTGCCGGATTCACAGAAGTTGGTCCGGTGCTTCCGTAGCAGGAACCTAAAATGTTCGCGCAAACGATAAAATATTTTTTTGGATCGAAGAGTTTTCCTTCTCCTACCAGTCCGTCCCACCATACAGCCGGATCAGAATTTGCAGTTAAGGCGTGACAAATCCAAACAACGTTCGACTGATCCTTATTCATTTCACCGTAAGTATGATAGGCTACTGTCAACTCAGGTAATGAGCCTCCTAACTCTAATTCAAACTTTCCAAATTGTTGAAATTGCTTTTGCGACACGTTGTATTTTTTTTAACAAGGCATCAAAAGTAAGTAAAGAAGTGCAAACTAGGAAATTAGTTCACAGAGTGTGATTCATAGATAATTTTCCGTGAACTGAGAACTCTAAACTGTGAACTATGTCTTACCTTTGTGAAAATTTAAGGCCATGGAAAAAGCAATTAGTGTTAGCACAGAACATATTATAGAAGAAGAAGGAAAGTATAGCGCACACAACTATCATCCTTTACCAGTAGTGCTTTCCAAAGGAGAAGGTGTTTTTGTTTGGGATGTTGAAGGAAAAAAATATTACGATTTTCTTTCGGCTTATTCAGCTGTAAATCAAGGTCACTCCCACCCTAAAATTGTGGCGGCTTTAGTGGATCAAGCGCAAACTCTGGCACTTACTTCACGTGCTTTTCACAACGACGTGTTTTATAAATTCTCAAAATACATCACCTCCTATTTCGGTTTCGATAAGGTGTTGCCGATGAATACAGGAGCTGAAGCTGTTGAAACAGCTTTAAAAATTTCTAGAAAATGGGGTTATGAGAAAAAGGGAATTCCTGCCAACAAGGCGCGAATCATCTTCTGTCAGAATAATTTCCATGGAAGAACAATTACAATTATCAGCGCATCTAATGATCCTGATGCGACTAAAAATTTCGGACCATTTACTCCTGGAATCAGCTCTATTCCATACAATGATATTGAAGCTCTAAGCAAAGAATTGGAAGATCCTAATGTTGCTGCTTTTGTGGTTGAGCCTATTCAAGGTGAAGCCGGTGTTTATGTTCCTGAGCTTGGGTTTTTGAAAAAATCTTATGATTTGTGTAAAAGCAAAAACGTGCTTTTTGTGGCCGATGAAGTTCAAACTGGTATTGCGCGCACAGGAAAACTAATCGCTTGTGACCATGAAGGTGTAAAACCAGATATATTGATTTTAGGAAAAGCAGTCAGTGGCGGTGTTTATCCAGTGTCCTGTGTATTGGCCAACAATGAAGTGATGGATGTAATTCATCCGGGAGAGCATGGCTCTACTTTCGGTGGAAATCCTGTTGCCTGCAGAGTTGCCATGGCTGCGCTAGAAGTGGTAAGAGAAGAAAAATTAGCTGAACGTTCAGAATATTTAGGCGAGATTTTAAGAAAAGAATTACGCGCAATTAAATCCGATATGATTTCCATAGTTCGCGGAAAAGGCTTGCTGAACGCTATTGTTATCAAACCTAAGAATGGAAAAGAAGCTTGGGATGTTTGTTTGAAATTACGCGACAATGGTTTGTTGGCTAAACCAACTCATGGCGATATCATTCGCTTTGCTCCTCCTTTGGTGATTACAGAAGAGCAGTTGATGGAGTGCGTGGATATTATTAGAAAATCTATTTTGGAGTTTGAATAAAACAATTTCTCCCACAGATTTCACAGATCTACACAGAAGAGGTCTTAAAATCTGTGCAGATCTGTGAAATCTGTGGGAGAAAAATTATTTCCCTTTATTCGCTCTAATCATTTCGTTGTAATCCCATTTTTTCAATAAGGCATCAATCGTCATTGCTATGCGTTTTGCCTTAGTGGGCTCTGTTTTAGCACTTTCAATCCATTTCGAAAAATAGTTGCGATGTCCAGGAGTCAAGCTGTCAAATTGTTGCAATGCTTCAAGATCTTCATTCAAACAAGCCATCAAATCGGCATCCATTTCCAATGGATCTTTGTCTTCTTGAATGTGAACCGATAAATTATCGCCCTCCGATTTCTTGAGCGCTTTCCTCATGTCGGCATTAATGGCAAGAATGAAATCCCCTTCTCCCATCGGCACTAAAGAAACAGCCTTGATAGAATGATTATCGAGAGTACCTTTTACTCTGTACGATTTTTTAGTTCCAGGCTTTATTTTTTCAGCAATTGCGCTAGGAATGTCAATGTAGTACCAGCCTGTTTTTTCGCCTTTTTTTTGAAATCGCAATATTTCTGTTGTAAACTTTACCATCTATTTATTCAAACTAAAACGACGAGCATACATTAAATTGAGTGTTCCGAAGGAATAATCGAAAGTACTACCTAATCTTCTTCCCAAAGGAATATTGTCGGCAATAAAAATCACTCCATAATAATTTCTGTCGTTGTTATAGCCAAAAGCGCCTCTCGACAGAAAATTAATATTTAAACCAGGTTGCACGCGTGGAGCAGGATTGCCCTGCAACACATATTGATAGGTTTGTGCAACTAAAAACAAAGTGGCCGACAAAGAGGCAAACCAATGTTTTTTGAAAACATAGGTATAAGCATAACCACCCCCTGCACCTAAAGTGATGGCAGTGATACTTTGCACACGTTGTTCAGGAGTAAATTTTGATAATGCAGAAGGTAATAAAGCTGAATCACCACGAACACCAAAAGCCGACCAGTTAACACCTAATATAGGAGCTCCGGCACTTTTCAGTTGGCGATCGGTTTGCGAAAAAGACGCTTTGTAAGAAAACTCTTTTTTATTTCTATTGAAGTACATCACACCGCCAAGGCTCGCCACCTTGATATCGGGTCTTCTATAATAGGCGTTAGGATTGTTCCAATTAGGAATCGTTACATTGGAATTGGCCAAATAATATCCGTTGTAAAACTGAAACCAAATGTCAGTCACGGTTGATCTGCCGTACATATTCACACGTAAATCGAAATGATTTGTTTTTCCTTTTTTATATTCATTCACAGGGAAAGGCGTAATTACCGTGGCCAACAAGTTGAACCATTTGTAACTCACTCCAAACCCAATTTTAAAAGGATTGTTAATCGTATAGTCGAGAGTTTTGTTTTTGCCATCTGTCTCGGTAATGTTGTTTGATTTAAAGTTACCGTAGCATTTCAAAGTAATGTCGTGATGAAATGATTTGATGAAAGAAGTGTCAAATTTAACCTCTTGTTCTTTTCCATTCTTTTCTTTTTTTTGACCAAAAAGAAACATTGGAGCCAGGAATAATATCAAGAGAATTTTCTGTAACACCCTATAACAAAGACATGTTCAGCGTGTTCATTAATTGAGACGATCGGTTGGCAGAGTAATTTTTTCCGTCCAAAGAGGCCACCCATTGTATCCCGCGAATGGCATTGGTGAAAAAAATCTCGTCGGCATTTTTCAACATATCCATATCAATCAAACCTTCTTTTATTTTACCCGGATGCATTTCCAAAAGCACTTTTCGCATTACACCATTGATACATCCTTCATCGAGTGAAGGAGTTATAATCTGATCTCCCAGCACTACAAAAACATTGGAGCTTACTGCTTCGCTGATTCTTCCAGCATCATTTAATATATGACGTCATCAAAAGAATGTTTTTCAGCAAACAATCCGGCCAGAATAAAATTGATGGAATTGGTAGTTTTTAAGTTGGAGAATTTTTGTCGACTGCGTACAACATCACTATACACTCCTACATTCAATCCTTTAACATTGAGTTCGTAAGTGCTTTTATCCAAGGAAGTTCCTTCAATTAAAAAAGCACACTTGTGACGCTGCGGAACATAGAGTCCGGGTGAATCTCTATAGATAGTCAAACGCAAACGCGCATCAGGAAAATTATTTCTAACGAATACTTTCTGCAATTGATTTTCCCAAAAAGCCTGATCCACACCTGTGGTATCAAATCCTAAAAAATCGAGGGTATGCTGTAATCGCTGGTAATGCTTATCCCAAAATAAAATTTTGCTGTTGCTTACTCTAAGTGTTTCAAATAAAGCGTCACCAAATTTAAAAGCGCGGTTGGTGGAACTAAATAGCTTTTCGCCATCCTCCACTAAAAAGCCATTATAATTAGAATAAACGTGCATTTATTTTTAATCGATTTTATCTAAGATAGAAAGTTTCATTTGATTCACATCAATTTTTATCCCTCTTACTCCAGCCCCTTCCGCACAAACGATGTCGCGTTGTTTATCTCCAATGAAAAAGGATTTTGATGGATCAATATTGTATTTCGCTAAAGCCCTCTCTACCATCAATGATCCGGGTTTGCGACACATGCATTTTTGCAGATCACTGTGGTGCGGACAATAATAAATCTCGGTAAGAGGTGTGCCGTTTTCCTTAAATCCTTTTTCAACATGAGCATGAATTCGCTCTACATCATTGGCAGAATAACGGTTTTTATCTATACCTCCTTGATTGGTAATGACAATGATTTTATAACCTCTCTTCGTCACTTCAGTTGCGATTTCAAAAAGATTATCAAGGAAGCGAAAGTCCTCCATTCTATAGATGTAGTCATCTGGATCATAGTTGATCACGCCGTCTCTGTCGAGGAAGATTGCTTTATTCATTTCAATAATTCTTGAACTATATTAATAAATCGTGAGAACAATTCAGGTTTCATTATAATAGGAAATATGAAGCCGAAAACCGATCCCCAAAAATGCGCATCGTGGCCAATGTTATCTCTACCTCTTTTAGCCATGTAATAAGAGAGGATTAAATAGACAACTCCAAAAATTACCGAATTGATGCCAAAAGGAAAAAACATCAAGTAAATCTTTCCTTCAGGACGAAGTAAAATACTTGCGAATACCACTGCGCTAACGGCTCCAGATGCGCCTAGCGCGTTATAGCTGTGATTGTCCTTGTGCTTCGCGATGGAATAAATGGAACTAAAAATCATTCCGCAGAAATACAAAAGCAAAAAATTGATCGGCCCTTTTGATGGTCCGAACAAAGATTTGAAATCAAACTCAATTTGCATTCCGAAAGAATACAAAGCCAGCATGTTAAAAGCTAAATGCCCCCAATCGGCATGTAAAAAACCATGACTTAATACTCTATAATACTGCTTGCGGTGAACTACCTGATAAGGATTCAACATGTATTTGTACAGCAAATCCGACCGGGTAAAACCCAGATAGGAAAAAATTGCTGTACCAATAACAATGATTAGAGTGATGCTCATTAAAAATATTTAAGATCAATCATAAGTAATAGATCCTGAAACAAGTTCAGGATGACATTAGTGAACCATTCTTCAAAACACAATGAGCAACATTTGTCATCCTGAACTTGTTTCAGGATCTATAATTCACAAAAGCAGTTTAATCATCAAACTCCTCCGACTTTTTCAAAGCCTTTTTCTTTTTTGATTTCTTAGCAGCAGTTTTCATGTCTTCCAATGTACCGTCTTCCAAATACGGGAAAACCTCTGTAATTGTAGATTTGCTGATGGCAGGCAACTCCCACTCCACTATTGAACCCTCTAAACGAGTTTCAATTTTTTCGCAGGCATCTTTCAAAGTATCAGCAGCTACGAGGTAGTTTTCAGTGATTGTTCTCTCTTTTCCAGAATCCTCGTCGGTAGATTTATAAGTCACTTTTGCCTTATAATATGCTTCAGCATTCTCTTCAAAAATGATATCGCTGATGTTTGTTTTAACACAAGTCAATAAATTGTATTCGGGGATAGTTTCTTCCAAAGCCGCTAGCAACCTTGCTTCCGCTTCGGTAAACGACATAGAATTCAGTACATAGCTCTCACTTTTTTTGTAGATGCTTCCGTTTTCAGCTTGTTTTAAATAGCTGATTTTACAAATAAACCAATTTGACATTTCGTAGATTTTTAAATTTATAACCAACCAAAATTAGACTTTACAGTTTACACTTTAAACTTTTTTTCTACATTTGGTAAAATTAAAATGCCAATGGATCTTCTGATAAAGAAAGTACGCGTAATTGATCCAAATTCTCCATTCAACAATAAGCAAGTCGACATATTTATTAAGGCCGGTAAAATTGCCGAAATTGGTAAAATCACAAAAAAGGGAGTAAAAACTATTGAATCTATTGAGCTTTGCGTGTCACCAGGCTGGTTAGATGTGAACGCGAACTTTTGTGATCCAGGCAATGAACACAAGGAAACTTTAGCCAACGGAATATTAACGGCAGCCAAAGGTGGGTACACTGGCGTGGTGCTCTCCCCTTCTACTCAACCGGCTATTGATAGTAAATCAGGAGTAGAATACATCGTCAATCAAACATCCAAAAGTCTAGTAGATATTTTCCCGATGGGACATCTATCTGCAAAAGGAAGTAACAAGGATTTGAGCGAAATGTTTGATATGCAGCAGTCGGGAGCCATTGCTTTCTCCGACGGAAAACATGCTATCAGCAATACCGAGCTGATTAAACTCGCGCTTTTATATACCAAGAAATTCAACTCTATTATAGTATTGTATTCCGAAGATCCACACCTGGCCAATGATGGAATGGTAAACGAAGGAAAAGCAAGTGCTGGATTGGGGTTAAAAACCCGACCATCAATTGCTGAAGAAGTTGCAGTTGCTACCAATATCACCATTGCAGAATACACAGAAGGAAGATTGCACTTATCATTAGTTTCTACTTCCAAAGCGGTTGATCTGATTAAATCAGCGAAAAAAAGCAAAGTAAAAATTTCAGCAGACGTTGCAGTAATGAATTTAGTGTTGAATGATTCAGCAACAGAAAGCTTCAATTCAAATTATAAAGTATTACCTCCGCTTCGTGATGAAGTCGACAGAAAAGCATTGATCAGCGGATTGAAATCGGGAGCCATAGATTTTATCACCACGAACTACGAACCTCAAAATATTGAAAATAAACAATGTGAGTTTGATCAAGCCGATTTTGGTGTAGCGATTATGGAAACTGCTTTTGCGATTTTGAACACACACATCGGAAAAGATATTGAGCTCTCTTTGTTGATTGAAAAATTATCCATTGCTCCGCGCAAGGCATTTAATATTGAGGCTCCAAAAATTAAAGTTGGAGAAAAAGCCAACATTACTTTGTTTGACCCTTCAGTAAAATGGGAAGTAAAGGAAAAGTCTTTACAAGCCCTTTCTAAAAACAATCCTTTCATTGGAAAAACTTTAAAAGGAAAAGTTATCGGAGTATACAATAATGGTAAACTGCTGTAAGCACACGTTTTAACGCCTTCTCATTAAATCTTTCCTTTTTTTTTCCACAAAATTTAGTGAATAATTAAATGGAGATCCTATTGTGAGATAGAATTTAAATTGAAACATTTATCCATACGTTTAGGCAAAGCATGGAAGAAAACGAATTTCACGAAGAGAACGAAGGAATCAACAACGATATAGAACGTTTCGAGCAGATGATTGCGAGAAATGATTTGTACTACTTCGACCGTGAAAAATTTTCTGATATCATTGAGCATTATGCGCAGCAAAAAGATTTTCAAAGAGCGCTGCTCGTTTTGAAATATGCCAAATCACAGCATCCCGAATCCAAAGAATTGCTATTGTCGGAAGTTCAAATTCTGACTGGAAACTATAAATTCAAAAAAGCCTTGCGTCTTCTCGCTCAACTGGAGCATGAATTGCCATGGAATCCTGAAGTGTACTTAACGAAGGCAACAATATTAAGTAAACTAAAATTGCACGAACAAGCTGTTCAATGCTTGAAGAAAGGATTGCAGTTTGCTGAGCACAAAGATGAGGTACATATTTTACTTGCATTTGAATATCAGTTTTTAAACAATTACGACAAAGCCATTGAATACTTTAAAAAAGCATTGAAGGACAATCCTGAAAATGAAGCGGCTTTGTATGAATTGTCCTATTGCTTTGATACACTCGACAGAAGCGAGGAAGGAATAGAATTTTACATGGACTTCGTGGATCAAAACCCATACAGCGAAGCCTCTTGGTACAATCTAGGAAATCTTTACAGCAAAATAAATAAGTTTGAAGAAGCCATTGATGCCTTCGATTTTGTAATCGCTATCAATGATTTTTTCACTGCTGCTTATTTCAGCAAAGCCAATTTACTTGCTCACTTAGAGCGATATGAAGAAGCGATCGTTATTTACAAAGAAACATTTGATCAGGAAGCACCAAGTGGCGTTGTATTTTGTCATATTGCAGAATGCTATGAGAAAATGGGGAATTTTGAATTGGGCTTGGAGTACTACGAAAAAGCAATTTCATTGGATCCTGAATATGGCGACTCTTGGTTAGGAAAAGCAATTTGTTTGGATGAATTGGGAAGATTGGAAGATTCTTTTAAATGTTTGCAAAAGGCTTTGGATATTGACAAAGAGAATGCTGATTATTGGTATGCCTTTGCTGAAATTGAAGATAAGTTAGGAAGAACAGATGACGCAATTGCTTCATTCAGAAAAGCATTAACGCTAAATCCCGACGATCCCGAAATGTATATGGAGTATGCTGATTTACTGATGAAGGAACAAAACTTCAAAGTCACTATTGAAGCCATACACCAAGGATTAATGATACACCCTGAGTTTCACAGATTTCATTACTATTTAACAGCAGTATACTTAGAGAAAGGTTCGTTTAATAAAGCTTACGAACATTTTGAAAAAGGATTGATCATGAATCCTAAAGACTGCAACTTCCTTTTTGAAATCCAACCGGAAGCAAGCTCTAACCAGAATATACTGGAGTTGATTGACTTGTATAATAATTGAAGAAGAGTGAGAGCGGGAGTGAGTCTTGAATAAAACATTTTTCTCAAAACTCGCTCTCGCTCTCACTCTCACTCTTCTTCAATTAATTTCAATTAATACGACTCCATCGCTGGATCAACATCTTCCGCCCACTCCAAAATACCACCGCCTAAATTCATCAAATTGGTAAATCCAAATCTCTCTTCTAACGCAGCTATAACCGATGCTGAACGACGGCCACTTCTGCAATACACCACTACAGGTTTTTCTTTGGAAATTTTATCTACGTTATTCAATATCAAATTCATAGGAATATGTTCGCCGCCAATAGTAGCAATTTCCAATTCATATGCTTCGCGAACATCAATCAATTGAATGTCTTCACCTTTATCTAATCTTTCTTTTAATTCTACAGCTGAAATATTATACATAACATATTGTTTGAATCAAAAATAGAAAATAATAGCAACTTCCTTTTATCTTTTTACTTTTACCAAAATTTAATCCATCAACATGATTTTCCAAGACCTTTTAGATTTGCTCACCAACCTCAAGCCCACCATGGAGGCTTGGATCACCGAATATCAAACTACCACTTATTTCATTTTAGCATTGATTATCTTTTGTGAAACAGGATTGATTGCCTTGCCCATTTTGCCTGGCGACTCCCTGTTGTTTACAGCCGGACTCCTTTGTAAAACATTAGGAGTATTAAACATATGGGTATTGATTCCTCTTCTTTTTGGCGCAGCTATTTTAGGTGACAATGTGAATTATTTAGTCGGGAAATTTTTCGGCGAAAAAGTTTTTGAAATCAAATGGCTTAAGAAATTTATTAAAAGAGAATACTTGGATAAAACCCATCTCTTTTTTGAAAAACACGGAGGTAAAACCATTATCATGGCTCGATTTGTCCCTATTGTAAGAACCTTTGCTCCTTTTGCTGCCGGCATCGGACAAATGAATTACGCTAAATACATCACCTTTTGTTTAGTGGGTGGTTTGCTTTGGGTAAGCGGATTATCGCTTTTAGGATATTTCCTTGCAGAAAATGAATTCATCAATGCCAATTATGAAAAGGTGATTTTAGGTATAGTCGCCATTTCAGTGCTGCCAATTATTTTTTCATTCCTGAAAAGTAAATTTTCAAAGAAAACAGCATGAAAACTTACGGATTAATTGGCTTTCCTCTCTCCCACTCTTTTTCAGCGGGATACTTCAAAAAGAAGTTTGAGCATGAAGGTATTGTTGATTCTCAGTATTTGAATTTTGAAATCCCGTCGATAGAAAAAGTGTTGGAAGTCATTAAATCCAATCCTGACTTAAAAGGAATTAATGTTACCATCCCGTACAAAGAACAAGTTCTCCCTTATCTTGATAAATTGGATGATGCAGCCAAAGAGATTGGTGCAGTAAACACCATAAAGATTTATAGAGAAGGAGATAATGTTTTGTTGAAAGGCTATAACACTGATGTTTATGGATTTAAAGAAACGCTAAAACCACTATTGAAAAACTTTCACCACAAAGCACTTATCCTTGGTACAGGTGGAGCGGCAAAAGCAGTGGAGTATGTTTTAAAAAATATCGGATTGGATGTTTTGTATATTTCCAGAAATCCTGAAAATGAAAATGAGCGCTCGTATTCTGAATTGAATGAAATTGCTATTCGCAATTTTCCAGTGATTGTGAACTCTAGTCCGCTGGGCATGTATCCCAAGGTAGACGCTTGTCCGGAAATACCTTATGAATTCATCAATGAAAATAATTTGTTGTATGATTTGATATACAATCCTGCAGAAACCCTATTCCTAAAAAAAGGAAGAGAGCAAGGAGCATTAACTCAAAACGGATTAGCCATGTTGGAGTTGCAAGCTGAAAAAGCTTATGAGATCTGGACTTCTGAAAAATATCAGTTTTAATACATCTCTGCTAGATCCTGAAACAAGTTCAGGATGACATTAGTTAACCACTCGTAAAACACAATGAATCACATTTGTCATCCTGAACTTGTTTCAGGATCTATTATACACAAATTAAATCTTAGTAAACTTTTTCAATACCACTTCATTCCCAGAAGTGATTTTCATAAAATAAATTCCCGAAGAAAAACGATTGATGTCCACTAATGTTTTTCCATTAAGATTTTGCTCGAGCACAATTCTTCCTTCCAAATCGCAAATCGTTAATTGCGAAAATCCAATTTTATCTACTGTAATAAAATCGTCGGCCGGATTCGGATATACCTCTATATTATATGTATACTCTTTTGTGCCTACATCACATAAAGTTGAATATTGAACATTGTTGCTGCCTATGTCGTTTAGCTCAACACCTATCGGAGGAAAAGGTTTTTGCCAAACACAGGCTAAAGTCAAAGATGTCATCCCTCCTATTTTAATATCCCCCAATTTAATGTTGGTTCGCATATCTATATAACTCAACTTATTTGATGCGGCATAAAAAGTTTTAAGATTTGTAGCAGCAGAAATATTTAATTCTTTCAAATGATTTGTTCCACAAGAGAGAGTAATTAATTCATTAACACTAGAAGGCAAAATCAAACTATCTAAATTGTTTCCGGCGCAATACAATTCAGTAAGATGACTATTTGAATTCACTTTTAAATCGTTCAACTTATTAAAGTGCACATATAAATATTTTAGTTGCGGATTAGCACTGCAATCCAAGGTAGAAATGGAATTGGAGGAACAATCTAAATGAGTCAACCCACTTTGCAGTGCTGTCGATAAAGTTGAAATAAAATTATTGGCGCAGTACAATTTTTTCAATTGCAAATTAGAAGCAACATTCAATTGCGATAAGGCATTGCTAGAGCAGTTGAGTAATTTAAGTGAACTTTGACTACTCACATCTAAAGTAGAAATGCTGTTGTTATTGCATTTTAAAGAATCCAAAGTTGCGATTCCTGTTAAGTCGAGAACACTAAGATTGTTGCGAGAACAATCCACAACACTTAAATTAATGTTAGTGATATTTAAATAAGTGAGTTTATTATATGTACAAATCAGCGTATCGAGATCAGAGTTTGAAACATCTAAATATTCTAACTTATTAGATTCGGTTTTAAAATTCTTGAAAGAACCGCCATTCGCTTTCGCGCTTAATTTTTTAATAGCAGCCAATGCAGGAATATGAATGGCTGCAAGAGTATTAGAATCTATTAATGCAGTTTCCAAAAGCAGCAATGAATCAAAAGGAAAAGAAGTCAATGCATTGGAATTTACGTCTACATATATAAGAGGTGTTTTTTTTGTGAGTTGAACTGCAGTGATGCTATTGTGATTAGCAACAAGTTTATTCAATTTAGTTTGTGTGCTGATATTTAATGATGATAATAAATTGTGTTCACACAAAAGCGTTTTGATTTGACTAAAACCAGAAAGCGTTAACGTACTAATGGAATTATAGCCACACACTAGGGAATCCAGCAAGGTATTGCTTTTAAGATTTAAGGAGCTTAATGAATTCATTTTGCAATTCAAGCTTTTTATTTTTCCATTACTTGGAAGAGAAAGCGAGGATAAAACATTGTTAGCGCAATTCACATTAACTACTGCCTTAGAAGAATCAAGCTTTAAATCACTAAGAAAATTATTATTGCAGCGCAGTTCTGTAATTTCTTTGTTGGTGATTACATTTAAATCCGTCAATAGATTTTCAGAAACATCTACATAATTCAAATGAATAATGGCCGAAACATCGATATCAGTGAGTTTGTTGTTTTTTGCACTGAGGTATTTAATGTTGTTGCTTCCCGCTAGAATCAACTGAGGCAAGTTATTATTGTCTGCTTTTAAAATTTTTAGTTTGTTTAAGCTGGAGACTTTCAATTCATCGAGCTGATTCTTGTTTACCGATATTGTATCCAATAAAGTATTAGAAAGTAAATTGAGTTTTATAATGAAATTGGAATCCACTTCTAATTTCGTTAATCCTGTAAACCACTCTATTCCTGTTAAATCGAGAATTTGCTTGTTGTTTAATTTTAGTGATTTCACTGCTTGCGCTTCAGGAATACTTATTTCGGTATCTTTATTAAGATCCACTCCGAGATTGATCAACGCGATTTTAAAATTAGCATCAGATATTGTGATTTGCGCGCTAGCATTGGCGAACAATAGAAATAGAATAAATCCAAAAACACACTTCATAAGTAGATAATTTATTTTTATAGTGATATGGAATTCGCCGAAACTTCATTGGTGTTTGCTCTGCAAACGAGTCATGACTCATTTCATAAAATTCATTTTAATTTTCCTTCTTTATATATGTAGCAATTTTTTCTAATAAGTCAGTGGGTCCTTTTGTAGGTTTTTTTGTCAAAGCATCCATAAAAACAAGCGTTACCGAAGCTTCTACTATAAGATCACCTTTAGCGTTATATATTTCCGATTCAAAAACAAATTTAACGGAAGGCATTTGCTTCACGCTTGTTTTGACAGTGAGCAAATCGTCGTAAACAGCGGGTTTCCTGAAGTTTACTGTAAGATTAACAAGAGGAAGCAATACTCCTTTTTCTTCTAAATCCTTGTATGGATAACCTAAGTTTCTTAATGTTTCCACTCTTCCTACCTCCAGATAAGCCGCATAATTTCCATGATAAACAAATCCCATTTGATCAGTCTCCGAATATCTCACCCTTATTTTAAATTCGTCTGTAAGCATTTTTTTTATGAATTTTCTGAATCTGAATTGATTATGATTTTAAATAAAAATTAAGTGTCTGAAAAATAAGATGTAAGATAAAATTTTAGATGCAATTTTTTATCTTTTTCTTGCTTTTCATTTAAAAATGAAAACATTTTGTATGCATTGTAAACACTGGCATAACGTGCTAGAATAAAAATTTCTAAAATACAATAGCTAAAAGATTTTTTTATCAACTTTTTTTTGCAATATTTGTTCACGATTCGGAATAAGTTAGGTAATGAGGCATACCCGATCAAAAAAAAGAAATTTTAGTAACCCTGCAATTGGAATATTTATAAATGGAGAAGCCACACGAAAAAGCATGGAAAGATTGTCTCGCGGTAATTAAAGATAACGTTAGTTTACAAAGTTTTAAAACATGGTTCGAACCAATCGTTCCCTTGAAACTCAAAAACAAAGTTCTTACAATTCAGGTCCCAAGTCAGTTTTTTTACGAATGGTTAGAAGAGCATTACATCACGTTGCTTAAAAAAACCATTCAAAAAGAATTAGGCACAGGCGGTCGCTTAGAGTACAGCATCATTATGGATAATGCGCAAAACAACACAAAGCCGTATTCCATAAAAATCCCAACATCAGATAAAAAAGTAATTAAAAATCCGGCGTTGTCAATGCCATTGGATTTGAATCAGGCTACTATCCGTAACCCATTCATCATTCCTGGATTGAAAAAAGTGGTGGTTGATTCTCAATTGAATCCAAACTATTCCTTTGAAAATTTCATTGAAGGTGATTGCAATCGTTTGGCGCGTTCAGCAGGTTTTGCTGTTGCTAACAAACCAGGTGGAACCGCTTTCAATCCTTTATTAGTTTACGGAGATGTTGGTTTAGGAAAAACACATTTGGCCAATGCAATTGGTATCGAAATAAAAAAGAACTACCCGAACAAAACCGTTCTGTATGTTTCCTCTGAAAAATTCACACATCAATTTATCGATGCAGTAAGAAATAACACACAAAACGACTTTGTTCATTTCTATCAAATGATAGATGTTCTGATTATCGACGATGTTCAGTTCTTCGCTGGAAAAGAAAAAACACAAGACGTATTCTTTCATATTTTCAATCACTTGCACCAAAACGGAAAACAGTTGGTATTAACTTCCGACAAACCTCCTGTTGAGTTGCAAGGAATGGAACAACGATTATTGTCGAGATTCAAATGGGGACTTTCTGCAGATTTGCAAGCTCCCGATTTAGAAACAAGAATTGCGGTGTTGAACAAAAAAATGTATGCCGACGGTATTGAACTTCCAAAAGAAGTTGTAGAATACTTAGCTTACAGCATCACTTCAAACATCAGAGAATTGGAAGGCGCATTAATTTCATTGATCGCTCAATCTTCATTGAACAAAAAAGCAATCACTCTGGATCTTGCGAAACAGATGATCGACAAGTTCGTGAAAAACACAGCTCGTGAAGTTTCTATCGACTATATCCAAAAAGTGGTTTGTGATTATTTCAGTCTGCCTTTGGATTTAATGAAATCAAAAACCAGAAAACGTGAAGTGGTACAAGCCCGTCAAATTGCAATGTACTTCTCTAAAAGCTTAACTAAGTCGTCATTGGCAACAATTGGTATGCACTGCGGAGGGAAAGACCACGCAACTGTATTACACGCTTGTCGCACAGTGAACAACTTAATGGAAACTGACAAACGCTTTAAAGTGTATGGGTGTTCTCCGGG
>JAPLEZ010000106.1 GCA_026390935.1 Bacteroidota bacterium
ATCTGAAGAGTATGGTTCACATTTGTCATCCTGAACTTGTTTCAGGATCTAGGACTAATCAGTAGCTTTATTGCTTTTGTCCCTGATGGTATATAATTCCCAATTGCTCGAAGGGATTTTTTTTGTCTGAACCTTGATTCACTTGATTAAAGGATTCAAGGATGCAGAGTGTTTTGGATTGGCGATCTTTTAATCCTTTAATCAAGTGAATCAAGGTTCAGACTACTTATTAATAAACTCAATCACTTCATGCGTTATATTCATCGCTGAATCAGCATACAGCGTAGTGCTCAAAGGAAATATAAACGTGTATTCATGCTCTTTACCAAAAGCTAATATTTGTTTGTCCATTTCCTGAACCACTTGTTTGTCGTAGGAAGCGGTAGAATCCTGAATGGCTTTCATTGCAACTTCAAGTCTCCAGTACAAATGATTTCTTTTTTCTTTTAACTCATTCATATAATCGGCTTCCTGAATTTTACTGTTGGCTATTTCTGCCTTCACGCTTTCCAGCTCATTAGATATGTAGTTGATTTCTGGTTGCTTTTTACTTTTCATGTCGGCCAATTTTGTATCGAAAGCCTGCTTCATCTTCATTTTTTCTACAACGTGTGCCGTATTTACATAGCCTGTTTTTTCTCCGGTAGACGAAGTTTGACAAGCGGCGAGCAGCAAAATAGGAGCGATTTTAAATAGAGGGTGCATCATAAAATGTTTTATCGAATAAATTTAATGCAATTTTAATCAGTTTCGCACGAGATTCAGCTAAAATTAGTAATTTTCCTCCCCTATGGCTGCAAATACTTTTGGCGAAATATTCAGGATAACAACCTTTGGCGAATCTCACGGAATAGCACTGGGTGGCGTTATCGACGGTTGTCCTGCCGGATTAGAGATTGATTTTGAATTCATTCAACAGGAGCTGGACCGGAGAAAACCCGGACAATCGAAAATTGTTACCCAACGCAAAGAACCCGATACCGTTGAGTTCTTGTCGGGAATTTTTGAAGGGAAATCTACCGGAGTTCCGATAGGTTTCATCATTAAAAACGACAATCAGAGATCAAAAGATTACGATCATATCAAAAATTCTTTCCGACCGTCGCATGCCGATTTCACTTATGAAGAAAAGTATGGCAATCGCGATTACCGTGGTGGTGGAAGAAGCTCGGCACGTGAAACCGTTGCCAGAGTAGTGGGAGGTGCCATTGCAAAATTACTTCTTAAAAAACTGGGCGTAAATGTTCAGGCTTATGTTTCTCAGGTTGGAAGTCTGAAACTCACAAAAACTTATTCTCAACTCAATTTAAAGAAAACAGAAAGCAATATCGTGCGTTGTCCTGATGGACCAATGGCCGAAAAAATGATCACATTAATTGACTCTGTAAGAAAAAAAGGCGACACCATAGGTGGTGTGGTAAGTGCTGTAGCTACCGGTGTTCCTGTAGGTTGGGGGGCGCCAGTGTTTGATAAATTACATGCCGACTTAGGCAAAGCCATGCTGAGCATCAACGCCGTTAAAGGTTTTGAATACGGATCGGGCTTTGAAGGAGTAGCCTTAAAAGGCAGTGAACACAATGACGCATTCTATTCCTCTAAAGGAAAAATAAAAACCAAAACCAATCACTCAGGAGGAATTCAGGGTGGAATTTCCAATGGCGAGGACATCTTTTTTTCTGTTGCATTTAAACCTGTTGCTACCATTATGATGGAACAGGATTCTGTAGATAAAAACGGAAAAAAAGCGCTAGTCACCGGCAAGGGAAGGCATGATCCTTGCGTGTTGCCACGTGCAGTGCCAATTGTAGAAGCAATGGCCGCACTGGTACTTGTTGATCATTATTTAAGAGCCCGTACAAACAAAATTTAATATCCGTTTTTTATGTTGAAGAAAATTATCGTCGGACTCCTGATAACCGTTGTGGTATTGATAGGAGCACTTATCGCAATTCCTTACTTTTTTAAAGATGAAATTGTAGCCAAGGTAAAAGAAATGGCCAATGAGGAGCTGAACGTCTCGGTAGATTTTGGCGATTTCGACTTGTCGATATTTTCTACTTTCCCCAACTTGTTGTTTGAAATCCATGAAGTGAAAATCATTGGCAAAGGTGCTTTTGATAAGGATACTATCGTCTATGCGAAGGATCTTAACCTTGAGCTAGATATCAATTCTGTCATTGATGGCGAGCAATACAAAATCAATTCTTTTGATGTGGACGGCTTAGTGCTCAATGCGCTATGGACCAAAGAAAATGCATTCAGTTTGGATTTGATGAAACCGTCAACCGAAAAGGAAGATTCTACCGAAACCGATACCGACACCGGTGGTGTTTTTAAATTGGATGTAGAGGAATATTCTATTAAAAATTCTCGCATTGTTTACGATGATCCTACTATTCCGTACCGCATGGAACTTATCAATATGAACCATTCTGGAAAATATGAACTCATTGGTGAGGAGCACATAATGAAAACGCTCACAGATGTGGACGCTTTATCAATGGATTTTGATGGCACCAAAATGATGAACAAAGTGAAATCGAATATTGTTGCCGATGTCATCATGGATCTCGCCAACTGGAAATTCACCTTCAAAGAAAATGTGTTTAAACTCAACAACCTTACTTTAGGGTTGGATGGCTGGCTGACTATGCCTGATGAAGGTTTTGGAATGGATTTGAAGTTCAAACAAAGCAATGCCGAGTTTAAGGATTTGTTTTCTATGCTCCCTTCTGATTATACCGCCGATCTGGCCGATGTTAAAACTACAGGGAAATTTGAATTCAATGGTTTCATGAAAGGGATGTTCATTAGTGATAAAGATATTTATCCTGCTTTCGGCCTCAATTTGAAAGTACAAGATGCAAGCTTCCAATATCCCGATTTACCTAAAGCGGTGAAAAATATTCAATTGGATTTAGCAGTGGCAAATCCCGATGGAAATTTGGATCATACCAAAACCGACATTAATAAATTCCACATGGAAATGGGGGGCAATCCTGTAGATATTAAATTGCAATTGCGCACTCCAATTTCTGATGCATACATCGCCGGAAATATTAAAGCGCAGTTGAATCTTGCTGTGATTGGTGAGGTAATGCCTCTCGATAAAGGGGAAGAATACCACGGTAATATTAAAGTAGATATCAATTTGAAAGGAAATTATTCCTCTATTGAAAAAGAAGAATATGAAAAATTTGAAGCCAATGGTTCTTTAGATATGACGGATTTGATTTATAAAACCGAAGGGATGCCAACGGTTAACATCAGCAAAGCGAATTTATTGTTTACTCCGCAAGCACTCGATTTAACTGCGTTTGAAAGCAAAATTGGCAATAGCGATTTAAGTGCTCACGGAAAAATTGAAAATTATTTAGCTTACGCCTTAAAAGATGAAACGGTGAAAGGGGCTTTCAGTATTTCTTCTTCTTATTTTGATGTAAATCAGTTCATGGGTGATGATGCTGCTGATACTACTGCTGCAGCAGAAGATACTGCTTCTTCTGATGGTGCGATAGAAATTCCTAAAAATGTGGATTTCGTGCTGACTTCCGATTTGAAAAAAATTAAGTACGATACTTACGATATTCAAAATTTTGCCGGACAATTGGTGATGAAAGATGGTGTGTTGAAATTTGTAGACAATACTTTTAAATTGCTGGATGCCGATTTTAAACTCGCCGGACAGTATAACGCGCTGGATGCGAAAAAGCCATACTCCAACTTACAGTTTGAAGTGAAAAATTTGGATATTCCTAAAGCATACGCCAACTTCAATTCTATTAAAAAACTGGCGCCAATTTGTGAAAACACTGAAGGTAAACTGAACTTAGGTTTAAATATTGAAACCTATTTCACGTCGGCTATGGATGTGGATTACAACTCCATTAGCGGTAAAGGAAATCTCTTCATTCAAAATGCAAAAATTAAGGATTCAAAATTCACTAAGGGTTTAACTGAAGTGATCAAAAGCGATAAATTCAAAACTTTTGAATTGAAAGATCTAAAAATTTATTTCGTCATTAATAATGGAAAAGTGAGCGTGGAGCCTTTCGATATTAAAATTAGCAAGTCGAAAGCAAAAGTAAGTGGATGGAATTCTGTTGATATGAAAATGGATTATACCATGGCTACCAGCATTCATAAAGATGAGTTCGGTGGTGCGGCCAATCAGCAAGCGCAACAATTATTGAGCTTGGTGAATCAAAAAACTGGAGCATCTGTTGCAATGCCCGAATACATCAATGCCGATATTAAAATTACTGGTGATGTAACTAATCCGAAATTTAGCATTCATCCTAAAGGAGCAAGTGGTGATGGTGGTAAAAGTGTTGCTGATCAAGCAAAAGCCGAATTGGAAAAAAGAGCGCGCGAAGAAGCAGAAAAGTTGAAAAAACAAGCGGAAGAGGAAGTGAGAAAAAAAGCGGATGAATTGAAACAGCAAGGTGAAGCTGAATTGCAAAAACAAAAACAAGCTGCAGAAGAAAAACTGAAGCAGGAAGCAGATAAAGCTAAAAAAGAAGCCGAGCAAAAACTGAAACAACAAGGCGAACAAAAGGCTAAAGACGCATTAAAAAAATTCGGATTTTAATTCAATGAGAGTTCTATTTCTATTATCAATTGTTTTCTGTTCTTCTGTCGCTGTGGCCCAGAGTGAAGGAAATTGCGACCATAAGCCGGCGAAAAAAATCACTAAAAAATATGAGCAGGCGCTGAAGTTATATTCCACCGGACAAAAACCAGAAGGGGTAACTATGATGAAGGAAATCACTGAGCTGGATCCTTTGTTCGTTAATCCTTATTTTTTCTTGGGCCGACATTATTTCAAAACTGTTTTTCCGGAGAGCATGAACTCTGCGGAAAAATTAACCAACGATCAGGAAAAATCCTTTAAAGAAAAAGCTAAGTTTTATTACGAGGAGTCGAATAAAATTTGTCCGGCTTTCAGCGGTCATCTTGCTAGTTACTATTTGGGAACCCTAAGTCACATGGCAAAGGAGTATGAAAAATCTGCTGAGTATTTAAAGTATTATCTCGACAATGAAGGTGAGGTTTTAACCGAAGATGGTAAAGTGGCCAAGCGCTTGTACAAAGAAAGCAAAACTGTGAGCGATCTTCTCAAGCATCCTGTGCCTTATGATCCTCAATTGGTGAAAGGCTTGAATACAAAGGACGATGAATATGTGCCAATGTTATCTCCCGACAATGAGCAATTGTATTTTACCCGTCAGCTGGTAGGTTCTACCGATCCTACAAAAACAGGAGGTGCTGGTAACGACAAACGTGAATATTTTTCTGTGGCAAGTAAATTATCGGTGGATTCATTCAGTTCAGGAATTCCTCTTCCTTTTCCTTTCAACGATTTTTTAGGTCAGGTAAATGGCGAAGATATTTGGGGTCAAGGTGCTGCTTGCATCACTCCCGACAATAAAAGAATGTATTTAACGGTGGTGACTAAAACTGTTTTAAGAGAAGGTCCTGCGCCCAATGCAAGCATTTATTATTCTGATTTGATAGCAGGCAACTGGACGCCTCTAAAAAGCATTGGCAGAAACATCAATGATGAAGGTGGCAATCCAACCTGGGAAGGTCAGCCTACCATTTCATCAGATGGCAAAATGATTATTTTCGCCAGCGTTCGTGAAACGTGCATGAGTTCGCCAACTCCGGTGGGGAATAAATTAAGCATGGATCTTTTCATGATCAATAAAAATAAAGACGGATCATGGTCGGCTCCAAAATCTTTGGGCGATGTCATCAATACCAAAGGCGATGAAAAAACTCCTTTCTTGCATACCGATAGTCGTACTTTATATTTCAGTTCCAATGGTCATCCGGGTGTAGGCGGTACTGATATTTTTTATACTCGTATGGACGATTATGGCAATTGGATGACGCCGGTAAATTTAGGTGCGCCAATAAATACTGCTGTTGCTGATCATGGTTTCATGGTGAGTTTGGATGGACAATATGGTTTCCTTTCTTCTGGCGCAAAAGGTGATGCCAATGGCGGATTGCAAATTATTCATTTTCCATTGTATGCTCAGGCACGACCGGAAAATGTGGTTTTGGTAAAAGGAAAATTGACCGACGAAAAAGGGGCTGTGTTGAAGGACGGAAAAGTAGAAATTAAAAATGCGAAAACCGGACAAATTACAGAGGGCTTAGTCGACAAGCAAACCGGAGAGTACGTGGTGGCTTTAACCACTCCTGATCCAGAGCGCAACAAAGAAGAAAAAAGAAAAGTGGTACTTACCGTTGAAGGTGAAAAAGTGGAAGCCGATTTTGGCAGTCACGTTGAAAAAGTAAACGGTAAAGAAAAAATTATTGAACCAGGCGCAAAAGTAGATTCTATAAAAGGGGTGCAAGTGATTATTCCCGCCGATCACAAAAAAGTAAAAGTTGATGGAGAGGAAATGATAGTGGCTTTAACTCCCGAAGAAAAAAGTGCTCCAGCTGGTGAGTTTGTAATCACCGCAAAGGCAGAAGGGAAAGCATTCTCCAGTAAAATCATTGAAGTTGATCCTAAAAAACCAGCCAAAATTATTCGCAGCGGTGCAGTGGCGGTGGAAGCTCTTGAAGTTAAAAAACCTATCCGACTCAACGATATCGTATTCGGCAACGACTCCTACGAACTCACCCGAAAATCAAAATTGATTTTGGATCAGCTTTACGATTTCTTAATTGCCAATGGAAAAATTGATGTGGCCATTCATGGTCACACCGATAACGTGGGCGACGATGCTAAAAATCTTTTGCTATCAAAAAACAGAGCGAAAGCCTGCATGGAATATTTAATCAGCAGAGGAATTTCCGCCAAGCGACTGTCATCCGAAGGCTACGGCGAAACCAAACCTAAAACAGTAAACACTACAGAGGAAGGCAGAGCTGCCAATCGTAGGGTGGAATTTGTGATATTGAAGATGTGATTTTAAAGGGATTGAAATTTATTATTTAAATAATGCAAACCAAGCCATGAGAGGTTTTTTAGTAACAGTATCTTTTTCTTTATTGATATTCGGTTTATTTGGTCAAGTAGATATTAAAAAGGATTTAGAATATGTTGGTGGAGTGTGGGTCAAAAAAGGAACTTCGCAACCTTTTACTGGAGAATATATTGATAAAAATGAATCAGGAAAAATTATTGGTACCGGTTTCTTCAAAAATGGAATTGCTGATGGAAAGAGAATGAGATATTACGATAATGGAAATAAATTTGTAGATAAGACATACAACATGGGAGTGGCAGTTGGTCTTTCTCAGGAGTATTATGAAAATGGGAATCTGAAACAATCCGGTATTTTTGTTGGGGGTAAAGAGGAGGGAGTTTGGACTCTTTATTATGAAACGGGTGAAATTCACGTTACAAGTGCTTATACTTTGGGAGTGCAAAATGGGGATTATGTGGAGTATTCGCTAGAAGGAAAGATCTTAGAAAAAGCATATTTCAATAATGGCGAAGTTGGAATTTCACCTGACTTTTTTACATATGCTAAAAATGGAGATCTATTAGCCGATTCTTCAAAACATAAAGAAGCCATTGAGCAATACAATAAAGCGATCGAGATAAATCCAAATGTCCCTATGGTTTTTGTTAACAGAGCAGTAAGTAAACAAAATATTTTAGATTTTGAAGGTGCTGTAAAAGACTTGGATATTGCCAATTCGTTGAAGCCCTATTCTTCCCTGATTTTAGCCTATCGAGGAAATTCTAAAATCAATATTTATACTTCAAAGGGAAATTTATTTCCATCAATTGAAGAAACTAAAAGTGCTTGTGTCGATCTTAAGACCGCGGTCATTCTTGGTGATACGTCTCCATTAACTAAAGCCTTGATTAATCAGCATTGTAGTGGAAAATAATACTCAAGATTTAATTGGGTTGAATTTAGTTAACATTGTTTTTCAGGAAATGCCAGCTAACTAACTCTCCTCCTTTTTTCAAGGAGGAGTACCCGAAGGGGGAGGTGGTTTGGATAAATTATTTAATAAAAAATCTCTCAAAGAAATTCGAAGATCGCTGAGGAATGACATGACTCCTGCGGAAGCTATCTTTTGGAATATTATTAAAAACAATCAATTAGGTGTTAAGTTCAGAAGGCAGCACAGTATTGGGAATTTTGTTGCCGATTTTTATTGTGCTCAATTGAAATTAGTAGTTGAGGTGGATGGAGGAATGCATGAGGATATAATCAATAAGATGAATGATGAAAGAAGAGAAGATTATTTGAATGAGTTGGGGTTAACAGTTGTGCGTTTTTTGAATGAGGAAATATATCAAAGTGAAGAAAGAGTGAAGGAGGAGTTGCAGGGAGCGGTGGATGAGTTGAAAAATCAATTGAATTTATAAATATTAACCACCTCGCCCTGCGGGCACTCCTCCTTGAAAAAAGGAGGAGAGTTAGTTAGTGACCATCTCCTTAAATACTTGCGCCTACTAATGATCCTTTTGCAGAAGGCAAAGGTTTTTCTTGATTTGTTTATATTCGTGTCCTTAACTTATTTTTATGAAAAAACTCAATGGATTATTATTACTGTTATTTGTTATTACAATAAGCAAAGGTTATTCGCAAATCGGATTTACAGCGTATAGAAATTGGGCTATCGGAATTAACTCAAGCACGAGCAAAAAAGTTAGTGTTGATGTAAAGTTTTTTTTAAATAACGCTCTGAAATCGACACCCACAGAATTGAATTTGATGTATAATTTAGCTCCTAAAACCTACCACAGAATTTCTTTTGGATTGGGTTTGAATTTCACTCCACTAAGAGGTTACGATGAGATAAACTTCTTTGCAGTTCCCATTCTTCTTGAATTTTATCCTTTACAAAAATTCAAACAACTATCGTTAGCACTTGAATTTGCTCCGGTGTTTTTAGATTCTGACAATGCGGCTATTCGCTATATGGCAGGACTGAGGTATACATTCAGTCCACTTTCTGTTAAAGGAAAAAAAGACGGAGGAACTATGCAAGGAGAGAAGAATTGATGTTTTTTCTTGATAAAAATGAGAACAGGGTAGAGGAGTCTTTCCTTACAGGAGGTGTAATTGCGAAGGAATGGGACGAAATGAGCGCTTTCGATAATGTGTTTTTACAGGAGTAAAATGAGTCGCTAATGCAGTCTTGATTAATCAGCATTGTAGTGGAAAATAATACTCAAGATTTAATTGGGTTGAATTTAGTTAACATTGTTTTTCAGGAAATGCCAGCTAACTAACTCTCCTCCTTTTTTCAAGGAGGAGTACCCGAAGGGGGAGGTGGTTCCGAAGGGGGAGGTGGTTAAATTTCTTTTTTCTTTTGTAATTCAATAATTTCTATCAACTCTTCAATCACTCTCTCTTCGTTGGTGAATAGTTCAAGATTCGAAAAACGAATGACTTTTATTCGTTTTGAAAGCAAATAATTGTCTCTTGTTTCATCATACATCATCGAACTTATTTCATTGTGTATTCCACCGTCCATTTCAATTGCTATACGTAGTTCCGGACAATAGAAATCGGCTACGTAATTTCCAATGCTATGTTGTCTTCTGAACTTAACACCCAGTTGCTTGTTTTTAATTAAATTCCAAAGCATTGCTTCTGCGGAAGTCATATTATTCCGTAAGGATAGCCTTATGTTTTTTAAGTATGATTTATTATGAATTTTATCCATTTTATATTAATTAACCACCTCGCCCTGCGGGCACTCCTCCTTGAAAAAAGGAGGAGAGTTGAAATGTGAACCATTGTTTGTTAAGCTGGGTTCAAATTTAAAAACTTCTTTTCTTATTTTCGTGGAATAAACATTCCTGTGAAAAAAGTCCTGTTTGCCTTTTTATTTTTTGCTTTCACTTTCTCCATCGGAGAAATTCCTTCGGAAATCATCGCTGCTGCCAAAGACGGAGATCTCGGCCGTAAAACGAATTGATATGTTCAAAAAAATAATTTACATATTTCTTTGCCTCTTGTTTCTTGGATTTTTTATCCCTTCGCATTCTCTGGTTTTTAAGAGCTTTCTTCTTTCTTGTATGTCAATAACTACACTTTTGTTTTTTCCTTTTTTAAAAAAGAACAAAAATACGGTTCGTTGGATTTCGGGAGGTATTAGCGCTTTGAGTCTGGTTTTTCTCATTTTGTTTTTTCCTTCCCGTAAGGAGAACGAAACATCTCCTGAAAGTTTATTTCTGGATAAAAATGAAAACAGGGTAGAGGAGCCCTTGCCCTCTTATCTATGCAATTTTATTACAGAAGCTGATGTGGTAAGACTTTCTACTTTTTATTCAGCTCTTTTGCCTTTACCCGCAGGAGGCGTGATTGCGAAGGAATGGGACGAAATGAATGCTTTTGATAATGTGTTTTTACGAGAATACGATGAGTCGCTAATGCAGCCTTGCGTGAGTCAGGTTACGCCTTTTCAGGCTTTTCAGGATTTGGGTTGCTATAAAGATATGCGTCATTTTTATTGTTATATCCCAAAGCATTTGCCCAATGCGAAAGCCATGCGGGTGGTGGTTTTTCTGCATGGGTACATGGGGAATTTTCAGTTTTATTTAAACTATTTCAGACGATTGGAAAACACGGTGGTGCTGGCTCCGTCAACATCGGATTTGAATGGTAAATGGACAAATAGTGATTTGATGGACATTGTAAAATTATATTTGCCAATGGTGAACAATCAGGTAAAGCTGGATTTTAGTGATATTCATTTGATCGGACTTTCTAACGGAGGAAGCGGAGTGAATGTAGCAATCAATAATTTCAGTAAACATTTTATTAGCTTCACTTTTATTTCCGCTTATCCCGAGGCCTATACTTCTAAAAAAATCACTTTGATTTGTGGGATGAAGGATAGCTTTGCCAATAAAAACAAAGAGTACGCGCAGGAACATCCTTCAGTTCAACATCTGTTTTTTAGCGAAGAGCGACATTTCTCTTTTTTGAACAAGAAGGCAGAGATATTGAATTTTATAGACCAATAATATTCAATTGCATCACTAATATTTCAAGCTATAATGGCTTAATTGTAAGTGAAACTTCTTATATTAAGCTTGATTTTTAACTTACCATCACCTAACTTCAAAGAAATCACACAAGGATTTTATTTTCATGCAACTATTGATAGTTTGCAGAATGATGCGTGTTACTAGACCATTGCATCCTAAATTTTTGTGATTAGTTATTTAATTAAATCAAATTTTAAGATGAGAAAGATTTTTCTTTTTGCAATGCTAGTTGTGTTGTCGGTATTGGCGCACGCGCAAACTGGAGTTTATGAAAATTTTAACGACAATCAATTGGCGGCAGGTTGGGTAATGCCAGCATCGGGTGTTGTTGCAATAGAATCCAATGCCGAACTGAATCTCAATGTTACCAGCATTTCTGGCTACAACAATGTGAGTTATACTTTTGCTTCGGTGGATATTTCAGGAAATCAAACAGTACAACTAAAGGTGAAATCAAATCAAGCTTTCACGCTGCGTATAGATTTAGTTGACAACAGCGGCAATTCGACCAATTTTTCAGCCAGCACTCAGGCGATTACAGCAAGCAATACCTATACTAATTACACCTTTAATTTTTCTGGAAAATTCAAGCAGTCGTCCCCGGTTTCTGCAACCGTGAACAACAAAAGTATTGTGAAGGCTGTGTTCTTTTTCAATGCCGGAGCAACGTTCAGTGGTAATGTATATTTTGACGATTTAATTATTGGCGATCAGATTGCTATTTTTCCTGGAACCATCCGTAAAAATCAAATTGGCTACGAAGCGGCAGCCAATAAAATTGCTTTAATAGAAAGCAATAGCAACAGTGCTGTGTATACAGATTTTTCTATTTGTACTTTGAATGATAGTGTGAAGTTTAGCGGATTGGTGGGTGCTTGGAAGCAAGTTGCTGGTTGGTCGGGTAGATATTTCCGAGCCATGGATTTCAGCGCTTTTAAAATACCAGGCACTTATAAATTGCTAATTGATAATGCTTACGCTGGTAATATTGTTATTGCTAAAGGTGCATTGTTTTCAAGTACTGCTCCATCAGTAATTTCCTTTTTTAAAGGGATGCGCAGTACTAATATTGTCGATCATACTTTGTCGTTTAACGGTCCGCGCAATGATGCAGTGGATGTGTATGGAGGATGGATTGATGCAACGGGAGATCCTGGAAAACACTTTTCGCATTTGTCGTATGCCAATCATTTTAATCCGCAACAAATACCAATGGTGGCGTGGAGTATGATGAAATCTTATGAAATGGATAGCACAGCATTTTTATCTTTTAAAACAGAGACCAATGATGAAATAGTTTGGGGAACCGATTATTTGGTGAGGAGTTTAGACAATGCTGGGTATTTCTATTTGTCGGTATTTGACGATTGGGGTGGCAGTCCCAGCTCTCGTGAAATTTGCGAATGGAGTGGTTCTGCAGGAACACGTTCGGCCAATTACCAATGTGCCATGCGTGAAGGTGCAGGGATGGCCATAGCTGCTTTGGCACGGGCGTCATATATGCATTATAAGGGGACTTACACTTCGCAGCAATATTTGAATGCGGCCATAAAAGCTTATGCTCATTTGAAATCGGCAGGCAATGGTTATGCCACTAAAAATTTGGAATATTGTAATGATCATGCAGAAAACATCATTGATGATTATTGCGGATTGTTGGCTGCTGTTGAGTTGTACAAAGCAAGCGGCACAGCATCGTATTTAACTGATGCCACTGCCTTTTACAATTCTTTGGTTGCGAAACAACAAAGTGAAGGTTGGTTTTCTTCGGATGTGGCCGGTAATCGTCCGTTTTATCACGCTGCCGATGAGGGCTTGCCAGTTGTTGCTATTGTTGAATATTCAAAAGTTGTAGCAAATGCTGCCGCAATAAAAACGGTTTTAAATAAATGGATTTCGTGGTATATAAAAATTTCAAAGGAAGTGGAGAATCCCTTTTCTTATGTTCGGCAATATCAAAAAGCTTATGCTAATTCGTCGTTACAAGCTGCTAAAAAAGCATTTTTTTTACCGCATCAAAATGAAACGGGATATTGGTGGCAAGGTGAAAATGCTCGTTTGGCATCTATGTCGACTGCTTTTTTAAGTGCGTCGCGTGTGGTGAATCCTTCTTACAATATGGGCAGTGATTCATTGTCGTTGTATGCTGTTTCACAATTGGATTGGATAGTGGGTAAAAATCCTTTTGGTATTTGTATGGTGACTGGCTTTGGTGAAAGAACCTATGCTGGCTACATTGGCAAAACAAATGTTAAGGGTGGAATTTGCAATGGCATAGCTGCTGATACTGCCGATAATGGAAATGTGAGTTTCATGCCTTACGCAGTAAGCGATTGGCACAATTGGCGATGGATAGAGCAATGGTTACCTCACGACAGTTGGTATTTATTAGCGATAAGTTCGGTGAGTGCTTTGGCCAATCATACATCTATTGCCGATTGTAATGGCGAAGTAGGAGGTGCAGCTTTTATGGATAGCTGTTCTGTATGTGCTGGAGGAACAACAGGTAATATTCCTATTGTTGATCCCAAAGCTTGTACAACAGGTTTATCACCGGCTTATGAAGTGGTGGTGCGCATTTTTCCAAATCCCACCAACTCAATATTGAGAGTTGATGCGCAAAATATAATTCAAGTAAGTGTGTACAATTCCTTAGGTGATCTATTGCTCGAGGCCAATTCAAATGTTGTTGATTTGAGCGCTGTCGACAATGGTTTGTATTTAGTGAAAGTGCAAACTGCCTCTGGTGTTGCAATAGAAAAGGTGATGAAAATGAAGGAGTAATTATTGGGAAGAAAGCGATTTTCTTATACTTTCGCGACTCAAATTTTATTCATGAAAAAAATCATCTTGTATTCTTTGCTTGCGATAGTTGTAATAATTATCTCCTTGATCTCTTATGTCAAAACTGCTTTGCCAAACGTTGGTGATCCCGAAGATTTAAAAATTGAATACACACAAAAAAGAATAGAAAGAGGAAACTATTTGGCTAATTCTGTAGCGGCTTGTATGGACTGCCACTCAACGCGCAACTGGAGCTTATTCGCTGGTCCGCTGGTGGAAGGTACTTTAGGAAAAGGTGGTGAAGAGTTTACTCAGGATTTTGGTTTTCCCGGACATTATTACGCTAGAAATATCACACCTTACGGAATTGGAAACTGGACAGACGGTGAGTTGTTTCGAGCAATTACTTCTGGAGTGAACAAAGACGGAAAGGCGTTGTTTCCTGTGATGCCTCATCCTAGTTATGGAAAACTAGACAGAGAAGATATTTATTCTATCATCGCTTATCTTAGAACGCTGGCGCCAATTACCAACGATTTGCCTGAAGCAGAATCTGATTTCCCAATGAATATCATCATCAATACTATTCCTAAAAAAGCAGAGTTTTCTACTATTCCTAAAGAAGAAGATCAATTGGCTTACGGAAAATATTTGTTTACCATGGCGAGTTGCACCGAGTGCCATACCCAACAAGAAAAAGGAACTCCTGTTGAAGGAATGGAAATGGCCGGAGGTTTTGAGTTTCCAATGTTTACTGGTGGGGTAGTACGTTCGGCAAACATCACTCCCGACAAAGAAACAGGAATTGGAAATTGGACCGAAGAACATTTTGTGCGTCGCTTTAAAATGTATACTGATTCTTCCTACGTATCTTCTAAAGTTGAAAAAAATCAATTTCAAACCGTTATGCCATGGATGATGTACGGAACTATGAAAGAGTCGGATTTAAAGGCGATGTTTGCGTATATAAAAACTTTGAAGCCGATAAAAAATGAGGTGGTGAAGTTTACGGCGGGGAAGTAAGATTTTATTATACGAATTTGGTTTCTACAGGTAAACGGTTTTTGTAGAGACGCAAAATTTTGCGTCTCAGGTAAAGCACATCAAACATTATTTGAGACGCAAAATTTTGCGTCTCTACAAGAAAATTCATTGTTGTAATTGGAAGCTGAAAGCTTCAAGAAAAAATTCCGCTAAGATGGAAATCTTAGCGGAGGGATGGGGATATATCAAAAGGTAGGAATTAGTGGGCTCCCTCAGCAATTCCACAAGGAAAGACCGCCAGGAAAATTTTCATTCTTAATTCTTCCATTTTTTTATTATCCTTCTGTCTCTTTTCATTTTCTGCTTTAAATACTCCGAATTTTAAATCTTCCAGAATATCTTTTTGTTTTGAATGCTGGGTTAATCCATGTAAGGCTTCTTGCAAAACGCCTTGAGTCACTGGAGATAAATTAGCAACAGTGGTTCCACCTTCTTTTGGCAAGGCTTTTTGCTGGAAATAAAAAATGCTGTCTCCTTTGTATGCAACAACAGCCAAATTGTAAGTCATGAATCCATTTAGTTTTTCTTTGAAACCGTTAGTGGTGTCATTCATGCGTTGAAAGCTATATAGTTCTTCGGTGAGCAAGTAGCTGTAAACTCTGTCGTACTGACTTTTGTTTTTTACTTCAACATTGATAGGACTGTACGTTATTGTTGCAGTTTTTCCATTGTAAGTGATTTCGGTTGAAGTTCTAGTTGCAGTAGCTTCAAAAACATATTTGTCAACGTTGTTCCAGCCGGTGTTTGTGATGCTGGTGGTATAGGAGAGTTTTGCAATTCTACTTGTTTTTATCCCCAGTTTTTTATTAACCTCATCTAAGTTTTTTTCATATTCTGCATTGAAGTTTTTGTTGAGAGCATCATAATCTTTCATCACTTTTTCTCCAGACTTTTGATAATATTTTGCATCCAGCTTATGTTGTTCCTTCCTGAATTTCTCCTGAGTTTCTTTTGCTGCTTGCTGACAAGCAAGAGTTTTTGCTCTGTAATATTTGCTGAGAGCTTTTACTTGAGCATCATTTATTTTTACTTTTCCGTCTTTGCGTTTTGCAAATTCAAGGAATGGATTTAAACCTCCGTACCAATCGTATTTTTTCGCAGCCATGGAGTCAATCTCCCATAAATTTTTGTCAATATTATCTACATATAAATCCAGTATTCTGTAGTCGCAAGTATTAAAAATAACTTTTAGTCTTTCTTCAAATTCTTTAGTTGCCAGCAAAGTATTGTTGAATTTACTATTCCAGATGGCTTTGATTTTAGCAGGGTTGATGCTATTGTATGTGTAGTATTGCACTGAACCAAATGAGTCAGAGTAATAGGTTTCACCTATATTTACCACTTTGTTTGTTAAAGGAGAGTTAGAAGAAGGACCTTGATGTAAAAATGAAATTAAATCCTTCATTTCTTTTTCTGAAAAATTAAATTGAGGCATTGCACCTCCATTTTCTGCATACATTTTATTTGAATACACATCCCCGCTAGCCCTTACTTTGCTATTGTCTCTGATAAAAGCATCGAGCCATGAATCAACATCTCCGTATTTTCCGGGTTGTATTCTATTGACAACTCCTTTTAATGCTGGAGCGGTTAATCTGCGATCCCAATCATGACAAGGTGAACAGTAGGATTTAAATATTTTTTCACCGTTGTTGTTTATTAAATTGCTCGTGTCACAGTTCGATATATACGCGAACGAATAATACATACTATCCTTCCAAGCCTTATTTTTATCTCCATATCCTTCTCTGGCTAACGTCGGTTCATAATCCTTCGGATAAAAATCCAGCGAAGTAATTTCCACAGGAACCAACCATTTTTCCAGTGGTTTAGGATTCACCCAATTGATTCTTCCATCAGCTGTTTTTTCTCCGCTGAAGAGCATCATGCCTGGTTTTACTTCATCGGTAGGAACTTGTGCGTAGATGGCTTTTTTGATTTTTAGTTCTTTGCTGTTGGCAAAAGCGTTCACATAAAACATCCCGCCTGTTTCAAGTAATTTACCGTTGGCGGTAGTGGAGAGTCCGGCCGAAATAATTTCACTGGCTGACAAAGCTTCTTTCACTACTAATTCAATTTCGCCATCAATCACATTTCCATCTGCATCGGTGAATCCTCCTGCCGGAATAGAAAGTACAATTCCTCCATCAGTCTCCACTACTGTGTCTTTAGCGGTGTTGATGCTGAAGTGTTGAATTTTAAGATGCGTTTCATCGGCAGATAAACTATCGGCAGCCATTACATTTTCGATTTTATTTTGCGCATCGCCATTGCTGATGTTTACAGATAAAGGAATGATCACTCCAAGCGCCAAAACCGTAAGGGCCCCACCAATTCCCCATTGCCACAACTTCTTTGTGAACTTGTATTTTTTATAAGCTTTAGAGGACACATCCTTAAAAGCTTGTTTGTTTATTCCGTCCATCAGTTGTTTTTGTTGTTCTACTTCTTTTTTAAAAGACGGATCTTTTTCCATTTCCCACTCCATCTGTTGCAATTCTTCTGCATCCAATTGTTTGAGAAGATATTTTTCTATGAGTTCTATTTTTTCTAGTTCAGTACGCATGGCTAATGAGTTTAATGATTAGTGTTCGCTAATTCGGCATATTTCAACTTCGCTCTTTCCAAGCATTTGTATTTTTGATTTTTCGCTACTTTTTCGGAGCTGAAGCCAAAAACCTGCGCGATTTTTTCCATGCGCATTCCCTGGTGATAAAAGGCTTTCAAAATCTCGATACATTTTTCTCCGAGATTTTCGAGTGCCTGTTCGGCCATGGTCAATTTGTTTTCATATTCAGCGATGTTGTTTTGTTCTTCCTCGGGAAGATCGATACTGATGTTGATGGTTTTGCTGTTTTTTGCTTGTTCTTGTTTCCACAGCAATTTGCAAACGCTATACAAATAGGTGCTCAATTGCGCCGAAAGGGTGAAGTAACCTTCCTTCACTTTTTTGCACAAAATATAAAGTGCATCCTGGTACACGTCGAGGGCTTCATCTTTAGAAGCTCCGTTATTCATGAGAAAGCGCTGTATGCTTGGATACAGTTTATACAGCTTAACGAGGGCTTTGTCCTCGCGACCTGCTTTTATTAATTCAATTATTTCGTTGTCGCTCATTGCTAAAAATTATCGTTGTTTAACCTTAATCAAGGAAAAAGTAAAAGGTCACCTCCGGTTTTAAAAATATTTTATTTTTTGTAGATATTGATATCGTGCCGTTTCAAATAGCTAAGCACTTGTTTGATATTCTCTGCAGTTGAAGGGAGGTAGAATTTTTTGAGTCCGAAGCGGCCGCCGTTGGTGTAATAAATTTCGAGTGATTTTTTTCCAGAGAAGCTGGTTTCCAAATTCGCAGATACAATATTGCTTACTGAAAACTTATGTTCTTTGCGAATAGAAAAAGGGTTGGTGAAAAGGAGTCCGTTGTCGTAAGCCTTTACCAGTGCTGTTTTTCTGAATATTTTAAAGCTAAGTAGAAAGAGTGCGAGAGACACTGCCAGACTAAATTCCCACGAAGAAAAACTATCGTAATTGTAGTAGAGGAAGGGGATCAAGAAAATCAATAAATCGAAGCGAACCATCATTCGAACGAAACGCGAGATTTTGAATTGGGTGTGAAATAGTTCGTTCTGCATTGAAAAATCCACGTTATCCAATGAAGGTATATCGGTGAGTCGGGGAGAAGTGTGTTTGTCTAGAGGATCCTGATTGAGCAGAATTGCCAACGTGTCGTAAATTTTTGGAAGATTTTGTTTGAACTCTTCGGGGCGTTCAAAAAAATGTTCAACACATACAGCAAAAAATTCTTGCTCGTTGCTTCCAGCATAATCGCGCAATACAGTATCGTTTTGCTGATTTTGTATGTCTGTGAAAGTTTCCTGAATTACGGCCGTCCAACGTGAATAGTAATTTTGAAAAAAGGTATCGGAAGGTTGGTCTTGCAAAGTACCTACATCCAAAGCGTGCGCCATTTCATGCAAGCCGAGGTTTACTCCTGGTGTGGAAGGATGATATCCTTTTACAAAATCTTCCCACGACAAACGCAAAACGCCATTTTTTCTGTATTCGCCCTTGTAATAAGTTCCGCCCAATCGCGAGTAATATTTGCTGGGAAAAACTTGAATGAACTCGATATTGTCCAGTAAATATCCTTCTAGTCCGAAAGTCAATTGCACTGCACAAGCCGCAATGCTTATTTTCACTTCGTCGGTAATAGCAAAGCCCTGCTGTCCGATAAATTCAACATGAGAAATAAAACTGGCGGTGCGCAGTACAAACTTGTTTTTATCGGATGCAGGCAGATTTTTGTAATACTCAAAAGAGCTGTCTAAATATTTTTGAATGGAGTGGTAGCGGGTGGCGATGACCGGACTTTTTGCGAGTACTTCAAAGTCATGTTGCTTGCTAGCGAATTTGGATTGTTTTAAATCCCCGTCGGTATAATAACTGTGTATTCCATAAACAATAGCCGTGAGGAAAGGCAGTAATATGAAAAGAACGCCAATCATAATCAGGCAAAGGCCTGCCAGTAAGGGTTGTTGGGAACCGGTGCTTCAATAGTTATTTTTTCGTTGGTCACAGGATGCTGAAAAGTAAGGTAACGGGCGTGCAAGCAAATGGAGCGATCTTTATTTGGCGTGGGAGCCCCGTACTTGGTGTCGCCTTTGATGATGCAACCAATTTTCGAAAGTTGCACACGTATTTGATGGTGCCGTCCGGTTTTAGGGTACACTTCCAAAAGGTGCTGGTTGTCTTCTGACTTCAGCCACTTATATGTTAATATGGCCAGTTTTGAATTTTTTATTTCTTGCTTAAAAGCGAAGGATTTATTTTTTTCGCCATTCTTCACCAAATAATTTTGAAGCGTGTCTTCTTTTAATGGCGGTGCTTGCACCACTACAGCCCAATAAGTTTTTTGAATGGTTTTTTCCTGGAACATCAGGTTCATTCGCGCTAAAGCTTTGGATGTTTTTGCAAAGAGGACAATACCCGTAACCGGACGATCGATGCGGTGCGTGATGCCTAAATAAGCAGCACCTGGCTTGTTGTATTTCACACGAAGAAATTCTTTCACCCTGTCGGCCAAAGTTTCATCGCCTGTTTTATCGCCCTGCACCAAATCCGAAGAAGCCTTGTTCACGGCAATCAGGTGATTGTCTTCGTATAAAACTTCAACCATTAATATTGTTCTTTTTCGCTTGGGAACTTGTTTTCTTGTACATCTTTGATGTAGTTTTTGGTGGCTTTTGTCATCTCATCAAAAAGATGGAGGTAGCGGCGTAAAAAGCGCGGACTGAATTCTTCGTTCATTCCAAACATATCGTGCGATACCAAAACCTGACCATCCACCCATTTTCCTGCGCCGATGCCAATCACAGGAATGCTTAATTTTTTTGCAATTTGTTTAGCCAATACAGCAGGAACTTTTTCCAATACCAATGCAAATACGCCTGCTTGCTGCAAAATCAAAGCATCTTCCATTAGTTTTTTGGCTTCTACTTCTTCTTTGGCTCTCACTTCGTAAGTCCCGAATTTATAGATGGATTGAGGTGTTAAGCCCAAGTGGCCCATCACCGGTATTCCTGCAGTTAATATTCTTTCTATGGATTCTTTGATTTCTTTTCCACCTTCCAGCTTTACAGAATGTGCACCCGATTCTTTCATGATGCGGATGGCGGAGTTCAACGCTTCTTTGGAATTTCCCTGGTAAGATCCAAAGGGAAGATCCACCACCACTAAAGCACGTGATGTAGCGCGAATCACAGAGGCGGCGTGATAAATCATTTGATCCAATGTGATGGGCAAGGTAGTTTCGTGTCCGGCCATCACGTTAGAAGCAGAGTCGCCCACCAAAATTATATCCGTTCCAGCTCCATCAATAATTTTCGCCATGGTAAAATCGTAGGCGGTAAGCATAGAGATTTTGTGCTTTTTGCGCTTCATCTCTTGTAGAGTATTGGTGGTTACTCTCTTTATATTGTTGAATTCTGCTGCCATTATTCGCCTTCTTTTTTCCCGGTTTCTTTATTGATAGGAGTGTTGGTGTTTGCGGGGTTTTGAGGTGCTTCTTCGTTTTTAGTTCCTGCTTCCAATAGTTCAATAACTTGCAACATGCGTTTGTTTTCGGCTTCCAAACTGTCAATTTTCACCAGCAATTGTTTCACTCCAGCGCCAGTGTTTTGTCCAGCTTTTTTCTTCAGTAGTGCATTTTCGTTGTTCACGCTTTCCAGTTGTTGCTCTAAAATTTTGATGGCTGCTTCGGCATCCTGAAAGTTGGAAGCTGGTTTGCCAGCCAATTCCAGTTTTAAGCTGTCATTTTCTTGTCGCAATTTTTCTAGTTCAGAAGCTACCGACTCTTTTTCAACTATTTCGGGCATGCTAGCATTGAGGTTGTATACATAGAAAAAATCAACTTTTCCTTTGGCTTCCGGACCGATAAGCACTCCTACATCACCTGTTTTAAAACTGGCATTTTTGAAAGAGAAATTGTACACGTCATTTATATATATGTCGAAACTTCCGCCAAACCCTTTGATCACAACCTTATTGAATTCGTTGGCTACTAAGTTTTTCGATTTCAGCCAGCCATTTTCTCCCTGAGTGATGTATTGTCCGGCAGAAACAATGCCTCTTACACGAAATTGCTGTTTTTTATTGATTTCAAACACAAATCCCCCTGAACCATCACTTTGTACCATGAATAAGATGCCTAATGTTTGGGCATCGGTATTTCCTGGCGCCAGTAATATGGCGGTTTTAATCATGAATTTATTGCTGATGCTAGGGAAAGTGGGCATAATTGCTCGCGATTTTGAGCTTCCCGGTCGCTCCATATAATAAGAGCCTTGCAATACCGTAGCCTTGATATTGGCCTCATTGAGAGTAGGCCAGTTTTGGGAGTCATCTGTGAAATCGTCGAAATACATTTTTTCCACGGTTTCATTGGTGATCAGCGGCTGCGCCAATAGGGAAGCGGGGAGTAAAAGAAGAGCAAGAATTTGCGTAAATAATCTCATGATAAATGGGTTAATTCGCTAAAGGTAAAAAAAATAGGGAATAGGCAGCAAACCTGCTGTTTTCTGTTTGAATGTCGTTTTGTCATGTGAATTCTACAACTTTTAAAATTTGTCTTTATATATAGTGACAAAAGGTGTCAACCTGTCCAGTAAAAACCAATGGCACAGGCATTGACAATAGCAACCCAAACAATTAAATATTACGAGAATGGCAAAAATTATTGGAATCGACTTAGGAACAACCAACTCATGTGTGGCTGTTATGGAGGGAAATGAACCTGTTGTAATTTCCAACAGTGAAGGTAAAAGAACAACACCTTCTATTGTTGCGTTTACAGAAAATGGCGAAAGAAAAGTAGGTGATCCTGCTAAACGTCAGGCAATCACTAATCCAACAAAAACTATATTCTCTATCAAGAGATTTATGGGTGTTACTTTTGATCAAGTAACTGAAGAAATTAAAAGAGTACCTTATGCAGTAGTAAGAGGTGACAACAATACTCCAAGAGTAAAAATCGACAATAGAGATTATACCGCTCAGGAAATTTCTGCAATGATCCTTCAAAAAATGAAAGGAACTGCGAAAGACTTTTTGGGTACTGATGTAGTGGACGCTGTTATTACAGTACCTGCTTACTTCAACGATGCACAAAGAAAAGCTACTAAAGAAGCTGGTGAAATTGCTGGTTTGAATGTAAAAAGAATTATCAACGAACCTACTGCTGCAGCGTTAGCGTATGGTTTGGATAAAAAAGGAAAAGATATGAAAATTGTTGTGTTCGACTGTGGTGGTGGAACGCATGACGTATCAGTATTGGAATTGGGTGACGGTGTATTTGAAGTAAAATCAACTGACGGTGATACTCACTTAGGTGGTGACGACTTTGACCACGTGATCATCGACTGGTTGGCTGACGAATTCAATAAAGAAGAAGGTTTGGATTTGAGAAAAGATCCAATGGCTTTGCAACGTTTGAAAGATGCTGCTGAAAAAGCGAAAATCGAATTGTCAAGCACAGCTTCTACTGAAATCAACTTGCCTTATATCATGCCAGTAAACGGAATTCCTAAACACTTAGTGAAAACCTTAACTCGTGCTAAATTTGAGCAATTGGCGGATAGCTTAATCAAAAGAACAATTGAGCCTTGTAAAACAGCTTTGAAAAACTCTGGTTTTTCAGTAAGTCAAATTGACGAGATCATCTTAGTAGGTGGATCTACTCGTATTCCTGCAATTCAAGATGCAGTAAAAGCTTTCTTCGGAAAAGAGCCTTCTAAAGGTGTTAACCCTGATGAGGTAGTAGCAATTGGTGCTGCAATCCAAGGTGGTGTATTGACAGGTGAAGTGAAAGACGTATTATTATTAGACGTAATTCCTCTTTCTTTTGGTATTGAAACTTTAGGTGGTGTTTTGACTAAAATGGTTGAAGCAAACACAACTATTCCTACCAACAAAAAAGAAGTTTTCTCTACAGCTGCTGATAACCAACCATCTGTTGAAATTCACGTATTGCAAGGAGAACGCGCAATGGCGAAAGACAACAAATCATTAGGACGTTTCCATTTAGATGGCATTCCTCCAATGAGAAGAGGTGAAGCGCAAATTGAAGTTACTTTCGATATTGATGCTAACGGGATCTTAAACGTAAGTGCTAAAGAAAACAAAACTGGTAAACAACAAAGCATCCGTATCGAGGCTTCTTCTGGATTGTCAAAAGAAGAAATCGAAAAGATGAAACGTGAAGCTGAATTGAATGCCGACTCTGATAAAGTTGCAAGAGAAAAAGTTGACAAATTGAACCAAGCTGACGCTCTTGTTTTTCAAATTGAAAAACAATTGGAAGAACTAGGTGATAAATTGGCCGACGATAAAAAGAAACCTTTGGTTGATGCTTTGAATGCTTTGAAAGCTGCTCACCAATTGCAAGATTTAAGTTTATTGGAATCTGCAACTAAAGGAGTGAATGATGCACACCAAGCAATTGCTGCCGATATTCAAGCTGCTTACCAAGCTGGTGCAGGTGCTGCCGGACAGGCGCAAGGTGCTGCTGCAGGTGGTGCTTCTACAGGGAAAGATCAGGAAGTAACTGATGTTGACTTTGAAGAAGTTGCTGACGAGAAGAAGTAATCTTGTAGAGGCGCAAAATTTTGCGACTTTGATAAAAACAAAAATGGAGAGTAGAAATACTCTCCATTTTTTTTGTCTGAACCTTGATTCACTTGATGAAAGGATTGATGAGGATGTAATTTCAGATTTTTAATCATCAGTCATTGGAAACCTTGCGCATCATATACCAAGGACACACTTTCCCTCGCGCGCGTCTGTGACGCGTGCGGATTTATCTTTAACAATTGTATTGTTTCTAATTCTTGGCATTTCAAATGCCTTAATAAATCCGCACGCGTCACAGACGCGCGCGAGTGTGAAAAAAGGAGAGTAGCAATACTCTCCTTTTTTATTTGTCTGAACCTTGATGCACTTGATTAAAGGATCAAATGATTCCAGGGTAATTATCCTTTAATCCTTTCATCAAGTGAATCAAGGTTCAGACAATTTACAACTTCATCATCTCTTCCAACACCTCCCGCAAATCAATTTTAATTTCATGTAAATCGTAACTGGAAGGTTTGTTTTTCGCAAAAATGATAAGGTAGTCTTCTGTCACCTGAATATTTTCCATGTAGCGCACATCAGGATATTTGCTTAGTAAAAATTGACGGTTCAACTCTACTATCTTTCCTCTTTTCCAATCAACAATAAATAAATTGTTTTGAATGGCGGGGTAGGGTTGGTTGAGTACAATGATATAGTCGTGGTAAGTTTTTACATCAATGATGCTTTCCCATTCTAGTTTTTGAATGTTGTTGTACAAAGCGCCGTCGCTCACAAATACCCAGGAATACAAAGAATCTTTTTTAATGTAAATGCCGTGAGCCGATTGAAAGAGTTGAAAGTTTTTTGCACTGTCTAATCTTATGGGATAAACCGCATTCACATCATTTCTGTCTAATGAAATTGCTGAAGTGTGATATTTCCCTAAATATGTGACGTAAGCATTTAGGTTGGTGTCTTTCACATGATGCGCATCATATAGTCCTTTTAATAATAGGGTGTCGGAAATTAAGAGTCGGTAATTTTTTGGTAGTCGCGGTTTTTGTTTCACCCATGTTGGCTGAAAGGTGCTGTAACTGCTGAAGTATTTATTGGTCAGTGTTGTTTTGGTAATGTAATTGTCGAGTAACCACAACATGGACAGTTCTGCTTTATTAGTTGTTGGAATGGAAAACATCAATGAATCAATTTTAGGCAAAGCTTTTTCTCCGGCGGGATTCATGAAGTAAGCCGGAATAGGAGTAACCTTAATCAAACTGTGTTTTGTTTCTTGTCGCTGAAAAGGAAGTCGGTATTGCACTTTAGTCGCTCCATCTGTATAGCTTGCATAATCAAGCATTCCTATAAAGTAAGTAACAATCAATTCATCGGGAGTTCCATCTTCATTGAAATCAAAAGCATATTTTTTGGTGTCGTCTTGCGCAATCGCAACGAAGCTGAGAAGAAAAAAAAGAAAAGTAAACTTTAAGTTCATAGTGCTTCGAAGATAATTTTTTGCAAGCTTCTTCTGTACGAATATTTTCAATTTAGGTTTTCTCATTTTAATGTTGAAAAGAAATGCACTAATAAATGAACTTACAAAGCGCATGCCGCGTATCAGAAATAAAAAACTTATGACGGTAAAACAATATGCAAAATTGGCCACCGGAGAGAGTTATCTCTTATTGAGTCGCCACGGTGTAATGCTCGACGAAGTGACTATATACGGAATGCTTCGTTTGAGATTGTACAGCTTTCATAATTTTTATGTGCAGGTGCTCTTCAATAAGCACGATCATAAATTATTGGAGGTAAAAGCACTTCAGGATGAAGACGACTGGTCGGCATATTTAGAAACAAAAGATTTGAAATCGCTTTTTTAATTTTTGTTCTCAGTTGCAAAAAAAAGATGATAGCTGTTAACTGCCGAAAGAAATACATTTAAGATAACTACTGGAATACTTCCTATAAAGACGCCGTACACGGCGAACAATATTGCTCCCGCTAAATTCCAAGCTCGAAGATTTTTTATTTTTTTGAAGGACAAAGATATCCCCACACAGATCATTGCTGTGTATCCTATTAGTTCTGTGTATTCCATGAGTGGTATACTTTGAATGGGTGTATATAGTTACTTTCTTCTTTTAAAAGAAGCAAATCTCTTTACTTTTTCCTTGATGAAAAAGTAACAAAAAATCAAGAGCTAAGAGATGCTGCGGTCGCACGAAAAACCCTCGCTCGCTCGCCTCTTAGCTCTGGCTCTCGCACGAAGTTAGCGACCATTCTTTGAAATCCACTCGCGCGCGTCTATGACGCGTGCGGATTTATTAAGGCATTTGAAATGCCAAGAAGTAGAAACAATACAATTGTTAAAGATAAATCCGCACGCGTCACAGACGCGCGCGAGGGAAAGCTTTGCTTCGTCAATTAAATTATGAAGCGAAGCCACCACATAAATAGATTTCGCGCCTGAAAAGTCGTGAGTGCGGAGTAAACGTCTTGCTGAATAAGCATTTTAGCTTTCCTTAAAGTTCCGAACAGTAATGATTGAAAATCTGAAATTACAGAGTTGTGTTTGCAAGAAAATCCATTGATCGTTTCATCAAGTGAATCATGGTTCTGGCAATTTATCGCAAAAAAAAATGACCCGTTTTCACGAGTCATTTTTTTTAATCTGCGATTTCTCGCTGAGATTATTTTTTCTTAGCTGGAGCTTTTTTCGCTGGAGCTTTTTTCTCAGCAGCTTCTTTTTTAGGAGCAGCTGTTTTTTTTGCAGGAGCTTCTTTTTTAGGAGCGGCAGCAACTTTAGCAGGAGCAGCTTTTTTAGGAGCGGCAGCTTTTTTAGTTGAGTCGTCTTTTTTAGCATTTGCAGATTTCTTAGCAGCTACAGCTGTTTTAGAAGGTTTCGCTGGTCTTGAATTTCCTCTTGATCCTTTGAATCTTTTTCCTTTTGCTGTTTTTTTATCTCCTTTTCCCATGATTAATAATTTATTTTTTATTGGTTGATGATTCAAATGTAGTTAAAATATTTTTTGTGTATGAATAAATAATCACATTCCATTTTATCACAGCGTAACGTAAAGCACAAAAAAAAGGTTCATGTAAACATGAACCTTTTTTAGTTGCGATTGCTCGCTTAGACTACTTTTTCTTAGCAGCCGCTTTTTTAGCCGGAGCTTTTTTAGCAGCAGCTTTTTTAGGAGCAGCTTTCTTAGCAGCTTTCTTAGGAGCAGCTTTTTTAGCAGCAGCTTTCTTAGGAGCAGCAGCTTTTTTTGGAGCAGCTTTAACAGCTTTTTTCGCAGCACCTACTTTTGTAGTTTTTTTCTTAGCTACTACTTTTTTTGTTTTTGCTTTTGTTGCCATAATATTTAAAATTTAAATGGTTGATTAGTCAAATGTAATTAAATAAAGTAAGCAATGTCAATTTTATCAACATTCATTTTCATTCAGTTTGTAAAATTCTTTTTCAAGTAATTCTGGTCTCTTTAAAACTTGTTTTGTCCATTCAAGTAAAATTTCTGTTTTCTCTGCGTTGCTTAATTTATATAGTGTTTCAGAAGAATTTAATTTCCATTTTAAGTGATGTAAACATATTGCTGCGCTCACTGAAATGTTGAAACTTTCTGTAAATCCAAACATTGGAATGTTAATAAATTCGTCACATTCTTCCATTGCAATTTTTGAAAGTCCGGGTTCTTCCGATCCAAAAACAAGTGCGAATTTTCCTTTTGTCACATCGAAATCTTCCAGCGCACAACTTTTTGAATGAGGCGTTGTTCCTACAATTCTGTAGCCTTCTTTTTTTAAAGTGCGCAAACAATTTACAGTGTTGTTTTTTTCTTCGTTGTATTTTTTTAGTGTAATCCATTTTGTTGAACCCATTGCAACATCAGGATTTATCATGTATTCATTTTCATTTTCAATCACGTGAATATCTTGCACACCGAAACAATCACATGAGCGCATCACAGCACTCGCATTGTGCGATTGAAAAATATCTTCCAACACCACCGTCATGTATTTTGTTCTGTGTTCAATATTTTTTTCAAACAGACTGTTCTTGTTCTCGGAAATAAATCCGGAAAGAAATTGTAATAGTTTTTCTTTTTGTTCCATGATGGCTTATTTTTTTTGAGTCTATTTCTTTTAAGTCTCTACTTCTTAATTTTTCGTTGATTTTTTCTTTGTGAAAAACAAGATTAATATTTTTTAGGATGCATTGCTAATAGTAAAAAAAAGTTTCTAACTTAACAATGATTTAAAAACAGCACTCATATGAGAACCTTAGCAACATCACTTATTTTAGTATCGTGTTTCACTTTGATTCTGAGCTCTTGTAAATCGGGAGGCAGACAAGCGGGTCATCAGGAAAAACTTGACCACTTCCATATGGAGAAAGAGGTGAAGTAAACTGATAACGAACAAACAAAAAAAAGAGACATCCCCAGATGTCTCTTTTTTTTGTGCTTATGTTGTTATGTTTTGAATTAATGTTCTTCTTCCTCCTTGCCGTGCTCTTTATTATTGTCACTTTCCTTAAATAATCTTTCTTCCTGTGGAATTTTTAAATCCCAAATACGAATGAGGAAATCGTACAATCCTTCGGGATCCAATCTTTTTGCAATGATCTTTTTGTCTTTATCTAAAAGGTACATTACTGGTGTGGAGTAAATATCATAGTAATCTCTGAATCGGGATTCAAAAGTGGTATCGATGACATTAATCCATTTTTCCAATCCGGTTTCTTTCACGAATTTTTTATAGCCCGCAGTTTCATTTTCTATGTTGATGGCGTATACTACGATGCTGTCTTTAAAAGGAGCTAAATCTGATATTTGTTTTAGTTTAGGAGTTTGTGCTTTGCAATGACCGCAATCCGAATCCCAAAACCAAACCACTGTGTAAGGTGATTTCACTTTGCTGAGCTGATGAATTTTATTGTCGAGACCAACCAGTTTTAAATCGCGCGCCACTTGTCCGCATCCAACATACTGCAAACTTTTAGCGCGTGTTTTCATTTTTACTAATGTAGTTTCATTTACCCACGGACAAGCTTCTTTGCTGTAGTACTTATTTACGAGGTGAACGAACACAGCATCAAAACACATGATTTGTGATCTTTCATATTTGCTGGTGATGGTGTGTAAAACGTATTTAAACATTTCGGGATTTGCTTTTGCCTTCTCTACTAAAAAATCAGATGCCACAATCAACGAATCAAAATCCTGAGGAATTACTTTGTCCAAATAGCGCATCAGTTTAGGATGGAAGAGTGGAGTGCGAATAAGTCCGCCTTCAGAGAAATCAACATTGTCCCAAAAATGATTTTTATAGTATTGATATTTTACGGTATCGTTTGGAAGATTTTCAGGGATGGTGACTTCCTGCATCAAAGAAAATATTTTCGATAGCAAATGTGTTGGGTGCTCTTTGATGTAGTTTTTTTGATCCGTTTCTACTTCGGTATTGATTTTTGTGATTTGTTCTTCAATACTTTTAGCAACATCAGTTTTGTTTTCTTTTCTGGCTGCTTCTAGTAATTTCATGAGTGAGTCTCTTTCTTTTCCTTTTACAGCCACCCAACGGTTGTGTTCAAAGAACAAAGTGTTTTCTATTGAACCCTTCACTTTCATGTGTTTTGAATAATCACCGGTGTCGGTAGTTAAAGTGAAATGTTGCTCGTTGTGAATGATGATGTCGAAATAGCTTTTTTTGTCTTGAGGGACTATCATATAGATACCATACTCCAAAGCGGTATCTTGTTTTACTGTCGCCCAACCTTTAATTACCGGAACAGTATCTTTAATAAATTGCTGGTTGCCGTAATAATGGGCCAGGAAAATTAATGAGTCTTTGTAATGATTGATTTTAATTTTTATCTCGGCACCTTTTTCATTTTGAGCCGAAAGGGTGAGAGATAATAAAAGTGAGCTAAATAGTACGGCAAACTTCTTCATATATATATGTATTAAAAATGAGCTCGGTAAAAGTAAACAAAACTGATGCCACTATAAAAACAATTCACGAAGTTAAAACGTTACTGGCTTTTTCGCAATTAACAAGTCTTTAACAGAGTAAAACAGAATTTTTTAATTTTTTGCTTTTCCTTCTTACTATGATATAAAAGCACTAAATTTAAAATACGGTTCTTTGACCATAAGATATTTAAGAGTGTCCACACAGACGTGCTCGAGAAACTTACATTTAATTCCTTTGGAGTAATGCTCATGCGAGCACAGGGCGTGCCTGACTAGTATCAGGATTACCGAATTTCGCGGCATCTTCATTCGTACCTTTTAAAGTTTCTTCAAGTTAGTTCTGTGTGGATTTTTTTTGTCCCTACTATATATATGTATGAAATTCCGAAATTGGATAAAAGATGCTTGAAATTCAAGTATTTAGACTAGTCTAAACATTTCTTTGAATTGATCTAATATATTGTTATTTTTGATGGAAAGTGACCAATATGAACTCATCAACGGAAGAAGATTATTTAAAAGCAATTTATAAGCTAACTCCTCAGTTTCCTGACGGGGTGCTCACTTCAGCGATTGCAGAGGTGCTGGAAACCAAGGCATCATCGGTGACCGACATGCTAAAAAAACTATCAGAAAAAGGCTATATCAATTACGTGAAATACCAAGGGGTGACTTTACAGCCCATTGGTGAGGAAGTAGCCATCAAAGTAATACGCAAACACCGCTTGTGGGAGGTGTTTCTAGCGGAAAAGCTTGATTTTACCTGGGATGAAATTCATGAAATTGCCGAGCAATTGGAGCATATTGTGTCTGTAAATTTGATCGACAGATTAGATAAATATTTAGGCTTCCCTAAGTTTGATCCGCATGGGGATCCAATTCCCGACAAAAACGGGAAATTTCAAAAAATTAAAGATGTCGCCCTACGAGACTTAAACGTTGGGGATGTGGCTATTTTAGTGGGTGTTCGTGAACACTCCAAAGAGTTTTTGCAATATCTGGAGAACATTAAATTACTGTTGGGTTCTAAGATAGAAGTGTTGAATAAGTTTGCCTTTGATGAGTCGGTTTTAGTAAAAATCAATGGCAAAAGCGAAATAATGTTGTCGAGCTTATTATGTAAAAACATTAGTGTCACCCATGAAAAACCTAAGAAATAGCATACTTCTAGGAGTACTTGCTTTTTTGGTTTCATGCGGAGGGAACAGCAAGCAGCACTCTTCCAAAGTCTATATTGTCACCACCACCGGTATGATTGCCGATGCGGTTAAAAACATTGCTGATACCCTTTTTGAGGTGGAAGCATTGATGGGCCCTGGTGTTGATCCACATTTATATAAAGCAAAGCAGAGTGATACCAAAAAGCTTTTGGAGGCCGATGTTGTATTTTACAATGGCGTGCATTTGGAAGGAAAAATGGCTGAATCGCTGGAGAGTTTGGCGCAATCAAAATCGGTATTTGCTGTAGCCGACGGGATTCCGGAGAACATGCTCATCAGCACCTCTCAGTTTTCAGGAACCCATGATCCACACATCTGGTTTGATGTGAAACTGTGGGTTTATGTGGTGAAACACATCAGTGCTAAATTGCAGGAAAAATATCCCGAATACAAGGAGCACTTTCAAAAGAATACGGAGAAATATCTGAAACATCTGGAAGAGTTCAATGGCTGGGTGACAGAAGAAATCAAAAAGATTCCAGATTCTACCAGGATATTAGTTACCGCGCACGATGCCTTCAGTTATTTTGGCAGAGCTTACGGAATGAAGGTGGAAGGTTTACAAGGAATATCAACGGTTTCCGAACCAAGCATCAAAGGTGTTACAGATTTGGTGAATCATATTTCGCAATCAAAAGTGAGATCCATTTTTATGGAGTCTTCCGTTTCTGCAAGGTTCATCAATGCAGTAGTTGACGGTTGTAAAGAAAAAGGACACGATCTAAAACTCGGTGGTACTTTGTATTCCGACGCGATGGGTGCAGCTGGCACTGATGAAGGAACTTATATTGGAATGATTCGCCATAATGTGAACACCATCGTTGGTGGCTTAAAATAATCTATTATGATCATCCACGCAGAAAATCCTATTATAGAAGTCCACGATTTAACGGTGAGTTACAACAACAAACCTGTGTTGTGGAATGTTGATTTTACCTTGCCCGCCGGACAAATGATAGGCATCATCGGACCGAATGGCGCTGGGAAATCAACCCTGTTGAAATCGCTCATGAATCTGGTGCCGAACAGCAGCGGATACATCAAATTGTTCAACGACGATTTGGATAAGGTGCGCCACAAAATATCGTATGTTCCTCAAAGAGAATCGGTGGATTGGGACTTTCCAGCCAGTGTGATGGATGTGGCGTTGATGGGACGATACAATCCTAAAAATATTTTCAAACGATTTACCGAAGAAGACAAAGAAATTGCAGCTGATTGCCTCAAAAGGGTGAACATGCTGGATTATGCAAAACGACAAATTTCACAGCTTTCAGGCGGACAACAACAACGTGCTTTTTTGGCGCGTGCTCTCGCTCAAAAAGCCGATTTGTATTTGATGGACGAACCTTTCGCTGGTGTTGACGCATCTACAGAAAAAGCCATCATTGAATTGTTTTTATCCATGAAACAAGAAGGCAAAACAATATTGGTAGTGCATCACGATTTACAATCTGCAGCCGATTATTTCAACTGGATACTTTTGATCAATACCCGTTTGGTGGCATCAGGTCCAACCAACCAAATTTTCACTCCCGAAATGCTCCGCGAAACTTATGGCGGAAAATTAACAGTGTTGACCAAAGTGGGAGAAATCATTAAAGAAACTCAGTTCCCAATTCGCGAGCAATAATGGTTGATATCCAAAATATCATTGATTTTCTTTCACTGAAAGAAGCCAACGTCCGCTACGTGGTGTTGGGGACAATACTATTGAGTGTTGCTTCATCGGTGATTGGTTGTTTCGCCTTGTTGCGCAAACGAGCATTGATAGTGGATTCTATTTCACATTCGGTTTTGCCGGGAGTGTGTATTGGCTTCATGATATCGGGAACCAAGGATCCTTTGTTCTTGTTAGGTGGAGCGATGCTCACTGGTTGGTTGTCGATATATTTCATTGACATCATTACGCGTTATTCTAAAATAAAAGCGGATACAGCCATTGGATTAAATCTCTCGGTATTCTTTGCTGTTGGGATTTTGCTGCTCACCATAATTCAAAATTCAGGCAATCCGAACCAGTCGGGTTTATCCGATTTTTTATTCGGTAAAGCAGCAACGATGGTAGAGTCGGATATGCTCACTTTTGGCGGAATGGCCTTGCTGGTGATTTCGGGAGTGGCACTTTTTTACAAGCAGTTCGTGCTGATTTCTTTTGATATGAATTTCGCCAAAACGATAGGCTTGAACATTAAATTTTATGAATTTGTTTTATCAATATTAACCGTGATGGCAGTGGCCATTGGTATACAAACAGTAGGAGTGGTGCTGATGGCAGCGATGCTGATTACGCCTGCTGCAACGGCGCGTTACTGGACCGACAATCTTAGAATGATGTTGTTGATTGCTGCAGTAATTGGTGCGTTTTCAGGAATAGCAGGTGCTTTTATTTCTTATACTTATGACAACATGCCCACCGGACCGTGGATTGTTATTGTGTTTTCATTGATTGCCATTGCGTCCATGATTTTTGCGCCTCGCAAAGGAATTGTTGCGAAGTGGTTTCGTCAAAAACAAAACTCATACAAAATTATGGAAGACAATATTCTTAAAGCCTTTTATCATTTGGGAGAAAAAGAAGGTGATTTCTATAAAAAGAGAACCGTTGAAGATTTAATGAACTTGCGAAAATTTGAAAGAGGCAGATTGCTCAATGGATTGAAATGGCTGAGTGCCGAGAACACCATTGTGCACATCAACGACACTTATGTTTTGTCAAAAAGAGGAAAAGCTGCGGGCGAAAGAATTGTAAGAATCCATCGTTTGTGGGAGCTCTACCTAAAAAAATATTTGCGTGTTGCCGACGATCATGTGCACGATGATGCTGAAACCATTGAGCACATCATTACACCTGAACTGGAATTGCAACTGGAGAAATTATTGGATTATCCGGAAGAGGATCAACACAACAAAAAAATTCCTTATTCAAAATAGTATGGATTTAATCATCATAATTACCGCTTGTTTGGTTGCTGTTACCAGCAGCATCATCGGTTGCTTTTTAATCCTGAGGAAAATGGCAATGGTGGGTGATGCTATTTCACATTCTGTTTTACCAGGAATTGTGATTGCGTTTATGATGGGCGGAAAATTGGGCTCGTGGTATTTGTTGGTAGGTGCTGCAGTGTTTGGAATCATCACCACTTTCCTCATTGAGTTCTTCAATAAAAAAGGAGGGATGCAACATGATGCTACAATAGGTGTTGTGTTTACTTCACTCTTTGCGCTAGGAATTATTTTGGTCACTGTTTATGCGCGCGATGTGGATATCGATCAGGATTGTGTGTTGTATGGAGAGCTGGATCACGTGGCAATTGAAGACGGAGTTCATCTTTCGGGATTAATTATTCCTTATACAGTCATTCGATTATCGGTGATGTTGTTGTGTGTTATTGCATTGGTGATTATAGGTTATCGCGGATTGTTTCTTACCACTTTCGATGCTGCTTATGCTGCAACAATTGGTATTTCGGTAATGTCGTGGCATTATATTTTAATGGCAGCGGTTTCACTTTCAACGGTTTTATCTTTCGGTTCGGTGGGTGCTATTTTAGTGGTAGCATTTTTAATCACTCCGCCTGCAACGGCATATTTGCTCACTGATAAATTAAAGCAGATGATATTCTTGTCGGTGCTTTTTGGCATTACAGGATCTATCATTGGTTATTATTTTGCAACAGCGATTGATGGCGCGACTTCTGCTGCTATTGCAAGTGTGTTGGGGATGCAGTTTATTGTGGTGTTTGTGTGGAAGGTGGTGGAGAAGAGGTTTTCCAGAAAAGAAACTGTCGCTCAGTAATCTAAAAATGCAAAAAACTAAAAAAAAGAAATTCGAAATTACGGAAGGGTTTTGCCCTTCATGTAATCGCATTTTGAATTTAGGTGAATCTTTTTTGTGTGAGATAGATAAACAATATTCCTGTAAATGTGGATGGGCTGGATATTGGATAGGGAAAAGAAAACGATCAACTGGAAAGATGATTTATTACTATTCGGTTGAAGAATATCAGAAACACTCCGCCTCGCAAAGTTTAGCGCAGCGAACTTTGCGAAATAGCGCATCTACTTGGAAGTTTTCAACTTCCTTTTTCTGCAAGAAAAAACTTGTTGCTTTATGTTCCCCTTGGGGGAAAGAAGCTGAAAGCTTCTAGGTCTATTCACGAAATCCTCCTTCCCCTCGCACATTCAACGCACTCCTCCTTTTCCAAAGGAGGAAGTAAGTTAGCTGGCATTTCCTGAAGATTGTTTTGTAGAAGACTATATTGAATGGATGAGGTAGCACTTCTCCCTTTGAAAAAAGGGAGAGCGCGGAGGCATTAATGTGTGATGGCAAGAGGGATTTTTTTTATCTTTATCCCGCCAAACTAAACATTTTACTCAGTGAAAGTCCATTATAAAAACTACCTCAATCGCTATGCGAAGAATTTGAGGAATGCTTCTACTTATTCAGAAATTTTATTGTGGAATGAGTTAAAACAAAAACAAATTTTGAATGTGCAATTCAATCGTCAAAGACCCATTGGTAATTATATCGCTGATTTTTATTGTGCTAAAGCAAAGTTGATTATTGAATTGGATGGAATTACGCATCATAGCGAAGAACAATATAATTTGGATATGATCAGACAAGCGGAATTAGAAAATATGGGATATAAAGTTTTGAGATTTCATGATGACGAGGTAATGAATGATAGACAAAATGTATTGAGGACAATTGAGATAGAGTTGGAAAAACGATTGGGATGAAATCCCTCTTGCCGTCACACAATTCCATCGCACAAAGACCGGAAGTCCCTTCCTCCTCTTAATATCAAATCTTTTTCAAAGGGAGAAGCCCATACTCATCCATTTTCAAATTATGTGTTTCAGGAAATGCCAGCTAACTTACTTCTCCCTTTGAAAAAGGGAGAGTGCGAAGGATTCTTTGCGAGAACAAGAGGGATTTGTTTTAACAAAGAAAATTTATCCCTTCTCCATAAACGGATATCGATAATCCTTCGGAGGATTTAAATTTTCTTTGATTGTGCGTGCACTCGTCCAACGCAGGAGGTTGATGAAAGAACCAGCTTTGTCGTTAGTGCCTGAGCTGCGCGCGCCGCCAAAAGGTTGTTGGTTCACCACAGCACCTGTTGGTTTGTCGTTGATGTAAATATTTCCCGCAGCGTGTTCCAGTATTTTTAGTGCTTGTAAAATAGCAAATCGGTCTTCAGATATAATGGCGCCGGTAAGTGCGTATTCGCTGGTTTCATCAATGAGTTTTAAAGTGTCTTCATATAGATGATCGTCGTATACATATATGGTGAGTACCGGTCCAAAGATTTCTTCACGCATTGTTTTGTATTTCGGATTGGTGGTTAAAACCACTGTAGGTTCAATGAAATATCCTTTGGTGCAATTGTAACCACCACCAATTAATATTTCAATATCGGGAGATGATTTGATGTATTCAATATATGTAACAATCCTGTCGTAAGCTTTTTTATCGATGACTGCGTTGACAAAATTTTCAAAATCTTCAGTGGGTCCTATTTTAAAAGAAGCAACATCTTTTATTAATCCTTCTTTCACTGCTGGCCATAAAGATTGAGGGATATAGGCACGGGAAGCTGCAGAACATTTTTGACCTTGGTATTCAAAAGCACCACGCGACAATGCTGTAGTTACTATTTGCACATCTGCAGAAGGATGCGCCATCACAAAATCTTTTCCGCCAGTTTCGCCCACTATGCGCGGGTAGGTTTTGTATTTGTCAATGTTGTTGCCAATGGTTTTCCAAAGTTGTTTGAATACTTTGGTTGAACCTGTGAAATGCAATCCGGCAAAATCGCGGTCATTAAAAATTACTTCACCAACTTCTGGACCGTCGGCAATCACCATATTTATTACGCCATCGGGCAAGCCAGCTTCTTTAAAAATTCCCATCAGAAAATATGCCGAGTAGGCTTGCGCTTCGTTGGGTTTCCAAACCACAGTATTTCCCATGAGTGCCGGAGCGGCAAATAAATTTCCGGCGATGGCAGTGAAGTTAAATGGAGTGAGGGCAAATACAAATCCTTCTAGCGGACGGTATTCTACTTTGTTGCTGATTTCAGTGGTAGAAGAAGGTTGGTCGTTGTAAATTTTCTCCATGAAATAAACGTTGAAACGGAGAAAATCGGCGAGTTCGCATGCGGCATCAATTTCGGCCTGATAGGCATTTTTCGATTGTCCGAGCATGGTACTTGCCAAAATTTTATAGCGCCATTTTTGTGAAACCAAATCGGCAGCTTTTAAAAATATTTGTGCTCTTTCCTGCCACGGAGTTGCGCTCCATTTTGCTTTTGCAGCGAGCGCAGCGTCAATGGCTAGTTGAACATGTTCTTTTGTTCCAACGCTGTACGTTCCAATTTTTAATTGTAAATCGTGGGGCGGAAAAATATCTACTTTATGCTTGGTGAAAATTTCTTTTCCTCCAATGTATAGCGGAATATCAATGTGCTGACTTCTTAATTGCAATAATTCCTCTTGCAGTAATTTTCTTTCTTTGGTGCCGGGAGCGAAGGAATGGGTTATTTCGTTTTCTGGTATCGGAAAGTGAAAGGAGGTGTTCATGTATTTAATTTAAAACAAATTTAGCCAGTAGTTCAAATTTAGGAATGTACACATCAAATTCTTCGCCGGTGTCCATATTTAAAAAAGTGTAATGACCTTCCATGGTACCAATTCCTGTTTTTAAATCGGTTCCCGATTCGTAGCGATACACGTCACCCGGATTGAAAACAGGTTGTTGTCCAACTACACCTTCGCCTTCTACCTCCAGCTGTTCACCAACAGAGTCGATGATGTACCAAGAGCGAGAAATAAGTTGAACGCGGAATTCTCCCAGGTTGCGAATTGTGATTTTGTAAGCGAATACAAAAACGCCTTCGCGGGGCATGGAATGCTTTTCTTGAAAAAGCGATTCCACTGTAACTTCTATATTTTCTGTAATTAGTTTTTCCATACTACTGTCATCTTAACGCACTTTTTACCAAAGAGGTTCCAAGTAACTGATAATAATCTCCAACAACACTTTTGTAATATACTAATATTTGGTAAACGTTTTCAGTTTGATAGAAATTGCCTTCGTAAAAACCCTCGTCGGGTTTAGGCTCTTTGTCGCGAAGCACCACGTATTTATAGTTGTAGTAGCCTTGTTTTAAAAGTAAGGTAGATTCGTAAGCGCGAGCTTCGCTGTTGTATTTCATTTTTGCTTCGGGCAAAAACTCCCAGTTGGTCAATTGTCCGAAAACATACACATTTCCGTTGGTGAGGGGCTGGTCGGCATTGAGTTTAAAATGAACAAAGGAGTAATCGGCTTCAATTTCGGCGCGATTGCCTTCCTGGACTTCAATACTGCGCTCGCCATTAATGTCGCCGTAAAAGCGGTACTGTTTGAAATTACGTTTATCGTCGGGTTTTAACAAAGTGTGATAAATTAGATCGTTTTGTTCGTAGGCCAAAATTCTTTCGGATTGGAAACGCAGCGAGCGAATATCAAAATATCGCCATTCATTGCCTGCCGGAAAATTATTTTCGCCGTCGTAATTGTAGTTGAGTGATTCGGCACTGATGAAGCGCGGTTTTAAACCACTGATAGATTGACTCCAGTTGTAATTTTGCAGCATAACAATTTTGAGTTCCGAGAAGGGATCGGTGATATCTACTCCAGAAGTGATGAGGTTAAAATCCAATTCGTGTTTGTAGTATTGATCTCCGGGAACGCTGGAAGGTCGCAATGTTGGTTGAATTTCAAATTGTTCATCTGCCACCATAAATCGCATGGTTAGTACAACATTGTCGGGATTGTAATCCTGATAAACCTTTACAATGTAATTTCCCGATTTAGTGAGCTGAAAATTTTCGTGTGGGAAAGCGACGGAGTAATGGATGTATTTTTGAAAGGTATTGAAGGAGTATTCGTAGCCCGAAATATTTTCTTCTGTGTAGCCTTTAATATAGTCGGTAGTGAAGAGGTTGGTGGTTGGTTTCCAGTCGTAAGTACAATGAATAATAGTGTAGGTGTAGTTGTTGATGTTCGGACTCAAATCATCAAAACTCAACAAAAGTTGTGCGCCAGAATTGAGGGCCAGAAGAGGGGACGAGAGCTGAAAGGATTTAGGATGAAGAAGCGGTGTGCAAATGTTGCTTTTGTAAACATGATTGTCGTAACGCAAATACTGATCATTGAAATATCCACTATCTGCCGCTGTTTGAGAAAATAGCCACAGGGGGAAAAACAAGAAGATTAAAAGTATTCGCATTTTAAAAAGTATTCAAAAACCGCACCAATTAGGCCTTGATCAGCTTCGCGTAATCTTTAGCGAAGTAAGTCAGTATCACATCAGCGCCAGCTCTTCTCATGCTGTACAACGTTTCGGGCATGGCTTTATTAAAATCGAGCCAGCCATTTTTGCAAGCTGCTGTTAACATTGCACATTCGCCACTCACGTGATATGCCGCTATAGGGATATCAAAATTTTCTTTCAATGTTTTCACCACATCTAAATAATGCAAGGCAGGTTTCACCATTAAAAAATCGGCGCCTTCGCTGTAATCCAGTTCAGCCTCCAGCATAGCTTCATTGATGTTTCGAGGATCCATTTGATAGCTTTTTTTATCGCCTTTTTTAGGAGCCGAGTTCAAAGCATCGCGGAAGGGACCGTAGAAAGCGCTGGCGTATTTGGCGGTATACGACATGATACTGATGTCGGAAAAACCATTGCCATCCAAGGCTTCTCTTAAAAATCCAACTCTGCCATCCATCATGTCGGATGGGCCAATGATGTCGATTCCTGCTTCTGCCTGCGCCAAAGCCATGTTGGCGAGGATGGGAAGCGTTTCGTCGTTCACTATTTTATCGTCTTTTACCAATCCGTCGTGACCGTCGGAACTGTATGGATCCATCGCTACGTCACTGATCAGGATAATTTGCGGAAAGCGTTTTTTTATTTCTCTGATCGCCTTTAAATAAAAGTTTTTGGAGCTATAACTATAGGTAGCTGTTTTGTCTTTGTGCTTGTCTTCAACACTTGGGAAGAGGATGAAGGAGTGCAATCCCAATTTGACACAGGAGTCGATTTCTCTTAATAAATGTTCAATAGAAAAGCGGTAATTCCCCGGCAAAGAGGCAATTTCCGTTTTCACATTAGTGCCATCTACAAGGAAAAGCGGGTATATCAGGTTAGAAAGTTCCAAGCTGGTTTCTTTTACCATTTCACGCATTGGGGCAGATGATCTTCTTCGTCTCGGTCGGATAAGCATAGCTTCAGTTTTCAATTCCTAACAATATTAATAAAGAGTTGGCGAATATGAGTCTAAAATTGTCATCAGAATGTAATTCTCGACGAAGTTTTTTTTGGACTATTACTATTACTTTCTTAAATTGTGCTGCAAGTGAGGCATCCCGAGATGCAACTACGAACTACTACTGACTACTGTTTTTGAATTTTAATGCGAATGATTTATTGTAAAAACAAGGGATACGTGATGTAGCGGCAATTTTTTAATTGAGTGCTGTAACTATTGCTCTTCCATATTGTTTTACAATCACTACTTGCTGTTTTAGCAGATCTTCCTTAGTTTTAAGGATCTCTTTACAGTTGATGCGACGACTACTATTTTTGAATTATATTTTACTACTACAATGGGGGCAAAAAATTTCTTTTTAAAGAAGTTAAGAGTATGGAGTGTATTCTCTCTTTTAACTTTATCATCCTTTCAAATATTTGCAGCGGACATTACTCTATCTTTTTGTCCGGTATCAAAAATCCAGGCCAGTAAAGATTGGTCGGCAACTTTCACTATTCAAAATAATACTGGAGTAGTTTTAGATTTTGTGGCAGGTTCCTTTGATATGAATTGGCCTAGTTTGGTGTTGTTGCCTTATCCTTTTGCCAGATACACACAGTCGGGTATCGATTGGAAATTTGGAATTGACGGGGTGTATTCCTGGGATTCAAAATTACCGGTGGGTGCAACCTACACCAAAGCATTTACAGGAGGTAAGTTTTCGGGTGTTTTGCAGTTTCCAACCAGTGGAACATTTACGCAAAATGGTATTACATATACTGTTGCGGTGAGTAATTGCAATACTACTCAGAACTATGAATTGTTTGATGCAACATTTGAATTTAAACGCGATTGCTTTATTAAGTCTCCCACGAAATTATGTTTAGGTGAAGGTGCATCAGAAGTATGGTTTGGTGAAGGAATTTATGATGCAATGATTCCTAAAAATCGTCCTAGTTGGGCAATAGCAGTAATGGTTGGCCATCGTTTATTTACCAACTTGTCGGGATTGGACATGGTGTCTCCTAATTTTTGGTTGGCCACTGCATTAAATGAATCCCGCATGACTTGTGATGGCGCTATAATACCAAATACAATAAGTAATTACGGATTGAATTCAATGCCTCCGCTCCATGTTGGAACAGAAGTGAGATCACCCAATTGCTTTCAGGTTTTGAATATTGGATATACTCAAATATCTGACAATCAACCCGACTTATTTGCACAAACCAATCAATATGGAACAGCTACATATAGCAATGTTGTTGATAATGGAAATTGGGAAACAGGGGCCATTGCAGTTGCATATTATCACTATCAGGATATGAGGTATTGGGATCAAATTTATTGTTTCAATATTCCTAAAACATGGAAAGATTCCAAAGATTCATACGCTGTGGAAAAGATTTTTTATCATGCTTACCATGATGGTCCAAATGCCGGGTTAGCATTATTAAACGACATTAAAGGCAATTACAATGCTGCTGTGAATGCCACTAATATGAACACTGTTATTAGCACAGGTGGTACCTGGAGCAGTATTAATGCAGGAGGAAGCAGTCAGAAAGTAGGTAATTTCACTAGTTTATTAGATGGAGGAAATGGCAATTTATATCCTGTTACTAAATCGGATAACACTATAAAATATCATGGTTGTTATAATGCGCCTATAAAATGGACAGATGTTTTATATTATTTAGATAGGATAAAAATCTTATATCCTAAAGTAAAAACTGCTGCTGTTGAAAATGCAATTAAGGCAGTTTTTGATGGAATAAACGGTGGAGCTGATGTGAATTTTGAAGATATGGGAACTGTGATCGATGAAATAGTTTTTCAGCTTGGTGGACATGATCCATCCAAATACATTGCTACTCAATTTGCAGGTTCAAAAACATGTGGAACTAATGCTTTGGGTGTTTCATTAAGAACCAATGATACTATTTGTCCAGGTACCACCGGTACTTTGCAAGTGTGGTTGTCGGGAGATAAAAATTTTAAATTCACTTTGAAATATCCTGATGGTTCATTGAATACGTTTTCTAATGTGGACTATTCTCCTTACAATGTTCCAATTACACAGCCTGGAAAATATGAGGTTACTTATTTTGAAGATAATGATGAAATTGGTGATCCAAATTGTTTATTCAGCAGCATAACAGTGCAAAGTAAAAATGGAAATGTAGTGACCTGGGACAAAAGTAATGTCACCGGTGTGGGTGCTGCGAAGTGTGCTACAGGCGATTTGATTTTAAAAAATACCGGTCCGAATGCAGTCGCCATTACTTATACAAAAGATGGAGGAGCGCCGGTTACGGTGAATTTCTCAGGCGGACAAACAACAAAAACAATAGCGTCTCCGGGACTTCCCGGACAATATATCATCAAAACAATGACGCCAAATACTTGCGGAACTCCGATCTTGGATACCATTACCATTTGCAATACAGCTTGCACAAAACCAACCGCAACAATTAGTGGTGGGGCCACTATTTGCGCTGGTGATAGCACTCAGCTCAGTGTTGCGTTAACTGGTACTTCTCCATGGAAAATAAAATTGAATGACGGCACAGTAAAAACTTACAGATCGGGAATTACAACTATTCCTTATACCTTCTATGTGAAAACTGCCGGAGCATATAAAATTGATTCGGTGTGGGATGCAACTTGTAGCAACATTGGTGTAGTAGCCACGGCAACAGTAGTGGTGAATCCTTTGCCAACCATTGCCATTGCAGGCGATACAAGTATTTGTCCGGGAGGCACTGCGTCACTCACATTAACGTTAACAGGTACAGCGCCATACTCCATCAAAGCAATAATGGGTATTACTTCGGTGACTTTAAACGCTCCAGGAAATACCTACGTGGTTCCATTAAGTGTTATCGGAGCATATACTTTAGAAGTGACAGATGCGAAGGGATGTAAGCAAACAAAGCAAGTCACCATCATTAACGAAACACCACCAACGGTGAGCATTGGCGATACCATTAAATTTTGTCCGGGTGGAAGCACACCTGTTTCTGTTCCTGCGGGATTTGCGTCTTACTTATGGTCGACGAGCGGAACTACAAATTCCATTACGGTAAATGCTGCAACGGTTTCTCCGGTGTGGATTGAAGTAACGGATGCCAACGGTTGCAAGGATCGGGATAGTGCGGTGACGAAACAAGGACAATTGTCGGTAAATATCGGTCCGGCAGATACCACCATTTGTTTTGGATCAAGTGTGACTTTGAATGGCGGAACAGGATTTTCAACATATTCATGGACGGGCGCAAAAACAGGATCGGGACAAACGATAGTGGCCAATGCTGGCGGCACTTATAACTTAACTGTGACCGATGCGAGTTCATGTTCTGCAACTGATGCGATCAATGTGCACATCAATCCGCAAGTGACTTTCAGCTTAGGTAGTTCTGATACTTTGTTTATTTGTCCGGGTGGATCAGTCACCATCACACCAGTTGTTCCAGCAGGAGCTTTCACCTACTTATGGTCGAATAAAGCAAGCGGAACTGCAACAACTTTTGCAGCAAATACAGAAGGATGGTACACTTTAAAAATTACTGATGCGTTGGGTTGCTATGCCAACGATAGCGTGTATGTGAAAGAAAATAGCAAGTTGGTTTTTTCACTATCTGATAAAACAATTTGTGTGGGCGACAGCATTGTTTTAAATCCGGGATACTCAGGCGCAGGTTATACTTTTGCCTGGAACACCGGTGATGTTACTCCAACCAAAACAGTGAAAACAGCAGGTGTTTACGGCTTAGTAGTGACTTATAATGGTAGCTGTTCGGGAAGTGATTCTATGAATTTATTTATGCATCCTTTGGCCGATGTGGATTTGGGTGCCGATAGCATTTTTATTTGTCCGGGAGCAACTACTTCTATTGATGCAGGTGGAGCTTTTGCTAAGTATGTTTGGTCGAGTTCGGAACAAACAAAAGTGATCAACAATAAAGGCGCAAACAAATATGTGGTAACAGTGACCGATGCCAATGGATGTGCAGACAAGGATTCGGTGATTGTAAGTGCTCGACCCATAATTGCGGTGAATTTGGGCGATGATATTGATACCTGTGCTGGAGTAAATATTACTTTATTAAACAGCTGGTCGCAAAGTGGCGTGACTTACAAATGGACAAAATTAAGCACAGGAAATACATCATTAGGAACATCAGCAACTTTGGCGATTTCGCAAAATGATACCTATACTTTAACTGTCACCGATGCCTACACATGCAGCAACACTGATGTTGTAGTTGCAAATTTCAGAACCGTGCCAGTGGTGGATTTATGGCCAACAGATACTGCTGTGATTTGTGCTGGGAATTCCTTGGATTTAGATGCTGGAAATGCAGGATTAAAATATTCATGGAATACTAACGAAACAACGCAAACCATTTCTGCCAGCGGTGAAGGATTGTATTATGTAACAGTAAGTAATGCGATGTGTAAAGACAAGGATTCTGTATATGTTCATGAAATTACTTTGCCGCAAAGTGTGTTAAACGATACTTTAAATGCAGTGTTGCCTAACTATTGTTTCGCTGAAGAAAGTGTGGTGATCTCCGCTGCAAGTATGGACAATATCACATACACTTACTTGTGGAGTACAGGTGAAAGTACGCCGAGTATCATCGCAAGAAAGGAAGCAGTTTATAGCGTAACTATAAGTGCCGACAATTGTTCGGTGACCGATCAGATAGAGGTGATTGATTATTGTCCAGCTGTTTTTAATCTTCCAAATGCTTTCACTCCAAATGGTGATGGAAACAATGAAACATTCTTTGTTGCCGGACAATACCTGGAAGATTTTGAACTATTGATTTTCAATCGTTGGGGTGAATTGATTTACAAAAGCAACGACTATAAAGCACATTGGGATGGAAATTATCGAGGTAAAAAAGTGGAGCAAGATGTGTATGTATGGAAAGTGCATTATGCCGTAAATCTACCTAATGGAAATAATCAGGATAGAGATAGAATAGGGCATGTGACGGTGATTTACTAGAAAGTAGAAAACTTTCTTAAAATAATAGATCCTGAAACAAGTTCAGGATGACAAATGCGGCCCATTGTGTTTTGAAGAGTGGTTCACTAATGTCATCCTGAACTTGTTTCAGGATCTATTCTATTTCATGAAAAAATTACCCTTTCACTTCTTTTTTCACTTCAGCTTTAGTATAAGCCGGACATACTTCATGCGAGCCTGAGCATGAACTAACAATCAATGACAAAGCGAATAAGGTAAGCAATGAGTACTTCATATTGTTAAGTTTTTAGGTTTAGGTTCTTCTAAAATAAGAATTTAAAATGACTATTATTTTCTCTGCATAATAATTGCTCACGCATAGTTGTTATTTTAGCATTAAATTTTTCGCATGCGTTTCTGTTTCATTTTTATTTTATTTTTTGTTTTTTCTTCACTGCACGCGCAAAACAATACATTGTTGTGGGAGGTGTCGGGAAAGGGTTTGCAAAAACCATCCTATCTTTTTGGAACCATTCATTTGCGCGACAAGCGTGTGTTTTGTTTTCCTGATTCGGTAACTATTGCTTTTGAAAATAGCGATGTGCTCGCTTTGGAAATTGTGATGGATTTCAATGATCCCAAAGCAGTGCTGGATAAAATCATGATCAAAAATGATAGTCAGTCATTGAAAAATCTGCTAACAAAACAAGAATATAAAAAGGTGAAAAAAACTGTAGCGAAAAATTTAGATCCAACAATGCTTCTTGTTATGGATAAAGTTTTGCCAGTTTTGATTGCTGCGGAATTGATGAGCTCTCAAACCGAAAAGGACGAAAAATATCCAATGGATTTGTACTTGCAAAAACAAGCCGAGAAAAAAGGAAAAATGTTATACTCGCTGGAAAGCATAGAATCACAATACGCAGTGCTTGAAAAAATTTCCATCGAAAAACAAAAAGAGGAATTGCTCGCCGTAGTGGATAGTATGGCGATGTACAAACAACTTACCGATAGCATGATTGCTTTGTATCAACATCAGGACATTGAAGCTTTGTACTGCATTACCAATTCCTATAATTCTTCGTTTGATGAAGCGTGGCAGGAGGAATTACTCGACAAAAGAAATGTGTTGATGGTGGAAAAGCTTAACGAAAAAATGAAAGAGGGAAGTGTTTTTGTGGCTGTTGGTGCCGGACATTTACCTGGCGCCACCGGACTCATAGTTTTACTAAAAGCACAAGGCTATACGGTTCGTCCTGTTTATTCAAAATGTACAAAATGAAAATAGCCGACAATACTATAAAAGCCACCGAAAAATATCTTCATGATACTTTAAAAGATATTTTCAATGAGCGTGAAATCACTTCGCTCGCCGATATTTTATTTGAAGATTTATTGGGAGTTTCAAAAACAGAAAGAGTTTTAAATTCTGATAAAAGATTGAGTGAATCGGAGCTATTGCAAATCATTTATGCCTGCAAAGATTTAAAAAAACAAATTCCTGTTCAGCACATTACCGGCAAATCATTTTTTATGGATCTCGTTTTAGAGGTAAACAAAAATGTTTTGATTCCCCGTCCCGAAACAGAAGAACTGGTGAGTGTCGTTGTTCGTGAAAATAAAAATCCACTAAAAATAATTGATTTCTGCACTGGTAGTGGATGCATTGCTTTGGCCTTGAAACAAGCTTTTCCGAAGGCTGAGGTAAATGCCATTGATGTTTCGGAAGCAGCGTTGGAAGTAGCAAAAATAAATGCGGAGAAAAATAAATTGGAAGTGAAATTTTTGAAGGAAGATGTTTTAGCAACATTGAACTTTGAACATTTAACCTTGAACTGTGACATCATTATTTCTAATCCGCCTTATGTCTTAGAAAGCGACAAACTACAAATGTCGCCCAATGTTTTGAATCACGAACCACATCTCGCGCTATTTGTTCCTGATGAAGATGCGCTGAAATTTTACAAATCCATCACTGAAAAATCTGCCCATATTTTAAAAAAAGGAGGGAAGCTGTATTTTGAAATTCATGAGGAGAAAGGAAAGGAAGTTGCAGAATTACTAGTGAAAAATGGATTTTCGGAAGTTCGTATTTTGAAAGATATGTATGAGAAGGATAGGTTTGTGAGTGGGATAAAGTGATTAATTTTCCTGTAAGACCTTGTTTGTTAAAACTGAAAATACGGCTCAAATCAATGGTGATTACGGCTCAAAATTATTTGTTTTTGAGCTGTAAATGGAATATATTTGAGCTGTATTTTTAAATCATGTCAAATAAAGATCAAAATAGGAATAGTTTAATTCTGGATTTTATTAAAGAAAATCCAAACAGTTCTTCAAGTGAAATACATGAAGTTCTGAAAAATAAATTAAGTTATGCCACTGTTAAAAGAAGTCTGCAACAGTTAAGCGCTCAAAAGCTACTTAGTATATCGGGCAAAGGAAGAGGTACGAAATATTTCATTAGTGAAGCGTATGATATTTTAAGGCCAATCGATGTAACTGAGTATTTTAAGAAAGAGATTGATGAACGAAAAATAAAAGCGGGTTTTAATTTTACTTTGATTAAAAAGACATTGAGTAAAATCGATTTCTTTAGTGATGAGGAATCCAATCAATTAAAGGCATTACAAAATAAATACAAAGAAAACATATCGAAACTGACGAAGGCTGAGTATCAAAAGGAGTTGGAGCGGTTGGCTATTGATTTAAGTTGGAAATCGTCGCAAATTGAGGGTAATACTTATTCCTTGTTGGAGACTGAGCGCTTGTTGAAGGAAAAAGAAACGGCATCGGGAAAAACAAAAGATGAAGCCAGTATGTTGTTGAATCACAAAAGTGCTTTGGATTTTATTATTCAACATCCTGATTACGTTAAGCCTTTAACCATAAAAAGTGTTGAAGATGTTCATAGTATGTTGGTTGAAGATTTAGGTATTGCTCGAAATATCAGGAAGCGAAGAGTGGGTATTTCAGGCACTAATTATAGACCTCTCGACAATGAATTTCAAATTAAAGAAGCATTGGAAGATATGTGTTCGTTGGTGAATAAAGAAAAAAATATCTTCTCGAAAGCATTGATTGTATTAATTCTTTTGTCATACATACAAGCCTTTAACGACGGCAATAAAAGAACTGCAAGAATTATTAGTAATGCCATTTTGATGAATAATAATTATTGTCCAATATCTTTTAGAACGGTAGATTCTATTGATTACAAAAAAGCGATGTTGGTTTTTTATGAGCAAAACAACATTACGCCGTTTAAGCGAATTTTTATAAATCAGTTTGCTTTTGCAGTTGAAACATATTTTTAAATAGCTTAGAAGATGGAATCCTTTGAGCTATCCTTAGTAGTTTCAGATTTTCAATCATTACTGTTCTGAACATCAATGATTGAAAATCTGAAATTAAACGCTCTCCGCGAAGTTTAGCGCTAGCGTAACTTCGCGGAATTTTTTCTTGAGGCTTTCAGCCTCTTTTTTGTTTTTTTAGGAAGCTGAAAGCTTCAAGAAAAGATTCCGTTAAGTTGAAAACTTAACGGAGCGGGTGGCTCGCGCGCGATTTTATCGCGTGCGGATTTATAGAGGCATTTAAAATGCCAAGATAAATGGGCACGCGTTACAAACGCGCGCCTGAGAAACCTACATCCTCTCCGGCATTTCAATCCCCAACAAATTCATCCCTTGTGCCAAAGTATCGCCAACTGCTTTTGACAAAGCAATTCGGAAATTTTTGGTATTGATTTCTTCTGCTTTTAAAATTTGGTGATCGGCCCAAAAGGCGCTGTATTCGCGAGCGAGGTCGTAACAGTAATTGGCTAAAATTGCCGGACTGTATAACTTCGCTGCTTCTTTAATGGTAGCCGGGAACTCGGTAATTTTTTTGATCAGTTCTTTTTCTTTAGCGCTGATGGTTTGAACCTTCCAGCTTAAGTTTTCACCTGCTGTTTTGCGCAGTAATGATCGAGTGCGTACATATATGTATTGAATGAACGGACCGGTGTGGCCGTTGAAATCAATGGATTCTTCTGGATTGAACAACATGCTTCTTTTGGGATCCACTTTCACCATGTAATATTTCAATGCGCCAATGGCGATTTTGCGAATCACATCGTTTTTTTCCTCTAGAGACAATTCGTCCAGCTTTCCTTTTTCTGCTGTGCTTTGCGCTGAGGTGGCAATCATTTCATCAATCAAATCATCGGCATCTACTACTGTTCCTTCACGCGTTTTCATTCGTCCCGATGGCAGTTCCACCATTCCGTACGACAAGTGGTAAAGTCCTTCCCAAAAAGAATAACCCAGTTTTTTCAAAATTAAAAACAACACTTTGAAATGGTAATCCTGTTCGTTCATCACGGTGTAAACTATCCCGTCTAATTTGTAATCGTTATAGCGATCCACGGCAGTACCAATGTCTTGAGTGATGTACACAGAAGTTCCGTCGGAGCGCAATAATAATTTTTGATCCAAGCCATCGGCAGTCAAATCTATCCACACTGAGCCATCTTCTTTTTTGAAAAACACACCTTTTGCTAAACCTTCCTCAATTATTTTTTTGCCTAAGATGTAGGTTTGCGATTCGTAATAATTTTTTTCAAACCCAACTCCAAATTTTTTGTAAGTAGCATCAAATCCTTCATACACCCAGCTGTTCATGGTTTTCCAAAGTTCAACCGTTTTTGCGTCGCCGGCTTCCCATTGGCGCAATAGGTTGGAGGCATCCTGAAAAAGAGCGGCTTTTGTTTTGGCGTCTTTTTCCACCATGCCGTCGGCGATTAATACCTGTTGTTCTTTTTTATAGTGTTGTTCAAATAATACATAATAGCGTCCAACAAAGTGATCGCCTTTTTCACCAGTTGAAGATGGAGTTTCTCCATTTCCCCATTTCATCCAAGCGATCATCGACTTGCATATATGAATACCGCGGTCGTTGATGATTTGAGTTTTGATCACTTTATTTCCAGCCGCTTTTAAAATTTCGGCAACTGAATCTCCTAAAAAAATATTTCGGGCGTGACCCAAGTGCAATGGTTTGTTGGTGTTGGGGGAAGAATATTCCACCATTAATATTTTGCTGTTTGGATTGGCTAGAGGCAATGAGTTGTTTAGTGTTGTAAATGCATTGAGCCAATATTTTTCGCTCACCGATAAATTCAAAAATCCCTTCACCACATTGAAAGTCGAAATTTCGGGAGCTAATTCCTGAATGGCTGCACCCAAATCTTTAGCCGTTTCTTCAGGTGATTTCTTAGAGATTTTCAACAATGGAAATGTAACGATGGTGAGGTCGCCTTCAAATTCGGGCTTGGTGTTTTGTACCTGAATTTGCTTGTCGCTTACTTCTGTATTATATAATTGTTTCACCGCTTTAATGGCAGCTTCTACAATAATGCTTTCAATGCTCATGATGTTTGTTTTGAAATGCTAAGTTAGAAAAAACATGCGGTCACCCAACCTTTCTTTGTTTGCATCCGTCTTTTTAGGTAAGAGTTAATTTTGATGGTGATTTTTGCCATTGGGATAACACTAAATATAGATAAGAAGAAGATGATTTTTAGAGGCTTAATGATATTGGTAACGATGCTGAACGTGTTTCGCGTAAATGCGCAAACAGCATCGAGTCCTATTGTTTATAGCGGAAAATTAAATGTCACCATCGACGGAAAAAAATTCACTTCAGGAACCAGCGGTGCGGCCATTACTTTAACAAATTGTTCTAATGTGGTGATTTCTAATTGTGAGTTTTTCTTAACAGGAAGTATTATTGGAGTGAAATTAAGTAATTGCAGCAATGTGGAAATTACTGCTTGTTATTTTGAAAATTTTCAATCGGGGGTTTATGCTTTAAACTGTACTGGCGGATTGAATATTCATTGCAATTCTTTTAAAAATGTGGCGGGAGCTAAGCCTCGCGGACAAGTTGTACAGTTCAATACTTGCTCGGGTGCAGGCAACCGAGTGAACTACAATACGCTGGATCATACTTTTGGAAGCGGAACTCCTGAAGATTTAATTAACATGTATGCCTCTTACGGAACTACTTCGGATCCTATCCAAATAATAGGAAACCAGTTGCGCGGTGGGGGTCCGAGTACTTCCGGCGGTGGCATCATGTTGGGTGATAACGGCAGTCATGATATTCGCTGTGAGGATAATATTTTGGTAGATGTTGGTCAGTACGGAATATCTGCTCCGTCGGGATCCAATATTACCATAATTAATAACAAGGTATATGGCGCTAAGCAAACCTGGACCAATGTTGGAATTTATGTTGGATTGCAAAGTGAAATCACGGCAGGCTTTGCTTGCACGGGAAGCAGCATCCAGGTAAAAAACAATCAAGTGAATTTCACCAATAAAAATGGCGTTTCTAATGGTTGGTACAATTGCAGCTGTTGCGCGGTAAGCAATCAAAGTGGCAATAATTTTAAATCGAGTATCACGTCGTCCATCTTACCAACAAATATAATTCTCAATACATCCTATTGTGGAAGTATTGCTACTTCTTTGGTTGAAAGCAAATCCATTGATGGTTTCACTGTGTACCCCAACCCGGTGAGCCATCAGTTGATTGTGAGTAATGCAGGAAAAATTGAAAGCGTTTTGCTTTTTAATTCCATCGGACAAACGATGGCTTTTTCAGAATTTAGTGTAGAAAACACGCAGATGCAAATTGACATGAGTCAATATCCATCAGGTATTTATTTTATTCAAATTAACAATCAGATGAAGAAATTTGTAAAGCAATAAAAGCAACGATAGATCCATTGGGATCTCCCCGGAAGATGACTATTCTAATTACCCAGTATATAGTTCATATCGTAAAGTGTCCTAATCACTCTTCCAGTCCCAACAGGGTCTATCGCTTTTAGTAAAAAATTTAGTAATAAGGAGTTCTTTTTTTGGTGGCTACGGATACCAATTGAATAAGGTTGGGTAAAGAGAAATAAAGATGTTTTTTTTGTTTTTATATTGATCTATGTTGTAATTTACGACAATGAATCTCTGAGAACGCTAGGGTAATGTTTTCAGAGGTAGATAAATTTAATTGCAATTTCTTCTTTAATATTCATTGGATACGTGATTACAAACGATTTGATAGATAAGTGCGTGCGCGACGATGTTCGGGCTCAGCTTGAAATGCACGAAGTGTGTTTCAGGATGCTGATGCCTGTGTGTTATAAGTTTGTTCGCAATGAAGAGATGGCGCGCGAGTTGTACAATCAGGGCTTTTTAAAAATTTTAGATGCACTGAAATATTTCGATAAGAGCAAGGATTTTACGCAATGGGCTAAAAAAATTATGATGAACAAGCTCATCGATGATTATAGAAGTAAGAAGTCGTTACAGAAATTGATTGATGAAAATTTGGAGCCTGATTTTGCTTCCAATACCATTCGTTTAAAAGATGAAAATACATATATTGCCAAGGAAGAGGAGGAGAGAGTAGATTATTTGCTGGCAAAACTGCCCGAAACCACCCGTCGTGTTTTCAGGCTCTTTGCCTTAGAGGGATATTCTCATCAGGAGATCAGCGATTTGATGAAAATGTCCACTGGTACATCAAAGTGGCACGTGTCGAATGCGAGAGAAATGTTAAAGCGTTTTGTTACAAAAAACATAAATGTGGTGAGCAATGAGTAGAGAGGATAACAACATACCATCTTTTGATTACAAGCCTGAGTACCGAAAGGAAATGGAAGACATTTTGGTGAAAAGAAAATCCAAGAAGCGTTTTCTGTTCTTTTTTACGTGGACGGTAGGAGCTTTGCTTCTTGCTGCAGGCTTGTTTTATTTGATGCAAGACGGTAGCGATACCAATAAGCAAGTGCCTGAAGCGGTAAATGCTGGGGTGCCGGAAAAGCAGCAGGATGTGGTTAAAGAAAATACATCTGTTGTTTCAATTGAGCAACATCAAGAGGCCACTTCTCCTCAGGTTGTAGTTGCAGAAAAACCTGCACAGCAAGAGTTAAAAGCAAAAAACAGTGCTGAAAATAGAGTTCAGTTAGAAGTAAAAAATAAAAAATCAACGGCTCGCGAAAATGTTGTTAACACTATACGTCCAGAAGACTTCTCTCAACAAAAGGTGGAAGAGAAAGAAGTTGTTCAGGAAGAAAAGCAAAGCAATGAGGTGGCTGCGGATGAAGCAGTGAAAAGTGATTCCGCGGTGCAAGCAGAAGCAGCAGCTGTTTCAGAACCTATTAATACAGAAACAGTTGTTGCATTTGATGAGGTGTTTGCGTTATTGCAAAATGCAGATAGTGCAAGTACTGATACCGTGGCAAAAGCACAAATGGATTCAATAGCTAAGGCTACAGGACATGAGTGGGTGTTGCACTTTGGAGCTGGTGCAAACACAAGTATTGGAGAGGGAGAGTACAGCAATGGCATTGCTCCATCTTTTAAATTGGGAGTGAATTATCTTAAAGATTTCAGTAAAGGAAATTCTTTTGGAATAGGTTTGCAGGCTAAGTTGTATAACGGGCTATACAGCTGGGGAGGTTACGACACCGTGAAATTGAGCATTGCCAATCCGAACAGTTCGGGTTATGAAAAAATGGAAGCTCGTGTGGTGTCACACAATCAAAATAAATACGCAATGGCTTTATCGGTGCCGCTGTATTATCGTCATTCTGCGGCCAAATACAGTGTAGGTGTAGGTGCTAGTATTGATTACTTAATGCTTAATCAGTATCAGCAAAGCACCGATTCTTCCAAGTACGGTATCAATACTTTTGTTTTGTACACCGAAGTTTTAGTAGATAAAACAAGTGGTGCAAAAACAAACAAACAAGATTTTGCAGGTATCAACCGATTGAATTTCGGACCCTTCGTAGAGTTCGATTATCAATTGTTCCCCAACATTTCAATGGGCTTAATGGGACAAATGTTGGTTCAGGACATCACGAACAATAATATAGTAAACATTAATAAAAACAATCCGTTATATTCTTTGAATGTAAGTTTGAAATATCATTTCTGTAAATTGTAAATGATGTTTTTGTGTGAGCGCGTATTGGAAAAAGCATATCGTTTTCCAGCAAGATTTCTTGCGTGGTGCTTTATTTTTTTGTGTTCATTGAGCAGCTATGCTCAACAAGCTAAGCAGGGAGCGGGAGTTATTTCAACAAGCAAAATTGTCAATGAATATGCATACCTCACAGCTGATGCCAAAAAAGGAACTAGCACTTTGGTTTTAAATGAAGCGCAGTTAAATTCAAATAGTCGCTTTTCCACTAAATTATCCACAGGGGATTTACTATTTATCATACAGGCGCAAGGGGCAAAAGTGTCCACTGCCAACGATCCCACGTTTGGCGCTGTGCTATCATACAACGGTGCTGGTTCAAATGAGTTTGCGCAAGTGCGGTCTGTTGCTGGAAATACAGTCACCATTGATTGTGCTTTGAAAAACGATTACAGTGCCGCTGGCAAAACAATGGTGGTTCGGGTTCCTCGTTACAAATCGCTTTCAATTACCAATTCTGGGGTGCTAAGTGCCGATGCCTGGAATGGCAACATGGGAGGAGCGGTGGTGTTGGAAGTTGCAGGAGATATAAAACTCGACGGTAAAATTGATGTTAGCGCAAAGGGTTTCAGAGGTGGGGCTTACGATAATGGAACTTATAATGTGACAGATGCAATCAATCACAATCTCTTCGTTTGTCCTGATTCCAACGCCAGTGCCGAGAAAGGAGAAAGTATTGCAGGCTACCAAAGTGATTATGATGTTTTTGGTGGGAGGTATGGAAGGGGAGCTGCAGCCAATGGCGGTGGCGGAGGAAATACGCATAATGCCGGTGGTGGTGGTGGAGCCAATGGTGGTGATATTTCATCGTGGACTGGTTTGGGAAATCCAAATCACAAGCATCCTAATTGGGTTAAGGCTTGGAATTTAGAGGGAAGTGCTTTTGCTTTCGCAACTTCGTCGGGTGGAGGAAGAGGTGGTTATTCGTATTCAAAAGTGTTGCAGGATCCCTTGCTTATTGGTGCTGATTCTTCAATTTGGCAAGGTGATTCCAGAAGGAATATAGGTGGGTATGGTGCCCGACCATTAACTTATGATCCTTCGGGATCATTGGTGTTTTTTGGCGGCGGCGGCGGTGCTGGCGATTGCAACAATCACGCGGTAGATACTACAGGAGGCAATGGCGGAGGAATGGTGATTATTGTAGCAAAAGGGAATGTGTGTGGCAATGGAATTATTCTTGCCGACGGAGAAAAAGGCGGTGATACTAGTCCGAGTAAATCATTGAATGATGGCACAGGTGGCGGTGGTGCAGGAGGATCTGTAGTGTTAATTTCATCGGGCACAATTTCTGGTTTTAGCATACAGGCCAATGGAGGTGATGGAGGGAGCCAGTACATTGGTGATTTATTGACCAAACAAAAATATGAGGCGGAAGGAATGGGTGGAGGAGGTGGAGGAGGCTATGTTGCTACTAGCAATAGTTTGCCATCGATTTCTGTGAAGGGCGGAAACAATGGTACTACCACGTCAAAGTCGATGCTAAACTTTATTCACAACGGCGCGACTGATGGTGGTGCCGGTTCAACAATGCTTATTGGTGCTGGAGTGTATAATCCAGTAAAAGTATTGGTTAAGCACGACACTCTTTGTGTGGGGCAATCGGCAACTTTGACTACAAATCCTATAGGCGGACTGGCTTCTTTGGTGGAGTGGTATGCTGCACCTTCTGGCGGATTTCCTTTGCATACAGGAGGAACATATTCCTTTATAGCCAACAGCGATGTTTGTTATTATGTGCAATATTGTCCGAACATGTATAGAGATACCGTTTGCGCAAAAGTTGTTGCGCCACCAGTTATTGATTTAGGAAAAGATGTTTATTTATGTGCAGGTTTGTCGTTAGAATTGGATGCTGGAGGTGCAGCAAGTTATACTTGGAACACCGGTGAGCGCAGTCAGAAAATTACAGTAAAAAATGCCGGAAAATATTGGGTGACAGCTAATGTATCTCAATGTGGAGTTTCGGATTCTATACAAGTGTACTTATCTCCCAATCCTTTTGATTTAGGGAGCGACGTCAGTGTTTGTGAGGGCAATTTAGCTTTATTAGATGCGGGCTATTGGAGTTCGTATTTGTGGAGTACTGGTGCGAAAACAAAGACGATTGCAGTGATAAAACCTGGTGTGTACAAAGTTTCGGTGTCATCTGTTTTTTGTTCAGGACTTGATTCTATAAAGGTAACAATGCTGCCGCTGCCTTCTTTCACCGTAAGTAGCGACACCCTTTGTGAAGGTGGTGAAACGGAGTTGGAGGTGAAAATTAATGATCCCTTGTTAAATCCTTCCAATTGGATTGTGCAGTGGCAGGGTGGAGGATCAGCGTTAAAAAAAACATTGAGTGCTGAAGGAAAATATTTAGTTAAGGTGACTAACAAAACTACTTTATGCGCTGATACGGCATCGGGTTATGTATTAATTGATCCACCATTTGAAATTGATTTAGGACCCGATCGCAACATTTGCGATGGAGATTCAGTGTTATTAAAAGTTCCGGCAATATATTCTCAATACCTGTGGAATGGAATAAGTAAAGGTGCTTCACTGCTTGTAAAAAAAACAGGTGCCTACAATTTAGAGGTAACAAATTCGGTGGGCTGCAGTGCTCAGGACAATGTTCAGGTGAATGTTTTGTCGTTCACCGGATTTACTTTAGGCGATGATATTGTTGCTTGTATTGGACAAACCGTAAGCATTGGAACAGCAATTGAGACGGCGCAATATTTATGGTCTACTGGTGCAGTGCTGCCACAAATAGTAGTGGATCAAGATGGAGATTATATTCTAACTTTAACTAATGAAATTGCTTGCGCTGCAACTGATACGGTCAATGTGCAGTTTTTGCCTTATCCAAAAGTATATCCCGCAAACGATACCGTCTTGTGTTTTTTAGATGCAAAAGGAGAAGTTGAAATTAGTGCTGAGTTTAAACCAAATCATCATTATTTGTGGAGTACAGGAGACACCACTGCAGCTATCATTATAAAAAATGAAGGAGTTTATTTGTTGAAAATTCAATTGCCTGCTGTGAGTTGTGTTTACAATAAGGCCGTGAAGGTGGATGATTACTGCGACGCAAACATCTTTTTTCCAAATGCTTTTACACCTAATAGCGATGGAATAAACGATGTTTTTTATACACCAAATTTCGCGCTAAAATCATACCGATTATTGATTTTTGATCGCTGGGGAAAACA
>JAPLEZ010000121.1 GCA_026390935.1 Bacteroidota bacterium
GCGTTAAAGCTTTTGAAGAAGAATTTGCTGCTTTTAATAAAACTCAGCATTGCGTTGGATTAGCTTCTGGATTGGATGCTATTACTCTTTCCTTAGCGGCTTTCAACTTTGAAAAAGGAAGCGAAGTCATTGTTCCTTCCAACACTTACATCGCTACGATTTTAAGCGTGATGCAAAACAATTTGCAACCGGTTTTGGTAGAACCTTCATTGGAAACCTACAATATTGATCCATCAAAAATTGAAGCGGCAATTACGCCAAAAACAAAAGCAATTGTAGTGGTTCACTTGTATGGCAAGTCTTGCGACATGGATCCCATCATCTCTTTGTGCAAAAAACACAACTTGAAACTGATTGAAGATTGCGCCCAATCACACGGCGCTACTTACAAAAATAAATTCACAGGAACCTTCGGCGACTTTGGTGCCTTCAGCTTTTATCCCACCAAAAATCTTGGTGCGTTAGGCGACGCCGGAGCTGTTGTATGCAATGACGCTGAATCAGCAAAAACCGTTCGTCGCTTACGAAATTACGGTTCCGACGTGAAATATTACAATGAAGTGGTAGGCTACAATTCCCGGTTGGATGAAGTCCAGGCTGCTTTTCTTTCTGTGAAACTGAAACGATTAAATGATATCACCAATCACAAAAGAACTTTGGCAGATATTTATCTCAAAAATTTAAAAAGCGATTTTATCAAGCCTCAGGTTCATCCCGATTATTTTGATGTTTATCACATTTTCAATATCCGCCATGAAAAGCGTGACGACCTCAAGGATTATTTACTGAAAAACGAGATTAAAACAGAAATTCATTATCCGGTTTCTCCCAGCAAACAAAAGGCATTGCAAAACAAATTAACGCATTACGAATTCCCCATCAGTGAAAAAATTCACAACACTACTTTGAGCTTACCTATTTCTTTTTTCCATACAGAAGAGGAAGTATACAAGGTGGTTGAAGTGATGAATAGGTTTTAACGGTCGCTCCGTGAAGTTTAGCGAAGCGTAACTTCGCGGAATCTTTTCTTGAAGCTTTCAGCTTCGTTTTTATTAATCGAAAGATAAAATCTTTAAAAAAAGATTCCGCTAAGTTGAAAACTTAGCGGAGGGGTGAACTCCAATATATTCCTTATTTTTAACCCCCTTATGCAAAACTTCTGCACCTTATTCGATTCTTTTTACATGACACGCGGCATTGCCATGTATCAATCATTGGAAGAATGTTGCGATGATTTTCACTTGTACATCTTCGCTTTCGACGATAAAAGTCTTGAGATTTTACAAAAACTTAATCTTAAAAAAGCGACCATCATTCCCTTAAAAGATTTTGAAACCAAAGAATTACTGGCGGTAAAAAACGGAAGAACGAAAGCCGAATATTGCTGGACCTGCACCTCCTCCACCATTCTATATGTGCTGGAAAACTTCAATGTTCCCAATTGCACTTATGTGGATGCCGATTTATATTTCTATCAAAATCCGAAAGTGCTTTTTGAGGAAATGGGCAACAAATCCATTTTGCTCACCGAACACCGCTATCCGCCAAAGTTCAACAGAACAGGCACTTCAGGGATTTACTGCGTGCAGTTCATCACTTTCCTGAACAATGAAGAAGGATTGAAAGCTTTAAAATGGTGGACAGCCGCTTGCATAGAATGGTGTTTCGACAGATATGAAGACGGGAAATTCGGAGATCAGAAATACCTCGACGATTGGTTAACGCGATTCAAAGGCGTGCATGTTTTACAACATCTGGGTGGCGGACTAGCTTCCTGGAACGTTGAGCAGTGGCCACTGCTGAGCAAAAAAGGAAATATCATCACCTTCCAAAACAAAGTCAACAACTCCACTTTCGAAGCCATATTTTACCATTTCCACCATACTCGCTTTTTCAAAAATGATATTGTGGATTTAGGATGGAGACACCCTACCATGCCTGTAGTTAAAAACCTATATGCACCTTATATCATCAAACTTTCAGAAGTTGACCAACTCGTAAAAAGTGTTGATGCTTCTTTCCATATTCCGCTACAGGATTTTGCGTTGATTAAAAGTCGCGGCTTGAAAGACAAAATCAAATACCTCATCAAAAGGTTTGGCCGTTTCAACGTTTTCAACACCAAAAAACTCATTGCAGAATACCGCAAAAGCTAAATCATGAGTACAAAAAAATATATTTATATCGTCCAGGTGACACGTCAGCTGTCGATAGATATATTGAATGATTTTGTAAAACAAGGCGCTGAAGTTGAACTGGTGACGGGAATAATTGAAAGCAATTACGAGCGTTTAGATCCAAGAGTTAATGTCCGATATTTTAATAAATACAACAACACATCAGGTTTCAAGCGTCTTTTTACGTGGTCACTCTTTACTTTATATTCCTTCTTTTATGTGCTGTTTAAAAGTCGGAAAAAGGAATTGATTTTAGTCACCACTCCACCTTTCATCGTATTTATCGGCTCATTTTTTAAACGAATCAGAAAACAAAAATACCATTTGATTGTATGGGATTTGTATCCGGATGTGTTGATCAATCTTGGTGTTTTTAAAGAATCCTCTTTAGCGATGCGCATTTGGAAAAAGAAAAACATTTCCTGTTTCCAAAAGGCCGATACTATTTTTACGTTGGGTGAACATCTTTCAGAAGCAATTAAAAAATACTCAGGAAAAAATTCAGTCATTATTCAAAACTGGGTGAATGCCAATTTTGTAAAACCTGTACCAAAAGCAGAAAACACTTTTGCCTTGCAGCACAATTTACAGAACAAACTGGTGGTGATGTATTCGGGAAATCTGGGAATGACACATGATATAGAATCTATTGTTGACACGGCAGAGATACTTAAAAACAATTCTGACATTCATTTTGTGATAATAGGCGACGGCGCTAAAAAAGCAGCTATCACACAAATGGTGAGCGACAAAAAACTGAGCAATGTATTGCTGTTGCCATACCAAGACAAAGCGGTTTTGCCTTTTTCACTAAGCAGCGCCGATATCGGTATAGTAACGCTGAGCGATGGCGCCGAAAGCATTTCTGTTCCTAGCAAAACCTATTACACGCTTGCAGCAGGCTCGGCTCTTTTGGCTTTAGCCGCTAATGAATCCGAGTTGGGCCTACTTATTCAAAAATACAAGTGTGGAAAAGTTTTTGCCAAAGCCAAAGCAGAAGAAATTGCAACTTTCATTTTGCATTTGCTAAATAACAAAGGAGAATTGGCTGAACTAAAACAAAATTCCCGACTGGCTTCTTTTGATTTCACGCCTGAAAACGCAAAAAATTATTATCAGTATATTAGTCGAAAATCTGAATCGCATGTTTAGAAAAATTTACCTATCACCTCTGGGAATCTTTATTTCTATTGCGCTGCATGGCCTTGCGTTTTTCCGAAAACCTTTCATGATTTATGGTTTCTTTAATAAAGTAGATGGTAAATTTCACAAAAGAACACGAATAGGATCTACTGTGATTTTGAGCGACAAAAAGAAAATCGACATTAAAGACAATGTGTGGATTGGTCATTACAGCTTACTGGATGGAATTGGTGGAATCTCTATTGCTAAAGGAGTTAATATCGCCTCTCACACCTGTATTTACACGCACAGCAGTCAGGATTCCATTCGTTTATTAGGAGAGAAATTCATTGAAATTCCTGCTGAAGAACGCATAGGATATATTATTAAAGAAGTGAGCATCGGCGAATATACTTTTGTAGGAACGTCTTGTGTGATTTTACCTGGAACCACAATCGGAAAAGGCTGTATAGTTGGTGCTGGAAGCGTTGTAAAAGGCGAATTCCCCGACTATTCTGTGATAGTGGGGAATCCTGCAAAAATCATTGGTGACACAAGAAAAACCGATGAGCAATTATTTGCTAAAGGCTTGAGTAAAGAAAATTACTTCGCGTAACCTACCGCTCTCACTTCTCTTATTACCGTCACTTTAACCTGTCCCGGATAAGTCATATCCGTTTGAATTTTTTGCGAGATATCAAAAGCTAGTTTTTCAGCATCTTTATCGCTTACTTTTTCACTTTCCACTACAACACGTAATTCTCTACCAGCTTGAATAGCATAAGTTTTTTGAACTCCCGGATAAGACAAAGCCAATCCTTCCAACTCGTGAATACGCTTGATGTATGAGTCGAGGATTTCGCGACGAGCTCCCGGACGCGCTCCTGAAATAGCATCACATACCTGTATGATAGGAGATATCATGGAAGTCATTTCAATCTCATCGTGATGCGCTCCGATTGCGTTGCAAATTTCCGGACGCTCTTTAAATTTAACGGCGATGTTCATCCCTAAAATTGCATGCGGCAATTCCGGATCTTCATCAGGCACTTTACCTATATCATGCAACAATCCGGCTCTTTTCGCCAGTTTAGGATCGAGACCTAATTCAGCAGCCATGATGGCACACATGTTAGCAACCTCACGTGAATGTTGCAATAAATTTTGTCCATAAGAAGAACGGTATTTCATTCTTCCCACCATTCTGATGAGTTCTGGATGCAAGCCATGAATTCCTAAATCGATGGCTGTTCTTTTTCCTATCTCTACAATCTCTTCTTCTAAACTTTTTTTCACTTTAGAAACTACCTCTTCAATACGTGCAGGGTGAATACGCCCGTCGGTTACCAATTGATGTAAAGCCAAGCGAGCTAACTCTCTTCTAACAGGATCGAAACAAGAAAGGATAATCGCTTCAGGGGTGTCATCTACAATGATTTCAACACCTGTAGCCGCTTCCAGCGCACGGATATTTCTTCCTTCTCTACCAATGATTCTACCTTTAATTTCATCCGACTCGATATGGAAAACAGAAACAGCGTTATCAATTGCCGCTTCGGTGGCCGTACGTTGTATGGTTTGAATGATAATTTTTTTAGCTTCTTTAGTCGCTGTGATTTTAGCTTCTTCAATGCTCGTTTGAATGAATTCCATGGCATCGGTTTTTGCTTCATTTTTCAAAGCTTCCACCAATTGTTCCTTGGCTTTTTCGGCTGTGATGCCAGCCATTGCTTCTAATTGATCCACCTGACGTTTGTGTAATTTTTCAACGTCCTGCTCTTTTTTAGCCACCAGCTCCAACTGTGATTTCAATTTCTCTCTGCCAGTTTCAACGTCTTTTTCCAGTTTTTTCAACTCCTGGAATTTAGTGTTGTTTTGTTGTTCACGCTGCGTGATTTTGTTTTCGTTGGCAGCCATTTTCTGATTTCTTTCCTGAATCACTTTTTCGTGTTCGGATTTCAATTCCAGAAATTTTTCTTTCGCCTGAAGAATTTTATCCTTCTTGATTTGCTCACCTTCCTTCTCGGCATTGTCCAAAATCAATTTAGCTTTTCCTGTGGTGGATTTGTTGATTACAAACCAGCTGATTCCCGCTCCCAAAGCGACACCAACCACTCCTATAACAATATACATTATAACCATAATTCAAATTTAAAATTAAAAAAAATGCACCAATCAAAAACCAGCAAAGGCTTCCGATTGGTGCGTATATATTAATAACAATGTTCTACTTGTCCCTTAAATATTCCGAAACAAATTGCTCTAATTCTTCCAACTTCTCCACTACCGATTCATCTTCAACAATTGGTTTTTTCTCCAGCTTCAGCTTTTCAACCACAAATTGCAGGGCGCACATGGAAAGCACGTCTTGCTTATCTTTCACCGCATAAGCTTGTTCAAACTCCTTTATCTTCTGATCTATCAGTTTCGCAGCATTACGCACAATCTCTTCGTCTTCCCAGGCAATTGTCATGGGATAAACACGATTGGCAATATTTACTTTGATAGATAAAGATGACATTTATTAACCATTTGTAAGAGCAATACACTTATCAATTTCACGCACCAACTCATTAATTTTCAGCTTCAGTTCATTCTTTCCCTGCTCATCTCCGGAAAGACTTTTTGCCAAAGCCAATACTTTATTTTTTTCTTCCAGTTCGTCAATTTTTTTTCCGGCACGTTTCAACTCCTCCCTTATCACTTCATGTTCTTCTTTCAATTTCTTCAACTCCTCGGCTCCTCTTTTATTGATGTAAATCAATTTCTCCACCTTTGAATGCAAACTCGCCAATATCAAAGAAAGATTTTTCGCCATGTTGTATTCTCTGTTGAGTGTCACAAATCTAAATGCAAGCAAGCAATTAAACAAATTATTGGTTGCTTATTACTTAACAAGCAAAGGATGAATGATTTATATATAAACAAAAAAGCCCTGCGAAATCGCAGAACTTTCTTTGAATTTTATAAACTACAACTTAATCAGCTTGTTGGTATAAACCACTTCACTGCCATTTGAAAGCTTAACAATATAACTTCCGGATGACAGATTCAGTAAGGACAGATTCACTCTCGAAGCTCCTCCTGGCTGGGATTCTTCATAAACCAAATCTCCCATTAAATTATAAATACTAATCATTTTTATCCCCTGCATATCATCAAACACTACTCCTTCGCTGGCAGGATTTGGATAAATACTTACATTTCTTACGGCTTCATAATTGGCGATATCTGTGCTTAAGCAAGGTGTGAAATTAGAAGTCCCCTGAAAAGTTTTAACTATTCCGCTAGCCACTTCCACATTGTCAACGATGAGTTGCTGTCCGAAAATATCCGTGATACGAACCTGAGTCAGGCCCGTCACATTCACGCTTCCCACCCAGCCGTTATCGGAACTTCTGATTAAATTCACCCATGAAGATCCACTGTACATTTCCACTTTATTGATTCGGTTTTTGTGTTTGGCAATGATGAGTTTTGCATACCATTGATTGGAACCCTGCGTGGTAATATTAACGGGAGCAGTACTCCACGGACAAGCTACTTCGTGCCAACTCATGTTAGCCCTACCAATCACAAGATCACCAAAAACCGCCAGAAAAGCCTGAGTGCTTAAATCGATATCACCTACCAAACACTCCGGACACTTATCCACAATTTCAATAATCTGAGTTCCTTTCGTACCGACATTACCAGTCAGTTCCACACAAGCACCACAATAATCCGCCGTGGCATACTGCGTATTGTTCATGGCGCCATAATAAGGCTTGATTTCAGGATGTTTAAATGAGCAATTGAAAAGAGAAGATTGTGAAGCGGGTGCTTCTGCATCAATGTAATAAGTGCCATCTCCACTGTATACTGTGCCATCGCATGAGGATTGCGCATTCATTTGCGCAGCATAAAAAAGTGCAATCGAAATACATTGTAAATATTGTTTCATGTTAGTGATTTTAAAAAGATAAAATTTATAGCCCCTATCACTAACATAAGTTTTTTTAGACCAAGCGCAAAAAAATAATTATAAATTCCCCAGCGAAGCAAATAATCACGTAAGTTTGCGCGGATTTTTTTTATGCAAGACAAAAACAAACACATCAGCAAAGTATCCGCAGCAGGTTTATTAGTAACCCTCGGGATCATTTTTGGCGATATAGGAACGTCACCACTTTATGTTCTTAAAGCAATTGTTGGAGATTCTGTAATTGATGCCGATATAGTGTTAGGCGGACTATCGTGTATATTTTGGACCTTGACCATTCAAACCACAGTTAAATATGTAATGCTTACCCTTAAAGCCGACAACAACGGTGAAGGTGGAATATTTGCATTGTTTACTTTACTAAAACGAATGAATAAAAAATGGCTGGTGTACATTGCTGTGATTGGCGGCAGTACTTTATTGGCCGATGGATTCATTACTCCACCAATTTCTGTGACTTCTGCGCTGGAAGGTTTGAGAGTCATCAATCCATCCTTAACACAAGAAGACATCATACCGTATGTCATTGGCATCATAGCACTACTATTTGTTGTTCAGCAATTCGGGACACAATTAATAGGTAAATTTTTCGGACCAATTATGCTCATTTGGTTTGGAATGCTAGGGATATTAGGAGCATTTTCAATCAGCAACGACTTATCTATTTTAAAAGCTCTCAATCCATATTACGCATACAATTTATTAGTAAATCACCCTGAAGGTTTTTGGCTACTTGGCGCTGTATTCCTATGTACAACCGGAGCAGAAGCTTTGTATTCAGATTTAGGTCACTGCGGTAGAGAAAATATTAGATTCTCCTGGTTCTTTGTAAAAACCATGTTGCTATTGAACTATTTCGGTCAGGGAGCGGCCTTAATGAAATTGGACGGCTTGAAACTTAACGATGTTCATCCTTTTTACTCATTGATGAGCGATGATTTCTTGCCCATTGGAATTATCATCTCAACAGCCGCTGCAATCGTAGCGAGCCAGGCTTTAATAAGCGGTTCGTTCACATTAATTAATGAGGCCATGCGTTTAAATCTTTGGCCAAAAGTGAAGGTGAAATATCCTACTACTGAACGCGGACAATTATACATTCCTTCTGTAAACTGGTTATTGTGTTTTGGCTGTATTGGAATAGTGTTGTTCTTTGAAGAATCCGCTAAGATGGATGCCGCATACGGATTGTCTATCATAATTACAATGATAATGACCACCATACTTTTGATGAATTTCTTAATCATGAAAAGATATCCTGCATGGTTTATTTATATACTATTAATTACATTTCTCTTCATTGAAATATCTTTCCTCATTGCCAACCTTGTTAAATTCCAGCATGGTGGTTACGTCACCATCATCATGGCGAGTTTACTTGCAGGCATTATGTTTATCTGGCTCTTTGCCCGGAAAATTCAGGATCGCTATGTGGAATTCACTAAAATGGACAAATACCTTCCAATACTCTTGCAATTAAGTAACGACAGAACAATTGAAAAATACGCCACTCATTTGGTGTACATGACCGGCGCTGCGAAAAACAATGAAATTGAAGAGAAGGTAATTTATTCCATTTTAAGAAAACATCCTAAACGTGCCGATATTTATTGGTTTGTCCACATTGATTTGGCCGACGAACCTTTTTGCAGAGAATATAAAGTGACGCAAATCATTCACAACAAAATCATAAGAATTGATTTCAAACTTGGTTTCCGTGAGTTACCAAGAATCAACACCATGTTCCGTCAGGTGGTGACCATGCTTGCCGAAAACAAAGAAGTAGATGTGGTGAGTCGCTATGAATCTCTTCATCGTGAAAACATAGCAGGCGACTTCCGTTTTGTGGTGATGAAGAAATTCCTGTCGTATGAAAACGATCTTCCTTTCTTTGAGAAAATTGTGATGGACTCGTACTTCACAATCAAACAAATGAGCTTATCGGAAGAAAAGGCTTTTGGTCTCGATACCAGCAATGTTACTTTGGAAAAAGTGCCATTGATCATCAAACTGGTGAAGAACTGCGAGCTCACACGTTTGGATTAATTTCCGTATTTCATGTTGTAAAATCGTTTTGGTCGAAACTATTGTATTGCTTATTTTAGTCGAAACCTTAAAATATTTTACATGAAAAAATCAATACTATTATTGTCTTCAGCTTTGTCTTTGCTTACGTCAAATCTTTCTGCTCAATATTCCAATGCTTCATGGGATGGTGCATGGTTACTTACAGGAGTAGCTCAAAACTACGCCATTTTTGATGGCGCCGGAAACATTTCATCTCTTGGTGTTCCGCAAGCAAGCGGAACAGGAACTTATTCAATAAATGCTGGCGGGGTTGTAAGTGGAAGCATCTACTTTGGAGTTAGCACATTTCCTTTTTCTGGAAATTTCACCAATGACTCAACAACTAGTATAGTTGTTAATTTAGGTATCACAACCGTTCCGGCAACGTTTATTAAAGTAAAAAACGCAGCAGTAATGGCTGGAACCTACGATGGAACGATAGTTCAAACAGCTGGAGGAAGCGCCACACTACCAATCAATTTCACTGTTGACGCAAGTGGAAATATTACTTCATCTACAAATTTAACAGGAACAGTTTCTGGAGCATTGTATTATTCAAACGGAAAAGTAAGTGGTTTAATTAAAAGCGGTGAAGCGGCTCCATTTACTGAAATTGAAATCAACATCACCAGCGGCTATAGCGGCTCAACATCTTTATCTGGTGTTTCCACGTTAACAGGTTCTGGAAACACAGGTACTTTTAGTTTAACAAAAAGCACTACTGTAGGAGTTCAAAATACATCTTCAAATTTATTCAGCGCATATCCTAACCCTGCAAAAGATCAGTTTGTAATAGAAGGTGCTACAAATGGCACTGTTAAAATTTACGATGTTCTTGGCAATGAATTGATGAATACTACTATCACTTCTTCTAAAACTATTTTAAATGTAAGCACTTTGAGTAAAGGAGTTTATTTTTATAACATTAACGCTGGAACAGCAGTTAGCGCAGGAAAGTTTATTGTTGAATAACAAGAAACACTAGTTAAAGAAAAGCGGCAACTGATGAAGTTGCCGCTTTTTTATTAATTGAAAATCACAGCAATTTTGTAGCAAGTAGAGTCGTTTAGCGCACAAAAAAAAACTCATATTATATCAATTAGGATTACAATAAGCAAATGCTTCTTTAAAAAGCAGACAGTTATACAATTTACTTTTATCTTCGACGTATCTGTAACATACACCAGCAATAATTTGTTTAAGAATCAGATGAGGCAGTTACTTTCTATACTTTCCATATGCTTATTATTTGTAGGAAATAGCCTTGCGCAAAATACCGCTCGAGGCAACTTCATCGTGGGATTAAGTGCTTCAAAAGATTCGTACTTCTCCACTTTATTTCAACAAGCGTCTACTTTTGAATTTCCAATCAACATGGAATTAATGGTTACCAATGACTTTTCCATTGGCTTAAAAGGATCGCCAGTCATCATTAATAACACTTCCAATAGTTATTTAACTTCTGGAAATACGGGTAAAAAAAATGACAACTCAGGATATTTGTTGATTGGAATGGGTAACCTAAACTACTATGCTTACAATGAATATCGCTTGCTCTGGAAAATCACAGGAGAAGCTGGATATGTAAAAATGGACAAAATTAAATACACAGAAGATGATCGCTCAGAAATAAAAGCCGAAGGAATGACTTACAGGATTGGCACTTCCTTGCGCTATCATTTAGGCAATGAGTACAACGACGTGTTTCCTACATTTTTTGAGCTGGGCATAGGAACTTCCCGAATGATGATGAAGGTAAAAGAAAGCACGTTCAAAGGAGATCCTCTTCCATCTATCCATTCCTCATGGAATCCCCTAAATTTTTCTACTTTAGATGTCGCTTTAACCTTTGGTTATCGCTTTGGTAAATCGAAATAAAATGAACAACCGTCGACTCTTCCTTGAATACGTTGCACAAACATCACCCTTCCCTTTGCAAATTGAAATTGAAAAAGCACAGGGCTCTATTTTATATACTCCTGAAGGAAAAGAATACATTGATTTGATTTCGGGGATTTCGGTAAGCAACGTCGGACATTGTCATCCGCGGGTGGTGAAAGCTGTTCAAGAGCAAGCAGCGAAATACATGCACCTAATGGTATATGGAGAAATCATTCAAGGACCTCAGGTAAAACTGGCCGAAAAAATTGCCAGCCTCCTTCCCTCTTCACTCCACAATATTTACTTTGTAAATTCAGGTAGCGAAGCCATTGAGGGCGCAATGAAATTATGCAAAAGATATACGAAAAGAACAGAAATTATTTCATTTATCAACGCCTATCACGGCAGTACAACTGGAGCGTTGAGCATCATAGGATCAGAGAAATACAAAAATGCATTTCGTCCGTTGATGCCCATGACAAGGGCCATCCGGTTCAACAATGAAGAAGACCTTAAGTGCATCACTACTAAAACAGCAGCCGTATTTATTGAACCCATTCAAGGTGAAGCAGGCATCATTCTACCTGAAAATAATTTCCTAAAAAAACTACGTGCAAAATGTGATGAAACTGGCACTTTGCTTGTTTTTGACGAGGTGCAAAGCGGATTTGGTAGAACAGGAAAAATGTTTGCTTTTGAGCACTATGGAGTTGTTCCCGATTTGCTGATTTGTGCCAAAGGCATGGGCGGCGGAATGCCAATTGGCGCTTTCATCAGCTCAAAAGAAATCATGAGCTGCTTAACTGAAAGTCCGATTTTGGGCCACATCACCACCTTTGGCGGGCACCCTGTTTCATGTGCAGCCAGCTTGGCTTGCATTGAAGTGATTGAAGAAGAAAGATTGCTAGAAGATATTTCTACTAAAGAAGCTTTGTTTCGCAGACTTTTAGTGCATCATAAAATTAAGTCTATTAGAGGCAAGGGCTTGTTCCTCGCTGTTGAATTTGAATCGCGGGAAGTCAACTTCGATATCAACTTCAAATGTTTGGAAAACGGCGTTTTTGTTGACTGGTTTTTGTTCAATGACAAATCTTTGAGAATTGCTCCACCACTAACCATAAGCGCTGCTGAGATTGAAATGGCATGCAACATAATATTACAGGTCTTAGAAATGTAGAGACGCCAATTGAGCGCCTCTACAAAAATCTATTTACTTTAATACCACAAATTGCTTTACCACACTTTCATTCCCCTTTTGAACATTTAAAAAATACACTCCATTTTCCAGGTCGCTCAATGAAATTGGTAAAATTGTTTCTCCATTTCCTAGCGTTTGCTTATCGGAATAAATCAATTGCGACAATGCGTTGGTGATGGTAATTGAAAAAACCGATTTTTCTTCCACGTATAATTTCAAATTAACAACATCATTGGATGGATTAGGATATAAAATTACACTTGAATGAAAATCCACTGATTCAACAGCAATATCACATTTGTTAACGGTGATGTAATTGGATTTAGAACTGATACTTGCTCCTTCATTTAGCGACAATGAAATGGTTTTAGTCCCCACAACAGAATAACTAACAGTATGAGGTCCTGCAGTATTAGCCGTCGCCGGCGTTGCATTAGCTCCAAAATTCCACAAGTACGTTTCATTTCCTTTTAAGCCCGTTGATTTATTGGTGAATACCATTGTTATGTTTTTGCAAACACTTAAAACACTGCCGCTAAAATCGGCGGTAATCGGACAAGGCGCTACAGCAATCGACAATGATTTAGTAGTTCCAACACAATTCACTGCACTCGTTTCCAGCACCGTGATATTCCCTCCTGCTGTTCCCCAATCTACCGCTATGGTTTTAGTCCCTTGTCCGGATACAATAGAACTTCCTCCCGGCGTGCTCCAATTAAAGGATGATCCTGTATACCCTTTTACTGTGTAGCTTTCTCCTTTAACGTTCTCGCAAAGTGAAACCTTGCCTGTTATTGGATCAGACGCAGGAGTGTTGCCTACACTTTTAAAATCATCAAAAAAGTACGTATTAGTAGTATAGCTATTAGGAGCAAACAATAAAATGATCTGATTGACAGAATCTCCTTTGGTATTGTAATCAGGAATATCCAACAAAGTAAATTTTAAATTCACCCAAGTGTTTGGTGCCCCAGTTACGGCGCTGTATCTGCTGTGAACCCCATTGGGCCATCCTTTTGAAGTCTTCGTTCTATTTTCCAATTGAATCATTACTGTTGTTCCTGCCGGAGCATCGGAACGAACAAGCATGTTGAAATTTGCTCCACCACCTTTATAAGTATCGGCGTTGCCAAGCACAATATCATTGTATGCTAGCACATCGTATTGAGAACCGCCATTTCTTTCATATTTCCCAACCAAACTTGAAGTATTTGGAGCTACTTTAGCAGGATTGGCAAATGATCCGTTGGGCCATGAATTAGAAGTGTTGCTGGTTCTGTTCATCCAACCTGTTGAAAAATTAAATCCTAAATTTCGAGTGTCAGGCCCTTCAAAATCTTCCAACATCATTGTACACGTTTTAGGAACTACAGAAACGGGCAAGCTTGAAGTAGATGCTGAACAACCACCTCCCGAAGGAGTAATGACAACCGATACATTTCCACTCACTGCACTGGAACCATAATCAACTGTAATTTGATTGCTACCACTTCCCGATTTTATTGTAGCACCGCTTGGAACACTCCAACTGTAAGAATTGCCAACAACAGAAGGTACCGTATAAACAACACCTGATTCTCCTTGCAAAACCTTTGCATCACCAGTAATTTGCACCGCTGAAGGAGTGCTATACACCCTCACGTAATCTACTAACATACTTAAAGGATATCTCGCATTATTGGGTGTTGCAGTTCCTGGAAACCATCCGTTAATAGCCATATTCAAAATGAAGTAAAATTTATTATTTCCATCAAAA
>JAPLEZ010000058.1 GCA_026390935.1 Bacteroidota bacterium
CCTCCGAGAGGGAAGCCCATCCCCGAAAAAAAATCAGAATTAAACGAGTCTTATCCCCTCCTCTTCTATTGTCACTAATCTTTTCTTGTACAACACACCCACCGCTCTTTTGAACGTTTTTTTGCTCTCCCCAAATAGCATATAAATGCTTTCGGGAGTGGATTTATCGGTGATGCGCAACAAGCCACCGGTTTCTTTTAATTTCTCTAATATCCTGTCTTCCAAAGATTCAATTTTGGCAAAACCTGTTTTGCTGAGCGAAATATCCAACTTTTCGTCGGGACGGATTTTTTTGATGTAGCCTTTTAATTTATCGCCGGTTTGCATCGGACGGAATATTTCATTCTCGTAAATAACTCCCCAGAACTTAGAATTGACAATAGCTTTAAAACCCAAATCGGTTTTATTAACGATGAGCAAATCCACTTCATCGCCTTCTGCCACATCCAATGCATAATTATCGAGATACTTATCCAGCTTAGCTGTAGCTGCAATTCTTCCACTTTTTTCATCCAAATAAATGAACACAACATACCAGCGACCTTCTTCCATGTCCAGCTTTTGTTCGCGAAAAGGAACAAGAATATCTTTCATCAAACCCCAATCGAGGAAAGCCCCCACCTGGTTCACCGCCACCGCTTTCAAACAAGCAAATTCACCCACCTGTCCGCGTGGTTTTTCAGTAGTAGCAATAATTCTGTCGTTAGAATCCATATACACAAAAGCCGTCACCTCATCGCCGGGCTTTGTGCCTTTAGGGACATATCTTTTAGGCATGAGGATTTCCCCACGGTCGTCGCCATCGAGATAAACCCCAAAGTCTACCAACTTCACCACTTTCATTGTATTGTACTTTCCAATTGATATCATACTATCCCTGTTAAAAATTCCATTGTATTTATTCCATCTGCATAATCGCACAATGCCGGAGACTGCGCTGTTCCGAAAGGCAAACCATTTTCATAAGCACCAACAACGCACTGAATTTTGTCTTTGTATTTTTCAAAGAAAGGCTTTAATTCGGCTACATCATCATAATGCTGATAGTTTAAAACTGACACTGCAGTGAAAGGTGTTTCAGCATCTTTTAAAAAAATAAATCCGCCATCAATAAATGGATCTTTATTAAGCAGCATCACAGCCTTTTGGTATTCCAGATTGTTTTGGTATTTGTTGTTTTCGAGATAAGGAAGATAAGTTTTAAAAGCCTCCATCATCAAATTGAAAGAATAATTTTTTGGCACAAAAATCTTTGAAACATTGCGACAACCCAAGCCATAATACTGAAACACATCGTTGGCTAGCAAAGTCAATTCCTCCAAAGATTCCTTGCCACTAAGCACTGCCACTGAAATACGGTTTTTACGAATGATGTTGGGATGTTTGCCGAAATAGTATTCAAAATAACGAGCCGTATTGTCGCTACCAGTTGCAATCACCACATTAAATCCTTTGGTCGGTCGTTCCACAAATTCCACTTCCTCCTTAAAAGAAGGTTCAATCTCATTTAATATCTTCAATAAAGCAGGAATTAACCTGTCGTCATCAGAAGAAAACTTAATAGTTGCTTTATTCCCACTCACCAGCACACACAATAAATCATGAAAGCCCACCATGGGGATATTGCCCGCCATGACGATCAAAACATTTTTTTTATTTTTTAAGGTTTCAATGCCCTTCTTGAAAGGAGCCAGCCAATCCACCAGGTTTTCAGCACGCAAAAATTCACGGATACCTTCACATGAATTGATCACACTAGCCACAGAAAACCAGCCATTGTAGCTTTTCGCGAGATGAACCATGGCCAAAAACTTTTCTTCAACCTCCTTCAACTTAACTTCTTTCCCCTTCTCTTTTGCAATGATTTTATCAAGAGACTCTCCCAACTTTACCAATGCAGATATTCTTGTATCTAAATTCATTTATTAAAAACTATTTGTATTTTCGCCTCTAAATTAACACAATAATAATTGACTCATGGCTATAATAATCACAGAAGAATGTATTAATTGCGGTGCCTGCGAACCGGAATGCCCTAACAACGCTATTTACGAAGGTGGTGTAGAATGGAGATTATCCGATGGTACCTCTATAAAAGGAAAGGTAACTACGCCAACTGGAAATTCATACGATGCTGATGCGGCAAACGAACCAGTAGGAACAGATGTGTATTATATTGTTTCTGACAAATGTACTGAGTGCAAAGGGTTTCATGATGAGCCTCAATGCGCTTCTGTTTGTCCGGTTGACTGCTGCGTAGATGATCCTGCACACAGAGAATCAGAAGAATTACTTTTAGCGAAAAAGGACTTCTTACATTTATAAGAACCTTTCACTGTTAAAAAAATAAACCCCGCTCCGCAATACGGACGGGGTTTTTGCTTTATACTTGTAGCAAGCTAAAACCTTAATGAATTGAAATTTTCTATTCTCCTCCTTTCTGTATTGCTTTCCCTTGAGCTGAGTGCTCAAGCAGATTTAAATGCGCTGGAGGATTCACTGGCAGCACTTTTTGAGCAAATTGAAGCCCGCGAAACAGACGATGCTCAAAAGCAAAATATGAATGAAGTTTTCAAGTTAACGCTGCACAATGCCTTATTGCTCCCCACTTCTTTTAAGCACAATTTCAAAAAATTGAAAGGCATTTCTATTTTGCATTCTCCCGACAATAAGTTTAAGATATTCACTTGGGGCTTCGGCACATCGGATGGCGTTTACCACTATTTTGGATTCACACAGTTCCATAATAAAAAAGCAAAACGAATGATCATCAGGGAACTTCAAGACAAAGTAGCCTCCCCCGATGAATTCAGCCAGTACTCAGATTCCACTTGGTATGGCGCGGTATATTATGAAATTGTTCCAGTAAAAAAGAAAAGCGATACCTGCTACATTTTGTTCGGCTGGGACGGCAATAACTGGATGTCAAAAAAAAGGATTATTGAAGTAGTCTCCTTCAACCACGAAGGAAAAATTCGTTTTGGAAACACCATTTTCAAAGAAAAGGAAGAAGAAGTAATTAAGGTGAAAAAGAGCAAAATGCCTGTTCTTACCAAAAAGAAAGAAGTGCTTCCCGGCAGAGAAAAGCAGAGAATTGTTTTTGAATACGCTGCAAAAGCAGCAATGTCATTGCACTACAACAAATCCATGAATATGATTGTGTTTGATCACTTGGCACCAAGCGATCCAATGTACACTAATATGTTTATGTTTTACGCACCTGACTTCAGTTACGACGGGTACTATTACAAAAACAACAAATGGTATTTGCGACGAAATATTGACGCACGTTCTTCTAAAATAATTAAAGCTCAAACCTATACTCCTCAAGATGATGAGGATGTTAAATTGAAGAAAACCAAGTTCAGGAGGAATTAACGTCATCGGTATTTTCAGCATTGCTTCAATAATTTTTGCACGCAAAAAATTTACTAAAGACCTAGTAGCGATCCTGACCTAAAAGTTTATCTTTACTGAGTAAACAATACATTATGTGGTACAACAATATCCTTGAAACCATTGGCAACACGCCCATGGTGAAACTCAATAAAGTAGTTGCCGGAGTTCCGGGAACCATCCTCGCTAAAGTAGAAACCTTTAATCCGGGTAACTCCGTGAAAGATCGAATGGCGCTGCAAATGGTGATAGATGCTGAAGCCAATGGTTTATTAAAACCTGGAGGAACCATTATTGAATGTACTAGCGGAAATACAGGAATGGGACTAGCCATTGCTGCTGTAGTAAAAGGATACAAATTAATTTGCACCATGCCCGACAAGCAATCCAAAGAAAAAATGGATATGCTGCGCGCCATGGGTGCTGAAGTGGTGGTTACTCCTACTAACGTTACGCCCGATGATCCTCGCTCCTACTATTCTGTAGCTAAACGTTTGAGTCAGGAAATTCCAAACAGCTATTATCCTAATCAATACGATAATCCTTCTAATTCAAAAGCACATTACCTTACTACCGGACCCGAAATATGGGAACAAACCGAAGGTAAAATCACTCACCTTTTGGTGTGTGTTGGAACAGGTGGAACTATCTCAGGAACAGCAAAATATTTGAAAGAGAAAAATCCAAACATCAAAGTTTGGGGAATTGATACTTATGGTTCTGTTTTCAAAAAATACCATGAAACAGGAATTTTTGATCCCAACGAAATTTACTCATACTTAACCGAAGGTTTTGGAGAAGATATTCTTCCTGCAAACGTTGATTTTAAAATCATTGATTTGTTTGAAAAAGTAACCGATAAAGACGGAATGTTGATGTGCCGACGCATTGCACGTGAAGAAGGAATTTTCTTGGGCAACTCTGCCGGCTCTGCTGTTCAGGGATTAATTCAGTTGAAAGACAAATTGAAACCAGAAGACGTAGTGGTGATTGTAATGCACGATAGTGGCACGCGCTATATCGGTAAAATTTTCAACGACGACTGGATGCGTGAGCGTGGTTTCTTGGAAAAACAAAAAGTAACTGCTGTTGATCTGATTAAAAGTCACAACGACAAATCGTTGATTACCGTTAACGGAAAAGACAAAGTCACCGATGCAATTAAAAAAATCACACAACTCAATATCTCTCAAATTCCGGTTGTTGACGATAATGGTCAGTTTATTGGCTCTATCAGTGATTCCGATATTTTCAATGAAATCATCAAAGACGAAAAGGTAAAGTCAAAAGCGGTTTCTACTATAATGAAAGAAGCTTTTCAAATTGTGGATGCCTCTACCGAACTGGAATATGTTTTGAAAACCATTGGAAAAAGCTCAGGCGCTATTTTAGTGAAATTGCAAAACGGCGATTACAGAATGGTCACCAAACACGACATTATTGAGGCTGTAGCGAAGTAAGCATTTTCAATCGTGGATTTCAGAGTATGGGATTCCCTCTCGGAGGAGAGGGGTGTGTCGGAAAGCGCGAAGGCAGGGAGATGGATTAATTCTCTTTGTTCCATCTCCCTCCTCCCCACGAAAAGGCTTTCACGCCCCTCTCCTCCGAGAGGGAATCCCAAGCTCTGAAAACCATACGTAACAAATAAACACCGTTAACCATATTTTACCCGAAGTAAATAAATCATGCTTCATCAGAACACCTCTTCTTTAAACGGAAAATACAAAAAAATAATTTCTGTTGTTCCTTCTTTAACGGAGCTGCTCTATGATTTAGGATTGAACGAAGAGGTTGTTGGCATCACCAAATTTTGCATTCATCCTGAGGAATGGTTCCGCACTAAAACACGAATTGGAGGCACAAAACAACTGAACATTGAAGCCATCCGGAAACTGAATCCCGATTTGATTATCGCGAATAAAGAAGAAAATGAGAAAGATCAAATTCTGGAACTGGCCAATGAATTCAATGTTTTTATCACCGATATAAAAACGCTAGAAGATGCACTGTTGGCAATTTATGACATTGGAACGCTGACGAACAAAAAAGAAGAAGCGCTTGCAATTAATGACCAAATACAAAAAGAAGCAGAACTACTTGCATCTTCCCCAAAAGTCATCAATGTCGCCTACCTCATTTGGAGCAAGCCTTACATGACCATAAACAGCGACACATTCATTCACCATTTAATTGCGATGAACGGTTGGACCAATGTTTTCGGAGATCATCCCGATCGCTATCCGATGATTGAAGTGGAAGCACTTCAGGAGAAAAATCCTGATGTTATATTTCTTTCCTCCGAACCATTTCCCTTCGCGCAAAAGCACGTAGAGGAACTCCTGCCATACTTTCCAAAGTCAAAAATCATATTAGTCGACGGTGAAATGTTTTCGTGGTATGGCTCAAGATTGAGATATGCTTTTGAGTATTTTAGGGAATTGCAAAAGGATATTGGCTAAGGATAAAAGCTGCTTTGTTTTTCATCTCACAAAATAAAACACCATAACAGTTCGTAACATTTCTATTTCCTTGCATTACATCTTTAAATCGGGACCAATGAATAGTGAAAAATTAATCAACAAAATCAGTAAATTTCTGCTTTTAGCAAACATCACCGTTGGTATTGTTTTCATTTCTTTGGGATTCCTGCCGAATCAAGAAAGCGTAAAAATTCAAGATGCTGTTAAACAAAAACTGGTGACTGTTAAACTCAACTCCACCGGACAGCATTCGGGGAAATCCATGCAGGTGACTTTAAAAAATCTTACAGGTAAAACGCAGCACATTCAATTTCCGGCGGGTACCGTATTTATTGCCGATACCAGTTCGGAGCAAAATATTTACATGCCTGAAGACGCCATGATTGTGCTTCAAGCCAAAGAAAGTAAAACCACCACTATGGAAGGTTATTGCTGCGAACCTAATGATAGGAGTCCGAAGGAACATTCTACTTTCAAACTAAGCTATACCGACAATAAAGATCTGCTGGCATTGAATAAAATTGTAAAAGGAAAGAAACTATCGGAAGACATTAAGCAAACTGCCGTTTGGGCCACCATCAACAAAGAACTATCTCCTATCAACGAATACAACGACCATGAATCGGGCTCAAGCAGTGACCCTGCAGATATTGCGAGATTGCGTCAAGCAATGTCGACTGAAATGAGCATCCCTGATAGCTGGTACAACACTCAACAGAATATAAGCATGGATGCCAATCGCCGCATTTTAATTGAGCCATTGGAGATCAGCGGAGCCATCACCATTAAAATCAATGGCAATACTACGCTTAAAGAAGTAATTAAAAATGAGAAGGGAGAAGTCATTGATGACGACATGAAACCTTACACAATTAATAAAACAGGAAATCTGACTTACAGTTTCAACTTAAAAGTAAGGGGTTGGGAAGTTGGGAAATATTATGTGGTGGTGACTGCTAATAATAAAGAAGTATTGAAGCAGGAGTTTGTGATTAATTAAATGATTCAATCTGCATATAGGTTTTCCGGGTACGGGTTTCCCTCTCGGAGGAGAGGGGTGTGATGGAATTGTGTGGTGGCGGGGAGATGGATTAGATAGAGAATTCCTTTTTAATCCATCTCCCTCCTTCCCGCAAAAGGCTCTCGCACCCCTCTCCTCCGAGAGGGAAACCCATGTCCGGAAAACCTCAACCCAAAAAAAATGCATAAAAAAAGCGGCCATCAGCCGCTTTCTTTGTTTCATTCTTTATGAAGCTTACGCCATCACTTTCTTCAACTCCTCAGCCATTGCTTTTCCAATTTCAGCTGGAGAATCAACTACTCTGATGCCACACGCTCTCAAAATTCTTTTCTTAGCTTCAGCTGTATCGTTCTCACCACCTACAATTGCACCTGCGTGACCCATTGTTCTTCCTTTAGGAGCAGTTTCACCTGCGATGAATCCAACTACAGGTTTTGTTCCATTGGCCTTCACCCATTCAGCAGCTAGTGCTTCTAGGTTACCACCAATTTCACCAATCATAACGATACCTTCAGTTTCTTTATCGGCCATCAATAATTTAACAGCATCTCTAGTTGTTGTTCCAATGATTGGATCTCCACCAATACCAATTGCTGTTGTGATACCCAATCCTGCTTTTACAATTTGATCGGCAGCTTCGTATGTTAATGTTCCTGATTTAGAAACGATACCTACATTTCCTTTTTTGAAAACATCTTCGCCATCATAAGTTTTACCAACTAGGTACCAAGCATATACGGCCATTTCTTGTGCAGTGCCTTTAAATGTGCCGTTCCAACCTTCTGTAACATCGCTGGTAGAAAATACTTTTTCGCCCCAACGGTTATAAACAGAAAATTCTAAGAGGGTTTTCAAATTCAAAGTAGGTTGCATGATGCGGAAAATATCGTTTACGCCATCGCCATTTGGAGAAAACCCTGTAGGAATTAGAATCTGTGTTTTTGGC
>JAPLEZ010000123.1 GCA_026390935.1 Bacteroidota bacterium
CTTGCAGATGTTTGTGTGCTTCCACTCCATACATAGGTATAAGGAGAAACACCACCTGATGGAGTTACTGTTGCACTTCCATTGCATTGAGCTGCTGAGGAAGCTGTGGTAGATGCTGTTGTTAAAGTCAATGCCGGTCCACTTGGTTGAGTCAACACAATAGTTTCTGCTTTTGAACTCGCACCGCAAGTGATGGTAGCAACATAAGTTCCAGCACTTAAGTTGATCAATGACGCACCAGTTTGAGAAGTCCCAGTCCAGCTTACTGAACAAGTTCCTAAATTATTTAAAGTGATGCTTCCGGTGCTTGCTGAATTACATGCCGGATTGTGTTTTTCAACTGTGTATGTAAATGGATCACAAACAGAACTTACAGAACCCACCGTAATTGTTTTTTCCACAAAACATTTGTTGGCATCGATAGCCTGAACAGTATATGTTTTTCCACACGCTGCGCTAAATGTTGGAACAGTAGTTTCTGTTCCACCCCAAACATATTTTGTTGGTGTAATGCCTGATACCGTTGCAGTAATTTGTCCGTCGCATTTTGTTGGACAGCTTGCTGCTGTTGTTTGTGATAAGCTAAGTGTTGCTGTTGTTGAACACACTCCACCCGGACAAACACTAGCTACTGCTTTCACATCAAAACTTAAATTCTCTTTACATGTTGCGCTTTGCACCAATACTGAATATATTTTTGCTGATGCAGGATTTACATCTTTAGCAGATGATCCTTTATTCCATTCGTAAGTCAAATTTGAATTTCCTCCAATGGTCAGCACAATTGATCCATCCGCTTTTTGTCCGCAAGATGGTTGAACCACTGTTGGTGTTACTGTGAAATCACAAGTCGTTCCATTTCCAAGTGGAATGGTAACGTTGCTTGTTGCAGTACATCCATTAACATCGGTCACTGTTGCAATGTAATTTCCAACGCACAAACCTGTTGCACTTGCAGATGTTTGTGTGCTTCCACTCCATACATAGGTATAAGGAGAAACACCACCTGATGGAGTTAAGGTTGCACTTCCATTGCATTGCGCTGCGGAGGAAGCAACAGCAGTAGCACTTACTTGCGGATTGCTGTTGATTGCAAAAGATTTTTCGGCGTATGCTCCAGTGCTGGTTACCGTATGTCGAACAGTGTATGAACCAGAAAGAGCATTAGCGAAATTTAAAATATGTCCGCTAGAAATTGTTGCCGTGCTTCCAACCGGAGCAGTGGTAATCGACCAAGTTCCTGCTTCTGCATTTCCATTGAAATTATTTAAATCAAGGGTTGCTGTGTTTTTACATTGGTTTGGAATGTCTACTAAAGTTCCGCCACAAGAAGTTCCGTTGCCGCTTCCACTTCCACCACCAATTACAAAATATTCGTAAGATGGACCAACACCATTTACTTCACCATTCACACCCAAATCAATTCCATTAGCAGTGAAATTTTTAATAGAAGAATTGTCGGATCCACCCACAAATTTCCACGATAAATCGGCAGGCATAGCCGAAGTTTTAAACCACGTATTTTGTCCGCCTGCAATATCTTTAATCATTACAAACTGAGAAGCACCAGGCGCAATTGTTTTTCCTGACCATCCCGAACCAGTATAAGTTCCTAAGGAAAGAGCGGCACTAGGAGCAAAAGCAACATAGTTGTATTTCACGCCAGCAGCTGGTCCGCCAGTAGAAGCTCCTGCAAATTTTACAGGCAAAGTGCTGAAACCAGTTGGTGTTAATGCATTAATCACTTTATACATTCCATCAACTGCACCACCTTGAGTGAAGTGCGATACCTTATCGCGATTCACACCATCAAACATGAACTGAGCAGGAGAAATTTGATCCCATTGATTGGTAGTTCCTTCACCAATCAACCACAACATTTTAGGAGTGTATCCTAAATTAATATTGGTGTTGAATGCTGAACAGCTTCCCACATTTTGCCAAACGGAAGGGTTGGTGCTTGGTTGAAATCCAGCTGCTGTCCATGCTAAAGCTTTGTAATTTACACCACCTTCCGAAACAACTTGTCCGGCGTTGTATTGAGAAGTAGAAACCCAGGCAGCATAACAATCATTAGGAGTAAAAGTTCCCAATTTCACCATTCCGCTTTGTTCATCAAAAGCAGTATAGTAATAAGTAACACCGGCAGCATTGGCCTGATCAGAAGAAGCAACAGTAAATCCGTCAGCATCTAAAGAAGCAATTTTCCCTGTTGATGGCGCATTCACATCTTCGCCCGCTGCTAAAACTTTTGCGTAACCAGGAGTCATGGTAGAAGTGGCCATCCACGCCGATTGTTGTCCGCTTGATTTTACCAAAACCACTTCCGGTTTAAATCCTAATCCAGTAATTGGATTGCTTGCACCACCATTACCAATGTAGCTTCCACTAACAATACCTGCAGTGCTTCCACCGCCCGATGTTTGATTGGTGACAGTAGTTAATGTAGCGCTTGCACTTGCACCACATCCAACAGCGTTGCTCACTGTTACTGTATATGTTCCGGCAGCACTTACCGTGATCGACTGGGTAGTTGCTCCAGTGCTCCAGCTGTAAGAACTATATCCTGCACCTGCATCAAAAGTAGTTGAAGTACCTATACATATTGTTTGACTCGCTAAGGAAACTATCGGCGCGGCAATCACTGTTAAATCGGCACTTGCTGAAGTAGAACATCCATTCTCATTGGTCACTGTTGCTGTATAAGTACCCGGTGTTGTTGCCGAAATACTTTGTGAAGTTGCTCCGGTGTTCCAGCTGTAAGAACTGAATCCAGCACCTGCATCAAAAGTTGCTGTTGCTCCGGCACAAATTGTTTGATTGGAAAGTGCAATAGCAGGTTTCGCATTCACTGTTAAAGTTGCACTTGCAGATGCCGAACATCCGTTGGCATTGGTAACTGTTGCAGTGTAAGTACCAGCTGTTGTTGCAGAAATAGTTCTAGATGTTGCTCCTGTGTTCCAGCTATAAGAACTGAATCCAGCACCTGCATCAAAAGTTGCTGTTGCTCCGGCACAAATTGTTTGATTGGAAATTGATGCAACAGGTTTCGCATTGATGCTAAAAGTTTTTTCGGCGAAGGCTGTACATCCTGCACCAACTGTTGTTAATGTGTGGCGCACTGTGTATGATCCAGCAATGGTATTGTTAAAGTTGAAAGTGTGTCCGGCACTCACGGTTGCTGCAGATCCAGCTGGAGCAGCAGAAATGCTCCAAGTTCCAGCAGCAGAAGTTCCGTTGTAATTGTTGAGTTCCAGAGTTCCCGAACCCACGCACTGATTTGGAATTGAAGCAGCCAAAGTAACATCACCACAACCTGTAGCGCCGTTACCGCATGATGTTCCGCTTAAAGCAAAATATTCAAACGATGGACCTACTCCATTTACTTCACCATGAGCACCTAATTCAAATCCGGTAGAAGTTAAATTTTTAATTGCCGTTGCATCGGCAGCATCTGTAAATTTATAAGAAGAGCCACTGGGCATCGCACAGGTTTTAAACCATGGATTTTGTCCGCCGGCCACATCTTTAATCATAATAAATTGTGGTGATGACAAGGCCACAGTTTTTCCAGGCCAGCCAACACCTACATAACTACTTACTGTTGTTGCAGCATAAGGTGCAAAAGTAACATAGTTGTATTTTACGCCGTTGGCCGGACCGTCATGCGCACCCGCTAAACTCACCGGTCGAACACTGAATCCTGTTGCCGTATGATCATTGATAATTTTAGTTTCATTGGGTACAGTAGCTCCTTGCGTAAAGTGAGAAGCTTTGCTTGAATTCGGACCATCGAAAGTAAATTGTGCCGGAGAAATTTGATCCCATTGGTTGGTTGTTCCTTCACCAATTACCCATACCATTTTCGGTCGGTAACCAACATTTATATTTGTATTGAAAGTACTACAAGTTCCTACATTCGCCCATTTTGTTGGGTTAGTATTGGGTTGAAAATTATTGCCTGATACCAATGCTTTATAATTTACACCATTGTAGTGTACTAAAGTTCCTGTTTGATACCAATCCCATTGTCCCCAAGTAGCTGCGCATAAATTTGGAGTGAAACTTCCAACAGTAATTTTACCATCGCTATCATCAAAAGCAGTGTAATAGTAAACCACTCCATTGGCATTGGCCAGCGCAGAAGCACCAACAGTAAAGCCATCGTTATCCAAAGAGTTGATCATTCCTGTTGAAGGAGCATCCACATCATTGGGCGCAGTTAATATTTTAGCATAGCCTGCCGTCATTGTGGAGGTAGAAATCCACGCCGATTGCATGCCTCCACCCTTTACCAAAACCACTTCGGGTTTAAAACCTAAGCCGGTTATCGACTTGCTTGCACCGCCGTTACCAGTGTAGCTGCCGCTAATAAATCCGGCATTGACCTGCAATGCAAAAACTACAAACGCTAATAAAATTCCTAACTTCTTCATACTATACTTTTTCTACTAATTCTTAATATATTTTTCCCGCAACCGGATTTTTACAAACCACTGGATTCAATGAAGGCACTTCAACAATTACAGTGTCATAGCCCTCAACACCTTGCGCACTAACAAATTTTGCATCCACATAAAATTTTTGACTTTCACCAGATAGCGGACGAACATTTGAAAACTCTACAACATCTTCAAACAGATAACCTGATAGCAAATCGCTGATGTTGATCACCACTTCATGCACATCAGAATTCCATGTATAGCTTAAAGTTCCTTCCAGCTTGCCACCAGCTGCAGTTGATATCCATTTAGGAGTTGTAGCAGGAATATCTTCAATGTATGCACCCTGCACCATATCGTTGTCGTAACCAGTTACACCTCTCACCGCATTTGAATAATAGGCATTCAAGAAAGTGCTGCCATATAAATTTTTAGTTGCACCCACAGTATTTAAATCACTGCTTTTATCTCCTCCGCGAGTGGCCAAAGAATTCAAGAAAAAAGCAACACGTTTACTGTCTTCAGTCAAGTAACATTTTGGCGGAATATAACAAGTATCAATGCGCAATGAAGTAGTACCTGAGATATAAAAAACGGTATCTCTTTTGCTGAACTTACTCACAGCCGTAGCTTTGAAAGAAAAAGAATTTGGTCCGTCCACATTCAAACAACAAAAGTCTTTGAGCGAATCTAATTTTGCACGCACGTTATTTGGAATGTTCAATGTGAAATTGGCCAAAGTATTACTTCCCGAAAAAATATTACCCGTCATGGTTTTATGATCGGCAGATAGAGAGGCCGTCCACGACATGTCCTGATTTAATGTATTGTCGTTGGTTAATTGTCGGCTAAGAACTTCGCCCAATTGCAATTTATCAGCTGGACAATTCACGTGAGTTGACGGAGCAGTGCTGTATTCCTTTTGCTTCATTACATTCATCACAAAAGATTCTACGTCGGAAGCCATCGGACACAATCCGCAAGATTCATATTTGAAACGCTGACCTTCAGTGATCACAGCATCCATAGATGATTTTATATCGTTATCGCAAGGAATAGAAACATATTCCTGAACTCCATTTTCATCAGAAACTAATTTCTTGCAATGCAAGCCCATTTGTCCGGCCGGACTTGAAGCAGGCGCCATTGGAAAAAAGCGTTTTGTTTTTTTCTTGAAGCGTGGAGCGCGATCAATGAAACAAACCTGATTAGGATTTAAGTAGGCAGGCATGTAAGTATTGTAGGTCCACACAATTGGATTTGAACAATCATATCCCAATATTGACCAGCCCCAAATAGGGCGACATTGTGAGTACTGCGTTGTACCTACCAACTGATAAGCTCTGAAAGGAGCAGCTTCATCGGTAGTTAAAAAGTTTTCCTCACCAATACATCCATTGTAATAATTGTTGTTCACTGCTCTTCTGGTGGCTCGCTGACGGATGAGCACTTGTTTTTCTGATAAATAAAACGCTTTGTAAATGTTCCATTCCTCAGTAGTATTTATTTTGTCATCGCCACAAGTGGTGGTACCGCAATAATTTAAATTTTCATTGGCACGCGGACAGTTGGCGGCAACGTTGGCCATTTTAATCATGGAGTAATGTGTTGTTCCAAAACTTTTGAAATCAGTTTGGCTTGCATTGAGATAAGCACGATTCACCGATCCTGCAGGAGTGAATGGATCCATCGCCAGTAAATTGGTTGTTGCACCAACATTGTCTAAATAGCCTTTACCAATAGCATCCGACAAGGTGCTGGTACCCGACAAAGTATAATCAAAATCGTAGCTTTTGTAATTGTTATAGCAATCCAGCAAGTAACCGTATTCAGGGTGATAAGGCACTAAATAATTTCCCCATTGCGGTTGCCAGTATTTTTCAAAGTCGGCAATATTGGATAAATATTTTACCGGGATTTTATACAAATTGGTGTTGGCATCAACAAGAATTAGTTGGCTTGCATCGCTGATGGCTGGCTTGTAAGTTGAGCCATCCTTAATCACCTGAACATAAAATATTTTACCATCGCGACCTTTATAATTGGTGATGGAATAGGTTGCCGAATTAAAACTGATATCAGTTGCATACAAAACCTCATTGTGAGTATTGTAACCTAAGAAAGCAGCAACTGTAATTTGAATTGGATTTTTCCACGACGCAGAACTAAGAGATAGCGGAGCAGCTTTCAAAAATGCAGGCACAGGAAGTGAATTACTACTATTTAAAATGGACATTGGAAATGGCGTAGCATCCACCACATCGTCGGCCGGATTGCCGGCATCATAAGCACCGTCGGCATTGTTTAATTTAATATCGGGTTTTGTTACAATAGGATTTCCATCATCATCGAAACTTGCAGATGCAGTGGCATCCAATTGTACTTTTTGCTTGCGCAGCTCAGCATATTGTCCGCCTGGCGACATGTCACCGGCCATTGCTGCAACGTAATTGGAACAACCAATTGTTTTGTCGCATAAGCCATCACAAATTCCTAAAATACGCAGCTCTTCCTCGGTAGAAACCAATGGATTTGCAGCCAGCAATTTTTGCATTTCTTTTTGACATTGGTCGCAAGTTAATCCACAACCAAAAGTATCCACCTTGGCCATTTCCTCGTCGATAAATTCTTTTTCGGAGCGCACGCATAAGCTGTCGTTGGCTAAATATTCTTTCCAATATTGATCCAACTTATCTTCGTTGATACTTAATTTTTTTGTGAGTTGATATTCACCCTGATTGAGTTGCACACCAGCTTTATTCATCGTCATCGACTGATTGGCACCAGTATATCCCTTATTGGTATTTCTATTTTCGGTAAATACCACAGCACCACAACCATCAATCAATTGAATGGTTAAATCAACTGCTCCATCTAAAGAAACCGTGTTGGGATGAGCAGGATCTAAAACACAGTTTAAATCGTAGGCACCCAAAACAGCAGTGTAATCAAATTTGTAATTGGTTTTGGCAGCAACGGTAAATTTTGAAGAATAGCTTTTGTTTAGTTTATCCAAACTTAAAGTGTTCGTACTTCCGTCCATACCAAATAAATCAGTGTGAATGGTTTTTGTTTTATCGCCGCTTAATTCAGAGACATTGTTTGGTTTAGCACCAGCCAATCCTGTAGCCACTACCTTACCTCCCATGTTCATGTACGACACGCTCACCTGTCCGTTTGGATCAATGGTGGTATTCTTTTTATAATGCACATTGTATCCCACTTGGTTACCAAACAAACGTGTTAACTC
>JAPLEZ010000099.1 GCA_026390935.1 Bacteroidota bacterium
GATGATCCAGATGTTATCGCAGGTGAAAAACTATTTACGCAAATTGGATGTGTGAGTTGTCACATTGCAACGTTCACAACTGATGAATCTGATATAGAAGCATTGAGCAAGCAAACTTTTCATCCTTATTCCGATTTCCTTTTGCATGATATGGGAGCATCTTTGGACGACAAATATCCTGAAGGCAGCGCCAACAGTAACGAGTGGAGAACACCACCATTGTGGGGCATCGGCCTGGCAGAAAGTTCACAAGGTGGTTTGTTTTTGTTGCACGATGGCAGGGCGAGTTCTTTTGAAACGGTAATTAATTTGCATGGCGGTGAAGCTGCCGGAAGAAGAACGGCTTTCAATGCTTTATCGGATGTGGAAAAAGCGCAACTCATTAAATTCCTAAAATCACTGTAGTTTGGAAAGAAGGGATTTTATAAAAGATTGTGGAATGCTTTGCTTGGGCGTTGTTGGTATGGCTGCAGCTTTGCAAGGATGCACCAGTGCTAATTATTTTGCGAAAATCGAGGGTGATGCAAAAAAAATAAGCATCAAAAAATCGGAATTTACATTTACCGATGGGGAAAAAACAAAGGAGAGGAAATATGTTTTGGTAAAATTGACCCAATCGGAATTCCCTATTTGTTTATACAAACACAGTGAAACAGAATATTCGGCTTTGCTGATGTATTGTCCGCACAAAGGTTGTGAATTGCTTGCGCAAGGCGATTATTTGGTTTGTCCTTGTCACGGCAGCGAATTCACCAACAAAGGTAAAGTGTTGAACCCTCCGGCTGATCAGGATTTGCAGCAATTTAAAACTACAGTCGACAATGAAAATATTTACATTCAACTATAAGTGATGATGAAAGGTATTTGCAAAATTGTTTTATTGATTCTTCTGTTTAGCTCCTCTTTAAAGGCTCAGGACAGTAGTTTAATAAAACGCATTCCTCAGGACACTTCTAAAATGGTGATGAACAGTGACGCGGTTTACAACCGTCCGTTTTTAATGATAGGCAAAGCGCCCATTGCCATCGGTGGATATTTGGAAGCGAATACTCAATACATGGGAACCGATGGTGTCACTGATGGATTTTCATTTCAATTCCGACGTTTGACTTTGTTTTTTTCATCAACCATTGCCAAAAGAATTAAGTTTTTGTCGGAAATGGAATTTGAGGATGGTACTAAAGAAATCAATTTAGAATATGCTGCCATCGACCTGGAATTTCATCACCTGTTAAATTTTAGAGGGGGAATTATTATGAACCCAATTGGTGCTTTCAATCAAAATCATGATGGTCCGCGTTGGGAATTTATTGATCGTCCGCTTTCGGCCACTACTATTTTACCAGCCACGCTTTCCAATGTAGGATTTGGTTTTCACGGCAAACTATTCGCGCACAATATTTCACTGGCTTATGAATTATATCTCACCAATGGTTTTGATGGAAATATTGTCGACAACAGTGAAAACAGAACATCGCTTGCTGCAGGGAAATCAAACGTGGAAAAGTTTGAAGAGAGCAACAGCGGAATGCCTATGTTCTCTGGGAAAATGGCATTGAAGCATCGTAAATACGGTGAGCTGGGCTTGTCTACCATGGCTGGTGTTTACAACAAATGGAATTTGGATGGAGTGGTGGTAGATTCCAAAAGAAGTGTTAGCGCTTTTGCAGTTGATTTTAATGTCAGTGCTTTTAAAAAAACCAATATTGTTGGCGAAATTACCTGGGTGAATGTTGATCTTCCGGCTGGAATATTGCCTCAGTTTGGCAGTCGGCAAATGGGAGCATATATGGATATCGTTCACACGCTGTATCAAGGCAACGTGTTGAAATTTGAAAAATCAAAAATCAATGCATGTATGCGATTGGAGTATGTGGATTACAATGTTGGAACTTTCGCATCAACTCAAAAAAATATTGGTGATGATATTTTTGCGATAGTGCCAGGCGTATCTTTTCGCCCTTCAGCACAAACTGTTTTAAGATTGAATTATCGTTACCTAAGTCAACACGATTTTATTAATAATCCTCCTTCATTAACGTCGGGATTACAGTTTGGTTTTTCAACTTATTTTTAAGATTTTATTTTTTGCTTCAAACGGAAAAGCGAGTGCTACCTTATCACCGTCACTGATCCCAAAATATTTTTGCCGCCTTTTTTTGTGTCGCACAAATTCTTCACGTTGATTTTATATACGTACACATCTTCCTGTACGAGATTGTTTTTTGTGATGCCATTCCAACCGTCACCAGCGTCATTCCACTCAAAAATTAGTTCACCCCATCTGTTGTAAATACTTCCATTGAATTCGGTAATTCCTTCACCAGCAATTTTAAAAATGTCGTTAGTGCCATCGCTGTTTGGTGTGAAAGCATTGGGAATAAAAAGAGTAGGGGCTTCAAGGGTTGAAATGAGGACGGTGTCAGTCACGCCATCCGGACAAGCACTGTTTCTCGCGTTAACAACATAGACGCCTCGTTCTTTTATTTTTGCTTTTGGATTTGCTTCGCTGGATTTAAAATCATCATCTACAGAAATCCACGAATAAGTTTGATTCCCGTTGGTGTTTTGACCTAAAATTATTTCGCTTTGCGGACAAACAACTTGATCCTCTCCAGCGTTGACTTCGGGTTTAGGAGAAACGTTAATAGTGATAGGAGTTGCTTTGGAAACACAACCATTGGCAGTGGCTGTTACTGAAAAAACCGAACTTCCCAATTTAGGCGATACAGCAATTTCCGCAGAATTTTCGCCGCTTAGCCATTGATATTTTGCGTTGGAAGGATTCGCCACAGCAGTGATGGTAGCCGTTTGTCCCACACAAATCGTCAATCGATCTGCTGAAGCAGAAACAATAGTTGTATCTACTTTCAAGATTGCTGCTTTACTAAAAACCGGATCGCAATTTCCCAACACTTGCACTCTGTATTGAAAACCATTCATGCCTGTGTTTACATTTTGAAGGATTAATGTAGCAGTGTTTTCATTGGCAATATTTGTAAAAGTTTTGCCTTCATCTTTACTCACTTGCCATTTGTAAGAAGTGGCGTTGGGTGCTGCGACGGCAAATGTTGCGGCGCTGGTAGCGCAAATTTTTTGATCCTCAAGATCTTTTGTAATAGTTGGAGATGACAGCACAGTTAATTTTGCGTTTTTAGAACTGGCGTCTTGTATACAACCAATCACATGTGCTCTAAATAAGTATCCATCCATATTTTTTGTTGTGCCGTTAATGAGCAAAGTGGGGAAGTGTACATTTTTAAAAACCGAATCTTCTAGCACCGTTGCGTATGTTGTTCCATTGTCGCTGCTGAACTCCCATGACATTGATTTCATACCTACAGGCACAACAGTAAATGAAGTATTTTTTCCTTCGCATATTGTTTGTGGTGATGGATCGTTCACTGAAGTTAGAGAACTAATAGTAAGCAATGCTGCAGTAGAAGTATCAATACAAATTCCTGCAGAAAGCACACAACGATATTGATAGCCGTCCATGATTTGCGTAACATTTGAAAGATTCAGTTGATCGTTATTTGCGCCATTGTAATTAGCTCCATTCACAATATCAGAAAATACTTCGCCCGTTTTTTTCTCCTGCCATTGATAAACACCAACTCCGCTGGCCGTAATTTTAAAAGAAGCATTGCCTCCGCAAATACTGATGGGATCAGGATTTTTCTGAATGACAGGCGTAGGATTAATAGTGACTAAATCCTGAGCGGTATCGGGACACAAACCTTTAGTGACATATTGAACAGTATAAGTAGTTCCTCCTTTTCCGTTTGAAATATTTCCCGTGGAAGGATTTATTGAAGTGTTGCCTAATGCTGTTGGACTCACTATTGAAAATGTTCCACCAGAAGTAAATCCGCTTACTTTTATAGGTGAAGGAGAAGCCGAATAATCACAATAATCATCGATGGTAAAATCAGCAACATCAATTGGATCAACGGTAACGTTGACAGTGTCGCTGTTTTTACAATCGTTGCCATCGGTTATGGTAACTACGTAATCGCCACCTTTTGTCACCAATAAATTTTGAGTGCTGCTGTTACTGGGTGTCCATAAATATTTTAACGCAACATTTTTATTGATGGGATCGGTGGCCACTCCTGAAGCTTTCAGAATAGCACTTTTTCCTTCGCAAAAATGTACTTGTGTTTTGTTAGTTCCAATATTTACTTGTGGTAAAGAGTGGAAAGTAATTTTTGCTGTATCCTTCATGATACAACCATTGGCGTCGGTGACGGTGAGGTAGTAATCACCGGGAATCGTCACCGTTATTTTTTGTGTCTTTGCACCGCTGGGTGTCCATAGGTAAGAGGTGAAACCACTGCCAGCATCCAGCGTGATGTCTTGCTTGTTACAACTTCCTGTATCATTAAGGATGTGTGTTTTAGAAGAAGGGAGGATCCATAAAATCATTTCGTCGGCATCGCTATTGCACGATCCTTTTCCACTCATGCTCAGTTTTACAAATCCTTTTTGCACATCGTTGTTGCCGGGAGTGTAGGTGGCGTTGGATTTGGTGTCGTCGCTGAAAGAGCCGTCGCCAGTGCTTGTCCAAAGGATGGAAGGAAATGATTTTGCATCACCGGAAAGCGTATATTTTTTCCCGGCGCAAATGGTATCGTCACTTCCTGCATCAGGTGGCGATAATTTTGCGTTGATGTTGATCCATTTAAAGTCTTTTTCGCTTAAATCAAAACACAATCCTGTATCTTCTTTGGTGTAAATTATTTGAACTTCAACAAAGGCTTTTGGAGGATGGAAAGCGGAAGCGAGAGGGGTGAAGGAACCTGTAGAATTTTGTCCGATTTTAACGCCATCCACATAAAAAACATAAGTTGCGTTGGCATTCACATTGGGAAAATTAGTTTTGTCGATGGTGTGTGAAGTATTCAATACCGTTGTTCCTCCGTCACAAATTTCGGAAGGCTGCACCAATGTTGCTACTAATTTTCCGAGGGGTGGAGTACAATTTATTTTAAAGATGTTAGAGAATTCGGAAGAGTTGTTGATGCTTGTTGTTGCGTGCGCTACCACAGCGCCTGTTATGCCTGATCCGCAAGGGAAAATCCATTTTCCTGAGGCATCAGCATCAACACTTCCTACATAAGTTTTTCCCTGATTTTCATTGGCAGCGCCGCCACCTGCGCAGTTGAAACAATTGGGGTCCACCATGTACAAATCTACTTTTGAATTGGCAGGAGCGCTGCCTACAATTTTTACCGGACTCGCGGTGCTGTTCACTAAATCAATTACAGGAGTAGCAATCGCATTGTTACTTCCACTGGCAATGGCAATTCCTTTTCCACCGTTGCAAAAAATGCTGTTGATGCGAAAAGGAATATTGTTTGGACCACCTGTGCCATAATTTTCTAAATGAATTCCATCTTTGGTATTGTAGGAAATAATGTTTTCGTTGCCCACGCCATTGATGTCTTTCCCAACACGCACGTTGCTGTTGTTGCCACCCGAAATTTCAACGCCATTTCCTTTGTTGTTGCTGATGTTGTTGTTTTCAATAACAATGTTTTTGTTGCTTCCGCCGGTACCGTGCCATACCGCGATGCCATTTTTTTCGTTGGGCATTTTAGTAATTCCGTCGGCACCAACTCCAATGAAATTATTGGAGATCGTAATGCCCGTGCTGTTGGAAATGTCAATGCCATTGGTTCCGCTCTGATTGGCTTTCGGATCGCTACCATTGTAACCAATAATATTTCCTTTGATTTCAATATTTCCTGTAGCGCCGTTGATGTTGATTCCTGTTCCTTTGTTGCCGTATTTCGGATCGCCTTTGGTGCCTGTAATATCAGTGCCTATCATGTTTCCAATGATGTGAATGTCGTGCGGCGTGCCCATTGTTTGTGTGAGCTGATTGGTGCCAGGATTCATTTCAATGGCGTTTAAATTGGCGCCTGAAAAAACATTGTTTTGCACAGTGATGTTGTTTGCGCCATCACCAATGTGAATTCCTTTTTGCAATCCTGTACTTGCTGAACCATCAGTGTTTACGCCAACATAATTGTCTTCAATCAAAACATCATGAACAGATGAGACATAAAAAGCATGATTTTTTGTGTTGATCACACCAGTGCCGCGTATGTGTGTTCCTGATGCATCTCCATAAGTTTTGTGTGCTGATATTTGCCAGGTGTCGTTGTCGGTTCCGGTGATGTAAATCATGGGATTTCCTTTGGAAGCGCCTGGTTGCGAAAATCCGTCGATAAACACTTTGTCGTACAATTGCACGCCTTGCGACAGTGTTAAAACGTAAGGACCTTTTGTTTGTCCGCCAGCATATTTCGGATTAATATCAAACAAAATTGTATCGGCACCACAGTATTGTTTGTAGCGCTGATCACCTGGAGAAGCGCATAAATTAGCGCCACTCGTTAACCAAATAGCAACAGGTAAGCTCATTTCATCGGAAATAAAATTACCGTTGGCATCAAAGTGCGCGCCCGACAGCGCACCGTAATTGCCAGTGGGGTTCATTGAGTTTACTATTACGGTTTTTGCTTCTGCAGACAAAGCAACAAGCAGTAAATAAAGTAGACTTATGTTATTTTTTAAATCCGCGATTTGCATATTACTGTTTTACAATTTTCATTGTTTGAACTTCATTGTTTTGAGTGATTTGTACCAAGTACATCCCTGATTGTAAATTTTGTCCGAAAGTGATTTTCGCGTTTTCAATTTTTACATTTTCGTTAAATACTTCTCTTCCGCTCAAATCGTAAATCACTAGGTGAGTGGGGGTGTTATTGTTTCCATCGATTGTTATTGAAGTTTCAGTGGAAAAAGGATTTGGAAAAACACTGTGCATGTTCGTTTGCTGCACTTCTTCCACACCTGTCCATACATTCGCGCAACCTGTTGAATCTCCAAGTATCACAAACTCTACATCAATGGTTCCTTTGAAGGCAGAGGTGTAACCAAAAATCGGATTGGATGCAAAAGCCGGATTCGGACGCAAAGTAATTTTGCTGATTTTTGTTACATCTAAATTTCCTTTGCTGAACCAGGTTCCTACTAATTTTCCGGTATAATCAATTTTAAAAGTCTGCCAAGAAGTAGTGATCTGTTTATCGAAGATTGCCGGCAAATTATTGTTTCCAGCTTCAATATCATTGATGTCGATTAACGAAATTCTTACTCCCATAGCACTTGATGCTTTTATTTTTATTTCCAGTGTTTGCGCAGTGGTCATATCAACAGGAGAGGCAATCACACCATCGTTGGCTTGAATTTCAATGTGATCAAATTCACCATGTCCGGTAGAGGTGATGGTCATCACATTAGCAGCTTCGGCTAAAGTGAAAACACCACTTGAGTTGGACGTAACAAAAGACGAAACTTTATTGTTGTCAAACTGATCGCTGTACAATCCGCAGCTGGCCGATTTAGCAATTACGTTGATGTAATCGGTACGAGTTTTAGTGTCGTTGCTGCTTCCGCCAGAAATGGTAAGTGATACGGTTTTTAATCCGTAGGATGAATATTTAACTGTGTGCGGACCAACGCCAGTGGCTATTGCAGGAATGGCGCCTGCACCAAAATTCCATGCATAAGCCGAAATAGTTCCGCTGGATGCGTTGGAGAAAATTACGTTTTGATTTTTGTCGACAGATAAAGTGTTGGCTGTAAAATCAGCCAGCACAATATTATCACAACCATCGCCAAAAGAAATTACGTCAATTAAAATATCACCTTTGAATGCCTTGTTAAATGTTTTAGAGTTGAAGGTAATAGGGTAAGATACAAATCCCGGATTCACCGAAAACTGCGCGCCTATGATGTTGTACAAATCTACCGGTCCGCAACCCGCCAATGCACATCCGTATTTGTTGACCAAAAAATTAGTGAAATCAATTTTTATGGTTTGATAACTTTCTGTCAGTACTATTTTATTGCTAAAGCTACCATCAGTGGAAGAAACCTGATCGTACAAATCAATTTTCAATAAAGCATCAGCATTAGAAACTCCCGCTGCTTTCTTTTTTACACGCAAAGTAACAATGGCTTTGGTAAGGGTTGGATGCGAAAAATTAAATGATTTTGCATTGCTGCCGTCGTTGAATTTGTAAGTAAAAAAATCCCATTCCCCTTGTCCGGCAGGAGAGGAAATCACCCAATCAGAACCAGATTGTGCATGAGTGTAAGCATTTGGCGGACTAGCGAATTTGCCAACGGTGGATGAGCTATTGAAATCATCCAGCAGCATGCATGAGGAACTTGGAACTGCTTCTACAGTGATGTAAGAAGCTTTGGTGATAACGTTGGACAATCCTCCCGGACCGGTTACTGTTAGTTTTACCGTTTTCAATCCTGTGGATGAATACGATACGCTTACAGGTGCAGATGATGTTGAAGTGGCCGGAGTTGCTCCTGCACCAAAATCCCAGGAATAACCTGTAATATTTCCTGAGGAGTGACTGGTAAAAGTGAGCGATCTTCCGCTGTAAACTCTTTGCGTATTGGATACAAAATCAGCGGTGATACTTCCCGAGCAACCGTTTTGCAAAGTTGAAAATAAGGTGCTGCTCGCATGCAACCAAAAAGAAGTATTTACTTCTGCGATCCATTTTGTTTTTAATGTAGCATTGGCCTGAATGCGGGAATCACCAAAAGTACCTTGCCAGATTTGTTGCGCATCCCAGTTTTGATTGATATAGCACAAAGCTTTAATAACATCGTTGTTGCTGTGAATTTGCGAGAATAGTGGAGAGTACCAATTGTTCCAAAGCGAGTTGCCATCTTCACTAGCTGTTTTATGTCCTTGCGGAGTAGCTTCTGCAATCATGCAAGGTTTTTTGTGTGTACGCGCGAAGGAAATCATTCCACCGCCGTTGCCTAAAAATCTGGAGAAGGCAACCCAGTCAACATAATTATCACCTGGATACCATGCTGCCAAAGGCCCTTCAGCCATGCCGCTGTCATCGGCCTGCCAAACAAATGCTACGTTGGTAACGTTGGCTGCGCGGAACATATCTACAATTCTTTTCCATGCTTTAATGAAAGTAATGCCGTTGTAGTTGTTGTGGGTAGCATTGAACTCATAACCTATTCGTAAAAATATCGGACGAGGATTTTTGGTGTTGATCCAATAAATTAAATTATTGATGTTGCCATCCAATTGTCCGTTGGCAGCTTGATCCAGCTGTCCGCTTTGCAAATCCAAACCAATTGAAATCACAGTATTGTTAAAGTCGGCATCTTCAATGTATGATTGCGCACGCAAGGGTCCGGCACCATAATCCGTTTCATTGTACAATCCTAAGTTGTAAGTTAAGTCGGTATAAGTAGTAACACCTCCTGGAAAAATTGCTGTTGTAGTTCCAACTACATTTTCAACGTAACCGTTTTTTCTGCTTGATAATCCACCCACAGCATCTAAATCTTGTCCCACAATTAATAATGCTTTTCCCGAAGGAGGTTCAAATTTTGCACATTGCGCGAAGCCCGTTGAAATTTGCAGTAGTAAAGTGCAAACCACTAAAAAAGTACTTTTGATGAGTTTCATTTTTTTTCGTTTTTAGGTTAGTGAATAGTTTTGTTTCACCTTTTGTTGTTCTTGTAATGCCCGATTTTGTAGTATAACAATTCAAAGGTGTAAAAGTTACACTATGTGTGTTGTTGTGAATTTAACACTTTAATAATTTAAATGCAAATTTTCTTTAGCGGAGGTCATTGCTTGTCTTTTTGATGTACACTATTTTTCTTAAGTTTGAAATATAACTCTGGATAAATTCGCTTTAGACATGCTATTAAAGCAGTAAAAGAAATAATATGAGTAAAAAGCAAAATATTCAAAAGCCAAATCAAAATTTGTTGCTTGCAATAAAGCAAATTATAGAAACAGCACGCGCAAAAGCCTATCGTGCTGTAAATACATATTTATTAGAAAGCTATTGGCATATTGGTAAATTGATCGTGGAACATGAGCAGCATGGGAGCAAACGCGCTGATTATGGTAAATCATTGCTGAAAGAATTAGCTGCCGAACTTACCAGAGAGTTTGGAAGAGGCTTTGACGATAGTAATTTAAGAAATATGCGCACGTTTTATTTGGCTTTTCCAATTTGTGACGCGCTGCGTCACGAATTGAGTTGGACGCACTATCGCACTATTTCGAGATTGGATAGCGAGGAAAAACGACTGTATTATCTTAATCAATCCATTGATAACGGATGGAACAGCAGAGAATTGGAAAGAAACATCAACACGCTTTATTTCGAAAGAACCGTTGTTACGAAAAGTCTTCCTTCTAAAAAACAAGCAGCAGAAAAAGCAATTGTAAAAGATCCTTACATATTTGAGTTTTTAGGATTAAAGCAAAACGAAAAACTGAATGAGCGCAAATTAGAAAGCTCTTTAATTAACCACATTCAAAAATTTTTACTCGAATTGGGTAAGGGCTTTGCTTTTGTGGAAAGACAGCAACATATTTCTACCGATACTTCTGATTTTTATATTGATTTGGTTTTTTACAATTATCATCTAAAATGTTTCGTGCTGATAGATTTAAAAACAGGTAAACTCAGTCATCAGGACATTGGACAAATGGATATGTATGTGCGTATGTATGAAGATTTAAAGAAGGGAAAGGATGACAATCCCACTATAGGAATTGTTTTGTGCGCTGAAAAAGACGAGGCGGTAGTAAAGTATTCGGTTTTAGCAGAAAACAAAAGATTGTTTGCTTCTAAATATTTAATGTACTTGCCTAAAGAAGAAGAGTTGAAACAATTGATTGAAAAAGATCGCGCGCTAATTGAAGGAAAGAAAAAAAATGTAGCGAAAAAATAATGTGACCATTTAGCTTTTAAACCTCAGTAATTTCTCCTTGAAATAAAATCCTACCCGTTTTTTTAAGTCTGCACTTTTTATTTAAATTCGTTTTCATGCAGTGTTTTATCATCTGCATATAGGGCAATTAACTCATGAACTTAATCGAACTTAAATTTTACTTATGACAAAATTAATTAGAGTACTTTCTATTGATGGGGGAGGAATACGAGGAATTATTCCTGGACAGGTTTTGGTGTATCTTGAAAAACAATTGCAAATCAAATCGGGAAATGCCAATGCGCGCATTGCCGATTATTTTGATTTTGTTGCTGGAACCAGCACTGGAGGAATTTTAACTTGTGCTTTACTTACACCAGATGCGCCTGGAAGCACTAAAGCAAAATATACTGCCACTGAAGTTTTGGGTTTTTATAAAGACAGAGGTACCGATGTTTTTAATCTTCCTTTTTGGCACAAAATAAAAAGTGCCGATGGTGTGGTGGATGAAAAGTATCCTTCCGACGGAATTGAAAGTGCTTTGAAAGATTATTTTGCTGACGGACAATTTAAAGATTTAATAAAACCATGTTTAATTACTTCTTATGATATAGAAAGACGTCGCGCACATTTTTTTACGAGTATTGATGCGAAGGTGGATGCCGACAGTAACTTTAAAGTTGTAGATGTTGCTCGTTCCACTTCAGCAGCTCCTACTTATTTTCAAGCAGCATCGGTGAAAGCTATGTCGGGAAAAGAATTTGCTTTAATTGATGGTGGTGTATTTGCGAACAATCCTACTTTGTGCGCCTATGCTGAAATTCGTCAGCATGTAAAAAACTTTGCCGACTCTCAAAAAAATGCTACCGCTAAAGAAATGATGATTCTTTCTATAGGCACCGGTGTGTCGGAAAAAACATACATGTATGAAGATGCAAAAGATTGGGGTATGGCACAATGGGTGAAGCCTATCATCGACATAATGATGAGCGGCGTGTCGGAAACTACTGATTTTGTTTTGCAGCAAATGTTTGATTCTGTGGATAAGCCTGAACAATATGTTAGGGTGAATATTGAAATTCCTCAGGGTACAAGCACCGAGATGGACAATGCTACTCCCGAGAACATTAAAGCATTGATGTTACTGGGAGAAAAATTGGTGGACGATCAAAAACGCACTTTAGATAAAGTAGTTGATATGTTGTTGGAAAGCGTTGCGGTTATGGCCTAAGCGAAAAGTATACTAATTCATTTTATAAAAGGCTGTCGTTATTTCGACAGCCTTTTTTGTGCGCTAATTTTTCAATGACATTTCAGAAATTTTGAATTGTGTTTCAAATAAAATTTCAAATGGTGTGGCTTTAATTCGTGATGTTCCTTTAAAGGGATGACTCAAATCGTAACAGATAAACATGCTCATGGAAAACATAAGCGCCATCACGAAATTCATAATCAAATGCAATTTTACGTTTTCTGATTTGTAAAAGAAGCTGATGAAAATAGTGACAAAGCTTCCTACAAATAAAATGTACCACACCATTTCGGGCAGGTAGTTGTTGCTGGCGTGCAAGCGTCCTCTTCTGTATTCGGCAAGCTCCATGTAATAAGGAATAAGCGTATCGTAAAAGTACCTGTTGTCATCTTTTAAATCGTACAAATTATGCACGTTTTTACGAAGTGCTAAAAATGCTGCAGTAGTAATATTGCAATCTGCATTAGTTGCCATGCTCGGCCAATCTTCTTTGATGATAGCTGTGGTGTAGTTTTTTATGGATGTGCGCATGGATTTTTTTACCGAATCTGGCAAGTGCGCAGTGTGTATGTACATACTTGCAATGGCATTTGCTTCGCGATCAATATTTGCTTCGGTTACATCCCAGTTTTCCCAAGCAGCAACTACCACGAAAGTAATTGTTAATGAAAACAGCACTGCAGAAATATTAAAAGTGGTGATGACTAATTCATTGTTTGATTCATGCGACATCTTTTTTATAAGTTTCGCAACTACTAAATAACCTACAACGGCAAATGAAGTGTATAGAAGTATCCATGTGAAGAGGTAGTCCCAAATTGAATAAGAATCCATTTTTTTAAATTATTAATTTATAAATCAATTACTATTGGCTCATCAATAAGCATTGGTGTCATTGGGTTGTTGGTTTTAAAAACCGATCCTACTTTGTGCCATTTTGAGGTTTTTTTAACGCCTATCGGATAAATAGTAAGCTTATTGTTTTTGATATGAATACGCATAAAATTTTTGTAGCCTTTTATTTTTAAGGAAGAAAAAGCTTCATTGTCGTGCATTTTAAAAACCAAATTACTGATGACCAAATATAGTCCCACTAAAATTCCTGATACTAATCCTCCTATAACAAACACTTGTAGACCAATGGCAAGAATTCCCCATTCGGCGCTGCGTATGCCTAAATAAGCTTCTGTGAAATATGCGATGGAGCTAAAGGCTACCAGCATCAAATAAATGTGAACAGCTCCGTGCAGAGCGCCAAAAAATCCTGCCGATTTGAAGCGCGATGCTTTTTTGTCGGTGAAGGAATAAAAGCCAACAATGAACGTAAGTAAAATTAAAATTGCAGGCGGACTATAAAAGAAAGTCCACATCAAACGCCTCCAAATTTCTGGAGTGAAAATTTCTGAGGTTTGCGCAAAGTCGCCAAAAAGACTTCCTGGCTCAGGGTCGAGTAAGCTGGTGGTGTACAGCGCATAAGCCAACACCAAGTGAATGCTTGAAAGAAACAATCCGAATCCAATATTATACCAAGGGAAAAGAAAATTTCTGAAAGCCAGTCTTTTGGATGTTTTTACTTTCGGAAAAGTTTCTTGTAGTTCAAAATTTCCTTCGTGCATGCCCGACAATTGTTCGGGTAAGTTGTGCGTAGGATGTAGGAAAGCGCCGCCGCCACCTGCAGTGATTTTGTGTTTGGTCGGTTTGTCGTCAATAAATTGCGTGTAGCGCGCGTAATGATGAAGGTCACCTGTTAAGGTTAAATTGTGCACCAGTCCGTTGGCCAAAATACATTGCTGTTCAAATTCGGCCATGTTCTTGTATTTTTCGTATTCTTTGCTAACGTTGTAATGCACCCAACTAGGTTCGGCAGTGCAAAGAATAACGTTGTTGCCTGCCTTCATTTCGCTTTTAGCTACGTAGTTAAAATATTCAATTTGAAGATCGTCGATACTTGCACTTAGTTGAATATCAATTCCCCACAACCAGGTATTGTCGGTTAATTTTATAGCGAAGTAGCTTCTGTTTTGAATGGTTTTGTATCCGCCGATAGTTTTTCTTCTGCAAAAAATTTCAACAAAATTCGATAAGCCGTCATACCAATCGTGGTTACCTGGGATGGCGTAGAGCTCAGTTTTTTCTTCTCCGATTTCTGCTGATGCTGCTTCCAGAGGACCGATAAATCGGTTTAAGTATTCTTCCTGCGTAGGTGCCGGATATACCTGGTCACCTCCAAAAACTACTAGATTTCCGCGCTTTAATTCAAAAGTTCCTTTCTCATTTTCTATCACAATTTTTTCTTGCGCAATTAATTTCATCATAGAAAAGGTAGCGTCAAACCCGTCCCCTGTATCCGAAATATAATCCAACCAAAGTTCGGGTTGATTCCTATCTAAGTCATAAACTTCCTGCTCGGTGATAGCTGCAAGCGTTTCTCTTTTGTCGGCACGAGAACCAAAAATGGAAGAGAGAATGGATCGTATAGCAGTGCCGGCCAATTGCTTAACATTGTACCAGCCAACCATTTTTTGAGGTTGAAAATTTTTCATTTTTCAGTCTAGTGCTTAGGGTAAGTAAGTTCTGCAAATATGAATAATGTTTTTTTAAAAAGCGGAAGTTAAATAAATGAATTTCGCTGTAAGGCAACAAGGCGTCCTTTCTTGCTTGAACAATAAACAAAGGAAGGTGGTCAAAATTCAAAGAAAATGTTGCGAAAAGGCAGAAAGAATTCATTTTTATAATTCTGAGATCACATATTCAATTATTTTTTTTAAAATTGATTGCACTAATTCTATTATCAATGAAACGAATATCTACCCCTATTACTTTTATCAAAGATTCTTATGATGTGGTTGTGGTTGGTTCCGGTTATGGAGGATCAATTGCTGCTTCACGTTTAGCGCGCGCCGGACAAAAAGTTTGTTTGCTGGAGCGCGGTGAGGAAAAACTTCCGGGCGAATATCCCGATACTTTGTTGAAGTCGCAAAGGGAATTTCAAATCAATACACCTGCGCGAAGAATAGGGCCGGAGACCGGACTTTTTGATATGAATGTATTTGATGACATTCAGGTTTTAGTGGGTTGCGGATTGGGTGGAACATCGTTGATCAATGCCAATGTTTCTATTAAACCCGAAAACAGAATTTTTGAAGATGCTCGTTGGCCGAAGGAAATTCGTGAAGAATTCGCCAATGAAAAAAGTAAGTTGCACGATGGATTTCGTGCTGCAGAAAGTATGCTTAAACCCACGCCTTTTCCATCAAAGGTTCAACTAAATAAGTTAGATGCATTGGAAAGAGCGGCTAAGGCCGTCAATGAAAAAATGTACAGAACGCCCATCAATGTGAACTTTGATATTGATGGTAAAAATCAAGTTGGTGTTGAACAAAAACCTTGCAACAATTGTGGTGATTGCTGCAGTGGGTGCAATTATAGCGCTAAAAATACTTTGTTGATGAACTACTTGCCCGATGCTAAAAACAACGGCGCAGAAATTTATTGCGAAACCAAAGTGAGTCACATTGTAAAAACTGCAGATGGATATGATGTTCATTTTCATTTAGTGGGCAAAGGCGCCGAAAAATTTAAAGCACCAACAACTTTCATCAGTGCAAAAAAAGTGGTGATTGCTGCCGGTACTTTGGGATCAACAGAAATTATGTTGCGTTCAAAAGAAGCGGGATTGGATGTTTCAGCAAAATTGGGACAGCGTTTTTCGGGCAATGGTGATGTGTTGGCTTTTGCTTACAACACCAATTCAGATATCAATGGAATTGGATCGGGAGATTCTGAAAGATTTAAAGAACGTCCGGTTGGTCCTTGTATCACAGGGGTGATAGATGCCCGCGAAAAAAATAACTTGGAGGAAGGAATGGTGATTGAAGACGCTGCAATTCCTGGAGCGTTATCTGCAGTATTGTCGGGAGCACTTGGTGCACTCGATAGTATCATGGGGGAAGAAGTGAATGAAGATGAAACTTTCAAATACAAACTAATTCAAGGAAAACGAAAATTAGAAAGTCTGGCGTTTGGTGCTTACCATGGCGCAGTGCGCAACACACAAACTTTTTTGGTGATGTCAACCGATTCCAGTAAAGGTGAAATGTCGTTGGAGGAAAACAGATTGCAGTTGAAATTCCCGGGAGTAGGTGGTGAAGAAATTTACAAGCTGGTAGACGAAAAATTAAAAAAAGCCACTGCTGCGGCACAAGGCGATTTTATAAAAAATCCGGTGTGGTCCGAAACTCTCGGTCAAAACTTAACCACCGTGCATCCTTTAGGAGGTTGTTCCATGGGTGAAAATTACGCTTCTGGTGTGGTGAATCACAAAGGTCAGGTTTTTTCTAAAGATGGTGTGCATGAAGGATTGTATGTTTTGGATGGATCAATTTTGCCAAGAGCCGTTGGTGTTAATCCTTTAATTACAATTTCTGCTTTGTCGGAAAGAGCTTGTGCTTTTATCGCAGAGGAGAACAAATGGTTGGTAAGTAAAGAGTTTTTACATCAAGATGGAAACGTAGGAACAGAAACCAAAGTAGGCGTTCAGTTTACCGAAACCATGAAAGGTTTTTTCTCTAAAGAAGTAAAGAACAACGATTATTTAAAAGGGAAAGAATTGGGTGAAGACAGTGGCGACAATTTTAAATTCACGCTCACTATTTTAAGTTCTGATGTGTACGACATGATTGAAAATCCTGATCATACCGCACAAATGATTGGAACGGTGATTGAGCCAACATTATCCAAAGAACCATTGTCGGTAATGAACGGAACCTTCAATTTGTTTGTGGACGATCCCAACAACGTATCAACAAAATTGATGAAATACCGAATGATTTTAAATTCTGTGGAAGGAAATGATTTCTTCTTCAACGGATTTAAATTGGTTCAAAATCAAAAAAATAAGTTGGACATGTGGCCCGATACTTCCACTTTGTTCATCACTATATATAAAGGCAGAGACGACAAAGGCGAAATCGTTGGTCAGGGCATCCTTAAAATTCACATGGCCGATTTTGCAAAACAAATGACTACCATAAAAGCAGTCAACGCAAAATCAAAAATGGAAGGATTGAAAGCGGTATCTGATTTTGGTATTTTCTTCGGCAAGTCCTTGTTTGATATTTATGGTAGAGCCTTAGTGCCTAACAAATGGTTTGATGAAAAAGCGGAACCACGAGTGAAAAGAAAATTAAAAACCAATGATCCAGAATATTATCCACTACTTGCTGATGACGGCGAAGAGCTATTGTTAACTAGGTACAAAGGCGGTGAGAAAGGACCGATATTAATGTTGCACGGCTTTAGTGGAAATAGATATACGTTTAGCATCGACACCATTGATACCAATGCGGTGGAATACTTCTACCAAAAAGGATACGACGTTTGGTTGCTGGATTATCGCTTAAGTAGTTTAGTGGGAGGTTCCAAAGAACAACATACTTTGGACGAAGTGGCTTTGTTGGATTTTCCGGCAGCAATCAATAAAATTCGTGCGGTTGCCAACGTTGAAGAAATTGATGTTTTAGCACATTGCGTAGGTTCTATTGCCATGTTTATGGCTTTGATGAGCGGCGTGAAAGGTGTGCGTTCCATGGTGAGTGCACAAATTGCAATTGATTTTAAACCACAGTTGCAAGTGAAATTAAAAACAGGTTTGCATATTCCAACTCTTCTAGAAAAGTTGGGTGTTGATTCACTGTCGGCATACACTGATACTAGCGCGGGATTTGAAGAGAAACTATACAATTCTTTCATCAAGTTGTATGCTGATCATACTGCCGAATTTTGCACCGATCCATCTTGTCAGCGCATGTGTTTTATGTTCGGACCACTCGTTGAACACACTCAAATGAATGATGCTACGCACAAAGCTACCATTGAAATGTTTGGTACTGCCAACATTACCAGCTACAAACATTTGTCGATGATGATAAGAGAAAACAAAGTGCTTAAAGCCAATGGCGCTGACGATTACTGCGCTGGAATTGCTAATTTGTCGTTTCCAATTACTTTTATTCACGGTGAAAAAAATGGTTTGTTTGCGGTAGACAGCACTCATGATACTTACAAGAGATTGTGTGAGGCAAATGGAGAAAACTTGTATCAGCATCACATCATAAATGATTACGGCCACAACGACTGTATGTATGGTAAAAACGCGGTGAACGATGTTTTTCCACTGATATTAAATCATTTTGAAAGCGTAACAGTTTTAAGCAATTGAGTTTGATAGGCAGGTATTCTATAGTCGCAATTCTTTTATCGGTTTTCGTTTTATCTACTAAAACGGGATTCGCAAAAGTGGCGCCCAACGAGAAGGTTTTGGTGCTCAACGACAACATGTCGGGAGAGTTCATTGGCGATTATTTTTACATCGTTAAAGACACTAATTACAAGTGGAATATTAATACTGTAACTGATCCGGCTTTCGATAAAAACTTTGTAAGAAGTGATTTGAAGCGCTCCAATTTCGGCAACGAAGAATTAGCGATTTGGAATAAGTTAACAGTGACCAATCAAAGCGATCATGAATGGTTGTTTGATATTGGTGTTTGGACTTTGGATAGCATTTCCGTTTATTATCCCAATGCCGACGGCTCTTACCGCGTGGTGAACGATGGAAGGGCTTTTCCTTTTGCTGATAAAAAGTACAAATCTGATTCCTATCTTTTCGATTTAAACATTCCAAAGGGGGATACCCTTACCATTTATTTCAGGGTGTGTTCTTTCATTATGCAGTACCCAACACAAGTGTATGTAAAAGAAGGGTACATCAACGAAGCGCACAATAGGGATTTGACTTTAGGCTTGTACATTGGCTTAATCATTTTGGTCATCTTTTATAATTTTTTCATCTGGTGGTCAACCAAAGATGTTGATTATTTGTACTACACCGTTTACGCAGTTTTTACAGCCTTATTTGTAGGAGAAATTGACGGCTTGGGACATGAGTTTATTTTCAATGGCATTTTTAGTTTTTTTAGATTGCATGGTCCGCTGTTCGTCGCCATGTCGTCCATATCATCCATAGCGTTTTCTGTAAAATTTTTAGAAACAAAAAGACGTGCTCGCCGACTTGATAAAGTGTTGCGTTATATTTTTATTCCGGCTTTGATAGTGGTAATCATTATTGATTTGTTGGGTGACAAATTGCTGGCTTCCTTGCTCAACCAGGGGATTGGTTTCATTGCCATATTTATTTTGATTGCGGCAGCAATTTATTCTTACAGAAGTGGCTTGCTTGCAGCGCGATATTTTTTACTGGCAAAAATTTCCTACTTCATTGGCATCATGCTGTTCATTTTAAAAACAGCGGCTGTTCTGCCTTACAACACTTTTTACAATCACGCCATTGAAACCGGTTTGTGTTTAGAAATGATTTTGTTTTCGTTTGCCTTGGCTGGAAAACTTAACCAATATGAAAAAGACAAAAACAGGGCGATTGAAAAAAATCAAAAATTAATTCGCGAACAAAACACCAAGTTGGAGTTAATGGTGGGGGAGCGCACGCAAGAATTGCAAGCCGAGAAATTGAGATCCGATGAACTGCTCATCGACGTGACCGAACAAAAAAAGGAAACCGAAAAACAAAAGTTTATCATTGAAGCAAAGCACAAGGAAATACGAGCCAGTATAAATTATGCCGAGCGAATTCAACGAAGTTTATTGGCCACGCATAAAATATTAAGTGAAAATTTGCACGAGTATTTTGTGCTTTTTGAGCCGAAGGATATTGTAAGTGGAGATTTCTATTGGGCCAATAAATTAAGCAACAATAATTTTGCCTTAGTTACTGCCGATAGTACCGGTCATGGTGTACCAGGAGCAATTATGAGTATCTTGAATATTTCGTGTTTGGAGAAAGCAATAGAGGCTGAAAAATTAACGCAACCAGCCGACATTCTCAATCACACCCGAAGAAAAATTATTGAAACGCTTCAAAAGGGCGGTGTGGTGCACGGAGGAAAAGATGGTATGGATGTTAGTTTGGTTTGCTTCGATTTTGCCAATCGTAAAATGATTTATGCTTCGGCCAACAATCCAATTTGGATCATACGCAACAAAACTATTATTGAACTTTCTGTAAATAAAATGCCTGTTGGTAAACACGACAAAGACCACGAGTCGTTTACCCAGCACGAGGTTTCCATAGAAAAAGGAGATATGATTTACACCTTCACCGATGGAATTCCAGATCAGTTTGGCGGTCCGAAAGGCAAAAAGTTCATGTACAAAAAGCTTAAAGAACTATTGCTTTCTATTGCTGATGAATCTTTGGATCATCAAAAGAAAATTATCGCCAATGTGGTGAAGCAGTGGAAGGGCGATTTGGTGCAAACTGACGATATCACAGTTGTTGGTGTGCGGATTCAGTAGAGTGAGAGACTTGCTGCATTCTTAAGGAAGTGGTTTTCTATAAGATAAAAGTCAAAAAAGCATATTTGTTAAGTGCAATAATTCTCCATTAATCCTATGTTAAATGCAATTATTTGTCTATTTTGTCTTTATAAATGCAGAAATATGCTTAAATTTGAAAGATGTGTGAAATTAAGCGCAGAAATTTATGAAATTGGAGTTGCCAGAAATCATATATGGTTCCTCGAATCCAGCAGAATCCAAAAAAATTGGACAATTGCTGAAGGAGGGAAAAATAAGAAAAATTTTACCGAAGGCCTATACTTCAAATTTTGATGAAAAGGATGCTGCAATAGTGCGAAAACATTTGTTTATGTTGGTTAACCGACATTATCCCCATTGTTTGATTAGCCATCGAACAGCCATTGAATATACGCCTTCTCCTGAATCCAATATATATCTTACATCAACTCAAAACAGGGTTGTAAAATGGCCAGGAGTGACTTTGAAGTTTACTAAGGGAGCTAAAAAAATTGAAAACGACAATCCTTTGTTCAAGGACTTGTGTGTTTCTTCTTTGGAGCGAGCTCTTCTTGAAAACTTGAGCAGTAGTAGGACAATAGGGGGGGAATCAAGAACAGTAACAGAAGAAGTTATAGAAGAGAAATTGCTGATTTATTTGAATAAGTCGGGAGAAAAAGGATTGAATGAATTACGGGACAAGACTAAAGCCATAGCTTCTCGTTTGAGAATGAAAAAGGAATTTGAAAAGTTGAATAAAAAGATAAGCGCAATTTTATCAACCAAACCTTCTCGTTTGCTGAAATCACCTATTGCAATGGCTCAGGCGTTTGGTGAGCCATATGATCCAGAACGGGTAAATTTATTTCATAAGTTGGCAGGTGTTTTAAGAACGTCGGTATTTGAAACAAGACCGGAGAATGCATCAAATTTGGCTCGGTTTAAAACATTTGCGTTTTTTGAAGGTTATTTTTCCAATTACATTGAAGGAACCACCTTTGATGTATCTGAAGCTGCGGAGATAATTTTTGAAAATAAAATTATTCGCAATAGGTACGGCGACTCACATGACGTAAAAGGTACGTATGAGATTTGTTCGGATAAAAAGACCATTAAGCAAACTGCTTCTAATGGAAAAGAATTTATTGAACTACTGCAGTCAAGGCATGCTGTTATATTACGGGGTCGACCTGATAAGGAGCCAGGACTTTTTAAGGAAAAACCCAATAGAGCTGGGAATACATGGTTTGTTTCACCTGCTCAGGTAAAAGGAACGCTGAAAGCAGGGTTTGATACATTGTCTAGTATTTCTTCACCATTAGGACGAGCTATTTACATGATGTTTTTAGTTAGTGAGGTGCATCCTTTTAATGACGGAAATGGAAGAGTGGGAAGGATCATGATGAATTCAGAATTGGTGAATTCAGGAGAACAGAGAATCCTCATTCCTACCGTTTACAGAGAGGATTATGTGGGGGCATTGCGAAAATTGACTCGGCAGAGAGAACCAGAATCTTTTATTAGAATGCTGGACAGGATTCATAAATACAGTAAATGGTTACAGCCAAATAATTATGAATCTATGTTAAGTCAATTGCAAAAATCCAACGCATTTGAAGAACCGGAAAACGAAAAATTAGAATGGGAGTAGGGCAAAAAAATGTGTGTGAAAATAGAGAAGCTTTCAGCTTCCTTGTGCTGTTAAGATAAAATCAGGTACTTAAGCTAAGTCTTACTAAAAATGTTCTCTATGCTTTTATACCGATAGTCAAAGATGTGTTTTAGTTTTTTCTCAACGATTAACTTAATCATCACATCACCAATTATCCCTAAGGGCAATTGATAATGTACAAGGTCAACCATTTCTACTCCTTTTGCATGTGGCATGATAAAATGTTCGTGATGCCAAAGCTTATAGGGGCCAACCCTTTGCTCTACTACAAAATATTTTCCTTCTTCAATATGGGTTATCTCAGTGAGCCACTGCACCGGGATTCCTAATAATGGTTTAACAATATAGTGAATCATTTGTCCCGAATACATCTTTCCTAATTCATCTGAAATAATAGTAAAGCCAAGTCCTTCAGGGGTAATTGCTTGTAAGTTTTTGGGTGAAGAAATGTAATCCCATAAGGTGCTAACATCGGTGGGGATAATCTGGGTTCTATAAATTTTATTTATCATGTCATTTAGTTTTGTTTAACGTTTTGTATTTAAAGTTAAACAAAAATACAATATATTTACCACATGAGAACATCAGTATATAGAAAAGAACGATTCAATGCAGCGCATCGCTTGCACAATCCATTACTCAGTGATGCGCAAAATCAGGAGATCTTTGGCAAATGTAATAATCCCAATTATCACGGTCACAATTACGAAATAGTTGTTAAAGTAACGGGAGATGTTGTTGAACAAACCGGATACGTTATAGATATGAAAATTTTGCATAAAATTTTGCATGAACATATTGTAGAGAAATTCGATCATTGCAATTTAAATCTCGATACCGAAGAATTTAAAAACGTAAATCCTACCGCAGAAAACATAGCACGTGTGTGTTACGAAATTATTCGTCCAAAAATAGATGCATCCTTAGACCTTAAAATTTACATATATGAAACAGAAAGAAATTATGTTGAATTCCCTGCTTGAGGAAACTTATATCAAGTTTAGCGATGATGAAATAGGCGATGAACATTTCAGCACAGGAATTGAAACGCCTTTGCGTCATGATGCCTTTGCTTTAAGTGATGATGAAAAAATAAAAAAGATCGAGCATCATTTTGAGCAAATTATGCAAACAATGGGCTTGGATTTAAATGACGACAGTTTAAAGGGAACCCCGCACCGAGTGGCAAAAATGTACATTGATGAAATTTTTAGCGGATTGAATCCTAAGAACAAACCAAAGGTGGCGCTATTCGACAATAAGTATCACTACAATCAAATGTTGGTAGAAAAAAACATTACGTTTTTTAGCAATTGTGAGCATCATTTTGTGCCCATCATTGGCAAGGCGCATGTAGCCTATATTTCATCTGGAAAAGTGATTGGCTTGTCGAAGCTGAACCGCATAGTAAATTACTTCGCTAAACGTCCGCAAGTGCAAGAAAGATTAACAGTTCAAATTGGCAGAGAATTGCAAGAAGTACTGGGTACTCAAGATGTGGCGGTGCTCATTGACGCGCAGCATTTGTGTGTTTCATCAAGAGGAATTAAAGATCGATCATCTTCCACAGTAAGCTCTTTTTACAGCGGTAAATTTGAAGAAGTAGCAACACGTGAAGAGTTTTTAAAATATATTCAATTGAACGACTAATGGTGAATCCTATCGACAAAGATAAAACTACTGAAGTGCCATCACTGCTTCCTTATCCTCATCATATTGGGAGTATTGTGGTGCGTCCCGAAGATCAAGGCAAAATAAAAGGAAGGGCGTATTCGGCCATGATAGAACAAACTTCCCGACAGTTGATGCAAATACAAAAACAAGCCGAATTATTGGCAGCACAGGCCAATGAAATTAAAAGAAGGGTAGAGGTGAGCGAAAAAATATATCAAGCAAAAATGTCCTTCGAGCCCTTTATCGGCCATACCTATCATCTCTACCAAAGAGGCGATGAATATGTTTTAATGATGATAGGCCCCGATGAATGGGGAAGGTCAAAGAAAAATAATTTGGAATTTATATCCTCCGCAACATTGTTAAGCGATCACACTTGGGAGACCGAAAATTTATTTGATTTTTCTCAAGTTGTGAAATTGTAGGTATTCATCTTTTGACGTCCAATACGTCCTTGCGAGAATTTTGTACTCAAAATTGAAGCGATCTCTCCGCCTCTCCAAGTTTAGCTCAGCGAACTTGGAGATTTCGCGCATGCACATAGAAGCTTTCAGCTTCTTTTCTCGAAGAGAAACATATTGAAATCCGAAGCTGCGCTTCTCCTCTAATATTAAATTTGCAAAAAAAAGGAAGTTGAAAACTTCCAAGTAAAGCCGTAGTTTCGCAAAGTTCCGCTATCGATTTGCTTCGAGGCGAAGTGCAAATGTAACAGATGACTTTATGATTAGACACGTTAGTATATTAATATTCGGTGTGACACTTGGTCTGTTTGCTTGCAATTCGTCAGCCGACAAACAAGAAAGAAATATTGAACAATCTATAGTGATTGATAGTGTTCAGTTGATAGAGAGCAAATCGATCAAAGCCGCTACTGAACAAGAGCAAAGTAACAATTGTGTTCGTGGATAAGCAGAACCAATAATCAAAAGGACGGTATTCCCAAAGACCAAGTTCATATTGAATTCTGACAGTTTAACTGCAACTGAAACTATCGACTTTGATAATGGGGACAAATTGATAATTAAAAATTTGGGATGTGAATATTACATACTTACGTTTCGCTTTGAGACTTCACGTTTTCAAGATGACACAAATAATATTCAATATTGGTACAAGAAAACAGTTTTGTTAGTAAGTGAACTTTACAAAGGACTTGACGCACCAATCGACATAAAAAAAGGTGTCGACAAATTAATAACTCATATTGACGAAGATATGCTCAATAATTACGCAAATTTAAAATTCGGACAAGAAATCGATTATGGCGGTGACGAAATTAGGGACTTCTTAACCATTGATAAAGTTGAAAAATTGACTGATAAAAAATTTGCAATAACTATTTCGTTTTCGACCGGAGCTTTGTGATCAGCTTAGCTCAGCGCACTCTCAGGGCGGAGATTTTATTTAAAGTGTAATATCATGAAGACAGCAGTAACTATATTATTTTTGACTTTCAGCTCATGTTTTTTGTTTGGACAAAAGTATTCTGTGACAATTGACTCGTTGACTAAGACCAACATTGAAAAGCTACCGAAGAGCAAACGATTTAAGTTTGACAGCATCTTAAATAAGCGCCTTACAATTGACTTTTTTAGTAGACTTGACACCACAGTCTTTGACTACGCTTTTATTGAAGAACGTTTTTGCTATTCTGACACTTCAGGACAAGTGATTGAGAGATATTTTACAGCCATTGACACTATTCCAAAGTATGTTTACATTGATGGAGTATTTTCGGATCCTAGCAAAATATATGACGGATTCTTAATTTGGTATTCAAAAAATATAACCTGCAATTACACTTTATTTCCACTTATTGGTGCCTATTCAAAACTCAAACCGACGCAAGAAATTTCTTATGCAAAAAGACAAATATGGTCACACGGTTGTGTTGTTGATGAAAATAGCAAGTCTAATTTTAAGAAAAGAAGAACAAAAGAATTAAAGTCAACTTACCAGATTATGACTATGATTGATAAGGCAAATAGAAGAATTGTCGTGTCAATTCAATTCCCACCAACAAGACCAAAATTTGAAACATATAGCTACAACGGAGTTTGGGATTGGTAGTCCACAATATGGGGACAGCAAGCAACTGCTAATTCCTTGCCTCTCCACGTTTAGCTCAGCGAACTTCGGGATTTCGCGTATGCACTTAGAAGCTTTCAGCTTCTTTTCTCGAAGAGAAACATATTGAAGAACGAAGCTACGCTTCTCCTCTTAATATCAAATTTGCAGAAAAAGGAAGTTGAAAACTTCCAAGTAAACTCGTAGTTTCGCAAAGTTACGCTATCGCTAAACTTTGCGAGGCGGATACGCGGAAAACTTAAGTGCACCAATGAACGAAAGAAAAATCATTTTAAGAAGTTATAGCGACACGGACTCGTTAAAGCGACTCATTCTTCAAAAGCTAAATCTTGTTGACCATAAAAAGGATCCTGTTCTTGAATTTGATGAAAGGGTGAAAAGTTACATCGAAAGGAACAAGAACTCTAAACTAGTTTTGCAATATGACAAGGACAAGTTGGTGAAAGAGTTAGATTTTAATCTCACATTGGCAAGTAGAGCTGGACAACGTTATCCTGACAATTTTGAGTTGGGAAATCCCCACAACCGATGGCAGTTTGATCCGGTTGTTAAAACCGAGGAACAAGCGCAGCAAGAGAAACGCGAGTTAAAAAAATTGTTACAAGATAAGTTGACGGAATTAAATAGTTTCCTTGATCAATTTAGACAATTGGGTGAAGGCCAAATTGAAATCCAGGAATATTGATAGGCTCTTCGTTAAGTTTGTGACTTCACGGAGGACGCCCCCTCTCCGTTAAGTTTTCAACTTAACGGAATCTTTTCTTGAAGCTTTCAGCTTCCTTTTGATAGCAAGATAAAATCTTGAAGAAGAGATTCCGCGAAGCTGAAAGCTACTCGGTGAATGAGCTAACAAGCCTCACATCCCCCTCAATCTCTCCAAATCATCAAGTGTATCAACATCAAATTCGCCTTCGGGAAAATCAACATAAATTGTGTTGTTGCTAAATTTTGTGATGATTTTTTTTGCGCCTACATCATCATTCATTTTTGCGATTTCATTAAAAAGTGATTTGTGAAATAGGCAAGGAACACCAACTATTCCCTTGTATTTTGATGCTACGATAGTGCTTTTGTTTTCTTGAAAATTGGCGATAATTTTTTGCAGATGTTGGGTTTTTAAAAATACTTGATCGCATACTAAAATGATTACTGCGTCAATATTTTTCTTGTCGAAATAGGTGATTCCTGCTTTGATGGAGGAGCCAATTCCTTGTTGCCAATCGGGATTGTAAATGGTTTTTGCTGATAAGTGTGCGATGCTCTCGCGATGCGCTTCGGCATTGGCGCCCAGTACTACCAGTACTTCATTGGCGGCTGATGCAAGAGCGATTTTTATGCTGCGCTGCAACAGTGTTTCGTTATTGATTTTCACCAGTTGCTTGGATTGCCCCAAGCGCGACGATGAACCTGCAGCCAGAATAACAATTCCTATGTTCATTTTATGGCTTTATTGCGCAAGATATACTTGTTTGAAAATTTGCTTGCTCGCCGCATCACGATCGTGAATAGGAACTGCTCTGTTTTTTAATTTTGCTCCTGAACGCTGCGCAAATACACTTTGTATTTCGGCAATGATGGAGAGCGCAATTTCTTCGGGAGTTTCTGCTCCAATGTCGAGGCCGATAGGGGAATGGATGCGTTGTAAAATATTTTCGCTGAGAGGAATTCCTTCGTCGGTCAATTCGGTTTCCATTTTAGCAAAGCGTTTTTTCGGTCCCAAAATTCCTATGTAAGGCGTTGCGCAGTGCATGATGTTTTTTAAAACATCTTTGTCGTAGTTGTAGTTGTGCGACATTAAAATACAAGCGGTATAGGGCGTTATTTCAATTTCGTTTTTTAAAAAAGTGCGATCGCAATGCGATAATTTATCGGCCATTGGAAAAAATACCGGAAGAATATGTGCAGCGCATTCATCGGTAACATGCACATTCCAGCCCAGCGATTTTGCTAAGTCGCAAACCGGTCGGGCGTCAAATCCTGCTCCAAAAATCAGCAGTGAAATGGAAGGTTGAATGAGTTCAATGAATACTTCGATTTCTTCGTTGTTGTGAAAATATTTTTTTGTTTCTGATTTTTTAGTGCTGAAAAGTTGAAGCGCGTCGTGTTGAATGAGGGCTAGTAGATTTTTATTTTGAAAATCGTACAACACCTGTCCTTGCTCGTTGAGCAGGGCTTTGTCGGCAATGCCAGCGCTAGAAGAAAAAACTGTAGCCAGCACCACACTTTCTTTTGTGCCTGCAAAACTTTGAAAAATGTTGATCGCATTTTTAGCGTCGTTGTGCAGGATGGGTTCAATCAACACTTCAATAACGCCATTGCATCCGAGAGCAAATCCTAGCTGTTGATTGCTTTCTTCACGGGTGTCGTAAGTGTGTGTGATTGCTTTATTGTCCAGCATCACCATGCGCGCTTTGCGCAAGGCGTCACCTTCTAAACAGCCACCACTGATGGAGCCTATCCAGCGGCCGTCATCGGTGATGAGCATGCGCGCTCCCGGACAACGGTACGATGAACCATGCACACGCACCACCGTTGCAAGTGCTACTTTGCGCAGATTGAAATCGATGCTTTGGTATTTGTTAACGATAGCCTTGATGTCCTTCATAGCACAGGATTATTTGTTGCGAAGTTTTTTTACTTCCTCGGGTTTTATGGCGCCACCCTTGTTGCCAAAGGAATTTCTAACGTAGTTTAATACATCGCTGGTTTGCTCATCAGTGAGTTTGATGGCCGCCATTGGTGTGCTGTATTTTTTGCCATTAACGATCATTTCTCCCTTTGCACCTTCAATGACTTGAAGGATGGATCGGTTTTTGTCGGCCATTAAATAATCGGATTTAGCCAGCGGTGGGTAGATTTTGTTTAAGCCCTGACCTTGGTCCATGTGACAACTTTGACAGTACATGGTATAAGTTTGTTTGCCTCGGGTGACGCTGGCTTCCAAATCGAATTTTCCGCCTTTGTTGAAAGAAAGCAGAGTGACAAAAAGTGGTGTCATCACTAAAATGAAAATTAATTTCTTCATGTTCGTTCTATTAAATTAAACTTCGTCTAAATTGAAAGGCAGTTTTCTAATTCGTTTTCCGGTAAGATCAAATATCGCGTTGGTTAAAGCCGGTGCAAAAGCAGGTAGTGCGGGTTCACCAACACCGCCTGCATTTTCCATGTTATTGATAATTTGAATTTCAATTTCGGGAATGTCGTTGATGCGTGGCATGGCATAAGTATCAAAATTTTGATGCACTGCTTTGCCATCTTCAAAAAGTATTTCGTGCTTTGTTGCAGCGCCCAAAGCCATGACAATACTTCCTTCAATTTGAGCGCGAATAATGTCGGGATTCACATACCAGCCGCAATCCATGACCACCCAAACTTTATCAATTTTTATTTTGCCATCTGCTTTTTTCGACACCTTCACTACTTGTCCCACCAGGGTTTGAAAACATTCGGTGAGTGCTACACCGTAACCACTTTTTTTGCCTCTGGATTTCCAACCGCTAATTTCTTTTAAGGTGGAAATTACTTCGTTAAATCGCGCGTCGGGAAGCATCGCTTGTCGGAAATCCAAAGGATCTTTTTCAGCAGCGTGCGCCAGCTCATCCAAAAAACTTTCGTAAGCGAACGCGTTGGTAGAAGAGTACACCGATCGCCACCACATTACAGGAATGGCTGATTCAAGATGTTTGTCGCCAAAACTATAATGAGGAATTGCCTCTAAATAAGGTTTAGGAAAACCTTCGCCCAAGCTGTGATTGCTTTTTGATTTGTTGGCACCTTTGTTTTGGAGATCCATGTTTTGGCCAGTCATTTTTGTTTCAAACGCAGCAATATTTCCATCGCTGTTTAATCCGGCTTTGAGTTGATAAGTCATTCCCGGTCGGAAGGGACCAATGGAGGTATCGTCTTCGCGTGTCCACACCACTTGCACTGGAGCATTAATTTCTTTGGAGATGAGCGCTGCTTCCATTGGGAAATCATCAAAAGCTTTTCGTCCGAATCCGCCACCTAAAAAAGTCATTTTCACGATGACGTTTTCTAAGTCGATACCTAATTTTTCACTCACCGTATTTTGCACCGAATCGGGTTGTTGAGTGGGGCCCCACAATTCAATTTTATTGTTTTGGTAATGCGCAATAAAATTGAGCGGTTCCATGCAACTATGCGCCTGGTAAGGAGTTTCGTAAACAGCTTTAATTTTTTTGTTGGATGCGCTAAAGGCAGTATTGAAATCACCTTTGGCTTTGCTGATGTTCGATTCTTCTTTCAGCATTTCATGCATTTTTTCATACAGTTGTTTGCTGCTGTGGTGTTCAAACTGACTGTCGTCCCACGTTACTTTTAAAGCTTTTCTGCCTTCCATTGCCGACCATAAGTTTTCGGCTACCACAGCAATACCGTGGCGTTTGCTGCCAAAAACATCTACTTCAATTTTAAATACATGTTTTACTCCGGCCACTAATTTTGTGGCGCTGTCATCAAAACTTTTTACTGTGCCGGCAAAGCGTGGACAGCGTTCCACCACGGCGTAAAGCATTCCAGGGATTTTTTTATCCAATCCGAAAATTGTTTGTCCGCTGGTTTTATTAGGAATATCCTGTCGAAGTAAAGGTTTACGAATGAGTTTGTAATCTTTAATTTCTTTCAATTGCAAGTCTTTGGGTACTTCCAGCTTCGATGCATCAAGCACCAGTGCGCCATAATTTAATTTGCGTTGTGAGGAGCGGTGCACCACGTGTCCGTTTTCAGCATAACATTCATTGGTGGGAACGGCCCATTTGGTGGCGGCACTTTGAATGAGCATCATGCGCGCTGCTGCGCCCAAGCTCAACAGCATTTTATAGGAGCCACGGATGGTTGAACTTCCGCCGGTGGTTTGATCACCATATTTTTTGTGATTTCCAGGTGCAAATAAAATATTAATGTCGCCAAGGTTTACTTCCAATTCTTCGGCAATAATTTGTGGAACCGATTGGAATGAACCTTGTCCCATTTCAGCGCGATGGTTGATGATGGTTACTTTTCCGGCGCTGTTGATAGAGATCCAGGCATTTAAATCAATGCCTAAATGACTCGCTTCTTCAGCGTTGATAAGCAGAGGTTCCCTGCCCAATGCTGGGATATAATAACCCACAGCCAGAGCTGCGCTCAGCAATCCGGTGAGTTTTACAAATTTGCGGCGCGAAATATTATTTTCAATATTTTCCATATTATTTAGATTGAAGTGCAGCGGCAGTTTTAATGGCTTTTCTGATGCGAGGGTAGGCACCACAGCGACAAATGTGGCCTTGCATGGCAGAGTCAATATCATCATCACTTGGATTGGCATTGGCTTTCAACAGCGCAGCAGCCGCCAAAATTTGTCCCGATTGGAATAGCCACATTGTGGCACTTGTTCAATTATCCACGCTTGTTGAATGGGGTGTGAGTTATTTTCCGACAAGCCTTCAATGGTGGTGATCTCTATATTTTCAGCAGCAGAGGCAGGGATAGAGCAGGAACGAACGGGCGTTCCTTGCAGGTAAACGGTGCAAGCGCCACATTGCGCAATTCCGCAGCCATACTTAGTGCCAGTTAATCCAATGTAATCGCGAATGGCCCATAATAGCGGCATCGTGGGATCAACGTCGATGCTGCGCGTTTTTCCGTTTATTTTCAATTGTATTGACATGTTACTTTTGTTTGTTGAACTTATTCGCTAATTCAATAGGAAGTTATCTTCTATTCAGCAAATTGAGTTTAGGATTTAGTTTTTTTTATTTAGGATTTTGTTCAGGTGGTATTTTTTCTGTTTTCAGGCTTTTGGGTAATAGTCCAGCAATGTGCATTTTTTGGTAACCTAGAGGGCGTTTTATTCGTTGTACGTTTCGTGTGCGAACTACTGACAATAAATCAACCTTTTTATGAATAAAATATTTACACTTTTTGTTATCGCTTTTTTAATTTCTTTTTCTTCCAAAGCAGGAGCGCTTTCTGGAAATTACACCATTGGAGGGACAACTCCCAACTATAGCACAATTTCCCAAGCTGTTTTTGATTTGAATCAATTTGGAATTAGTGGCAAAGTGGTTTTTAACATTCGTCCTGGTTCTTATCCTGAACAATTTACTATTAATAATATCAATGGAGTAAGTGCTATTGATACTATCGTTTTTCAATCGGAAACCAATAAGAAGGACGATGTTACAATTGAGCATATTGGAACTCCTGGCGGTACCTTCGTTTTTAAGCTAAACAATGCGAAAGGCATTACTTTTAAGAATCTTACTTTTAAGAATTATTCACCCACCAACTCTACCATTGGTCAATTTGTAAATGATGTGTCGAATATTCATTTTGTGAATAACAGTTTCATTGTTCCAGTAACCAATCAAATTAATGACTCATTGTCGATTTTCTATGCAGCAAACAGCATGGATGTTAACGTGTCTTTTAATGGCAATTATTTTGAAGGTGGATCTTACGGACTGAATTTCAAGGGAGATGTGGCAAAAAAATCATACGGGTTACGACTCAATAGCAACCAATTTAAATCGCAATATCAAAATTGCGCTTCAATGTCTAATTACGCTTCAGGTATTCAGATAACAACTAATATAATGAAGATGGATGGTAGTGCTGGATCCTCTTTGGTTTCGCTGTTGGGTGTAGACGATATGATTTCAATTACTCAAAATATCTTTGCCTGTAATCAGGGTATGGGAGTGTACCTTAATAGCTGTTACCCTACCAGCACTAATCCTTTAAATGTTTTCAATAATAAGTTTATGTGCAAAAATGCGCTTGCGGCTTTGTCCATCATGTCTACAAACTGTGTAAAAGTGATTTGTAATACTTTTTACACGGAGCATAATGATAATAATCACTTTGCTCTTTCCATGCAGGGCTCAGATTTCATCGACATTGACAATAACTTGTTTTTAAATAATAATGGAGGAACAATTTTGTTCGTACAAGGTCCGGGTGCTTCTACTGGCTCTGACAAGAATGTGTTTGCCGGAAATTGCAAGGTGGGAGCTATTGGCACATTAGCATTTGCGAGCTTGTCGGATTGGCAAACTGCCATGAATTATGATGCGCTATCAACGGTGGAAGCATTCCCTATATTTGTAAATGACGATTTGACTTCATTGCGCTTGAGCTGCGCAAATTCCACTAATTATAAAAAACCTAAATCAACAAAAGCTCCCGTAAGTATAGATTTTGATAATAATTCGCGTGGTGCAATGGTTTGGTGTGGTGCCCAAGAAGTTCAATATGGAAGCAACAAATCGTATGTAAAAGGACGAGTTAAAGTTGGTTCCGATACCATTAAAGCAGGTAAAGTATACCTGTACGCCAATGTAACGATAGAACACAAATGGAATATTGTTGATTCAATGGATATTCAATTGGATGGTAGTTTTTCATCAACGGCGGTACCTTTAAGAAAATATATTTTGCAGGCTGTTCCCAAAGCAATTGATTATCCGGATTTAATTCCTACTTATCAGTCGGGTGATTTCAATTGGGATTCCACTAAAACTTTTTTGTCGGATACCTGTCATGTGATTTATAAAGATATTGATGTTATTCAGTTATTGTCGAATCCTTCTGGAAGCGCCACAATTAGCGGTTATGTGTACAACGATGGTTCATTTAAAACCAATGATCCAATTCCTGGTCTCGATGTTATTTTAGATAAAATTCCACCTTCCAAATCGGTGCAGAAAACAAAAACAGATGCTAACGGATATTATGTATTTAATAACATTTCGGCAGGGCATTATCAAGTGAATATTGATGTTACCGGAATTGTAGTTGATTCGCTTTATAGTGTGGATGTGGTAGGAAGCGAAACTCATGCTACCCTTGATTATTGTATTGACAGCTTGGTGGGATTGTGCTTCGGACAAAGTAGTTCGACTAACATAGTGAAGAAAAGCAATGACTTGATGGTTTGGCCAAATCCTGTTCAAAATCAATTAAACATTCTATTGCCTCAAAGCAAAGAATTGTATCGCGTGGATATTTTTGATGTCGTAGGAAAACAAATTTATTCAACTAGTGCTGTTGGTGGAGCGCAAACATTTAATGTTGATTTAACCGGTGTTACAGAAGGAATTTATTTTGTTAAAATTTCATCTGCTGATATTGTAACAGAGGTGAAATTGATTAAGCAATAAAAGTAAAGTGTAGCTTTGCTTCATGAACGACACACATCTTTTTTCTAGTATATTAAATTCGGCTGTAAATCTGGCGGGACAAATAAAAAACTTTCCGGCGGAAACCGTCATTATCAATGAAGACAGCTACATTAAAAGTATTCCCATTGTTTTGAAAGGAATGAGGATGGAAAGGAAATATTGCTCTATTATATTAAACCTGGAGAAAGTTGCATCATGTCGTTTTTGGGAGGAATGCATCACGAAACCAGCAAAATCAAAGCTGTGGCAGAAGAGGATGTGGAAATGCTCATGATTCCTTTAGAAAAGGCGAGTGAGTGGGTGAAGGAATATCCCGAATGGACCGACTTTATTTTTAAATTGTATCACAAACGATTTGAGGAATTGCTGGGGGTGGTGAATGCTGTTGCTTTTCAAAAACTGGATTCCCGCTTGTTGCAGCTGCTACAACAAAAATCGAAATTGTATAATTCAAAGGAAATTTCAATTACCCATCAGCAATTGGCTGATGAGGTGGGTACTACGCGTGAAGCTGTATCTCGTGTGTTAAAGCAAATGGAGAATGTTGGACTCATTAAATTGGGACGAAACAAACTATTTCTTTTGTAAATAAATCACTCTTTATTTTCTTATGTAACATTCATCACTGTGCAGCTTTTAGTTGTACTGTAGTTTTACATTGTTAACCAATTAAAACAACTGCGATGAAAAAAAACATGGCCACTGCCGATAGGATAATCAGACTGATTATTTCGGTGCTTTTTATTACCCTTTATTTTTCTGGAGTCATTGATGGCGCTTTAGGCATAACGCTCATCACGGTGTCGGTGATTTTTACGCTCACATCGCTGATCAGTTTTTGTCCGATTTATAAACTCATAGGATTAAAGAAATGGGAAAAATAAATATGGACTTATTTAAAACCTACGGACTCACCATGGTGGGTGTATTGCTTGGAGCCATTGGAGGTTACTGGTATTACGCTAAAGTGGGTTGCGCAACGGGTACTTGTCCAATAACTTCCAATCCGTGGATATCTACTTTATATGGAGCCTTATTGGGCGGATTAGCATTGAATATTTTTAAAAAGTAATAACGATAAAACAAATAATTATGGGAACTCAGAAAATGAAAAATGGAACAGTAATCGATGTTCGCTCGGCTGGCGAATTTTATGGAGGTCATGCGCAAGGAGCGGTGAATATTCCATTGAATGAATTGCCTCAACGTCTCAACGAGGTAAAAGTTTTGAAAACACCCTTGGTGCTTTGTTGTGCATCGGGAAACCGTAGCGGACAAGCACAGCAGTTTTTAATGCAACAAGGTATTGAGTGTTTGAATGCCGGACCGTGGACCAATTGCTGCGAATAATATATCTTCATCTTAAAATTTTATAATCATGATAAAATCACTAAAATCAATACTTGGTCTCGGACCGAAAACGAACTACGCTCAATTAATTAAAGAAGGTGCAATTATTTTAGATGTGCGGTCTCAGGGAGAATTCGCCAGCGGACATATTTCTAAGTCGCTCAATATTCCTGTTGATTCATTGAAAAATAATTTGGGTCAGTTAAAAGATAAAAACAAAGTAATCATCACCTGTTGTGCATCGGGTATTCGCAGTGGAATTGCGAAAGGCGTTTTGAAATCCAGCGGTTATGCAAATGTTATCAACGGAGGAAGTTGGAGTACTTTGAAAAACAAAATTAAATAATCGCCGTAAGGCACTTAATTATTAAACTTGACAATATGGAAGCACACAATTATAATGTAAATCTGCAGTGGACGGGCGACAGAAAAGGAACTTTGAGTTCTCCCGAATTAAACTCGTCGATTGAGGTAGCAACTCCTCCTCAATTTCCTAAAGGGATAGAAGGAGTGTGGTCGCCTGAACATTTTTATACAGCGGCGATCAGCTCTTGTTTGATGACTACTTTTTTATCGATCGCTGAATTTTCAAAACTAGAATTCAAATCTTTTTCCTGCAAAGCAAGTGGCAAGTTGGATCAGGTGGATGGTAAATTTTTAATGACAGAGGTTCATTTGGAAGCAACCGTAGTGATTGGTGATGAAGCGCTGCGCGAAAAAACAGAAAAGCTTTTGCACAAATCAGAAGCGGCTTGTTTGATTTCAAATTCGGTAAAAGCGAAAGTAACAATGACGCCGATTATTGTTGTGGGGTAATTTATTTTTTCTCTATCAAATAATATCCACAAGTAGTAAAATAATTTCTTAAATATGGAACCGCGCCAATCAATTTAGCTTGTTTGCGCGGTTTCAGCTTGAACTTGTATTTGTAAATGGGGTTGAACAAATACAATTGCTTGTTTACTATTTTATAATTTTCTGCAGCTACAATTCTTTCAAATCTTTCCAGCGAAATACCTGTGTCTTTGATGTCGATGAGTTCATCAATAATAGATTGCGGTTCACCAAATAATTTCAAAATACCTTTGTACATAAACTTTGGTAGCAAATGAAAATAGGGCAGGAGATGCAAAAACTTACTGTTGCAAATTTGCTGATGACCACCGAAAGGCATTTGCCATGGCGGAAAACCAAAAAATATTTTACCGCCCGGTGCCAGGAATTTTTTTAATTCGTGCATCACCTTTTCCTGATTGGGAATGTGTTCAATCACATCTTTCAGGATGATGAGGTCGAACAAAAACGGCAAGTCTTTTTGTGGATCTATGTCGTAAATGTTTTTATTAATGAGGGTAAATTGTTCTTTTGGAATTTCTGCCGATAAATATTGGTTGGCTAAATCTAAGCGACTTTGCAATAGTTCAATACCAACACCTTTAGCGCCTTTGGCCAGGAAAGAGCAAAGCACTCCACCTTCGGCACAACCGATTTCTAAAACTTTTAGCGACGAATCAATTTTCACGAATTGCTCCACAAAAGGATGGATAAATTCGGTTGCATTGTCTTTTTGCTGCAAGTAGTACTCGTCTTTATTTTTATGGAAATCAAAGGACATAATGAAAATCAATTAGTTTCTCCATTGGAGTTTGAATAATGATGCCAACCTGCGTGCCGTACTTTTTGGCTATTTTTTCCAGTTGAGCAGAAAAATGAAATGCTACAGAACCAATGAAATTGACAGGCAAATTTTTGTAGTTGTTGTACTTGGATACATGTCGTTTAAAAAATTCGTTGAAGCGTTCTTCAACGAGTTGTTGTATCACCGGATTGGCTATATGTTTGGCCACAAATTTTGAGTAGGTGGCGCAATAGGCATTAGGATGCTTGGTGCTGTACACTTCACCAACCAAGCTTTTGCGATTGATTTTGTATTCGTTTTCAAAAGCTTGTTCAATCTCTTTGGGTAGTTCTCCATAGAGATAGTATTTTATTAATTCTCTTCCTAAATCGGCACCGCTACCTTCATCGCCCAATAAAAATCCGGCAGAAGTTACATTGGCTACAATTTTTTCACCGTCGTACAAACAAGTGTTTGCGCCAGTTCCAAGAATGCAGGCAATGCCTGTAGATTTTCCGCAAAGGGCACGAGCTGAACCCAGTAAATCATGAGTGACAAAAATTTCGGCTTTCGGAAAAAAGGGGGTCAGCGCATTTTTTACCAATTCACATTTTTCTCCAACCGAGCATCCAGAGCCATAAAAATACACATTCGTGATGTCGTTCCAAGGAATGTTTTTGTCGCTAAATTCGGGTTCAAGCAAAAGCTTAATGTCTTCTGTAGTGTAGAAATAGGGATTGAAACCCTGGGTTTTAATAAGGGTGACATTTTTATCCTTATCAACAAAACACCAGTCGGTTTTTGTTGATCCCATATCGGCTACTACAAACATGCTTTGCTTTTAAGTGTGGCTAAGATATTAAATGCAAAGGTGATATTGAAATTATGGCTTTTTCCACCAGAGGTTTGCTCAAAGTTGACTTTGATAGGAGAAAAACTAATTTTTATTCTTAAAATCTTTTTACTAGATTAGTTAAGGTACACTTAACCTTAACTTAACGAACTTGTCTTTAATGTATTCAAGAAAATTTTTGAATGGTCTCGTCTTTTTATGCACTTTGGTGTTGATTTCATGTGAAAAACCAGCCGGTCAGGGTGGCACATCTAGCATTAAAGGAAAAATATTTGTGAAGGACTTTAACTCTGCTGCCACTGATGTGGTTGCTGAGTACTATGCTGTTGGGGAAAAAGTGTATATCTCTTTTGGCGATAGTAAAACGGTGGGCAACGACGTGAATTCGGGTTCTGATGGTTCCTTTGAATTTTTATATCTCACCAAGGGAAAATATACCATTTTCGCTGAATCTCGAGATACCAGTATTCATGTTAGTGGTGCAAGTAAAACCGTTGCCAAAGAAATTGAAGTAAATATTACAGAAAATGGCTCTGTGACTGATGTTGGTGAAATTGTTATTTATAAATAAGAAATCTTAATTCAGCTGCTTATAATGCAGTTTTGTGTATAAACAAACCCTATGAAATCAATAACTCTACTCTTTTTTACTTTCAGTTTTACATTGGGATTTTCGCAATGGTCTAGCGATTCAACTTTGAATAATGCAGTTTGTACAGAGATATATGACCAACAGGACTTAAAAATAACAGAAGATGGTAAAGGAGGTGCCATTATTTCTTGGCTGGATTATCGCAATGATCCTTTATTAAAAGCAGGAGATGTATTTGTGCAGAGAATTGATGCAAATGGATTTGTTAAATGGACCGCTAACGGCATAGCTGTGTGCACCAATGCGAGTGATCAATACGGAATTGTGATTGAATCAGATGGTGTTGGTGGGGCATATTTAGCGTGGGTTGACAGACGCAACGGAAATAGGGACATTTATGCTCAGCATCTTGATTCAAATGGTATAGCAAAATGGACTGCTGATGGTATTGCTGTTTGTACCACTGCTCAAACACAGCAAAATGTTCGCATCGTGAGCAATGGAGTTGATGGGTGCATACTCGTTTGGGAAGATCAGGTAAGTAGCTTTGATGTGTTTGCACAAAAGATTAACGGCAGTGGTGTTGTGCAATGGAGTGCACAAGGACTTAATGTGAGTTCTTCTTTGGGAGATCAAATTAATCCTAAAGCAGTTAGTGATGAAGCGGGGGGCGTTATTGTGACTTGGCAAGATAAAAGAAATGGTTCGGATTACGATATCTACGCTCAGCGTGTTTCAACGGATGGAATTGTACTTTGGACTGCCAATGGAAAGGTGATTTGTAATTACGCAGGAACACAATCGAATCCTAAAATCGCCAGTGATTTTAATGGCGGAGCAGTGATTGCTTGGCAAGACAAGCGAAATGGTTTGGATTACGATATTTACGCTCAGTATATCAAGGGAGATGGCGCCACTTCTTGGTTGGCAGGTGGTAAAGCAGTGAGCACGGCAACAGGTTCGCAATCGGCCATCGATATGACGTCTGAGGCTGGCAGCGGCGTAATCATTGCTTGGAAAGATTCCCGTCAAGGAAATTCAGATATTTATGCTCAAAAAATTAATTTTTCGGGTGCTATTCAATGGCTGGCCAATGGAATGGTGGTGGTGAATTCTGTTTTCGATCAAATAAATCCAAA
>JAPLEZ010000006.1 GCA_026390935.1 Bacteroidota bacterium
AAAACAATGATATCACTGTTGCTGAATTGATGCAACATGTTAAAGCTCCAGATTTCCCAACTGGTGGAATTATTTATGGATATGATGGTGTAAAGGAAGCTTTTGAAACCGGACGTGGAAGAATTGTTTTGCGTGCCAAATCAGAAATTGAAGTAAGCAGCACCGGTAAAGAAAGAATTATCGTTACTGAAATTCCTTACCAGATCAACAAAGCGGAAATGATCAGAAAAACCGCTGATTTGATCAACGACAAAAAACTGGAAGGTATTTCTGATATCCGTGATGAATCGGACAGAAGCGGTATGCGTATTGTTTATGAAATTAAATCGAACGCCATTACCAATGTTGTTTTAAACAGCTTATATAAATACACTTCTCTTCAGTCTTCTTTCAGTGTGAACAACATCTGCTTAGTAGGCGGTCGTCCGAAGTTGTTGAACTTAAAAGAACTCATCCTGTATTTCGTTGAACACCGTCATGAAGTGGTGGTTCGTCGTACTCAATACGATTTAAGAAAAGCAGAAGAAAGAGCGCATATTTTAGAAGGATTGATCATTGCTTCCGACAACATTGACGAAGTAATTGCATTGATCAAGGCGTCTAAAAGTCCGGATGAAGCGCGTCAGAAATTAATCGACAGATTCTCTTTGTCTGATCTTCAATCTCGTGCTATTGTTGAAATGAGATTGCGTCAGTTGACAGGATTGGAGCAAGATAAATTGCGTGCTGAGTTTGATGAGATCATGAAAAAAATTGCTGAATACAAAGAAATTTTGGCCAGCAGAGACAGAAGATACGAGATCATCAAAGCTGAATTGATTGAGTTGAGAGATAAGTTTGGTGATGGAAGAACAACAGAAATTGATTTCTCAGGTGGTGATTTCCGTGTGGAAGACATCATTCCGAACAAAGAAGTGGTAGTGACTATTTCTCACTTAGGTTATATCAAACGAACAGAATTAATTGAATACAAGCGTCAGGGACGTGGTGGTGTTGGCTCAAAAGGTAGCTCAGCTCGCGACGAGGATTTCTTGGAGCATTTGTTTATCGCTAAAAACCACGACTGGTTATTGGTGTTCACCGAAAAAGGAAAATGTTTCTGGATGAGAGTATTTGATATTCCTGAAGGAGCTAAAGTGACCAAAGGAAGAGCTATCCAAAACTTAATTAATCTTGAAAGAGATGATAAAGTTATGGCCTACATCAACGTTGGTGATTTGAAAAATGACGAGTACATCAACAACAACTTCATCATCATGGTGACCAAGAAAGGGGTGATCAAGAAAACGAGTCTGGAGGCATACTCCCGTCCGAGAGCAAATGGTATCAATGCCATTAACGTTCGTGAAGGAGATCAGTTGTTGGAAGCTAAATTAACAACAGGAACCAACGAAATATTAATCGCTATCAAGTCAGGAAGATGTATCCGTTTCAACGAATCAACAGTTCGTCCGATGGGTAGAAATGCTACTGGTGTGAGAGGGGTGAATATGGATGATGACAATGATGAAGTGGTTGGAATGATTTCAATTGTTGATCCTTCAAAAGAATCTGTTTTGGTGGTGTCTGAAAAAGGATTTGGTAAACGTACATTGTTGAATGATCCTGAAGATGGCGAACCAATTTACAGAATCACTAATCGTGGTGGTAAAGGGGTGAAAACTTTGAATATCACTGAAAAAACTGGTCACTTAGTGGCTTTGAAAAGTGTAACTGATGAAGATGATTTGATGATCATCAACCGTTCGGGAATCACTATCAGAATTGCAGTTGCTGAATTGCGATTGATGGGTAGAGCTACTCAAGGGGTTAAATTGATTAATCTCAGAAATTCTGATGGAATTGCTGCAGTGGCAAAAGTTCCAGCATCTGACGAAACAGAAGTTGCTGCAGATGGAGAAGTTTCTGAAGGTGGAGCTGAAGAGGCTCAGGAAGGTGAAGTTGAAGGCGGAAACGAAGAGCCAGCAGAATAGTACTATAAATAATGTAGAAAGCCCATTCGTTGACAAGCGAATGGGCTTTTCTTTTATATAAGGATAGATAATTCTTATTGGAAAATCTCAACAAAAGCATTACTTGATCACTACTTTCACTCAAAATAATAAACATGACCACACCAATTGATTTAGATACAGAGAAAAAAGGGACCTTTTCCAAATATGAAATTTTTGTTATTGTATTGCTCGCCTTCATTCAGTTTTCGGTAGTACTTGATTTTATGGTGCTGGCACCATTGGGTTATCATTTGATGCCTGCATTGAATATGACGAAAGCAGATTTTGGAAATGCAGTCGCAGCCTATGCATTTAGTGCTTGTTTATCGGGATTTCTTGTTGCTGGATTTGCAGATAAGTTTGATCGCAAAAAACTCCTTGTCTTTTTTTACATCGGATTTATCATCGGCACTTTTCTTTGCGCCAGAGCGAATACTTATGAGTTTCTTGTTTTTGCCAGAATTGTAACCGGATTGTTTGGTGGTGTTATTGCTTCTATTTCCAATGCGATTGTGACTGACACTTTTCAATTGCATGTGAGAGGAAGAGTAATGGGTATGATACAAATAGCCTTTGCTGCAAGCAACGTATTGGGAATTCCTTTTGGCTTGTATTTTACGCGCACAATAGGTTGGCATATTCCCTTCCTGATGATTGTTGCGGTAAGTATTGTTGTAGTAGTGATTGTATTTGCATATTTGAAACCTGTTGATGCGCATCTAAAAATTAAAAGCGATAAGAATCCTCTGCAGCATTTGATTGCTACTATAAGCAATAAAAATTATTTGGTCCCTTTTCTAGCAACCACTTTATTGGCTACGGGTGGTTATATGTTAATGCCGTATGGAAGTGATTTCGGAGTTCATAATTTGGGGATTTCTGAAGAAAATCTAACCTATTTATATATGCTTACTGGTGTGGCAACGATAGCGGTGATGCCATTGGCGGGGACGCTAAGTGATAAAGTAGGGAAGTATAAAGTATTTTTTGTAGGGTCTATAGCCAGTATCGTAGTGATTTGTATTTATGGGAATCTAAGCGTCACGCCTTTCTGGATTGTGGTTGTACTTAATATTCTTTTGATGTCAAGTATCATGTCGAGAATTGCACCTTCGCAAGCGTTAATGTCGGCAGTTCCCGATCAAAAAGATAGAGGTGCGTTCATGAGCATCAATTCTTCTGTAATGTACTTGGCTGGAGGAATTTCTGCATTCATAGCAGGAAAAATTGTTGGCGGAGAAAAAGGAGGCTTTGTAGAAAATTACGACATCCTTTGTTATGTGGTTTCAGGAGCTATTATTGTTACTTTAATTTTGATGTATTTTGTGAATAAGCAAGTGGAGAAAAAAATTGCACTACACAAAAAAGTGTAATCAATGATGAACAAAAAAGTCCCGCAGTTTTCTGGGGAATTATATACCATCAAGGACAGAAAAATATAGCCATGAAAATGGCTATATTTTTTTTGAATTATCCCCTTGTAATGGAATGATAGATCCTGAAACAAGTTCAGGATGACATTAGCGGGCATTATCTGAAGAGTATGGTTCACATTTGTCATCCTGAACTTGTTTCAGGATCTAGGACTAATCAGTAGCTTTATTGCTTTTGTCCCTGATGGTATATAATTCCCGTTTTCTGCGGGACTTTTTTATGCTTTCAATTTTATGTTAGAACATGATAAACCCTGCTCTTTTCTTACATTTTGATCTGGCGAAATAACCTAAGTCCCAGTTTACTTCAAACATCAACTGAACACTGATGGGGAAAGTTGCGGCGTATTTGGCATAAGTAGTTGTAAGGTCGCTGTAATCCATCGGGTAATAGTGCACCGTGTTTTTTCCTCCGTCATTAGAAATAAGATCAGAAATTCCAGTGTCAAAGCGAATGCCCAGCGTTCCGTAAATGTTATCGGTAGCGAAAAGAACATTACCAAATCCCAAAATAGCACCGTAGGTTTTCTCTTCAAATTTTGAAGTGATATCACTCGAGGTAGTACCGCTTTCTAACACCGATTTTCTATATCCTAAACGCGGACCAATTTCAATATAACTTCCCGTTTCGCTATTGTATCGAAATAAAATCGGAATGTTAACTGCGTTGATCTGAATGTTTCTTTTGATGTTTACAGATGAGTTGTTGTTGTAGTTGTTATTTTGATTTAACTGCGTCCACATGTATTCTCCAATAATCGCATACGACGGACTGAAATCGAAGCCTGCTTTAAATCCGTAGGAATAGGCATAGCTTGGTGTTTTGTTGATTCTATTGTCTTGTAAGGTGTTTTCATTAAGCAGCATCGAAACACCAGCGCCGCCTTTGACTCCGATCTCAAAGAAACTTTGGGCCTGTACCAACTGACAAACAGATAAAAACAAGATTGATAAAAGTAAATTTCTCATATATTTGGTTTATGGTGCCAAAATAAGGTTAATTGAAGCACATTACAAAATCAAATTTTAATAGATAAAACACAAATAATTATGAGTTTACTTCAGGGCAAAGTTGCCATTGTTACAGGTGCATCAAGAGGAATAGGAAGAGCTATCGCCAAAAAATTTGCAGAGAACGGAGCAGTAGTTGCATTTACCTATTTATCGTCGGAACAAAAAGCACGTGAGCTGGAAGATGAATTGAATGCATTGGGTGGAATTGCCAAAGGATATAAGTCGGATGCTGCAAATTACGCCGCAGCCGAACAATTGGTGAACGACGTGGTAGCACAATTCGGAACGGTGGACATCGTTATCAATAATGCCGGAATTACCCGCGATAATTTATTGATGAGAATGTCAGAACAACAGTTTGATGAAGTGATCAACGCGAATTTGAAATCGATTTTCAATTTAACTAAAGCGGTGACTAAACCAATGTTGAAAGCAAAAAAAGGTTCAATTGTAAATATTGGATCAGTAGTGGGTGTGAATGGTAATGCCGGACAAGCGAACTACGCTGCATCAAAAGCAGGTGCTTTCGGATTTACAAAATCGGTGGCGAAGGAATTGGGTTCACGAAATATCCGTTGCAACGCCATCGCTCCCGGATTCATCAAAACTGAAATGACTGAAGTGTTGGATCCTAAAGTGGTAGAAGGATGGGTGAGCGGAATTCCATTGAAAAGAGCTGGTGAGGGAGATGATGTTGCTGAGTTGTGTGTGTTCCTTGCTTCAGATAAAAGTACTTATATCACCGGACAGGTTATCAATGTTTGCGGTGGAATGTCCATGTAATTTAATGTAGATTGAAAGTAGAAATAGTTACCCAATATCCGGCGTGGTACTTTGTGTTCTGCGTATTGTTGGGATTGCTTTATTCGGGCATTGCCTACTACCGCCACAAAAAAAACAGTGAGATTGGTCGCGCCTTAATGATCGCTTTGTTTTCATTTAGGTTAATCGCCGTGTCGGTGCTGGCTTTTTTGTTGCTTGTTCCCTTTATCAAGACCATTAATACTACTCTTGAAAAACCAGTGCTTATTCTGGCCGCCGACAATTCGAAATCAATTTTGGCAAGTGGTTTAAAAAGTGCTGATGTCAATGCTAAGTTTCTGGATTTAAAAGCGCAGCTAAGTGAGGATTTTGAAGTTCAATTTCATTCGTTCGGAGAAAAAATTAGCGAACCTGATTCTTTAAATTTCTCAGAAAAAACCACCAATTTCTCCCTCCTTTTTGAAGAGTTGGAAGCGCGTTATTCCAATAAAAACATTGGTGCTTTGGTGGTGATGAGTGATGGTATTTACAATTCCGGACAAAATCCGGTTTATGCCAACAATCTCAAGCACGTGCCAGTGTATTCGGTGTTGGTGGGTGATACTACTTTACGAAAGGATCTTTTCATAAAGGAGTTGTACTTCAACAATATTACTTACTTGGGAAATGAATTTCCGATAGAGGTACTTGTTGATTGCGAAGCTGGAAAAAATGAAAAAACAGTGTTGAGCGTTGCTGTGGATGGAGTGATAAAAACCGAACAGGAAATTGTGTTGAATCAATTGCCACTCACTCAAAAAGTGATGCTGAAAGCCGACAAATCCGGAATGCATAAAATTACGGTGAAAGTGAAAGCGTTGGCTGGCGAAAAAATTCTCATCAATAATTCCCGTGAGGTGTATATAGAAGTGTTGGACGGTCGACAAAAAATACTGCTGTTGTCGAAATCTTCACATCCTGATGTTGGTGCCATTAAAACCATTGTAGAGTCGAATGAAAACTATAAGGTGGATGTTTTTCAATACGATAATTTTAAAGGAAATATTGATCCCTACAACATGGTGGTGCTGCATCAATTGCCCGATGACTTTGCGCAAACGGAACAGTTGCTTAAAAAAATTACAAAAAATAAAATAGGCTTGCTTTTGGTGTTGGGCACGCAAATGAAATATCAGCAATTGTCGCGCAGTAATTTTGGAGTGCAATGGCAAAATATCAGTTCGGGAGTGCGAAGTTTTAACGATGCTTATCCTGCGCTTGAAAAGAATTTCACATTGTTCAGCTTAACTGAAGGTACTAAGGAATTTATGAAGGATGTGCCGCCATTAAAAGTACCTTTTATTCAATTTTCTGTTCCAGGCAATGCTGAAAATCTTGCGTTACAAAAAATAGGAAGTGTAAATAGTGGTTTGCCATTGATTTCATTTTACAATTTGGAAGAAAGTAAAGTTTGTTTAATTGCCGGCGAAGGATTTTGGAGATGGAAACTCAGCGATTTTCTCAAGAATCAATCAGAAGTCCATTTTGAAGAATTCTTTCAAAAAACAGTTCAGTATTTATCGTTGAAATCCGACAAGTCGAATTTTAAAATCACCCACAAGAAAAAGTTCTCAGAGAATGAAGAAGTGATACTAGATGCCGAATTGTACAACGATAGTTATGAGCTGAATAATTCGGCTGAAATAAAATTTAAACTGATCAATGAAGCAGGCAAAGAGTTCGCTTTTGTTTTTGATAAAACAGCAGATAAATACCGATTGAATCTGAGCTTCCTTGCTCCAGGAAATTACCGTTATGAAGCTAAAACTACCTTGGGAGCTAAGCAATACAGCAAGCAGGGAGCATTTGTGGTAGAAGAGTTGAAGTTGGAAGACATTAGCACTCGGGCTGATGTTTCTTTAATGAAAAAATTAGCGGAAGAAAGAAATGGAAAATTGTTTTTTCTGAACGAAAATGCAGCCTTAGTAAAAGCAATAAAGGAAAGAGATGATATCAAACCAGTGGAACATTCCACTGTGGAAATGAAAGAATTAATTCATCAAAAATGGATTTTCTTTTTAATCGCTGGTTTACTGTCGTTAGAGTGGTTGGTGAGAAAAAGGGCTGGATTGAAATAGTACTGGCAGATCAGCAATGAATGACTTCCGACACCAATAGATCAAACAAGTTTTACTTTATCACTTCAACCTTATTGTAAGAAGTTGCATTGTACGAGTTAATGCGAACGATGTAGGTTCCGGCAGCTTGTGCTGATAAATCAAAGTTGGGTACAAATCCTTTGGAATAAAAAACAGGCTGACCTATGGTATTCGTTATTTCAATTGACAGAACATCTCCCTTGTTTCCAGTAAAAGAGATGTGAAAAATTCCGTCGTTTGGATTTGGAAAAATTGCCACTTCAGATTGAGCAGCGTTGCAATTTAGAAGTGATATTATTTTTGAATAGTCGTGTTGACCATCAAAATCAGTTTGTTTTAATCTGTAGTAATTCAGTTGATGCGCTATCGGACTTTCGGTATGTTTGTAATCCACAATTTGATTTGAATTCCCAGCTCCCTTCACGTCAAAAATAGCTTCCCAGTTCTTTAAATTGTTTGAACCTTCTACAGTAAAAAAATCATTGTTGATTTCACTAGCGGTTGACCAGTTGAATTCCAGTTGGTTTTGTTTACAGGAGGCATTAAAATAGAGAAGTTCGATGGGCAAGCTTCCTACTTCAAAAGCACCAATTTCGGGCGGATTGTTTCGGGAGCCGCCGGTAATGTCGTTGGTTACCATACCTGTTATTCCTGCATTTGCGGCAGGAGAGCCTGAGCCTATGGTTAGGTTTCCTGTTGAAACATTAGTATAGCTTGGGTTTCCTGTTGTTGAGTTGTTGTCTTCTGCTGGTGTTGCTGCGCGCCAAGCAACCATAGTTGCATAATCAGTGTTACTCCATCTCACATAATTTGAGCCTGCGGTGTAAAATAAATTGTAATCAGATGTAAAAGCGCTTAAAGTAGAGTTTAAATACAAAGGATAGTCGGATGCAGTAGTACCGTAGCAGTATAAAATATTGTTTTTCCAAGTCCCTGATGCGCAGCTTCCCAAAATTTGCATGCAATAGTTTTTGCAATAAAAGGAATTGTTATAAACGAAGAGGTTGGATCTGTCCTGATCTCTGTAAAAACCTTGCAGATAGTTGGCTATATAATTATTTTTGATGGTAAGATTTGTAGCTCCCTGGTCATCGTAAATGCCATAAGTAGCTTCCGACCCCGACGTGCAGGTTAGGTTGTTTTGCTCTATTGTAACATCACTGGCCACTACGCCCTGGGCGATATAAATACCGTAAGTTGAGCCCGATGGTGAGGCAACATTGATTCCATTGCCTTTGATGCTGATATTGGTACAAGCATTGAAAATTTCAATTCCGGCGGCCGAGTTGCCTGTAGCTGTAATAATATTATTGGAAATAGTGATGTAATCGGGTTGTCCAAGAAAAAACACATTATGGCCCGAGGAACCATTGAGTTTCATGCCATCAAAAGTGATGTAATCAAAGGTGTTGGAGTTATCTTGGAAATAAAACAAGTCGTTGCTGCTGCAGGTGATATTTGTACAATAAGCAGTTGTTGATCCGGTACCTGCGCCCTGAATGGTTAAAACGCTGGCTCCTGTTCCTGTACCATAATCATTGTTTTCAAAATTGGCATCCCACCATGCAATGG
>JAPLEZ010000133.1 GCA_026390935.1 Bacteroidota bacterium
AAATGTACAATTCGGTTTATCGGTTCGTGATCCGCAGATTGCTGATAACCCGGCTGTTTCTACATCTGAAGGATTTGAATCTGATAACGATGCAAGTGGTTCTACAAAAACGCCACAAACTTCTGCTATCTTCTCTAATATTACCTTGATCGGACCATACAGAGGAAACACAGCTTCTACCATCGCTACTGGCTATAGAAGAGGTGCTCGTATCAGAAAAAATTCTGCTTTGAGAATTTACAACTCAATTTTCATGGACCACAAAAATGGTTTACATATCGACGGTGTACTTTCTGTTGCAAATGCAGTTGGCGGGTCGTTGAAATTCAACAGTAACATCGTTGCAGGTAACGCAACAGGAAAAGTATTGGAAACTACTAATGGTTTTCCTTTTGCTAACGAAGCAACATGGTTTGCTGTAACCAGCAAAAATGATTCTGTGGTTTCTTCTGCCAATATCTTAACTACACCTTACAACTACACCGCTCCAGATTACCGTCCGGCTGTAGGTTCTATCGCATTAACTGGTGCCGACTTTACAGACATCATTATTGATGCATATGTATTGAAAGCGCCAACCGCTTCAAACGTTGCTTATTGCAAAGGCGCAACTGCTGCTGCTTTAACTGCAACTGCTGGTTTAGGAAATACTTTGTGGTGGTATACTGCTGCAACAGGTGGATCAGGAAGCACAACTGCTCCTACTCCTTCTACGAGCTCAGTGGGTGTGACTACATACTATGTTAGCCAATCAGAAATTTATGGAGGAGAAAGCGCAAGAACTGCAGTTACTGTAACGATCAATGCTTTACCAGTTGCAACCATTACTGCAAAAGGATCTACATCATTGTGTACTGGAAGTTCTGTGGTTTTGAAATCAAGCTCAGCAACAGGCAATGTTTGGTCAACAACTGCAACTGCTGATAGTATCGTTGTTTCTTCAAGTGGCGCTTACACTGTGACTGTTACCGACGGAAACAACTGTGTAGCTACTTCTTCTGCAACGGTAGTGAACGTGAGCTCTGCTCCACTTCCAACAGTAAGTCTTTCTGGAGCAACTACTTTTTGCGAAGGGGATTCTCTAATATTAACTTCTTCAACTGCCAATTCTTACCAATGGGCAAACAGTGCTGGTGCAACAAAAAGCATCACTGTTAAAACAAGTGGAACATATCATGTAACGACTACAAACACTGATGCTTGCGCAGGTGTCGGGCAATCTGCTGATATCGTAGTAACCGTAGGTACTGTGCCAGTTGCAGCCGGAAGTTATACTAGCAACGGAGCTGTAGTTACATTCACAAATACTTCTTCAGGTGCTACAAGTTACACATGGGATTTCGATGATTTCTCTACTTCTACTGCAAACGCTCCAGTGCATGCTTTCGCTGCCAACGGAGTTTACAAAATCGTGTTGACTGCATGGAAAGGAACTTGTTCTGATACTGCTACAATGACTTTCAAATTGGCTTTAGGTGTTTCTGAAATTGCATTGAACAAAGGAACTGTTTCAATTTACCCTAATCCAGTAAATGAGCAAGCTACTTTCGAATTGAACATGACAGAAAGCAGCAACGTAACTGTATCTATTTACGATGTTGCGGGACAATTGGTAGCTAACGTTTACCAAGGACAAGTAACAGAAGGCACAACTAAATTATCTTTTGACTCTTCAAACTTACGTTCAGGTATTTATTTCACATCAATTACTTCTGAGAATACTCAGAAAATAGTAAAAATGATTGTAGAGTAAGTAAGCAAAGAGGGACGTTAAGTTTTTATTAAAAAACCCCCGCAACGAAATGTTGCGGGGGTTTTGTTTTTACGCCCTACCCGTCATTGCGAGATTTTTTGTACTCAAAAAATGAAGCAATCCTATTAACTTCCCTGAAATAAAAACGTGTGAGTCGGGTGTACAATATTGCCATGGTTTTGTGTACAATACGATCTTTTGTGACAGATTCACAGATGAATTATCTTTACAGAAATTTAAATTCTATGAAAACTTTTGAGAAAACTACCTTACCCAAAACTATTTATCTATATCCTCATCAAGATTTCAGAGAAGTTTACAATGGGTTTGATGTATTTTTTTATGCTTTTGATGATGTGCATACAATAATACGAGACAAAATAACATTAGATTTTTTTGCACTAAAGTGTAATAAAAGAAGTGATTCTTTTCTACTCGACCTGAGAGATACTATTGACTCAATTAAATTTGGTTTGTAGTTAGCACAAAACGGTCATTTTTATTATTAGGATTGCTTCATTTTTTGAGTACAAAAAATCTCGCAATGACGGACGCGAGCAAAAATAAAATCACAAAAAAAGGGCGGTAATTTCTTACCGCCCTTCTCTTTTCATTATTCTTCTAAGCCATTGCCGTTGGGCCTCCAAAATTCAGCGGGATATTGATTCCTCCCTCTACATCATTTATTGATCCGTTAACCGACTCAAACTTCGAAATATTATCAGCCAAAGCCTTCATTAATCTTTTAGCATGCTGAGGTGTCATCACTACTCTACTTTTCACTTTTGCTTTAGGAACACCAGGCATAATCCTAATAAAGTCCAAAACAAATTCTGAAGTAGAATGCGTAATGATAGCAAGGTTAGCGTACTCGCCTTCGGCGATTTGCTCACTCAGTTCAATGTTCAACTGATTATTCTTGCTGTCCTCTGTCATACTCATCAATTAAGCAGGTTCTGCTTCTTTTTTAATTTTTGATTCAACGATATCTCTGTAATCTTCCTGAGAACCTACTACGATATGATCATAAGATCTCATTCCAGTTCCTGCAGGAATTTTATGTCCAACGATAACGTTTTCTTTCAATCCTTCTAAGTAATCTACTTTACCGCTTACAGCAGCTTCGTTCAGTACTTTTGTAGTTTCCTGGAACGATGCAGCAGAGATAAACGATTTAGTTTGAAGAGACGCTCTGGTAATACCTTGTAAGATAGTATTAGATGTAGCAGCAATTGCTTCTCTAGCGCTAGCCAATTTTTTATCCAAACGTTTCAACTTAGAGTTTTCATCACGCAATTTTCTTGCAGAAATTACTTGTCCAGCTTTCAATGTATCAGATTCACCAGCTTCTGTTACAATCATTTTACCGTAAACCCAGTCATTCTCTTTATTGAAATCGAGTTTGTTTACAATCTCTTTCTCTAAGAATTTAGTATCTCCCGGATCAACAATTTCTACTTTACGCATCATCTGACGAACGATCACCTCGAAGTGTTTATCGTTGATCGCCACACCTTGCATACGGTAAACCTCTTGAATCTCATTTACCAAATACTCTTGAACTTGAGTAGGTCCTTTAATTCTTAAGATATCACCTGGAGTAATTGCACCTTCAGAAAGAGCCATACCCGCTTTCACGTAGTCGTTCTCTTGTACTAAAATGTGTTTAGACAAAGGCACTAAGTATTTTTTCACCTGGCCAGTTTTAGCCTCCACGATGATCTCTCTGTTACCTCTTTTGATTTTACCGAAAGAAACAATACCGTCAACCTCAGCAACAACAGCAGGATTTGATGGGTTACGAGCTTCAAACAACTCGGTTACCCTTGGCAAACCTCCTGTAATGTCACCACCTTTACCTGCAGCACGTGGAATCTTCGCAAGGATATCTCCCGGCTTGATTTTAGCACCTTCCTCAACGTTAACGTGAGCGCCAACTGGTAAGTTGTAAGTTTTAACAATGTCTTTTCCTTTCAATACGTGGATAGCAGGGTTACGTTTTTTATCTCTGCTTTCTACGATTACTTTTTCTTCAAATCCAGTTTGCTCATCGGCCTCGATTCTGTATGTAACACCTTCATCGATATTTTCGAATTCGATTTTACCTTCAGATTCAGAAATGATGATCGCATTGTATGGATCCCATTCGCAGACAATGTCACCTTTTTTCACTTTTTTACCAGGCTTGATAAACATCTTGGCACCGTAAGGAATAAGGTTGGTTGTCAATATGATTTTAGTTTTCTCGTCAACAACTCTCATTTCAGCAGAACGTCCGATCACCATCTCGTTTTCAACACCATTCTCGTCTTTGCTGATTACAGTTCTTAACTCGTCAATTTCTAAAATACCATCGTACTTAACTACGTTTTTAGAATCAGTTGTAATGGTTGATGCAGTACCCCCAACGTGGAAGGTTCTCAATGTTAACTGAGTACCTGGCTCACCGATGGACTGTGCAGCAATTACACCAACAGCTTCACCCATTTGAACTTTTTTGCCTTTGGCAAGGTTTCTTCCGTAGCATTTAGCACAAGCACCACGCTCGCTTTCGCAAGTAAGTACAGAACGGATTTCCACCATTTCAATTGGAGAACCTTGTATTGTTTCAGCAGCAGTTTCATTGATTTCTTCTCCTGAAAGAACAATCAATTCCCCTGTTTGAGGATGGAATACATCATGAACTGATGTTCTACCCAAAATTCTGCTTTGTAATGACTCAACAACTTCGTCGTCATTTTTAAGAGCGGTCATTTCTAAACCTCTTAAAGTACCACAATCTTCTTCGTTGATAATTACGTCTTGCGCAACGTCAACTAATCTTCTTGTTAAGTAACCAGCATCCGCAGTTTTCAAAGCCGTATCGGCCAAACCTTTACGAGCACCGTGAGTAGAGATGAAGTACTCCAAAATCGAAAGACCTTCTTTAAAGTTGGATAAGATCGGGTTTTCAATAATAGATTGAGAAGTAGCTCCTGATTTTTGCGGCTTCGCCATCAAACCTCTCATACCTGAGAGCTGACGGATCTGCTCTTTAGAACCCCTTGCTCCAGAGTCGAACATCATGAATACAGAGTTGAAGCCATGTTGGTCGTTTTTCAACTGATCCATCAAGTGACTTGTCAATTTCGTATTTGTTCTACCCCAAATATCAATAACCTGGTTGTATCTTTCATTGTTTGTAATGAAACCCATGTTATAGTTGTTTTGGATTTCTTCTACTTGTTCAGCAGCTTTCTTAACCAAAACTTCTTTTTCAGCAGGAATCACAACGTCACTCAAACGGAAGGACAATCCACCTTTGAAGGCATGATAGAATCCTAAGTTTTTGATTTGATCCAAGAAATCGGCAGTTTTAGCCATTCCTGTGATTTTCAAAACATGAGAGATGATTAATCGTAAATCTTTTTTAGTTAAAAGCTTGTTGATGAATCCTACTTCTTTAGGAACCATTTCGTTGAAAATAACGCGACCAACAGTAGTTTCAATAATTTCTTCTACTAGTTCCTCACCTTTTCTAACAGTAGCTTTCACCTTGATGTGAGCATGTAAGTTAACACTGCCTTCATTGTAAGCAATGATTACTTCTTCGGCACCATAAAAAGTTAAGCCTTCACCTTTAACGATATCTTTTTTACCAGTTGATTTTCTTCCTTTTGAGATGTAGTACAACCCTAACACCATGTCCTGAGATGGAACCGTGATAGGCTCACCATTTGCAGGATTTAAAATGTTGTGAGAAGCAAGCATCAACATTTGCGCTTCCAAAATAGCCGCATTACCCAAAGGTAAATGCACCGCCATCTGGTCACCGTCGAAGTCGGCGTTGAATGCCGTACACACTAACGGGTGCAACTGAATAGCTTTACCTTCAATCAATTTTGGTTGAAAAGCCTGAATACCCATTCTATGCAATGTTGGGGCACGGTTCAATAAGATAGGATGTCCTTTCAATACATTCTCCAAGATATCCCAAACTACTGCATCTTTTCTATCAACAATTTTCTTAGCAGATTTAACTGTTTTCACAATACCTCTTTCAATCATCTTACGGATGATGAAAGGTTTGTATAACTCAGCAGCCATATCTTTTGGCAATCCGCACTCATGTAATTTCAAGGTAGGACCAACGATGATTACCGAACGCGCAGAGTAGTCAACCCTTTTACCTAATAAGTTCTGACGGAAACGTCCAGACTTACCTTTTAAGCTATCAGACAAAGATTTCAACGCTCTGTTCGCCTCAGTTTTAACCGCATTGGCTTTTCTTGAGTTGTCGAACAAAGAGTCAACCGCCTCTTGCAACATACGTTTTTCGTTACGTAAGATTACTTCAGGAGCTTTGATCTCTATCAATCTTTTCAAACGATTGTTACGGATAATTACCCTTCTGTAAAGGTCATTTAAATCCGAAGTAGCAAAACGACCACCATCAAGAGGCACTAATGGTCTCAATTCAGGAGGAATAACCGGAACTACTTTAACAATCATCCATTCAGGACGGTTTTCAATATTTTTGTTGGCCGAACGGAAAGCTTCAACTACTTGTAGTCGTTTCAAAGCCTCATTCTTTCTTTGTTGTGAAGTTTCAGTATCAGCTCTGTGACGCAAGTCGTAAGACTGAGCATCCAGATCCAAACGCTTCAATAATTCAAACAAAGCGTCAGCACCCATCATGGCTACAAACTTGTTCGGATCATTGTTATCCAGGTATGCATTTTCCTTCGGAAGCGCATCCAAGATATCCAAGTATTCTTCTTCAGTTAAGAAATCATTTACCTGCAAAGGCTCACCAGATTTACTAACAGCAGCACCAGGATTAACTACTACATATCTCTCATAGTAAATTACCATGTCGAGTTTCTTAGTAGGGAAACCTAATAAGTATCCGATTTTATTCGGAAGTGAACGGAAATACCAGATGTGAGCAACAGGCACAACCAATTGGATGTGGCCCATTCTCTCTCTACGTACTTTTTTCTCAGTTACTTCAACACCACAACGGTCGCAAACGATTCCTTTGTAACGGATTCTTTTGTATTTACCGCAGTGACATTCCCAGTCTTTTACCGGACCAAAAATTCTTTCGCAAAACAAACCATCTCTCTCAGGTTTGTAAGTACGATAGTTGATCGTTTCAGGCTTCAATACTTCACCACTTGATCTTTCCAAGATCGTTTCTGGTGAAGCAAGGCTGATAGTAATTTTATTAAACTTTGGAGCAACCTTGATATTTTTTCTAAATGCCATGTATGTAAGTTATAAAATTCAACAATTTGTTTACCTTCAATCTTCTCGTGGATTAATCCATTGTCATGTTCAAACACAGACCTCTCAACTCATGCAACAATACGTTGAATGATTCAGGGATTCCTGGTTCTGGCATTGGTTCACCTTTAACAATTGCTTCGTAAGCTTTCGCTCTACCCACAACGTCATCCGATTTAACTGTAAGTATTTCCTGCAACAAGTTAGCAGCACCAAACGCTTCCAATGCCCAAACCTCCATCTCTCCAAAACGCTGACCTCCAAATTGAGCTTTACCTCCAAGTGGCTGTTGAGTAATAAGTGAGTATGGTCCGATAGACCTTGCGTGCATTTTGTCATCAACCATGTGGCCGAGTTTAAGCATATAGATAATACCAACTGTAGCTGGTTTATCAAAACGCTCACCTGTTCCTCCATCGTGAAGGTAAGTCTCACCATTCAATGGAATACCTGCCTTTTGAGTGTACTCATCAATTTGGGTAGTAGAAGCACCGTCGAAAATTGGCGTTGCGAACTTCATTCCTAATTTCTGACCAGCCCAAGCAAGAACCGTTTCATAGATCTGACCCAAGTTCATCCTTGAAGGTACCCCTAATGGATTCAACACGATATCTACTGGTGTTCCGTCTTCCAAGAAAGGCATGTCTTCATCTCTTACGATACGAGCAACGATACCTTTATTTCCGTGACGACCCGCCATTTTATCACCAACTTTCAATTTACGTTTTTGTGCTACGTAAACTTTAGCAAGTTGCATGATACCAGCAGGAAGCTCATCACCAACTGTGATTGTAAACTTCTTGCGTTTGTAGAAACCAAGGATATCACTTGACTGGATATTGAAGTTGTGGATCAAGCGTTTAATCAAATCGTTAGATTTTTTATCCGCTGTCCATTCCAATGGATTGATTACATCATAGTCGATGTCAGCAATAACTTTTTTGGTAAACTTGCTTCCTTTCGGAACAATTTCCTCTTTGTAATTATTGAAAACCCCTTGAGAAGCTTTTCCTTCAACAAGTTTCAATAATTTTTCAAAGAAGATACCTTTGAGCTCCATCAATTTCTTTCTGTGCTCTTCGTCTACCTTAGTCAATACTGCTTTTTCTTCAGCACGCGCTTTTCTGTCTTTAACAGCACGAGAGAATAATTTTTTGTCGATAACAACACCCGTCATGGATGGTGGAACTTTCAAAGAAGCATCCTTCACGTCTCCGGCTTTGTCACCAAAGATAGCACGCAATAATTTTTCTTCAGGAGTTGGATCGGTTTCACCTTTTGGAGTGATTTTACCAATAAGGATATCACCTTCTTTGATATGCGCTCCAACACGGATCATTCCGCTTTCGTCCAAATCTTTAGTAGCTTCTTCACTTACGTTAGGAATATCTGCAGTCAATTCTTCCATACCACGTTTGGTATCTCGAACATGCATTACAAACTCTTCAACGTGAACTGAAGTATATAAATCTTCTCTAACAACTCTTTCAGAAATAACGATCGCATCCTCAAAGTTGTACCCTTTCCAAGGCATGAAGGCTACTTTCAAGTTAATACCCAAAGCAAGTTCCCCGGCCTCTGTAGCATAACCTTCAGACATAACTTGTCCTTTAGTAACTTTATCACCTTTTCTAACAATAGGGCGAAGATTGATACATGTACTCTGGTTGGTTTTTTTGAACTTAGTTAATTTGTAAATTTTCAAATCATCTTCGAAACTTACCAATTTTTCATCGTCAGTTCTGCTGTATCTTACTCTGATTTCGTCAGCATCAACATACTCCACAACACCAGTACCTTCAGCGTTAATTAAAGTACGAGAATCTTTTGCTACATCTTTTTCCAAACCAGTTCCTACGATAGGAGCTTGTGGTTGGATCAAAGGTACAGCCTGACGCATCATGTTAGATCCCATCAGGGCTCTGTTCGCATCATCATGCTCAAGGAAAGGAATCAATGAAGCTGCGATAGAAGCAATCTGGTTAGGAGCAATATCCATTAATTCTACCTGTGCAGGCGGAACTACCGGATAATCGGCATCCAAACGCGATTTAACAACTTTGCCAGCCAATACACCTTTTCCATCCACTGGTTCAGTAGCCTGAACAATGAATTTACCTTCTTCTTCTTCTGCGCTGTAATATCTGAATTCGTCAGTTCTTACTTTTCCTTTTTCAACAACTCTATATGGAGTTTCGATGAATCCTAAACGGTTGATTTTTGCGTAAACGCACAACGATGAAATCAAACCAATGTTCGGACCCTCTGGCGTTTCAATAGTACACAAACGTCCGTAGTGAGTAAAGTGAACGTCACGAACCTCGAAACCTGCTCTTTCTCTTGATAAACCACCTGGCCCGAGTGCTGACAAACGACGCTTGTGCGTAATTTCAGACAACGGGTTCGTTTGATCCATGAACTGAGAAAGTTGATTTGTTCCAAAGAAAGAGTTAATAACAGATGACAATGTTTTTGCATTGATCAAGTCAGTTGCAGTAAACACCTCATTGTCACGAACGTTCATTCTTTCACGGATAGTTCTGGCCATTCTGGCCAAACCAACTCCAAACTGAGCATACAATTGCTCACCTACTGTTCTAACACGACGATTAGATAAGTGGTCAATATCATCAATATCAGTTTTAGCATTGATCAATTGGATCAAATACTTAATGATTGCAATAATATCTTCTTTGGTTAAAACTTTAGTGTCGGAAGGAATGTTCAGACTCAATTTTTTATTGATTCTGTAACGACCAACTTCACCTAAGTCATATCTAGTATCAGAGAAGAATAATTTATCAATTACTCCACGAGCAGTTTCCAAATCTGGCGGTTCAGCATTTCTCAACACGCGGTAGATTTGTTCAGCAGCCTCTTTCTCAGAGTTAGAAGTATCTTTTTGTAAAGTATTGTAAATGATCTCAAAATCGATCACAGAAGAATCTTGTTTATGGAACAAAACAGATTTAGATCCTGAATCAACAATTTGATCAATGTGTTCATCCAAAAGAACAGTTTCACGGTCGATGATAATCTCATTTCTTTCGATAGAAACAACCTCGCCGGTGTCCTCATCCACGAAATCTTCAACCCATGATCTTAGGATTCTCGCAGCTAATTTGCGACCAACAACTTTTTTCAAATTGGCTTTGTTAACCTTCACCTCATCGGCCAAGTTAAAAATCTCCAAAATGTCACGGTCACTTTCATAACCAATAGCTCTTAGCAAAGTGGTAACCGGTAATTTCTTTTTACGGTCGATATATGCATACATCACATTATTGATGTCTGTAGCAAACTCGATCCATGATCCTTTAAAAGGAATAATTCTAGCAGAATACAATTTCGTTCCGTTAGCGTGACGGCTTTGACCGAAAAACACACCTGGAGATCTGTGTAACTGAGAAACCACAACTCTTTCAGCACCATTGATAATAAAGGTACCTTTTGGAGTCATGTATGGGATAGTACCCAAATAAACATCTTGTACGATGGTTTCAAAATCTTCGTGCTCTGCGTCAGTACAATAGAGTTTCAGTTTCGCCTTCAAAGGCAAACTGTAAGTCAAACCTCTTTCAATACATTCTTCTAGAGTATATCTTGGTGGATCAATAAAATAATCCAGGAATTCCAATACAAATTGATTTCTGGAGTCAGAAATTGGAAAGTTTTCGCTGAACACCTTGAACAAACCTTCGTTCTCACGGTTTTCAGGAGTAGTCTCCAATTGAAAAAAGTTTCTAAATGACTCTAGTTGAATATCCAGGAAATCAGGATACTCAGGGCGCTTGCCTGAGGCGAAGCTATATCTTTCCGAAAGTGCTTTTGTTGCCAATGATCTAGGTGTTAATGGTTAATAATAGGAGAACGTTCACATAGCACAAAGGGTTTAGACCTGTCCCGCAATCGGGACGGTCTAAACCTTTAAGTTTAAGTGGAGTAAAAATTACTTCAACTCTACTTCAGCACCAGCCTCAACTAATTGAGCCTTAAGAGCTTCAGCATCTGCTTTGCTAATTCCTTCTTTAACTGGCTTAGGAGCTTGGTCAACTAAATCTTTAGCTTCTTTCAAGCCAAGACCTGTAACTTCTTTCACCAATTTAACTACTGCCAATTTAGCAGCACCACCTGATTTCAAAATCACATCAAATGTTGATTTTTCAGCAGCAGCTTCTGCAGGAGCAGCAGCTACAGCTACAGCAGCAGCTGCAGCAGGTTCGATACCATACTCGTCTTTCAAAATTTTAGCGAGTTCATTTACTTCTTTCACTGTTAGGTTCACTAATTTTTCTGCGAACTCTTTTAAATCTGCCATGTCTATTGAATTTAAATTTGAATACTACTTTTAATTTTAACTTTTTACTATTCGGGTCTCTCCGATAATGTTTTAACAATACCTGCAATCTTTCCACCTCCTGATTGTAAAGCTCCAATAAGATTTTTGGATGGTGATTGAAGTAACGCGATAACATCAGCAATAAGATCATTTTTAGACTTGATGGAAGCAAGTACATCCAATTGATCACCGATGTAAGCACATTCTTCAATGAACGCAGCTTTAACCAATGGTTTTTGAGATTTGTTTTTCTTTCTATACGCCTGTATTACTTTAGCTGGCATAGAACCAGATTCAGTATACAAGATAGATGTTGATCCTTTCAGGGTTCCAATCAACTCAGAGAAATTTCTTCCCTCAGTTTTTTCCATTGCTTTTTTAAGCAAGGCATTTTTAACCACTGTAATTCTTACACCTTCAGCATGAAAGAGTCTTCTTAGGTTGTTGGTATCTTCTACCGTCATCGCAGAGATATCTGTAAGATAGAAATTGGAACCTTTTTCCAAATCCGCTTTCAGATTATCAATTACCTGATTTTTTTCTTCTCTTGTCATGAATTTTTAATTTATATGAAGCAGCACGTAACAGACATTTTTAATTCACTAGTTCATAAAAGGACTAGTCTCCAATTTCACTCCCGGACTCATGGTACTTGAGATAGTGATACTTTTTAAGTAAATCCCTTTCGCAGAAGAAGGTTTCAATTTAACGATGGTTGACAATAACTCTTTCGCGTTATCTTCAATTTTGTTAGCATCAAAAGAAACTTTACCGATAGATGCGTGGATGATTCCGGTTTTGTCAACTTTGAAGTCGATTTTACCAGCTTTAATATCAATCACGGCTTTACCGATTTCCATAGTAACAGTTCCAGCTTTTGGATTTGGCATCAAACCGCGAGGTCCGAGCACTCTACCCAAAGCACCAACTTTACCCATTACAGAAGGCATGGTGATAATCACATCGATATCAGTCCATCCACCTTTAATTTTTTCGATGTACTCGTCCAAACCAGCATAATCAGCACCCGCATCCAACGCTTCTTTCACTTTATCAGGTGTGCAAAGTACAAGTACTTTTACAGTTTTACCTGTTCCATGAGGAAGAGCAACTACGCCCCTAACCATTTGGTTTGCTTTACGAGGGTCAACTCCTAAACGGATATTCAAATCCACAGAAGCATCAAACTTCGTGTAAGTGATCTCCTTTACTAATTTAGCAGCTTCTGCTAAAGAGTAGAATTTAGTAGCATCGAGCTTCGCAGCGGAAGCTTTTTGATTTTTCGTCAACTTTGCCATAAATACAAACTATTATTAATTGTTTACTTATTAAATGGAGCTTCACCTTCAACGGTTAAGCCCATACTTCTTGCTGTTCCAGCAACCATTTTCATGGCTGATTCCAAAGTAAAACAGTTCATGTCAACCATTTTATCTTTAGCGATATCTTCTATTTGTTTCCAGTTTACTTTACCAACTTTAACTCGGTTCGGTTGAGCTGATCCACCTTTTACCTTTGTTACTTCAAATAACTGAGCAGATACAGGAGGTTGTTTGATGATGAAATCAAACGAACGATCTGAATAAACAGTAATTAAAGTAGGTAACAGTTTTCCTGCTTTATCTTGTGTTCTTGCATTGAATTGTTTGCAGAACTCCATGATATTAACACCTTTCGCACCTAAAGCAGGACCAATTGGAGGCGCAGGATTTGCTGCTCCACCTCTTACCTGTAACTTAACAATAGCTGTAATTTCCTTTGCCATCTTGATCTGTTTTTATAATCTATTATTCTTTTTCTACTTGCATGAAGCTCAATTCCAATGGAGTTTTTCTTCCGAAAATTTTCACCATTACTTTCAGCTTTTTCTTCTCTTCATTAATTTCTTCAATAACACCTGAGAAACTATTGAACGGTCCATCAATAACTTTAACCGTTTCACCAACGATAAATGGAATATTGATTTCCTCGTTGCTTTCAGCCAATTCATCAACAACACCTAATATTCTGTTAACCTCAGATGTTCTTAGAGGAACAGGATTTCCATTTTTATCTCCCAAGAATCCAATAACGCCAGTAACATTTTTAATAGCGTGAGGTACTTCACCAGACAGAGTTGCCTCCACCAAGATATATCCTGGAAAGAAATTTCTTTCTTTACTGATTTTTTTACCCTTTCTGATTTGGTAAACTTTTTCGGTAGGGATAAGAATTTGTTTTACATATTCACCCAAGCCTAAAGTTTTGATCTCGTTCTCGATATAATCTCTCACCTTCTTTTCTTTCCCACTGATTGTACGGACCACGTACCATTTCAAAACCAATTCGCTATTTGTCTTTGCTTCTGCCATAACCAAATTATTTCCAGTCGTAGATAAAATCCATAACAGTGTTCAATGATATATCCATTCCAAAAATTAGTAAGGAAAAAATAACTACTCCTACTAAAACCAAAAGAGCGCTACTTTGAACTTCCTTCCAAGTCGGCCAGGAAACCTTGTAAACTAACTCGTTGTATATGTCTTTCAAATATGTTATCATATATCATTTTTTCAATCTCTGCACGGGAGGGGAGAATCGAACTCACAACCTCAGGTTTTGGAGACCTACGCTCTGCCAATTGAGCTACTCCCGTTTATTAAAAAAGACTTAACTTTTTAAGGGAGCAAAAGGTATCCCGCAAAAAGCAGGATACCTTCACCCTATTGAAAAGTCTATTTATTAATCTAAAATCTCCAATACTTGACCAGCACCAACTGTTCTACCACCTTCTCTGATCGCGAAACGTAAACCTTTGTTCAAGGCTACTGGCATGATCAAATCAACTGTGATTGTAACGTTGTCACCTGGCATAACCATTTCACGACCTTCTGGCAAGTTGATTTCACCTGTCATGTCAGTAGTTCTTAAGTAGAACTGTGGTCTGTATTTATTATGGAATGGAGTGTGACGTCCACCTTCTTCTTTTTTCAAAACGTAAACTTCAGCTTTGAATTTTTTGTGAGGAGCAATAGATCCTGGTTTCGCGATAACCATACCTCTTTTGATATCTTCTTTATCAATACCTCTCAACAATAAACCAGCATTGTCACCAGCTTCACCTCTATCCAACAATTTTCTAAACATCTCGATACCAGTGATCGTTGACATTTTTTTACCTTCTTGCAAACCGCTGATTTCAACCTCGTCACCAACTTTGATAACGCCTGATTCAATTCTACCAGTAGCAACAGTACCACGACCCGTGATTGAGAACACGTCCTCAACAGGCATCAAAAATGGTTTGTCAACTTCTCTTGGAGGAATTGGAATATCTCTATCCACAGCATCCATCAAATCTTTAACTTTAGCAACCCATTTCTCTTCACCGTTCAAAGCTCCTAGTGCAGAACCTTGGATTACAGAAATATTGTCACCATCAAAGCTATAGAAAGAAAGTAATTCTCTGATTTCAATTTCAACTAATTCTAATAACTCAGCATCGTCAACCATGTCCACTTTGTTCATGAAAACAACGATTTTAGGTACACCTACCTGACGAGCCAAAAGAATGTGCTCGCGAGTTTGTGGCATTGGTCCGTCAGTAGCAGCTACTACAAGGATAGCACCGTCCATTTGAGCAGCACCAGTAACCATGTTTTTAACGTAGTCAGCGTGACCAGGACAGTCAACGTGAGCGTAATGTCTTGTCATTGTTTCATACTCAACGTGTGAAGTATTGATTGTGATACCTCTCTCCTTTTCTTCTGGAGCGTTATCGATAGAGTCGAAATTTCTGACTTGGGCAAGACCCATTCCAGCAAGTACGTTAGTGATAGCAGCAGTTAATGTTGTTTTGCCGTGGTCAACGTGACCAATTGTACCAATGTTAACGTGTGGCTTCGCTCTGTTAAAATTTTCCTTAGCCATGACTTTTCTGTTTAATTTTTAATTAATAATTATTACTACTTTATAAATGCTATATCTGAGCCAGCGAAGGGACTTGAACCCTCGACCTCCATTTAAATTAAATGAGCGGAAGACGAGACTCGGACTCGCGACCCTCAGCTTGGAAGGCTGATGCTCTACCAACTGAGCTACTCCCGCTTTTGCTTTTATTCTGGTTCAATACTCATCATTCAGGTTTATACCTGCTCTTTCCACTCCACTTGAACCAAAGTTTAAGTGGGGAGAGCAGGATTCGAACCTACGAAGACGTAGTCAGCAGATTTACAGTCTGCCCTCGTTAGCCACTTGAGTATCTCCCCAGCTTTTTTATCAATATCTTAAAGAACTACACCGGTTTTAAAAAAATCTAAAACTCAGTAAAAACAGAGCCGGTGGAGGGATTCGAACCCCCGACCAGCTGATTACAAATCAGCTGCTCTGGCCAACTGAGCTACACCGGCAATCTCATTACAAAATGAACTCACAAAATGTCCCTGTAATTTAGGGATTGCAAATGTAGATAAAGTTTTTTAATTCTCAACAACAATAGAACAAAGTTTTTTTTGAAAAAAAAATCGGAGCTATTAAAATAGCTCCGATTCATTGATATTAAGGCTTTTAAGTCTCTTTCCTCAACACAGGAAATCACCTATAATTCAGCTAATTAAGTCTAACTTAATATTCCTTCTTTAGTTTTGTGTTTACTGATTTGTTTCTTCAAAGCTTCCACGACTGAATCAGCTGCCTCTTCAAAAGATTTGGATTTCTTTTTAGCAAAAAGCTCTTTTCCTGGAGCATTTAATTTGATTTCCACGATTTTGTTTTGTGAGTCATCAGATTTATCCAATCTTAAAAAAACTTCTCCTTCTATTATTCGATCGTAGAAAGTTCCCAGCTTTTGTAATTTCGTTTCAATAAAACTAACCAATTTTTGATCTGCACTGAAGTGCACTGCGTTAACTCTAACTTTCATAGGTTTCTATTTTAAATTATTAATGATCATATGTTATATCCATGTTGACTTCATCACTTTGAATAAGCAACAGTGGATGGATATTTCATCACAAATTTTTTTTAAGCTCTTGGATGAGCCTGGTTATACACTTTTTTTAATTTTTCAATTGAATTGTGCGTATACACTTGGGTGGCGGCCAAACTAGCGTGACCCAATAATTCTTTTATCGCATTGAGGTCTGCTCCGTTATTAAGCATATGCGTTGCGAAAGTATGTCGAAGAACGTGAGGACTCTTTTTTTCTTGTGTTGTAATCTGACTCAAATATTTTTTTACTGTTCGGTAAACAAATTGCTCATATAATTGCTCTGCCTTATCAGTAATTATGAGATAATTGCTTTCACTTGCTAATCTATACGCTAAATATTCCTTTATTGTTGCCGAAGTTGATAAACTTATAGGGATTATTCTTTCTTTTCGTCCTTTTCCAAGCACACGAATAGTGTTGTCACGAAGATCCACATTAGCCATCGTCAAATTAATTAGCTCAGAAAGCCTCATGCCAGTACAATACAGAAGATCTAAAATCAATTTATCTCGCTTTGAAGAAAAATTATCCCCGTGCAAGGCAGCCAAAATATCCTCCTTTTCAAGAGGCTCAGCGCTCGTTGCCGGTTGATCCAAAAGTTGATTCATTTTACTTTCTTCAACAAAAGTGGGCAAACGCTTTTTCAGCTTGGGCAATACAACGCCGTTGGCCGGATATGTTTTTACATCCCCGCTTTTCAATAAGAATTTATAATATGATTTTATTGCCGATATTTTCCGGTGTACGGTTTTCGATTGCAACCCCTTCTCCACTAACTCTACCACAAAACCCCGAATCATTAATGTATTAACGATAGCGACATCCTCGATCTCATAACTGCTTTTGAGATATTCTAAAAAACTTTCTATATCATGCTTGTATGCCAGAACAGTATGTTCTGAATATCTTTTTTCTATAGCGAGGTATTGGAGAAAGTCTTCGAGATGCATACAAACTAAAATAGGAAGAATTTTTTAAAGTCCTCACCGCTTGCACCGGTTAAAACGTTAAAAAACTCTTCCTACTTAATATATGGAAAAAAAGAAGAAGGACTAAGCCTCGTTCTCTGCTCTTCTCAAACCTTCTACGTAAACAGCTTTTTTGTTAGCCTCTCTGTTGATCACAGAAGGTTTCGTGAAAGCCTGACGGTTACGAAGTTCTCTTAAAACTTTAGTTTTTTCGAATTTTCTCTTGTACTTTTTAAGAGCTCTCTCAATGTTGTCTCCTTCTTTAACTTGAATAACTAGCATATCTTTTAATTTCAAATGGGTTGCAAATATAAGAATTGATTTTACAGGAACAAATGGTTTTGCAAAAGTTTTTACCAGTTTTCTATTGCAAGTTGTAAACATACCCCGAGAAAAACTATGTCTTTTAAAATAAAACCGTTGGGAGTAGGGCACCAATCCACCATTGTAAAAACATTCTCAGATGGTGATGTGAAGAAGAAACTTAAGGTAATGAGAAAGGTGATTGTTCCTAAAATCCCTCCCAACAGCGCTGCTTTTTGATTTTTAAAACCAAAGAAAATCAAAAGAGCAATTAGAATTTCCATTGCACCTATAAGATTGGAAACAAATTGATGAGAACCATCACCTACTTTATATAACCAGGATAAAATAGGACTGTTGGAAACATCCGCAAAAATAGCATCGGCTTCTACCGCAGTAAACTTGTACAAACCAATGGCAAACAAAACAATGCCTACTCCTATTCTTGAAATATTAACTCCTAAATCTCTCATTTTTTAATTATTTGACGGATACATACTAAGTGCGAAAGTAAAACCACCGGAACAATAAAACAAGGCAGCCAAACAAAAGGAAAATAAAACACCCCGACATTCGGTTGGTCAAAAGCCTGCACCTGAAATGCGGAAGGTGCTGCAAGAATAGCATTAATCACGATATTAAAGAGCAAACCCAGGCAAATAAAATTCCAGAACAATATAATTTTTCTATTCAAATTCTTATTAAAAGTCATATACGCTATAATGGGCGCACTCAAACCCGAAAGGATATCTAAATTCCTTCCTTCAAAGGTCATCAATTCAGGAACATATTCTGCTATAAAAAGCCAATACAACACCATCTCTACTGGAATTCTTACCACATGAAGATAGGTCAGCCATTGCTGATCAAAAGAATCAAGAAATGATTTTCCCCTTACCGTATTAAATAAAAAGGCAATAAGCACGAAAGCAGGCAAAATTAAAAGTGCAAAACGGGGAGGAACTGTATTGATTACCGTGTAAAATCCGGTATAGGCAATTGCTCCCTGAATCAATATCCACAAGGAACAAATCAATAAAAGCAATTTGGAGTTCTTTGATGCTTTATACAAAAAGTAAAGCGTCGCTAGCGTTGTGACTATAAAAACAACAGAAACATATTCAGGTAAATCCATCCTACTTTTTTTTACAATACAATTCCGATTTCTCTACAGTATACTTCGATTCCAGATCCACATCATTCATCGTTTTTTTCTTACCCCAGGCAAATAACTTTTCAAAGAAAGGAAGCCATTTGTCATTATTAATCTGAGCAAGGAAATAAACCTCATGTTCTTTTTCTTTCATCCCCATTTCGTAAAGCACGTCATCGTGTTCCTTGATACCCAAAGAATGGAAATAATGCATCATTATAAAGTATTCACAAACGTTGCCACTTTCCAAACGACCAGCAAAATAATAAGGCATAAACCAACCGATCACATAACAACTTGCAGCAATGATTTTACCAATTACATGAAAACGGAATTCATACCATTTTGAAACAGGGATATCGTATTGTTTCATTATAGCCAACACTTCCCTTCGGTGATTCCACTCATCCAACTCAATTTGTTTGATGGCCATTTTCTGACTTTTATCTCTTACTGAACCAGCGTGACCTACATAAGCGAAAGCAGCAGCTTTTTCAGCCGAATAAGCCTTTTGCAGTAATTTAACCAATGCAGGGTGTGCTAATTTCATATCGAAATTTGAAGTAAATCTACCAAAATATAAATCTACTTTTGTGAAAGATTTACAGAAAATGATAGTATTGAACATTAAAGTCAAACCGGGTTCTTTTAAAGATGAAATAAGCATTGACAATGATGGTCAGTGGATGATCAAAATTAGGGAGAAACCTATTGATGGCGCGGCCAATGATTATCTTGTAAAGTTCCTTGTAAAGGAATTCAAACTACGGAAAAGTGACATTCAGATTGAAAAAGGATTAAGCAGTCCTTTTAAAAAAATTGCGCTCAACGTCAGCGAAGAAAAGCTAAGTGAAATAAAGAAGAAGTATCTCTGAAACTATTTGTTGGAAACCCACCAGCTGTGCAACACTACGATTGCCCACACCCTATTGTATAAATAATCCTTGCCACTTAAAAACTTTTCCTTCAGCTCGTGTACCTTTTCGTAATCAACAAATCCGGCTGATTGGATAATCTCTTTGGAAGTATATTGATTGAGCAAATCCCTTAGTTCTGTTTTTAGCCATTCATTCAAAGGAATGCTAAAACCCCATTTCGGACGATCAAACATCTGACGAGGAACGTAATCGTACAGCACCTCTTTCAACAAATATTTAGCAACACCATCTTTCACCTTTAGGTTTTCATCTATGTTCAAAGAATACTCCACGATGGTGTGATCCAGCAAAGGAGTGCGAGCTTCGAGCCCGTACTTCATTGAAGCCTTATCCACTTTTACCAGCAAATCATCAGGCAAATAATACTGCAAATCGAAAAAAGCCTGTTCTTCTGCTGCGCCCATCTTACGAACGAAGGAAAGATTTTCATTCATTCGGATATCGCGTTTATTAACAGAAGGCAAAAGAAATTCATTTAATTCCTTCAATGAGAAATAATACTGTTCCTGCGAAAATATATGACTTTTCTTTTTGTTGGAAGGGTAAGCAAACAAGTGAGATGCGCGCTGATAGCGATTTCCCATTGCATTCAAAACAAAAGGGATAGCAAATCGCGATGCTTTGATCAGTGGATTATCAAGACGATTGGCCCAAGAATAAAAACCATAGCCTAAAAACTGCTCATCACCACCATCCCCCGACAAGGTCATTTTCACGTGTTTTCGTGCAAGTTTGGAAACCAGCATGGTTGGTATGCTAGAACAATCTGCAAAAGGCTCATCATAAGTACCTACGATATCAGGAAATAAATCCAGTGCATCTCTTTTCGAGACAATGAATTCGTGATGATTGGTGCCCAAATGATTGGCTACAGCTTTGGCGTGTTCAGCCTCATTAAATTTACTTTCCTTGAAACCAATAGAGAAGGTATTGATTTTGTCGGATCTTAAACTTTGTGCCACAGAAGTCACCAAACTAGAATCAATTCCTCCGCTCAAAAAAGTACCAAAGGGAACATCTGAAATCAAACGGCGCTTCACCGAAGCCTCAACAAGGATTTTTAAATTCTCTTTCGCCTCTGCTTCATTTTTAATTGTAGATGATTTCACCTTACTTTCTATATTCCAGTATGAGAAAAAGCGCAATCCATTTCTATTTATTTTGGCTCGATGACCAGTTTCAAACTTGTAAATATTCTGATAAATTGTGTGCGGATGAGGAATATACCCTAGGTATAAAAACTCCTGAACGGAATTGAGATCTGTGGCTTTCTGTTTTCTTACAAAATCCAGAGTAAACAGAGATTTTATGTCAGAAGCAAAAGCGAAATTTTCTCCGTCAAAAAAATAATATATGGGCTTTATTCCCAATCTATCTCGAAAAATATGCAAGGCCTCTTTTTGCTTATCGTAAATTGCTATAGCAAACATTCCATTGAATTCTTCTACGCAGGTAGGACCTATTTTAGCGAAGAGCTCCAAAATTACCTCTGTATCTGAATGGGTACGAAGAGTAAGGTTATGTTTAACCGCCAGTTCCTGAAAATTATAAACTTCACCATTGTAGCTAATCACAAAATTGCCATCACGGGAAGTCATGGGCTGATTAGAACGTTCGTTCAAATCCACTATACTCAATCGACGGTGCGCCAAACCAACATGAAGGTGAGAAAAAACTCCTTCCGCATCCGGACCACGGTGAGCCATTGAATGGGCCATTCCCGGCAACTCCTCTTTAGAAAAAACATTTTGAGTAGAGTAAAATCCGGCTATACCACACATATCAACCTCTGGTTATTTTGTTAATGGCATCGAGTTGCACAACGGTATCAACTGCGTACCATTGTTTAGGATATATGTTGGAGCAGTACAGCTGGCCCTGTTGAATCAACTGCATCCAAACATTATAGAAATTATCAGCTTTTTCAGTAAGCTCAT
>JAPLEZ010000139.1 GCA_026390935.1 Bacteroidota bacterium
CTCATTACCACGAATCTAAACACAGAACCATCGCTGATTTGCAGCAAATGTTTGTTGTTCAAAAAGGGGTAGTGTATGTAGAATTGTATAGTAATGATCTGAAATTAATAAAAGTAGTTCGTTTAAAAAAGGGTGACGCAATAGTGCTGATAGATGGAATTCATGCGATTAACGTCATTGAAGATATGCAGTGCCTCAGTGTTAAACAAGGTCCTTTCCTCGGAGATGCAAATGATAAAATTTTTGTTAACATTGCTAAATAACCTACAGTAAATGATGATTCCTGTTTTTGAGCCATATTATGATAAAAGAGAAATAGATCTTGTTGTTGAAGCTTTACAAGCGGGAGAGATTTCTGGCACTTTCGGCAGATTTATAGAAGAGTTTGAAAGTAAATTCGCAGCATATTCAGGATGCAAATATGGTGTTGCTGTAACCAGCGGAACCACTGCCTTGCACATGGCTGTAGCAGCTTTAAACATTCAAAGAGGTGACGAGATACTAGTAAGTGCCAGTACCAATATTGCTACAGCATTAGGGGTTTATCATAACCAGGGTATTACTGTTCCGGTTGACTCAGAAGCCGAAACCTGGAATCTTGATATTTCATTGATAGAAAAACTCATTACTCCAAAAACAAAGGCCATCATTCCGGTGCATCTTTTTGGTCATCCTGTTCAGATGAATGAGTTGATGAAAATTGCGGCAAAACACAAAATCGCGGTTATTGAAGATGCTGCTGAAGCTCATGGGGCTTTATGTGACGGACAAAAAGTAGGAAGTTTTGGAGACATGGCTTGTTTTAGTTTTTATGCCAATAAAATAATTACGACGGGTGAGGGAGGAATGATTACTACCAATAATGCGCAGTTAGCGGAGAAATTGCGACTCTTAAGAAATTTAGGTTTTGCAAAACCGAGGTTTTTACATCAGGTTCCCGCTTACAATTTTCGTATGACCGGAATGCAGGCGGCTTTTGGTGTAGGCCAAATGGAAAAAATTGAAGAGGTAATTGATAAAAAGCGTACCCTCGCCCAATGGTACAATGAGGAACTGGGTGGAATTAAAGCTTTGCAATTGCCTGCAGAAAAATCCTGGGCAAAAAATGTATATTGGATGTATGGCATTAAACTGAAAAAAGAATTTGGTTTTAATCGCGATAAACTGATGCTGGATCTTACTGCAGCGGGTGTAGATACCCGTACTTTTTTCTGTCCGATGAGTCAGCAACCATTCCTGTACGAGCAAAAGGATTTTCGCGGTACAACGCCTGTTGCTGATGATTTATGGGAAAATGGTCTTTATCTGCCTTCATCAACTACCTTAACTCATAAAGAGGTGCAATTCATTGGCGAGGTTTTAAAAAGACTATTGTCGTGAGAAAAATATTAAAATTATTTTTACCTCCTGTCATCATTGATGCATTAAAGATTTTTAAATCTGAAAAGAAATTCCCTGTATATTCCAGCTACGAAAATGCAGTTGTGAAAATTGGAAATTACGATAATCAAAAAATTTCTGATCTGAATTTAAAGGCAACTTTGGACATTAAAAAAAGGACAGAGAAATCACTTTTCCCCATAGCGCTTCATAATTATTATGTAATTAACTCCCTGATGCTAGAATTGAAAAGACCAGTGAATGTTTTTGAATTGGGTGGTTCATTGGGTAATATGTATTTCAATATCAGTAAATTGAATTTTCCGTATCCAATTGGAAGCTGGAATATTCTTGAAGTAGAAAGTAAGGTGGAACTCGGAAAAAAACACCTTGAGGATGGTCAGTTAAAATTTTTCAGCGAGGAGAAACATTTTTGGAACAGCAGTAATGATAAAGACATTTTTTTGTCTATAGGCTCAGTTCAATACATGCCTAAACCCGTTGAATTTATTAATGAATTGGTAAAAAAGAAATTCAAATATTTGGTGTTTGAAAGGAATTTATTCAGCACCAATGCTCCCAATGTTATTGTGTCACATCAAATTACATTGCTGAAAGAAAATTCTCCGGTAATGTATGCCGATGACCAGAATAACGAACAAGTGATATATCCTGTCATCTATGTTCCGGAAAAAGACTTTATTTCAATTATTCTTGCCAATTCCTACAAAAAAATAATTGATATTGCCACCGGAGATTTTACAGTCAATACCGAGCAGCAATTGCTCCATTTACAGGAAAGATTTTTATTATTTGAACTACAATAGATATGAGCTCATATATTGGTCAGCACGCTGAATTATACGATTTGTTTTATGCCGGTAAAGATTATCGTAAAGAAGCCGCATTCATTCATCAGTGCATCCAGAAAGAAGGGTTTACTCAATCTGTGGAAATTCTTGAATTGGCCTGTGGAACTGGTAATCATGCGCTTGAGTTGGAGAAAATCGGGTATCGCATGTTAAGTACCGACTATTCCCCCGACATGTTAAAAGTAGCACAAAGCAAAAATGCTGATAAAAACATCAGTTTTCAGTGGATGGACATGACTGCCTTTAACTTGGGGAACAAGAAGTTTAAAGTAATAATTTGCATGTTTGATTCTATCGGATATGTGCAAACAAATGAGAATATAATTAAAGTATTTGATAACGTTTCCCGCCATCTTGAAGAGGATGGTGTTTTTATCTTTGAATTTTGGAATGGCGGAGCATTCATGAAAAATTATGAGGCATCACGCACTAAAACATGGGATACGGAAAACATGAACATTGTGCGGGTTTCGGAAACGGAGATTGATTATGTAAATCAGCTGGGGAAAGTTTCTTACACGATCTCCATCTCCAATAAAGACAAAGAAATCAACACTATTAAAGAGCAACAGATCAATCGTTTTTTCTTTATTCAGGAAATGAAAAATTTGTTGAATTCAGGAGGATTAAATCCTGTCCAGTTTACCAATGGTTTTGAATTAGATTTGAATATTGATTTCAATTCATGGCATACTGTAGCTGTGGCAAAGAAAATTAGAAAGTAAATGAAGATAGGAGTTTTCATTGGCAATATCCCAAAGGAAGAAGGTGGAGGATTCACGTTTCAGGAAAGTGTTGTAAATACGATCCACTTGCAATCTAGTGCAAATAGGCATTTTACAATTTTTCATTATGGAGAAATCAAGACTAAAATTTCTGCTGATCATATTTCTTACCAACAGTTGAACAACAATAGTTTTGCTGCAAAAATACTCAATAAGCTTAAAAGACTTAGAAAACATTTGATTACTACGCCTCTTGAAAAAGCATGTGTCGTTGCGGATATTGATATTGTTTGGTTTCCATCTTATTATTATGAAGACACAAGCAGGCCATATATTTATACCATTTGGGATTTGCAGCATCGCTTACAACCCTTGTTTCCTGAGCTGATTGAAGGCAACAAGGTACACAGTCGCGATGCATATTTACGTTCTATTTTAACAAAGGCTTCTTACGTGTTAACGGGTACTGAGCGTGGTAAAAGTGAGGTAGTTACGTTTTACAATGTGCACCCCGAAAGAATTGCATTGCTTCCGCACCCTACACCTCTGTTTGTATATAAATCTAAAGAGTTATTTGATATTAAGGCAGTAAATTATGACGAGCCTTACCTTTTTTATCCGGGCCAATTTTGGGCGCATAAAAACCACATAACTCTTCTGTTGGCAATAAAATTAATGATTGATAAATATGGCAGTGAAAAGGTTCCAAAAGTATATTTTGTAGGCTCTGAGAAAAACACGAAGCAGCATATTGTCGATAAGATAAAAGAGCTAAAGTTGTCGGATCATGTAAAAATACTTGGTTTTGTTAGTAATGAACAATTAGTGGGTTTGTATAAAAAAGCTTCAGCATTGGTGTATCCAACGTTATTTGGTCCCGAAAATCTTCCGCCTTTGGAGGCTTTCGCTTTAGGTTGTCCCGTGATCGCTTCTGATGTCCCAGGCTCCGATGAGCAATATCGAGATGCAGCTTTGATTTTTAAACGCTTTGATCATGTTGATTTAGCTGAAAAAATCACGTCATTAATTATGAATACTTCGTTACGTGATGATCTTGTGGCACGGGGTCAAAAAATTTCAAATGAATACTCACTTCAGAATTATCAATTCAGAATGCAAAAAATATTCGATGACTTTGCCTTTTATCTTCGTTGCTGGAAGTGACACTTAGCCAACAGAATTCAATTTTTCTATTATATTTGTTGGGATAAATAAGTCATTTGAAAAACTCAATAAATTTTAAGCAGAGCGTGGTTTCCTCGACCTGTAGAAAGCAATATGATCATTGAACACGCACTCATAATGGCGGCTGGACGAGGGATGAGAATGATGCCCTTTACCGAAAACATGCCCAAGGCAATGGCTCCTCTCGCAGGAACTACTTTGATTGCTAATGGTATCGATAAAATCTCCAAAAGAATTCCAAACATCCATATTACCGTAGGTTACAAAGGTTCAATGCTTGCTCAGCACGTTATTGAACACAATGTAAGCTCGGTGATCAATACTGAGGGAAAAGATAATTCGTGGTGGATTTATAATTCTTTGATGAAAAATGTAGATGCACCGATTTATGTTTTGACTTGTGATAATGTAATAGAATTGGATTTTGAGCTGCTGGAAAAGGATTATGTCAAGGCTGGAAAACCAGCCTGCATGGTGATTCCCGTAAAACCGATTGAAGGTTTGGATGGGGATTATATTTTCCATGAGAATCAAAAAATCCTCGAACTTTCCCGCACCAAAAAATCAGAAATGTATTGTTCGGGAATTCAAATTTTGAATCCAAAAAAAATCAATACGCTTTATTTATTGTGATGATTTTTGGCGACTGTAAAGGCTTTATATATATTATAGACTGTATATAGAAACTTATAAATGCACTAATATAACATTTTCTGGATAAAAAAACATTTTATTTTTGGAAATGCACCTGTAAGAATCTACATGATTAGAAAGAAGACTGTAAAACTCGAGAATGATTTGATGTAAGTATGAGCTCAGACGAAAAATTATTACTTGCGCAATGCTACTCAAAATTAAATGGCAAAAGTTTGAAATATGCA
>JAPLEZ010000151.1 GCA_026390935.1 Bacteroidota bacterium
TCATCCTCCCAACCATTTCCGCCATTATTCACCAGCGTACCATCGGTTACCTCCACCAAAACATACAAATACGTTGCGTCATACATGGCCCGCCAACGCGTAGTACCGTTGGTATAAGTGCTGACCACATTTTTGGCTATGGAATGGGTAGACGCATTTCCCCAATCCGTATCCACCGTTCCATCAATAGTTGGAGCAGTGGCTGCATAATAAATAATCCCTGGATCACCTACCGCATTGTCGCCAGTGCCTGAAGAATAAGTTCCGGCACCAGTGCTGCAAGCGCTACAGTCTTTCAACTTAGCTAATCCAGCAGGGTTGATGTTTGTATGTAAAGTAGTAGAAGTAGAATACCAACCACCCTGGTTATCCCTTGATCCCCCGTCGTCGTCGTCGTTAATGTAAATATCAAAACCTATCATTTTACCTGCTGCAACAGCACTTCCTCCTGTATTAACGGTACTCCACGGAATTCTCGTCTCTAAAATATATCCACCGCCACCTGATGGTATCGCCCAAGAGATCCCTGTTCTCGTTGCGGTTCCGTACATGTTCGCAGTGCTTGCATTGGATGCGCCATAAATATATCCGTACTGAAAATCATTTCCATCGTATGTCGTTGCCTTGTCGTTGCCACCGTCGATATGTATTTCCACCGCATCATCCTCCCAACCATTTCCGCCATTATTCACCAGCGTACCATCGGTTACCTCCACCAAAACATACAAATACGTTGCGTCATACATGGCCCGCCAACGCGTAGTACCGTTGGTATAAGTGCTGACCACATTTTTAGAAATGGTGTGGCTTGGAGTATTTGCCCATCCGGCATCAATGGTACCATCTATGGTTGGGGCCGAACTAGTTAAGGAAATAATAGCTGGGGCGCCTACTGCTGCATCACCAGTTCCGGAAGTATATGTTCCTGCACCAGCAGTACATTGCTGAGCATGGAGCGCCATGCTGAAAAAACAAAAAACAAATAGCGAATAAATAACTTTTTTATTCACTAACAGCGACACAATACGAATGGATTTCTTATTACGCATTAAAAAATCAGTTTTTGATAATCCCCTTTTCTAATCAAACTTCACGAAAGTAGTGCTAAATGTAACACGATCAACGTTTTTAATGCCAAAAAGTTACTGAGTACTGGCGACCTTTGAAAAATTTTGGGAATTAAATATACACTCATTTCTTATAAAAAAGCCAGTAACCATAGGGATTTAGGCGAAGAAGAATCAAAAGAAAATTGGAACGCTACCATAAAAAAATTAAATCACGACAAAGAGATAAAATACCAAGCTACGATTGTCCAAAAATAATTCATCAATGTAGATTTGTCGGCCGTACTACAACATTGCATTATATCACAACTACTAAAGGCGGAGAAATAAAAAGATTTAAATTAAAGCTTGACAAATTGATCCTGAAACAAGTTCAGAATCTACACAATCGAGAAATCAAATTCTATATTTTTTTTGTAACTTTCCAACTGTATGGAGTGTTTCTAAAATGAACCATTTTTTGTAAAGTTCGTAACACAGCATCATCACAGCAGAATTTAATTGTCGACATATGAAATACAAATTTTTATTGCTTTTCTTTTTCTCCTTTGTTTTCATAGCAAATGCAAATGAATCAGACGACAGCCTGTACATGAAGCTGGATACTTTGCTCGAGCAAAAACAGACTTTCATTCAACAAAAACAAAAAAGAATTGCTTTACTAAATCAACAATTAAAAGACAGCGAGCACAAAAAAGAAATTCAGTTTCAGTATCAAACTTGTTCCACCTTGTTTGAAGAATACAAATCCTTTCAATACGATTCTGCTTATAAATACACCGACCGTATGTTGGTGCTGGCTTACAAATTAAATGATGCTGCCAAAATCAACACCGCTAAATCGAATGTGAGTTTTCTTTTGCTTTCGGCAGGTATGTTTAAAGAAGCCTTGGACACACTTACAACTATCAACGCCTTGGCTTTGCCTGTTCCCGAGCGAATCAATTTTTATAAAGTTTTTGCACGCACCTATTTTGATCTTTCCGATTTTTTTCAAAATCAGCAATACAACAGAGCCTACAATAGCGCGGGTGACGAGCATTTGAAAAAAGCTTTGGCCCTTTTAAAAACAGGAGAAAAAGAATATTTATTTATCAAAGGATGGCAGTACATGCGCGTGCGCAATATAGAACTAGCAATAAAAACTTTTGAAAAATTGCTATTGTATTACACACTTAGCGATCACGAATATGCTATTGTTACTTCCAGTTTGAGTTTCATGTTTATGTTGGATGGCAATGTAGCAAAACACGAAGAATTTTTAGTGAAAGCCGCTATGGCCGACATTCGTGCTTCTGTTACAGAAACTGTTGCTTTGCGCAATATCGCAGAAATATTGTACAACGAAGAGCAATTCGAACGCTCGTATCGTTACATAAAAATTGCCAACGATGATGCTTATGCGTACGGCGCAAAATTCCGTCAGGTGCAAATTGCTCATTTGTTGCCTATGATTGAAGCAGCCAACATGATTGAAGTGGAAAGCAAACAAAGAAACCTCATCATGGTAGCACTTGTAGCCAGTTTGATCAGTGTATTGATTTTTATTTTGTACTTCATTGTGTACCGAAATAACATTAAACTCAAATTGGCCAAGGCAAGTATTGTTGAATCACATCAACGTTTACAGGAGCTCAACAACGTGCTATTAGACGCCAATAAAATCAAGGAAGAGTACATTGGTCACTTTTTCAAAACCATTTCAGAATACATTGATAAATTGGATAAGCTTAAAAATTCCATCGACAGAAAAATCACGCAAAAAAGAACGGATCAAATTCAAGACATTATCAAGCAAATTAATTTGAAGGCAGAAAGAGAAGAATTGTATGGAAGTTTCGACCAGATTTTTTTGAAAATATTTCCCGACTTCGTGACAAAATTCAACACATTTATTAATGAAAATGAAAAATATGTGCTGGAAGAAAATGCACCGCTTCCTCCAGAATTGAGAATCTTTGCACTCATCCGTTTGGGCATTAGCGACAATGAAAAAATCGCGCAATTCCTGGGCTATTCCATCAACACGATTTATACTTATAAAACGCGTTTGAAAAACAAAACCATTATTCCAAATGAAAAACTAGAAGCAAGGGTGATGGAGATTAAAGCGAATTGATTTGCTTCAGAAATAAATTCTGATTCCTAATTCTTTATGATTCTTTGTTGCTCTACTATTGAACCAACTTTAATGGTCATCAAGTAAGTGCCTTTCTCCAATTCAGGAGAAATTTTCAGATCGCCTTTGTTGACGTATTGACTGGACTGATAACACAATCTGCCCAAAACATCATAAACACAAATTTCTGTATTGCCTTGTAAATCGCCATTGACCAGCAAAGCATCATCAAAAGGATTTGGCGAAATTTTAAAATATTTCAATTTTGAATCCACCGACACAATGCCGCTGTACGCCACAGTTCCATCAAAATCCACTTGCTTTAATCGGTAGTATACCACACCTTTCAAAGGATCTTCATCCACAAAGGTATGCAGCAGCAATGAAGAAGAATTACCAGCACCATCCACCTCTCCCACTGCTTCCCACTGCTTTGAATTAGTGGATCGTTCTACTGTAAAGCGATCGTTATTTATTTCACTCGCTGTAGCCCAGTACAAATTTATTTTATCCGATTTATTAATTGCTGTAAATGAAATTAATTCCACAGGCAATATAGCGCAACCTAAACCTGCACCAGTTAAATTACTAATGTCGTGACCATTGCTTACCGTTCCTGAATTAGTAGCACCATTTTTTCCAGCTCCCCAGGTTTGATTTAATCCGCCTGCACCAAAATAAGTACACAGTTGGTAAGATGAGCCCGTAAAATCATAGGATAACTTTTCGGTAGCGTCAATGTATACTTTTAAAATGTGCGTTGCCGGACTATAATTAAAACAAATCCAATGCTCCAAACCGTCTTCTAAATTTCCGGCATCAGCACTTGTGATTCTTCCTGCATCAGCGGAATTACCATCCCTGTGAATAGCAATCTCATCATGATCTCCAGAAGTACCTCCCCCATACGACCCATCGAAACCGCCACCACCCTGACTGCTATAAGTATCAAACTCAACAGTGATCATAGAAGCGCAGGCACCATGGTAACCTAAACCTCCACCACAAGCACCATTATTGATGTTGTAAGCACATTTAGAAAATGAAAATGACATTCCATCACCACCGGCATCACTACCAATATCATCACTACCCCCTGAACAACCAAAAAAAGTTTGGTAGCACAACACAAAATTTGCTGTCCCACAAGGATCGTAAGTCACCGATGTTTCACTAATTGCAGCGCCAGCACAACCCGTACTGGTGGTGTTGTTCAATTGAATTACACCCAAAGTCCAATCTGTATAACCTGTAGTTCCATTGGTATAATTGGCATCCCAGCCACCACTTTGACAAAAACCTTTCACGCCTATAAAAAACACCAATAGGAATACCCAAAGTACTTTAGAATTATTTTTATTATTCGCGTCTAAAATGCTCATAAGGTAATTTCAAATATAACCAATTTACCTTGGTCCATTACTTCACAATAATTTTTTCAACAAAGCCGATAGCATTAGCATTGCCAATTTGCAAAATGTAGGCACCGGAAGCCACCTCATTAAATTCAACAAAACCATTGTTTGCTGCTACTTGATATTGAATTAAGCGACCGGTAACATCATACAAAAAAACAGATAGTGGTGTATTGTCGCTACTATTGATGTACACCGCAATATTTTTCCCTTCAAAATTTCCATTGTTGAGTACACGTGCATAAAAATCTTTTTTGCAGCCTTGAAAGGAAAGTACATTTGAATAAGAATATCCTCCGTTGTAATCCGTTTGTTTTAAACGATAGTAAACAGGAGAGTTTCCCTGCGCCTCAAAATTAAGTTGAGCATTGTACTGTAATTTATGATTACTATTTCCTGCACCTTTTACCTGCAATACTTCGTCGAAATTTCCACCGTCATAGCTTTTTTCTATGGTAAAAAAGTCGTTGTTAATTTCAGTAGCAGTGACCCAATCAAAGTCAATCTCACTATCATCGCGCTTTGAGCAAGTGATCCCAAAATGGAGCAATTCCACAGGCAACACAGAATTGGAGCAAGTGCTATTTCCGGCAACAACGCGAGTGCATTTTGTCCAACCACCTGCAGCAGGATCAGTGCCATCAAATCCGCCAGTAGGCATACCCGCATCACAAAAATCCAGTTCTTGTCCGGAAGGCACAAAACCACCAGCAGTATAAGTTGAAACACCAACCACCGAAATTTTGCCCACATATCCACTTGCAGTAGTTGGTCCCCACATGCCGCCAGCACTCACCGTATTAGTGGTAAAATCATGAGTGACATCAATCCAACAATAATTATAAAAATCGATGGCCGAATTGGTGAGTGAAAAATCATAGGCTTTAATTTTTCCATAATTGTAAAAAGCACTGCTGGTTGCTGTTTCATTATCGGACCAAAATTTTCCGGTACCCGAGCCAGTTCCCAAGGTAGTGATCACTCCGTAATTGTAAATATTGGAAGCACCACCATCGCTTTTCAAGCGGAAATCACCATTTACTTTTATGTATCCTGTGGATCGATTCATGAAAGCAGTAGTACCATTGTACCCATCTAGATTCACTTTTTTTCCGCTTCCCGAAAGCGTGATCACACCAGCATTGTCAATAAAACCAGTTCCACCCTGAGGACCTATTAAATCGCCATTGTCGATAGTAATAGTTCCCGATACCGAATTAGTTAAACTTGAACCCTGATTATTCACATCCATTTTCAAATCTTTATTGGTACCAGTAACATGAATGGTTCCTGAATTGGTGACGGTGGTGGCCCATAGTAAAAGTCCGGGAGGAGTTAAAGTACCCGTCACATCCAGCTTCACTAAATTGCCATTGCTCGTCGAGTAATCTAAAGTTGTAGTTGGCGTCCAGTAACCAGTAACACAAACCCACACATTTCCAACATCGCTAATATTTGTAATTTGTCCGGTGTAAGGAGAACCCGCTGTACCTGCAATACAAATGCGAGGATTACTTCCATCGGCCCAAGCAACATAATCACCACTGGCACCAGTAAGTGTTTTTGTACAGGCATTGGCACCAGTGCAAATACTTTGAGCTTGCATAGGATTGGCAGCACAAAAAAGCACTGCAATAAAAAGGTACTTTTTTAAAAGCGTTTCAACGCCGTTGCTTGTATTATTTTGTTTTGCCGCCACCACAGTTAATATTATTTGAGTCAAATAAACGCTTTAGTACAACCCTTGTCCAACAGTCCTTTAAAAATCAAGACATATTTGACCACACACATATTCAAGTGGTTGGTAATCAGAAACAAAATCAATATTCATGAATTTTTAATATTGTCTGTTTATAGATGAAATTTGAGGTGTTGCATGTCACCGAAGCGCAATTTGATGCAAAAAAAAGGTCGTGAAAATTATCACGACCTTATCTTAGCCCAACAAAATTTTATTCTTCTATTTAACGAGTGAAGAAGTGTGTTTAATTAATTTAAAATCGATGGCCACAACGGTGTAAAATCCTGCAGCATAATTTGCGAAATCAATGCTGAAATTATTTCCTGGATTGGATTGCGAGAACACCAATCTTCCAGTTGCATCATAGATTAAAATTTCTCGCAAAGCATCAGGAGAATTGATGGTCAGCAAATCAGAAACAGGATTAGGATACATCAACAGCGACGAAGCTGATTCTTCTTCAATTGCTGTAGCATCAGAAAAATCCAACCAGTTAAAATTAAATCCTCCTGTATTGGTTTTCACAACAATATCTTGCACTCCAGCTGTTAACGAAATGCTTTGCGTAACAGTTTGCCAGGTTTGCCATCCGCCAGTGTTGGGCAAAGGGACCGTAGCATAAACTGTACCGCCCACTGATTCAAATTTCAATGACATGTTTGGAGTGATGCTTGCCACGCGACATTGAACGGCATATACAGCACTTTTAGGAACACTAATTTTGTACGATAGCCAATCACCAGCATCAATGTAACCAACGTCGAGTCCGGCACCAACATCAGTAGTTGTTTCTGTTTGTATGCCCACCATGTCACAATAATTTTCAGCCTGAATAGTACTTGGTATTGAATTGGCGCTGCACACTGGCGCTTCACATGCAGCATAAGTCCATGAAAAAGTTCCGATTTGATCTTTGTTCACATTCAAACCAGCAGTACCCCCGCGATTGCTGTACGTGATATTACAATAAGTCCCATTTCCTGCAGGATAATTTCCAAATAAAATTCCAAAACCCCTGGGCCAATTGTAGTTGTTTGCGTTGTTGTTTGGATATTCTTTTCCTGTACCATTTACAGTAATGTTTTCAAAAATTAAATTGTAAAAACCATCACCATTATTTTTCTTATAAATGTAAATCGCATCATTTTTTGAATCCACAATATTGATGTTTGAAAACTTCACATTATTAATTCTATTTCCAGCAACGTTATCAACTAAAATATCTATGGCGCCAACGGGAGAATAGAACAAATCGTTAAAAGTTCCACAACGCAAAATTGTAATATCAGAAAAAGTGTGCATGCCTGTGGTATTAAAAGAAGAACCAGGAAAATTATTGCCAACCCGAATTCCAATTTCAACATTGTCTTTAATTAAAAGATGATGTGCCGAATTATTTAATCCTCCATAAATGGCTACACCAGCAGATCTCCAGCAATTTTCAGAGGTATTGTATCGAAAAGTATTGTTTTTGCACTCCAGATTATCTTGCGGCCAAATGGCCATATCATCATCACCGTTGTTTCTAAAACTGCAATGTTCAACAATGGCATTACTTGTACCTCTGCACAAATTAATTCCGTCGGCATAATTATTTCTAAAACGACAATTTGAAACAGTAAATCCATCGGCAGTTTGAATGGCAGCATTACCATTGTATTGCGCTATCCAAGCACCACACTCAAAATGTTCAGCCCAAACATTTGTGATTAGAGAAGCGTTGGTATATATACCATTGATGCCTTTATAGGTGCATGAACGCGAATTACGCACTGTTGTTAAGTACAAACCCGAATAGCAAATTCCTGCAGCCTGCGCATTCAATCCACCACTTCCACCATCACAAGTATAGTTTTCGGTAAAATTAATTTGTGTGTACCACATGCCGGCACCTTTCAACTTTGTGTTGGCCGACCCAAAATAAAGTTCCTTACCAACATCATACTTTTTGTCGGCAGGCAAATAAATTGTTTTACCACCGTGGCCATCAATATAGGTTTGCAAATTTGTGCCATCACCAGTAAAAATTTGATCACCTGCTGCAGGCTGCACTGCTGCAGGAATCAGTTCCAACTCAGCAAAATCAACATAAATATTTCCGCTTTGGCGAAGCAATTTTAAAGTTTGTCCGACTAATGCTTTGCTAGGCATTTTTAATCGCACTTCATCGAAACGCATTTTCGGATTTGTGTTGACAACGTAGTTGTTGTTGGGATTGGGATCACTCTCCAAATATTCCCACGACCAATTTGAACTTAAATTCAAAGTGCCAACAGAAACATTATTTACTTGTACATCCAGCACTCCCGATTGGCCGTCGGGAACACTATACCGCACCACCAATCCATCGCCATCAGCGTTAACCGTCCACGATACCGATGCATTGGCACTGGTCATGTTTACACACACTTGTTCAGAAGCCTCACTTTGCAAAAGATTTTGAGCAAAAGATTTCGAAGTAGCCGAAGCATTCAATAAAACACCCTGATCGGCTTCGTACCTGCTGTACGGAGCATCATAATAACCAGTTTGAGAAATCGCAGGAACCACACACAATACAACAGCACAAACGAGCAAAAGAATAAAATTTTTTTTCATTTGTTTTAGGTTTTAGTTTAAAGATTGGTTTTAGTTTTTGATAAATTTTGTGCAAGCAACTGAACTATCATTCGAAACTTTTAACAAGTACATCCCGGGTGCTAAATCAGCACCAAAAGAAAAAGTTTCGCCCCCAGATAAATTCGCATTGTAAAGCACTTTACCATTCAAATCGACAATAGACACTGAAAATAATTCTCCGCCATTTGAAACAAGATTTAAATTTCCTGTTTCAGATAACGGATTTGGATATAAAGAAAAATTGAGATTATTATTGAGTTGAACAACAGCATTTGGATCATAAGTATTGGCGCAAGAAGCCATTTCCAAAGTACCCAGCACAGCGGTAGATTGCCATGCTTGATCGGTAATATCTTGCCATGCTTTCTTTCCATTTCTGTTGCCACTGTCGTTGTCGTCCACTTGCACATCAATGCCCATAAAAGTTCCGTCGGCAGGTGCTCCGCCTAGCGTTGACCAAGGAATCACGATTTCTAAAATATAACCAAGATCTCCTACTTTGGTCGTTTGCACGAAAGTCAATCCCGGTTTAGCGGTAGAAATATTATACACAAAAGTGTACTGAAAATCGTTGTTTGCAACGTAAGCACCCGACTTATCATTTCCCATGTCGATGAATATTTCTACTGCATCTTTTTGCCAGTTGGCAGCACCATCGTTGCGCAAAATATCATCGGTCACATCCACAAGTAAATATAAATTTGTTGCATCACGACTCACCTTAAAGTAAGCCGACAAATCATTTGCATCGTTGAAACTTCCAACCGAAATTTTATTCAAATCATTGGGCGCAAAAGCATTCCATGCAGCATCTATCACCCCGTCAACAACAGGTGCTGTGGCAGTGGTAAAAACCCCTTCCTCCACAGAAAAATATTGCGGCAAAGAAGTAGAAAATGAATTATCGGAATAGTGCGCTACAGCTTTTAGTTTGTGACTTCCAACAACTGGCTTGCTCCACACTGTACTGAAAGGCGAAGACATATCGCTGCCAACACTATTTTCATCCACAAAAAATTCCATAGAAAGTACCGTAGCATTTAATGGAGCCGTAGTGGTAGCTTCCAGCACAACAGAAGCACAAATTCCAAAATCAACAGGTGATGTAATGAAGGTTGCGCTTGGTGCGGAGCAATCTTGAATAAAATCAAAGGTCCCAATTTGCGCGTTGTTAATATTAGATAACGCATTGCCTCCTCTATTGCTATAAGTGATATTACAGTAAGTGCCAAAACCCGCAGGATTTCCAACAAACAAGAAACCATATCCTCTTCCCCAATCTAAATTTTTGTTGTTATTGTTAGGATATTCTTTCCCTGTTCCATTGATAGCAATGTTTTCAAAATTCACATTAAAAAATCCTTCACCACCTCCTTTGATGTACATGTAAATGCCATCATTTTTAGCATCAATGATATCAATGTTTGAAAATTGCACATTGTTGATTCTTGTTCCTGCTTGCGTGTTGCAAGAAATATCAATAGCACCATTATTGCCATTGTACAAAGTATTGAAAGTACCGCAGGCTATGAGCGTAATATCAGAAAAAGTATGCAATCCGTTTTGATTGAATGCAACACCTTGGAAATCGTTGTTCACTTTTATTCCCGCTTCCTGATGATCTTTAATTAGCAAGTGATGCGCGTGATTATTTTGTCCGCCATACAAGGCACAACCCGACGATCTCCAACCATTTTCAGCTGTGTTGTAACGAAAAGTATTGTTGATACATTCCATTCCATTTGCCGACCAAATGGCCATGTCGTCATCACCATTGTTACGAAAACTACAATGTTCCACCACACTGTTTTTAGTGCCTTTACAAAAGTTAACACCATCGGCATAGTTGTTTCTAAATCGGCAAGAACTTATCACTAAAGAATCGGAGGATGCCGGTCCGCCTGTATTGTATTGCGCCACCCAAATACCAACATCAAAGTGTTCGGCCCAAACATTGGTGATCGTTGCTTTCACAAAAACGCCGTTGATTCCTTTGTAAGAATTCGTTCGGAAATTATTAATGGTATTTAAATACAAATTAGAAAAACTCACCTTATCGGCGTTTGATAATAATCCGCCATTGGCAGCATCGCTAAAAAAAATCTCTGTGTACCACATGCCTGCACCTTTCAAAACTGTATTGGAAACTCCAAAATACAGTTCACTATTTACCAAATATTTTTTAGCAGGAAGAAAAATATTTTTACCACCATTGTTGTCAATGAAAGTCTGCAAATCACTGCCATCGCCCATATACACAGCATCACCTTGAGCAGGAGTTAGTGCAGCAGGAATCAATTCCAATTCCACAAAATCAATGTGAATATTTCCTGAGCGTCGAACTAATTTTAATTTTTTTGTTGCAGCAATCGGAGTAGGAAAAACAAAATGAACTTCATCAAAACGCATTTTAGGATTGGTATTGGGCAAACCTAAATTTTCCCATGAATAATGAGAACCCAAATGCAAAGTATCCACAAAAATTCCATCGGCATACAAATCCACACTACCCCATTCTCCATCGGGAACACTGTAACGAAGCACCAAGCCATCGCCCGCACTTACAATGGTAAATTCCACTGAAGCAGAGGGCAACGACAAATCAACGCACACCTGATTGGAGGCTTCACTTTGCAAAATCTTTTGATCATATGATTTTGCTGTAATGCTTGCATTTGCAAGCACTGCCGAATCGGCTTCATAGTGAACGTAAGGCGCATCGTAATAACCTCTTTGCGCCAACAAATTTGTAGCAGAAAGGAAAAAGGCAAAAAACAATAACTTCAATATCTGTAGCTCTTTCATATAAATGTTTGGGGGTTTATAGAAACTGTAGACTGATAAAAAACACTTTTGTTACATAGGCAACTAATTTATTTTTATAATTAATTCTTTAGATCCTGAAACAAGTTCAGGATGACAAATGTGAACCATGCTTTTAAACCGATGCCCGCTAATGTCATCCTGAACTTGTTTCAGGATCTATTTGGGTGCACTTTCACAATTTGAAACTTTCTTCCATTCCAGCGGACCGATCTCAGTAGTACTAAAATCTTGTTTAGCACTTCCTCCGCGATTTTTCACCACCAAGTTGCAGTAGGTCACCGTTCCTTTTGGTTTGTATTTAAAAAATACGGCAACACCTCTTTCCGTTTCAGCGTTGGTGTTTTTAGCATCGTTAAAAGGAAATTCTTTTCCTGTTCCATCAATGTTTATGTTTTCAAAAACGATGTTTACATATTTGTCGCCGCCATAGCGCATGATGTAAATGGCATCATCTTTTGAGTCGATAATATCAATGTTTGAAAACTTTACATTTTTCACTTTCATTCCACATTTATCGGTGCAATTTATATCGATGGCACCTACCGCCGAATACCACAAATCATTGTTGGTACCACATCGAATAATAGTGATGTCGGAAAAAACATGCATTCCTTCATCATTAAAACCAGCACCAGGAAAAGCATTGTTTACGCGAAGTCCCGCTTCCAAATTATCTTTAATTAAAAGATGGTGAGCCGTGTTGTTCAATCCGCCGTAAATGGCGCAGCCCGATGCTCTCCAGCAATTTTCAGAAGTGCAATAACGGAAAGTATTGTTTTGACATTCCATTTTATCGGCACTCCAAATGGCCATATCATCATCACCATTGTTGCGGAAACTGCAGTGTTCAACAATAGTATTTTTTGTGCCTTTACATAAGTTAATTCCATCGGCATAATTATTTCTGAAACGACAATTGCTCACTAAAAATCCATCGGCAAATTCTACTGTTCCTTTATTGTATTGAGCAATCCATGCACCGCATTCAAAATGTTCGGCCCACACATTTTTGATCACCGATTTTTGGGTAAAAACTCCATTGATGGCTTTGTAAGAATTGGCACGAGCATAATTATCGGTGGACAAATACAAATCCAAAAAACTAATATCTTTTGCATTGGCATACAAACCACCTCTCAACCATTTTATTTTTTTAAAGTTCAATTGAGTGTACCACATTCCCGCACCTTTCAAGGTAGTATTGTCCACACCAAAATACAATTCACTGTAAATGTTGTACACTCCAGTTGGAACATAAATAGTTTTGCCGCCATTTTGATTGATGAAATTTTGCAATTCATCCCCTTCACCAGAAAACACCACATCACCAGCTGCAGCAGGAATAGCTTCTGGCACATTTTCCACTTCAACAAAATCAACATGAATTGCTCCAGATTTATTCACCAATTTCAATTTTCCTCCTGCAGCAATTTTTGATGGCAATTTCATGCGCACTTCATCAAAACGCATTTTAGGGTTGGTGTTCAGCACACCACCGTTGTTGGAATTTCCATCTTTCCATAAATATTCCCATGAATAATGTGCATTCAATTTAATTGTACCAGCCAATTTGTTGTTGGCATACACTTCCAATTCCCCTTCTGTAGAATCGGGCACACTAAAACGAACGACCAAGCCATCACCAACTTGACTGAGTTTCCACTCCACCGCCGATTTCTTTTTTGTTAAATCCACACATACTTGCTCAGAAGCCTCACTTTGCAAATCGGCTTGACTAAAAGACATAGGTGTTGCTTTTGCTTTTGTCAATACACCCTTGTCGGCTTCATACCTAACATAAGGAGCATCGTAAAATCCTCGTTCATTGCTTTGGGCAGTCAATCCATTTGCCATGAACAAAATGGTGGCGAAAATTGCTTTATAAATTTTAATAGTTCTCATATGCTCTATTGTTAAAAATGGAATTAACCAATGAACTTTTGTACGGTTAAACTTCTATATAGATCGCTTTAATTTTACTTCAAATTTTTCGTCTCCTTCAAATAAACATTTTACTTGCCCCAAAAACGAATTGTAAATCAATAATCAAGTAAAAAATCAGTTTACATTATTTGCAATGATCTGATTATCAGCGATTAATAAAAATATTTTCAACTTATAAATATGGCTGATTTTAAAAATTATATGAACTAACACTTGTGTTTTTGCAAGTAACAAACCTTCATTTCACAACAAAAGAGCTTTAAAAGGACAAATCAACAGCAAAAAAAATGGCGACTATTTTCATAGCCACCATTTCCCACTAGATTAAAATTGGCGTTGTGCCGCTTTTAATTTTACTTAATATTTACTTTTTGTGTCACATTTCCTTCCGCAGAAATCACATTTAAAATATACATCCCCGCCGCAAAGTTGGAAGTGTTTACTTCCAATAAATGATCACCAGCATTGAGCGAAGAAGCATAAACTGTTCTTCCAAAAATATCCGTCATAGATACTGTTGCATTACTGGCAGAAATGAAAGACACATTCACTAATTCAGATGCCGGATTAGGATAAACTCAAACCGCACTGTTCGTTAACACTTGCTGCTTAAGGTCGTTTGCTACATCCTCAGTTTTGTACGACTGCGCCGCTGCAACATACTCCTTAATTTTCATTGCACCAATGTATGCGAAACCGCCATTTACAACAGATAATTGCATGGTGATTTTTCCATTTGCATCGGCATGAAGTGTATCCGACACATAAAATGAGCTATTGTTTCCATGGTAACCAACACCACCCAAATCAAGTCCGGAAGTTTGCAACGTACCACTTCTTGTTTCAGCACCAGTGAAAGTGTACTGAGAAGTACGTGTAATATCAACGTTTCTTGATCCAAATACGGTGAAGATATATTTGCTTCCAGCGTTTAAACCGCTCAATTGGAATTGGCTGCTTGTAGTGGTAAAGAAATAATCTTCAGTAGCAGTTGCAACAGCGAATTCGTTTAATTTATTGGCTTCTGGCGCCAATAATCCACCGTTGTAAATACCATTGGTTTGAAATGTTTCGGTAACAGTAAGTGAACTACCATGACTTACATTTTTTGTATCCACTAAAGGTACAGCTGCTCCACCAACATAAGGAACAGTAACGTTGTTCCATGTGCGCGCATTGGCATCAGGACTCACCGTTGCAAATCCATTGTAGTTTTCTGTCGGACCGAAATCCACCAAATATTCAGGATTAGCATCAGCAATTCTTTTTACAACATTTAAACTTTGTGCAAGATTTACTAGAACATCAGATCCTAAAACTGCCTGACCATCTAATGGCGCATAAATCTCTAAACTCGATTTCAACATTTTTCCACTGTTCAATGCGGCCATTTCTTCTGGGCACATTGCCGAACGGTAGAAAAACCAGTTGCGATAATCAACAGCAGCAGGAGCCTTAGCGAAATCACTTAAAACAACTTTTGTGATGAGCACTTGTTCGTTCAATGTTCCTTTCAACACACCATCAACATATAAAAGTGTTTGTCCTTTTGTATAATAGTGCGTCAAAGAAATTTTATGCCAGTTGTTGTCGTTCACATCGGCACTTGTACTTATTGTTCCATTAACTGAAGTATAGCTCACCAAACCTGCAGTATCCAAAGCAATGCTGAAAGAACTACTTGCTGTTTTTAAAGAAGCGATAGTTCCTGAACCTGCAGTTTTCACATCAAAAGAAGTGGTGTAAGAATGCGCAACATCTTCAGGTGTAATGCTCAAAACTCCTGCACTTGTGTTCAATCCCATGGAGTGATAAGTGTTGGTAGCCAATACCGGAAGTGCTTTCCCCATTGCCAAGGCATCAATCACAGAAGGAACTACAGCGTGAAAAAGTTCGGTATATCCCGCAGTGGAAGGGTGACAACAGTCAACGTTAGTGCCCACTGGCCATTTACCAGTACCATCTTCCAACGCACCCAAAAGATTGGTGCTTGGTACATTCCACTCATGAATCTTGAGATTCATTTCTTTAATATAAGCGTAATGGGTAGCGTTAAATTGATTGTTGGCATAACTACCACTTACTATCGGAATAAGGTTGTGTGCTCTAACGGTATCAATCAAGGCCAACATATTATTTGTAAATTGTGTAACAGTAGCCTGACCACCAGTTAACAAGCCTTCATTGGCCAATGACAAACCAATAATCACATATTTACCACAAGTGGTATAAAGATTTCGACTTATTCTATTTTTTACGTCAATGGTGCTATTTCCTCCAACAGATACGTTGGTGAAATTCCAATTTTGACCCAAGCCCGCAGTATGTCGACTTTTGGTCAACAATTCAAATTGATGTTGGTATCCTTGGTACAAAGATGAATCTTCCACTGCCATGTCGGCACCATATCCTTTTGATACCGATGAACCCAAAAAGGATACTCTGTGCGAATCAATACTGTCGCATGTTTTAGTAACATCAAAAGTGTAATTCTGCATGTTCAAAGTCACTTTATAAACTCCGTTGAATTGATCAATATCCAAAAGTGTTTTGCCCATGGCATCATCGGCAAAAAGCAAAGTATTTTTTGTGCCTTTTACAATCTTCAACACTCTACCTGTTCCAAGCACTGTGAAAAAGAAACGCGGATTGTTCCAAGCTTGAGTTTTTTGCGCAAAATTCACTGTCGCCGACCACACTCCTTTTCCTTCATAGTCGGTTAAAATTTCGTCGCCAGCCCACCATGCCGCTTGCGTAGCATCTTTAGCGATCATGTTAGAAATTAACGAAAATCCAGGTGCTACAGCAATGGAATAAGTGCTGTCGTTTAAATTTACTGTTAGCACTTTCAACCCTGCACTTGCATTTGTAAGCGCAGTTCCGCCAACTACAATTTTTCCAGCACCATTGCTTCCGTATGCCAATGCTGAAGAAGAAGTATCGGTATACAATTTAAAAGTACCCGTGTTGGATAAGGAAGTATAAATTTCAAATTTATTGGTCAATGTTGAATCAACATCATACACTCTTCTCATTGGTAAACCATTAGAAACATCGTTGCTTAAAGCTTCCGTCGCAGTACCACACAAATACAAACTGGTCACTAAATTTGCGAAAGTCACTGATGTGCTTTGCACCAATGAAGGTTGGAATATGCTTGTTGCAGTAACGACTACTGTTCCAGCTTTCTTTGGTTTTAAATTTCCGTTTTGATCAATAATGGCAATACTCGGATCATTCACCGACCACACCACTCCATCTTCAGTAGTATTTGACGGTGTATTGATCACCGACAATTTTGATGGACCTGTAGTTGACAATTTACTAGTATTGATAGTGAATCCAGTTAGAGGAAAATAAACTGGATTTACAATTTCCTGCACTTTAATCATATTGATATAAGCATTGGTTCCAGAGGACACTTCCACTTTGATTTCAATTTTTCCATTTGACTTTGGAAACACTTGAGTAGTGTAAAATAAATCGTCGTTTAAAGTCAATGAAGTATTTGTTGCAATACCTGTTCCTGTTGTTTGCAACGTTCCAACGTTGGTAGTTTTACCAATTACTGTGTATTTACTCACACGAGCATCTGTTCCCGCTCTTGCACCAAAAAGAGAAATTTTAAACAAACGTGTAGTATCTAAACAAGAAATTGTAATGGTTCCAACTCCTGTTCCGGTGGTGTAAATGTACGAGTCGGTTGCATTTGCAACGGCTAAGTTACCTAACAATGCAGCGTTCGGATTAGTAAATCCGGCAGGGTTCACATTAACAGTAAATGCACCTGAAGTAGTAATATCGTGACGGTTAACTCCTAAAGTATCTACCATCGAGTACACTTTATTTACTTGCGAAATATTTGTCCAGTTGTAACCACGCACATCGGGATTCGCAACAGCAGCTGCTCCAAGGTTAATAAAGAAAGTGCTGTTTGCTGTAGTAGATGCTCCTGTACAAAAACACTGACTACCTAAACGCAACTGCTCTTTTTGTGTGTAGGGAATAGTCCCAGTTACTGCAACACCTGCAGAATTTTGAACATTACACCAAAACCCTGAAGTACCCGACGCAGTTAATGTTGCTGCAGAAACACCATAAAGTGAGGTGGGCACGCAAGTAAGACTCCATTTCATTCCGCCTTCATAGGGTCATTAATTTTTTACCGCCTACAATAGGCACAGGCGTCCATGAGTAGAAGTACAAAGCTTGTCCGGCTGTGACGCTGGCGTTGCCTGCTAAATCGAAATAATAAGTCACCTGCTGATCGTAGGTATACGAACTGGGTGATGTGCACACACTGGCGGGGGCCGTTTGTGCATTAATATTAAACAGTGCTAGACTGAATAATAATAAAAAGGTTAATCTTGTTTTCATCTGTTTTTTTTTAAATCAATTTTTTGTTCTTTATCTCTCTCCGAATTTCATTCAACCACTCTGCCGCGCTTCGCAGAAAAATCAAAACAATCTTCATCGAATTAATTATGACAAAGAAATTCCTAAAAGCAGGGCTTGTCTATTTGTATTTTTAAGAATATGAATGATTTGAGTCGGAAAAACATTCAACAACCTGATAGTCAAATAAATAAACTAATACGTAGTATTACCTATATTGATTGTTACTGAAAGAAACACAAGTGAATTTTGGCACTACAAAGTCCCCCTTCTTGCGCTGTAAACGCGATAAAAAAATACAAGTACCTCAGTAAAACTTCTTTAACTCCTTGACAATGAACACAAATTCCTTGCAGCAAAAATCACTGTTGTGCAAAACGTGCATGAGCTGCCACTTTTAGGGACATAATAAGAAAAACTGTGTTACTTGAATTAAGAGGGACAAAATCTTAAGATTTTTGGTAGCCGTATTTGTAGGTGTTAGCGAAATTCCGAGCGATGTCTCACATACGTATTCACACTCTGCAACACTAGTATTATCAGTATTTTCAATGAACTTACAATTGATTTAAAGACACTTCACCTCAACTGATTTACCTACTGTTTGGACATAAAAAAGCCCGAAACATTTTTGTCTCAGGCTTGACTATGATTTAAATAACTTTAAGCTGCTTTACGCTGCTTACCCTTTTTAATCTTTTCCTTCAAACGTGCTTTTGATTTTTCAATAAACTCACTTAACTCCTTTTTTTCTTCAGCAGTCCACGGTTTGTTTATTACATAAAAATCAACTCCTTTTGGTTCTCTAATCAGTCCCATAATTTTATTTTTTAAAATATTGTTTTATCAATCTTTCTGCTGCCAAAGTATCAATTATCATTTTCGTCCCTTTAAAATGAGTGGCAAATAGCGTTTCTTGATAGTGCTTAATTAACGCTGTTTTTGCATCAAATGTTACATACCCTTCATGTCCTTTTTCAATGGAACATTTACACGCAAAAGCTACCAAATTCCCAGGAACTCCTTCATACACTTTATTTCTTCCTTTATTGAATTTCGCACTTTCAATAAGGTGCATAAAAACATGGTCGCTTTCAAAGCTAAGGGAAACAAGCCCCTGTATCACATTTTCATTGCCTTCAATCACAAGCTTATAAATAATCCTAGTGGGATCCTTAAATTCTTGCTGCCAGTCAAAGAGCCAATCTTTTTTGCTGAGTTTTTTTATACTCCCCTTCGACATTCTGATTATTTCGGTATCAAAACTATCTCCTGAAAAGACATTTTCAATAGAATTAGTCAACTTGCCAATCTCTATATCAATATACGATTTTTTTCTCATTTTGCTTACCAAATTTAAGAAATTACCTACAATTATTTTAAGAATGTTCCCCATACTTTACTACATCAACGGATGATATTGATTTATCAACTTTCTCTGAGTTAAAGTTTTTAGCTTGCACATGCACACGCACGCTAAAAAAAAATGCCCATGCAAAAACTGCATGGGCAAATACTACTAGTGGGTATAGTAAGTAAAAACTATTTCACTTGAACACAATCTTTCACTTCAGTCATTGTAAATGAACCAATACCATATTCATCAATGTCAACCACTGCGCTACCTCCACGATTTTTGGTTACCATATTACAAATAGTACCATTTCCTGCCGGATTTTGTGCGTACAACAATCCAAATCCTCTTGGCCAATCTCTTTTTTGTTCGTTGTTGTAAGGATATTCTCTTCCTGTTCCATCTATGGTAATGTTTTCAAAAACAAAGTTGTAAAAACCTTTTCCACCACATTTATTCATAATGATGGCATTGTCTTTTGCATCGATAATATCAATGTTGGAAAACTTTACATTTTGAACTTTAGTGCCGGCAATGCTGTTGCAAACAATGTCGATAGCACCTACCATCCCGTAAAACAAATCGTTGAAAGTACCACAACGAATCACTGTGATGTTTGAAAATTCGTGCATTCCTTTTTCATTGAAACCTACGCCAGGATAATTATTGTTTACACGCAAACCTGCTTCAACATGATCTCTGATAATTAAGTGATGCGCCTTATTATTCATACCTCCGTAGATAGAACATCCAGCAGATCTCCATCCGTTTTCTGCAGTGCTGTATGCGAAAGTATTGTTTGAACACTCCATACCATCAGCACTCCAAATGGCCATATCATCATCACCATTGTTGCGGAAATTGCAATGTTCAACTGTGGCATTGCGCGTTCCTTTGCAAAGATTGATACCATCGGCATAATTGTTTCTGAAGCGACAATTCGTCACGGTAAATCCGTCGGCAAAAGCAACATCACCAACATTGTACATGGCTATCCATGCACCACATTCAAAATGTTCCACCCATAAGTTTTTAATTACCGATCCACTGGTGAACACACCATTGATTCCTTTGTAAGAGCTTGAACGTGAATTACGCGTTGTAGTTAAAGCCAAATCCATAAAACTGATGTCTTTTGCATTGGCGCGCAAACCACCGTGCAAATAATCTTCGCTGGTAAAATTTACATTAGAGTACCACATTCCAGCACCTTTCAATTTGGTTCCTGGTACACCGAAATACAATTCTCTATTCACGTTGTAAGTACCCGTTGGCAAATAGATAGATTTTCCTCCGCCTTGGTTATCAATAAAAACTTGCAAATCGCTGCCATCACCTTTATACACTAAATCGTTAGCAGCTGGCTGAACTGCGTCGGGAACCGCCTCCAATTCAACGAAGTCGATATGAATATCTCCAGTTTTTCGCAGCAATTTCAATTTTCCTCCAGCTGCAATTTTTGCTGGTAATTTCAAACGCACTTCATCAAAACGCATTTTCGGATTTTCATTTTTAACGGCTACGTTGTTCATGTTGCCATTTAAGGTTAAAAATTCCCACGACCAATAAGAAGTGAGTTTCAATGTGCCCACCAATTTACCATCGGCATACACTTCCACCTCGCCTGATTTCTCGTCGGGAACACTAAAGCGAACTACCAATCCGTCGGCTTCTTTTTTCAATTTCCATTCAACAGATGCGCCAACAGCCGATAAATCCACACACACCTGCTCCGACGCTTCACTTTGTAAATCCTTTTGATTGAAGGACATCATGGCCATCGTTGCATTGGTTAGCGTGCCTTGATCGGCTTCATACCTGATATAAGGAGCATCATAATAACCTCTTTGCTCTTGAGCAGAAAGGCCACTCGAAAAAGCTAAAACTGTGATCAGTCCCAGTCTTAAAAATTTAATTGTTCTCATAGTTCATTTTTTAAATACGTTTTTACATCGTTTTACAAAATTCCTTTTTTGATCTTCCGACTACTTTGTATCCATTCGTTTTCTCAAAAAGAACTTTTGTGGTGTTCACATATCTCAAATAAACATATTAGCCCACTGCATTGCGAATTGTATCTTCAAAATCAAGATTATATAGCTGGAAAATAAATGCTAATCACTGATTATCTGATCAATACACAATTCATCACTCAAAATAAATATTGATCCTTTGTGCAAAAATATAAGCGCACAACGCCAACAAAAAAGAACTTTATCCCTTCGTTCACTAAAAAAATTGCCAATACCTGAATGAACAAAATCATTTATCATTCATACTCAAAAAACGAAAACAGGTTTGTTTGGGGACAAACCTGTTTTCCGGGCACTCAAATAATTACTTGCTTAGAATGCACATTCGCAAAAAAATGGAATTGGATTCTTCTGTTTATCTCATCAATTATATTTCGTCGTGATCGCTTGTAATTATTTAATCAAAGTAACTCTACCAACCTCTTCTCGCATATCACCATCGTGCTTCCAATCCGACCAATATTTATAGTTGATTTTCCAAACATACACATCCACTTGAGCATTGCGCATATCGTTGTTTCTTTTACCGTTCCAACCTGTATTCATATCTGTAGAATGAAAAATCACTTCTCCCCAACGATCGAAAACAAAGAGTTCAAAATCGTAGATATTTTCTCCTTTTACATAAAACACATCATTGAGTCCATCTTCATTTGGAGTAAAAGCTGTGGGCGCAAAAATCGACGAAGGACAATCTTCAGTAATGATCAGTGTATCTCGAGAAACACAACCATAATCACTAACTAATTCAACATTGTACTCTCCATCTGTTCGTACTGTAATCGTCTGTCCGCTTTGTCCGTCGCTCCAATTGTATTGCGCAGCAAGAGTTCTCGCATCAATGGAGAAGCCGCTTGGTAAATTAACAAAACATACTGTGCTATCTGGAATACCAAAAACTTTTGGTTGCTCATGCACCAGCACTTCTAAAGAATCTTTTGTGACGCAGCCATTGCTATTTGCTGAAGCTAAAATTTTACCTGTGGTATTCACAAATATTGATTCCCCAACTTCGCTTGTGTTCCATGTAATTACTGATGATGAAGGAAATACATTAGCTGTAATTTTTTTGCTATCGCCTTCACAAAGATGGATCGTGTCTCCAAGATCTAAAACAGGAAATTCGTTGATTGTTGCCACCACAGAACCACTTCCTTCACAACCATTCACGTCGGTAACAATTACTGAATAAGTTCCGCTAACTAGCGGACTAATACTTTGCGTTTGCATACCATTGTTCCATAAATAGGTAGATCCAGGATTTTGAGCATCAAAGGTAGCGGAGGCTCCTGCACAACCTGTAAAATTATTTCCCAAATTAACTACTGGTGGTGCATTCACAGTAAGTGTTGCAGATGCAGTGCCCACACAGCCATTGGCATCAGTCACTGTTACATTATAAATTCCAGCTTGGGAAACTACAATGGGATTGCTTGTTGCACTAAACGCATTGGGACCTGTCCAAACATACGATGAAAAATTACCCGCATCAAATGCAGCAGCATCACCATCGCAGCGCGTTGCACTAGCTAACGAAGGAGTTGGCGCCAATGCAACTGTAAGCACAACTTCATCATCACCCATGCACCCTAATGCATCTTCAACATGAACATTATATGTTCCACTAGTATTCACAGTTACCGCTTGGGTATTGTTGCTGTACCCGCCGGTTCCCGTCCAAACGTATGTAACGCCCGCAGCAGCATAATTGGCTGTGAAAGTAAAATCATCGCCAGCACAAATCGTTTGATCAAGTCCTAAATCTATGGCCAAATTTGAATTCACAAAAACATCAACGGCATCACTATTTTTACAACCATTGACATCAGTCACCGCCACTGTATATGTCCCTGCTGTATTTACTGTAATTGCGGAAGTGCTTTCATTCCCTGGCAGCCATTTATAACTCGCAAATGGTCCGCCTGCATTCAACGTTGCTGATCCCGACGGACAAATAGTTTGATCAGTACCCAGAGCCACAATAGGCAAAACATTAATCGTTAAAACACCTGTAGCAAAAGCCTTACAGCCTTTGGCATCGGTTACCTGACAAGTATAATTTCCAGCAATACTACCTACAGTTGTTTGTGAATTTCCGGCTCCATTCGCGCTCCATAAGTAGGATGAATAAAGTCCCGCATCAAAGGTGGCTGCTGGATCTCCCACACAAATTGTTTTGTTGGCAATGACTGGTGTAGGCAACGCATTCACTGTTAATACCGCAGTTGCACTTGCAGTGCATCCACCAGCTGTAGTAACAGTTACGGTGTAATTACCAGCTGTTGTTCCAGTAGTTGTTTGCGCCGATCCGGCTCCATTTGCACTCCAAACATAAGTCGCATATCCCGGTCCGGCATCAAACGTAGCCGCTGGATCACCGGCACAAATTGTTTTATCGCTTAGTACAGGAGCGGTGGCACTGCCAATTGATAAAACTCCCGTTGCCGATGCCTTACATCCATTTGCATCGGTCACCTGACAAATATAATTTCCTATGGTTGTCCCAGATGTTGTTTGCAAAGTTCCCGTTCCATTTCCACTCCAAGAATAAGCTGAATATCCTGCTCCTGCATCAAAAGTAACAGCAGGATCTCCGGCACATATTGTTTTATTAGCGATTGTTGGTGTTGGTAAAGTGTTTACAATTAAAACTCCTGTGTCTTTTGCAGAACAGCCTGCAGCATTGGTAACATCAACAATATAATTTCCAGCAGCACTGCTTGGGGTGGTGCTACCCGCCCCTGTTCCCAAACCACTCCATTGTATAGTTGTAAACGGACCGCCACTTAGTGCAACAACATTAAAGTTTGGAAAAGGATCACCCTGACAAATACTATGATCGGCAACACTTGGATTAGGCAATCCTATCACCGCTCCGGCATTGTCGCTAATGCTGGCACCTTTGCTAACAGTTATTGGACTAGATGCTCCGAACTTAGCACACGACCAACTGATATTTAACCCTCCGGCACCAAAATAACTTTGTAAACTCAATCCGGCAGCGCCCATATTAAAATTCATTTTTGTAACACCATCAATGGTCACTAATAGTACTGTAGTTGAAGGCGTGTAAGTAATGCAAATCGTATGTTCCTTACCATCTTCCAAATTTCCGGCATTACCTGTTGTACCAGGGACTAAACCTGCATCACTCGCATCGGCTTGTTTGTGGATAGAAATCTCGTCAGAAATTGAACCCGCTCCTCCACCACCAAATGCGTTATCAAAATTAGCTCCACCCTGACTGGCACGCCAAAAGCACCACCTGTTATGTTGTAAGTTGAAGTAGCTTTATAAAAGGAAAAAGCTGCACCATCTCCTTTGGCATCGGCACCTATTCCATCTCCACCCGGACAAGCGAAAAACACTTGATAGCACTGACTGAAAACGGCACCTGAATTTGGATCGTAAGGATTGGTAGTTTCCAACACTGCAGCGGAAGTCTGACCAAAAGTGGCCGTTTGCAATTGAACCACACCATTGCCCCAATCGTTGACTCCTGAAGCACCATATTGTTGCGAAGCATCCCAGCCTCCGCTCAATGCTTGAGCAAAAACACTTCCTCCTACAAACATTAAGAGTGTGGTTAGTGCGATTTTTTTTACTAGCGGTAGTTTAATTCTCATAGATCTAAATTTTAGTAAGACCTCCTCGTGTATAATCATTGTTCAAGTCGGACTCGTTACATCCTATAACAATCAAATAAACATTTTAACTACCGCTAAATCCATTAGTATCCGAAGAATCAAGATCAAGCAGCAAAAATCAAAACACCAAGCCTCTGACAATCAAATATTAAGTACAAAGTAGAGGACAGATAAATATGGCCGTTTTTAAAAAAAATATGAAGCAATTTTCAAGCAAATGAGATGCATTTACAAGCTATGAAAGTTGAATATAAGGTGAAACACCTTCTTCAGTTGGTATTATTTATTGCATTAGAAAAACAAGTGTGACAAGAGTGACAAAGTTCAAATACGCGACAAATATATCATGTAGAAAACTGTTAAAAAGTAAACTCAACACCCTGATTTTTATCTACAAATAATAAGTGTTAAGGCGTATTTAATACGTGTTAGTCTAGATATTAAACCAGCACTTCTCCATAATCCAACCATATATTTACCGCTTTTTCATTTAGCATACACACTGTAAAACAGGAGTTTAAGTCTTTTAAACAACCATATTCATTCATATTAATATTTTATCAGTTGTTCCTGCTCTTGTAATCATCGTATTATTGAAAGAGGGCCAACACAAAAATCATCGATACATATTGAGCTTGTTGAAATGATTCAAAGGGAAAACAATGAGGACACAAATTTTTAAAATGAACTATATGAATGTTAAAGCAATTCGCCAATCGAAAACGGCAATGGTTTTGAGCATTGTATTATTCTCCCTGAATATTATTCATGCCCAAAGTGGTGGCTGGGATTCCCATCACCAAACAGGAGGTGTTACTGGTTATAACGACTGGGGCAATGGTGTTATTCAACTATTAAATTACAATGCTGGTACTTGTGAAGCTGCAGCTGTGCATGAAACCTCTGCCACTTATGATCCAACTTCGGGAAGCACATTCAGCAAATCGTATCAAGTGTATTTCGGTTGTCCGGGTAATGACAATATTGGCAGCGACTCCAAAGGTGACGGTATGGCTTTTTCTTTTTGGAAAAACAGTGCTGCCTATAATATTAATGCAGGAGCTTGTGGTGGCGGATTAGGATATATGGGTGCTGCATCCGACGGTAAAATGATAACGCTGGAATTTGACACTTGGAGCAGTCAGGGCAATGCCGGATTTGATGCCTCTTACGGTGGAGGCAGTTCGGGAATCAACGACGAAATTGCGCTTCAGAGAGATGGCATCGCCAACGACGGAGGAAAAATCTCCTGCGCCAACGTAGGAAATTTAGAAGACGGATTAGAGCATACAGTGATCATCACCTATGTGCCGGGCACACACCTACTGTCGGTTACCATTGACGGCACCCCGAAATTCAGTCAGGATCTTACAGGTTCACCTTACGATTTACAAACCTATTTTGGCGCAGGCGGATTGAACCAAACTTGGTCGGCAGGTAAATATGGAGCTACTGATCAAGCCACAGTGAGCAACGGAGCTAGCATTTTCGCCAACACAGGAACAACCCTCAGCATACCCGCACCATCTCTGTCGAATAAAGCAATTTGCGCAGGAGATCCAGCAGTAACTTTTGATGCAGGTGCAGGATATTCTTCCTATTCATGGAGTGCAAATGGCTCTGGTGCCGCACAAACTACAAGTGGTAGCACAGCTGGAAATTATACAGTCACAGTTTCTAATTCTGCTGGTTGCGCTGTTTCAGCAACTGGAGTTTTAACGGTGAGTTCTGCAACAGTTGCAGGATCAGTAACAAGTGATGCAACAGTTTGCTCTGGATTAAATGGCGCTACTTTAACTTTAACAGGACACAACGGAACTATTGTAAAATGGCAAAGCTCCATAGATAATTTTGCAACGCCGATTGACATTGCGAACGTTACGACTACTCAAACTTATTCCAACATTACAGCTTCTACTCAATACAGAGCGGTGGTAAAATCGGGGACTTGCGCATCAGCAAATTCAGCGGCTGCAAGCATCACCGTTGATGCTGCAACTGTTGCAGGTTCTGTAACAAGTGATGCAACAGTTTGTTCAGGAACAAATGGCGCTACTTTAACTTTAGCAGGACACACTGGATCCATTGTAAAATGGCAAAGTTCTACTGACAATTTTGTAACGCCGGTAGATATCGCCAACGTTACTACTACACAAACTTATTCCAACATTACAGCTTCTACTCAATATAGAGTGGTGGTAAAATCGGGGACTTGCGCATCAGCAAATTCATCACCTGCAAGCATCACCGTTGATGCTGCAACTGTTGCAGGTTCTATCACAAGTGATGCAACAGTTTGTTCAGGAACAAATG
>JAPLEZ010000100.1 GCA_026390935.1 Bacteroidota bacterium
AAGCATTAACTGCGATAGCAGCTGTGGCTGTGTTGGTGCAAGTTCCTGTTGTTCCTGTTACTGTATAAGTGGTGGTTGCACTTGGCGTGGCTGTTACTGCTGCTCCTGTTGTAGCGCTTAAGCCCGTTGCTGGTGACCACGCATAGGTGGTGGCTCCGGCTGCTGTTAAGGATACATTTCCTCCTGCGCATATGGTTGCAGTGGATGGCGTTACCGTCACTGTCGGTTTTGCATTAACCGTGATAACACTTGTAGCTGTGTTGGTACAAGTTCCTGTTGTTCCTGTTACTGTATAAGTAGTAGTTGCACTTGGCGTTGCCGTTACCACTGGTCCTGTTGTAGCGCTTAAACCTGTTGCGGGTGACCATACATAGGTCGTAGCTCCGACTGCTGTTAAAGATACATTTCCTCCTGCACATACGGTTGCAGTTGCTGGTGTTACTGTCACTGTTGGTTTTGCGTTCACTGTCACTAATTTCGTTGCTGTACCCGTACATCCATTCGTTGTTCCTGTTACAGTATAGGTGGTGGTTGCTGTTGGTGTTGCTGTTACCGTTGCTCCTGTTGTAGCGCTTAAACCTGTTGCGGGTGACCACGCATAGGTGGTGGCTCCAGCTGCCGTTAACGCGATTGAATTTCCAGCGCAAACTGTTGCCGTTGTTGGTGTTACCGTCACTGCTAAACTTGCTCCAACAGTCACTAATTTCGTTGCTGTGCCTGTACATCCATTGGTTGTTCCTGTTACGGTATAGGTGGTGGTGGCTGTTGGCGTGGCTGTTACTGTTGCTCCTGTTGTAGCACTTAAGCCCGTTGCTGGTGACCACGCATAGGTGGTGGCTCCGGCTGCTGTTAACGCGACTGACGTTCCAGGGCAAACTACTGCCGTTGTTGGTGTTACCGTCACTGTTGGTTTTGCAATAATTGTAATCGTTGTGCTTAGAGCTGACGTGGTACAACCCGTTCCGCTAACAGTTACTGTGTATGTTGTTGTTGCTGTTGGAGTAGCTGTTACCGTTGCTCCTGTAGTTGCGCTTAAACCCGTTGTAGGTGTCCAAGCATAGGTGTATGCTGAACCTCCAGTTCCTGTCGCTGTTAATGCTTTACTAGTTCCACTGCAAATTGAAGCAGAAGCAGTCACCGTTCCCGCGCATCCAACTACAACCGATAAATTATTTTTCTTTAAAGAATTTGGGGTTTTTAAGTCGGTAGAAATTTCGCTGGTATCGGCTTCACTTAATATTTCATCAGGAGCTGTTGTTGCACTGGTATTTGAAATAACATTTGGTGCAGATGCGAAAATATCCATTGGTGCTTGCGCTCCAACAGAGCCAGCACAAATTAATAGCACTATTAAAAAACTTAACTTCCTCATTTTATATTATTTTCAAATATTTTATTCGTTCAGCAGCTTATTGGCGATACAAATTTTTGCTTTTAATACAGAAGGAAAGCTGATTGCGCATCCATACACAGTCAGACTCTTTGTATAGAAAACAAAAATATTTTTGCTTTCTATTTACTTTCTTTCAAAGCATCAATTTCCTTTTTTAATTGAATGATATACAACGTGAGCTCTTCAATTTTCTCCATTTGTTTCACTTGCATATCTCCTAAAGAAAGTCCGCTGTCTTTGATTTCTGCTGCAGTATTAATGTTGGGAAGATGATTGTTTTTGTCAATGAATTTTTCTAGTTCATAAATGGGCATCAATTTATAATTGTTTTCAAAAACATAATCAGGAAAAGCGTCTGCAGTTACGGTTACTTCGCGAGCATAAGTAATACCGTCCAACCCACTTACACGGAAGTAGCTGTTTCCAATATTATCAGAAGCATCAATGATTGCATAGATGTTTCCAAGTGTACCTGCCTTAACTTGCAAGCCATTTCCGGCAGCAGCTGTGTTATTGATGATTGTTGCAAAAGAGGCTTGTGAAGATGCGAATTTAACATCTCCACTAACATGCAATTTTGCTTGAGGGTTAATGTTATTGATTCCTACATTACTATTTCCAGAAAGAATAGTTAATTCTGGTGTTTCATCAAATAGTGCGCTATTATTTATACAAAACTTTATAGTCCCGTCATGAAATTGTGTACCAGCCATCCAACTTCCTGTACCATTTTTTGAAAAACGAATCGATGAATGATTACTAGAACTAGCAGCAATTTGCACATCACCATTATCATTATTAATATGTAATTTTTGCTGAGGGTCACTAATGCCCACTCCGATATAACCATTTTCACCAATTATCATTCTCTCTAATGGCCCTGATGACGATTGATGTGTGTAAAATTTTAGTTGAGATGCATCACTATTCGTAAAAGACTTTGTTCCTGCAATTGCCGCTATAGCTCTACCTCCAACAATGTCAAATATTAAAGCTCCACCGTTATAAGCTCCCGTTCCATTTGCATCATCTAGATTTTGAATTTTTATGTGTGGAATTGTATAGTTTTCGATGCTTGTTCCATTTACTGCGCTTGTGTTTATTTGTGAAACTGTTAAAGAACTACCATCAACCAACAAATTTCCACCTACATGTAATTTTGCTGTAGGCGACGCAACTCCGATACCAAAACGGCCAGTGCCATCCACTATAAAAGCCTGACCTGATGGATTGTTAAATGCTAATTGATTATTCGCATACGAATATCTTAAATATGCCCTGGTTCTTTCTCCCGTTGTACCATAAGAGAAATCCAGTCCCGCTACATTATTTCCATAAAGCTTTATTAATGCATTATTTCCCTCTACTACCAAAGCATCATCGCCATTAAAAATATTTGGTGACCCAACACTTGCTCCATTCCTAACATGCAGCATTACAGCCGGATTCGTGATTCCTATCCCAACAGCACCAGTGGTGGTTGTTGGATTTGTATTTGTAAATTGTGCTTGCAAAGTTGAGCCAACAGCAATAGCTGTTATTAAAAGACAAATCTTTTTCATGCGTTTTTTTTCGTTTAGTTAAAAATCCCTTTCGACTCCATGAACACAGAAGTGTTTCGCAGTCGTACGCGAATGTACGTACGTATTCTTAATTATCAAAATCCATATGTTGATAAACCTAGAATCGGCAAGCAAGCTATTTCGATGAAAATAGCGAAAACATGGAGTCAACGGCAATAAAAATCTGACGAACGGAGTAAAAAAAATATTTTACTGTTAAAAAAAACGTTTCTGTGCCGAGCAAAAATGATTTCCAAAAAAAATCATCTCATTTATCCTGACTCTAACACTATTTGTTAGTCTGCATTACACTACAAAATAAGATGACTTTGATTTTTTACCCCATCACATTGGTGAGGCTAAACATAGGCAAGTACATCGCCACCAAAATAAAGGCCACCATAAATCCCAGGAACACAATTAATATTGGCTCAATGATGGTGCTGATTAATCCTGATTTGTGCTCTACTTCATCGGAATACTGCTGTGAAAGTCGACTGAATATTTTATCCTGTTGATTTACCTCTTCAGCCACTTTAATTAAATAGAGCATCTTTCTTGGATAAATAGAATACTTCGCCATGCTTTCGTTTAAAGGCATTCCTTTCATAATATCTTTTTCAATGGTGTCCAAAGACACTTCAATTGGATAGTAATTGATCATTTTCTTTACCAAAGGAAGCGCCTCAGTAATGTGCACTTTAGCAGAAAGCAACAACGACATAGATTGGCAAAAACGTGACAAATAAGTAAGTTGCACCAAATTTCCAATCACAGGAATTTTTAAAATTACCGACGACACCCGTTTTCTCATCCACTCCTTTTCACGATTGGTGCGATAAAACAACCAGCAGCCCAAAACTATCAATACGAAAATCAATACATAAGAAAGAAAGGATTCTGATAAGCTTAAAATAAATTTTGTGATGGGGGGAAGTTCCGACTTGAATCTTTTAAAAATATCAGCAAAGGCTGGAACAACAAAACTGATCATAAATGCCACTGCGGAAAATGCTACTACAATAACAATTAGAGGATAGGAAAGTGCGCCAGCAACCTGTCGGCGTTGCTTAATGCTCTTTTCAAAATACAAGCGAAGCTGTTGCAACACCTGAATCAACTGACTACTTTTCTCTCCAATTTTAATTGAGTAATATTCATAATCAGAAAACTTACCGCTTTCCTTCATTGCCTCTGAAATACCCTTTCCGCTCACCACTTGTTTTCTTATTTCAGCAAAAAGCTCTTTGTCTTCTTTCTTTTGTTGTTCGGATTCAATGAGCTCAAATGCCGACTTAATATCTACCCCTGCTTCCAACAAGATTAGTAATTCACTATAAAAGCTTTCCTTTTTTTTGTTAGAGAGTTGTTTACTGCCAAAAGAAATATCCTTATTAAGCAAGGCCACAATACCAGCAGAAGCTCCTTTAGAACTCTGCTTGCTTTTTGATTCTGCTATTTTATTTAAATCTATTCCGGCCATTAAAATTCAGTTCAATGTTTAATGTTCAATGTTTGGAGATGCACCATCAAAATAAGATGAAAAACCATATCGTTTATACACTTTCCACACAAAGGGTTTCTCTTCATTTTCTTTTGTAAATTCAATACGTATTTCATCTACCAATCCTGCTGTTTCTTTTTGTTTTTCATGTTCTCGAAAAAATTCCACCTGCACATTTTCAACTTCAATCATCCATTCTTCATCGTCCACCTTTCTAAGGATTTCATCCCCCGAAAAATCATATTCAATTTCCTGCCCGTCACTCAACTTACATATAACTCCATTGATAGTAAGCACAACAGATTTCGCTTCAAAAAAATCATCTTGCAATGCACCCTGCATCCGCATTAACTCACTTGAATCTCTGGTATCTGATTCATACAAAGAAAAGCTTTCCATCGCTTTGTTCCAAACCACATAGGAAAGCGTAACTACAATTCCCGACAAGGATATCACCACCAGAAACTCCAGTAAAGTAAAAGCTTTTATTTTTTTTTGCTTCAACATCTATTTTTCGGGAACAATGAAATAATTCACCGTTTCAATAAGCATAGTATCCTGCATCACCTGAAAATTAAGCTGTTTCAAATTTTCGGTATCGCCCTCTTTTACTGTTTTTACAATCTTTAATGATCCCAATTCCTGCTCGTCATCAGCAAGATCACCATCCAACTCGGCCCTTTGCTTCATATCCTCAATCACCTCCATGGCCCTCATCATCTTTACACTTTTAGCGTTGGAGCTCACCAACTGAAAACAGATAAAAAAAGCAGTAAAGCAAATGGAAATAATTGTTACAGCCACCAAAACCTCAACGATGGTTGAAGCTTGCAAATCACCTTTTTTATTTTTCTTTAATTCAGCCATTTTGAAATTTCAAATTGGGTATCTTCCTTCAGTAAATAAAATCCCACAAAACCTTTTGGCAATTGGGAAATGTCGATAGTGGTATTTAATAAGTGATTTTCATAAACTGATGACGGAGTCTTCAATAAAAACTGCGCACACACCACGCTACCAAAAACCTCACCCTGCAACTCTAAATATCCGTTGGAATAAACCTGTCCATAAACCTCTGTGTCTTTTAAAAGAATCAAAATATTTTTATTTCGGATGCTTTGCTTTTCCTGAAAAGAAAAAACAGCGCCCTGAATTTTACTTCCTTCGCCCACTTTTAAAAGTGAACTTTTATCGCTAGAGCTTGCATTGATCACAGCTAAAACAGAAGGATAATTCAACTTACAATCCATGCCAGCCAGCAAAGAATCGGAAGCATAAAATTGTCCCGACCCTGAAAAATCATCGTCAATAAAAACAAAAGGAGCAAAAACTAATACATCTTCCAGAATGGCGCTTTTCTTCACCTGCACCCATTGCGCTGACCGAATAATTATTTTTCCTCGCAGTTCAATATTGTCTAAAACAATAGGCGCGGCGCTTGAAATCACTAAAGCATTTTCACCAAATGATTGAATTATTTTTGTTGAATCTTTTGAAAAAGCGAGCACCGAATCACCATCCATTTTATCGCCATTCAGGTACTTTGAAATATTATCAATGGCTTCCATTTTCAACTCAGGCAATGCAGAAGCACTAGTTTTTTGTTCTCCATTGATGAGCTTATTGCCCATGAAATTTTGCCCTTCAATATAGGCCCTTTCCACTCCTGCTTCTGGAACGAACGCATTTCCTGTGATGTTAGTTCGTCCGCATAAAGACAGGGGCTTATTGGAATTCCCCATATATAATGCATATTCATTTTTATGATGCAAAAGGCCACCCAACAAAGCACTTTTGTTTTTTGACCGTGAACCAGAAAAAGCTTTGACGGTGATTAAATTGAACAAACCCCAGCTTCGCGTTTTCAGCTCAACACTATCTCTATTTTCTCCAAAAAGATCCTTCACTTCAACACCTTCCTTGATCTGATTTTCGCGCATCCAATTGAAAGCAGATTCCACGTTCGAGCGCAATCTGGCATCTGTTTCGTAAATATAAGTTTCTCTGTCGTTGAGATAATAAAGAGTCAATAAGCTGCCGCAAATCAGCGCAACAATCACTGATATCATAAGTGCCACATATAAAGCGAAGGCACGCAGCATACTGTTATTTTACAGGGGTTGTAGCTGATTTTACTTTTTCAGATTTTCTCTTTTCTTCCAGAAGCTTTTTCTTTTCAGCTCTAGCCTTCCTTTTGGCCTCGCATTTTTGTTTGCATTTAGCAATGCATTCTTCCTTTTTCTTTTGTTTTTCCAGATTAGCTGCGATGACATCTGTTTTTTTGTTACAGGAATATCTGTAGTGATTTATGGTATTTCCATTTTCATCAAAAATCTTTTGTTCGCCGCACATAAAACCCTTGCACCAATGCGAAATCTCTTTCAGTTTTCCGCTGGCATACCATCTTTTCCACTCACCTGTTTTTAAACCTTTTTCAAATTGACCTTGGGCCAGCAAATGATCTGCGTTGTCGTATTCTTTATAAATTCCATCTAACAGCATACCGTCGTAGCCGCCCTGCGTGCTTTGTATTTGATCGTTACTATACCAAGAGTATGTGTATTTATCTGAAGGCTTAATTTTTACCTTCTTTGTCTTAACCTGAAATTTAACTGTAGTTGCAGGCATCACAACAATAATCTCTCGGTATTCAGGAACCCCAGATTTTTGTGCTGAAGCAAAAAATCCGTGAACAATTAAAATTAAGACAACTAAATAGCGCATTTGAATAATTTATATCGTTTAAGATACTACTTTTCTCCTTTAAATTTTTTGTTCACAAATTCAGTCGCAGCTTTGCTTACATCCTTTGCTTCATCGGCAACTATATTGCTTTTAATAAATAAATAGGTATACCCTTCCTCTTTGCGGAAATCCTCAATGTACTGATTGAGCTGCTTCCATATTTCAGAAGTGTACTGATCGTCCATGGCTTTGTTTTGCTGCTCGTCTTCTTGCAATTTTTGCTCGAAAATCTGACGATCAATTTGAAATTTCTCCACTTCTTTTTTGTCAGGAGCTTTGGTTTCCGACAACATTTTGTAAACCTGCTGCAATCTCAACTTTTCTTTATCGGTGATTTCTTTTCTTTTTGATATGGTATTTTCGTACTCGGCTTTCTTCTGTTTTGTGAGCTCAAACTCATTAAACACCTTGTCAACATCAATGAACGCTGTTTTGTCGGCTCCACCGCACGAGTACAAACTTGTAACTACCGCTAAAAGAATAAATAATTTTTTCATGAAATACTTTAAAAAATGAGAACGCAAATTTACGAATTTTGTTTTTGTTTTCACTGACTTAAAATTCTTTGAGACATTTTATAGCAAAGTCTGGTCCTACATGAACAAAAGCAAACCGAATATGAAAGCATAAAAAACCGGAGTCTTCATTCTTGAAGTTACTCCGGTTTAAGTGCCCTGGAAGAGACTCGAACTCTTATGCCCTTACGAGCGCCACCACCTCAAGGTGGTACGTCTACCAATTTCGCCACCAGGGCAGAGGAAGACCAAAGGTAAGCATATTACTTTTACAATAAAAAACTAGCGAAAAAAGATCTTCTTCCACAACCTTAAAAAAATGGAATCAGAATCAGGAGTATATGCTTTTCTATATCCTTTATACATCTTTTCAATCACAGATTTTTCTTCCCTTACCTCTACTTTAACCAAGCGAACAGGTTGATCCATGAAGCGCTGTGTATCAAATATTGCATTGACTGTATGTGTATGTGTCCCCAAATGATCAAATCCAAAATTATAAGATATAGGAACACGGGAATATAGCGACAGTTTATCATGGATATAAGCTACTGCCTGCCACCGCACCGACCAAGAATTGTTTTTCCCATTGATTTGATCCATGAGCATCTCTTCATAATTGTATGCGCCAAACAAATTAAATTTGTCCATCAAATCTTTTTCCTGCAGTTGCTGCAATAATTTTTTACCATCTCTTTCAAAAAGTTTCCATCGATTCCTCCACGTTGCCCAGCCCCAGCAATCTGGAATGGGAATGAAAAAAGTATCGGGTGTTGACGCATCGTTGGCAAAAAAATTACAGGCACCTATACTCAAAACTTTTTCTTCATTTTCATACATGGTCAAAGCCTCATTCATAAACTGAAGAAAGTATTTAGACGTTTGAATATCATCTTCAAGAACAATGATTTTTCCGTGTTTTTCCAATATTTCATCCACTCCACATATTATGGATTCTGCCAAACCTCTATTTTCAATTTGTTCAACTATAGTAACCTTCCCAAAACATTTAACGGATTTCACCATTGCACGAACCTGATTTATTTTGCTCAGGTTTTCATCAGAGCAATTTTCTTTTGGCCCATCACAATAAATGTACAATGTGGATTTTTCTGCCAACAAATTTTTTGACAAAAAATCAAGGGTTTTTTGAGTGTGTTCAGGACGATTGTAAACAAACAAAACTATTGGAGCAAGTTCATTCATATGTTAACCACTATTGGCTCATGAATGAGCAGATAATTTTCGTTTAAAACAGATGCGTTGATGTATTGAGTATATCCTTTGATCAGGCTGCCATGACCTTCATGAATATGTCCGAAAACAAAGTATTTAGGATTCACTCTTTCTATGGCTTTTGACAATTCAGTGCAACCTACAGATAAACCAGAAAAAATAACATCCAACGCACCAAAGGCCGGTCCGTGTGTCAAAAGAATATCAATTCCATCAGGAATCAAATCCCATTGCTTTTTCATTTCTGCGCCGGCTGGCTTCATGAAAGCCCAGTTCATAAACTCGGGAGTCCACGGACTTCCATAAATTTTCAAACCCCCAATTTCCACGAGCTTATCTTCCAGATAAGTAATATTAGAAGGCAACATGGAAAGAAATTCATTATGATTTTGCTGAATAAAAAAATCGTGGTTACCCGCAATAAAAACCTTGTGCTTATGAGGTTGCGCAGAAAACCAACTCAAAAAATCTTGTACTTCTTTTTTCGTTCCTCTTCCCGAAATATCTCCAGCATGAAGCAACACATCGCCTTCTGGCAAGACAACTTTATGATGCTGATTGTGCGTATCGGAAATTAATATTATTCGCATTTTGAGATTTCAAAATGGGAATTTAAGAATAAAAATAATGTTGCTCTAATCGAATTACCAATTTCTTAGCGATCTCCATTGTTTGCGCAAAATGCTTGAGTTTTGCTTTTACCTCTTTCACTTTCCCTCCATTGTAATACCAACGGTAAGGGAATATGACATAGTACAATATCTTTTTGGGCATCGAAAATTCTTTAACATCTTCAGAACTAAGCGACGGTTTCGCGAAATAAATGTCGTTGAGGGAATTGACCAACTCCATGATTTCCGGCTCGTACGATTGAGCACGAAGATGGTTGAGCAACTTATGGTAATTCACCATCCATTTATCAATGTGAGGATAAATGGGTGCATCCAGCGGAATACCTGTCCAGTTGTTTTTAAACCCGAAATAATGTTTGCACTCCTCGCTTACTTTTTTAGAAAAATTATCCAGGTAATTCACCTGATTTCTAATGTATTCAAAGTCTTCAGCGATATTCAACTTCCCCTCCATTATTTGTTGATATCAAGAAGTTCAACATCAAAAATCAATGTAGAATAAGGAGGTATACCATTTTGAGATTGCTCACCGTAAGCCAAATAGTAAGGAATAAAAAACTGGAATTTTGACCCAACTGGCATGTATGGAATACCTTCTGTCCAACCTTTAATTACCTGATCTAAACCAAAAACAGCGGGCTCGCCTCTTTTATAAGAAGAATCAAATTCCTTACCGTCCAATAAAGTTCCTCTGTAGTGTACCTTCACTTTATCTGTAGCTTTTGGCTTTGGTCCTTTGCCCATTGTAACCACTTTATATTGCAATCCGCTTGGCAAGGAAATAACTCCTGCTTGCGTTTTATTTTTTTCCATGAAAGCATTTCCAATATCTTTTCCTTTTTCAATTTTATAATTGTTTAAGAAATTATTGGCCTGACGGAAATCCAATTGCAAATCGTCCTCAAACATCCCGTGCTGCATTCCTTTTTTGTATTTCTCCAAATCCAAATTACTCACATCTCCAAACTGTCCGTAGCCCAATCCCAATGTTAAACCGTAAGCATAACTTAAATCGGCTTTTTTACCATTTTTGTCAAATGCGCTTTTGTTTTTAATAAAATCATCCACCATGCCAGATGCCACTTCTTTTGTCATTCGCGGCGCTTCATTTTTAATAGCATTCGTCACCGCTTTTAAAAACTCATTGATGTCCACATCAGTAAATTCTTCCTTACGCAAACCAATTCCTGCGTTGGCTCCCAACACATAAGAAACCTTATCGGTAGCGGTAACCAATGGAATAGTGTCGGTTAATGGTTTCGCAACATTGGTTGCACTTTCTTCAGCTTTGTTTGAATGCTCTCCGGAACATGAAAAAAAGGCAACTGCCAACACGAAAGGAATAAATTGTTTCATCATAAGGTTCTTTTTGTAAATGTAAATGCGATTGCGAAAATGATAAAATTAAAATCACTTCTATCACTCTTCCTCCAAAACTTTTAAACATGACAATTGTGGATTGGCGTTTTCCATCAAAACATCAAAATAATTCTTGCCATATTTGGAATAGAACTCTAGGAAATTCACTCTTCTTTCCTGAAAAACGCCTTCCGGGAAAAGTTGATTTTTCAATTTATCTATTTTATTCAAATCAATTTCGTGACGTGATTTTTCTGCTTTCTTAATTCGTGCAATCAAAGCTTCCAGAGCTTTCAACGATTTCGCCTTTTCAGCCTCTACTGTACCTTCCAAGGAGCCGTCCACTTTTATTGCTTCCGCTTTTAATTGAGTGTACATTGTTTCTACCTGACTTTGAAAAACAGCATCATTAAACTCAGTTTTACTTTGTATGTACTCTTTTTTCAATTGCTCCGCTGATTGAAATAAAGCACTTGAATTGAGACCCAAAGTCTGCATTAATTTTTGCTGACCTGCGGAAACAAACAAAAAAGAATCTCTCAAAATCAATTGCGGATAGGGAATGTTATGCGCTGCAAAAACACCTTTCAACTGAAACCAATAACCTAGTTCATTTGGCCCGCCGACGTACGCAACGTTGGGCAAAATAAATTCCTGGTAAAGCGGCCTGTAAATCACATTCGGACTAAATTTCTCCGGAGAAAACTTCAATAATTCTTCCCAATTCCTTGCGTCATTTTCTACAAATCTTTCACGAATTTCATCGTCGAGAAAAAAGAAATTAATCTCTCTCGGATTGACTTGAATTTTATATTTTTTCTCCAATTCAAGATTTGCTTTTTCGACTTCCCTTTTGCCAACTTTTTCTTTAAATTCATTTTCAATCACAGAAGAAAAACTTCCTTTCAATTCCTTGTCATCGGCATCAATGATCACTAAACCGTATTTCCCAAAAACTTTATTCAGCCAGTGACGGGTAAATTCCGACAGGGTTTTTTCTGTAATCGCTTCTTCAAAAATATCGTTGTCAACCAATCCTTTTATTTGCTGCAACACTTCATCCAATCCTTCAGTATTCAATCTTCCAACAGCGCCCTTCGCTTCTCTATTCCACTCAATTTTTTTGTTGAATAAATACAAATGATTCACTTCTTCAAAATCATGGTCTTCGGAAGCCAACCAAAAAACGGGAACAACCTTTTTTTCCGGATATTTCTCCGAATAAATTCGCGCCAATTTTATCGTTGAAACAATTTTATAAATGAAATAAGCCGGCCCGCCAAACAAGCACAATTGATGGCCTGTGGTTACCGTAAAAGTATTTTCGTTGAGCAAAGAAGAGATGTTTTCTTGTACTGCTTTTTCTATTTGAAAACCTTTATATTGAGTCTGGAGAGTGGAAACCAATAATTTCCTATCCGTAGATTTATTGAAATTCAGTTCTTCCTCCTTCAGCAAATCATGAACGATAGGCGGAACGAGGTTGGTTTGGGTGAAAGGTATTTGAGATAATTTAAACATTAATTTTTTATGTTGAGGGCGATAGATCCTTCCTTCGTCAGGAGGACAACCAGAGTATAGATGAGTATGTCCTCCTGACGAAGGAAGGATCTATCGACCTGTTATTCTACAATTGTACCGGTCAAATCAAAAAAATCAGCACTTTCAATTTTTACATTCGCGAAATCACCTAATCGAACATAATTTCCTTTGGTTGGAACGAGAACTTCATTGTCTACTTCAGGAGAATCAAACTCCGTGCGACCGATGAAATTGCCACCTTCCACTCTATCAAAAAGAACTCTTAAAGTTTGTCCGATTTTAGCCTGATTTTTCTCGTAAGAAATATTGGCTTGCACTTCCATGATTTCCTCGGCGCGACGTTGTTTCACTTCTTGCGGAACATCATCCTCTAATTTAAAAGCATGCGTATTTTCTTCATGAGAATAGGTAAATGCTCCAAGGCGATCAAACTTTTGCTCGGCCACCCATTCTTTCATTTCCTGAAATTGCTCTTCTGTTTCTCCCGGATACCCAACGATTAATGTAGTTCTCAAAGATATCCCCGGAACTTTTGCGCGAATTTCTTCCAGTACACGATTGGTTTTTTCTTTGGTAGTTCCGCGGCGCATCGATTTCAAAACCGGATTTGAAATGTGCTGCAGAGGCATATCTAAATAATTGCAAATGTTTTTTCTTTCGTTCACCACATCCAGCACATCCATAGGAAAACCGTGTGGGAATGCGTAATGCAAGCGAATCCATTCAATGCCTTCCACATCGGAAATGGCTTTCAATAACTCTGCTAAATTTCTTTTGCCGTAGATATCCAATCCGTAGTAAGTCAGGTCCTGCGCAATAAGCATCAATTCCTTTACTCCTTTTGCAGCGAGTGCTTTTGTTTGTGTCACCAAATCTTCTATCGGCGTCGACAAATGTTTTCCACGCATCAGTGGAATGGCGCAGAAAGAACAGGGGCGATCACAGCCTTCTGAAATTTTTAAATAAGCAAAGTGATTTGGAGTTGTCAACACTCTTTCTCCTACCAACTCATGTTTGTAATCTGCTTTTAGAGCTTTCAGCAATCTTGGTAAATCACGTGTTCCAAAATATTCATCCACATTTGGAATTTCCTTCTCAAGATCCGGTTTGTAGCGTTCAGACAAACATCCGGTAACATATACTTTGTCGATCAATCCTTTTTCCTTCGCTTCAACTGCTGAAAGAATTGTATTGATGGATTCTTCTTTAGCGTTTTCAATGAAACCGCAGGTATTGATGATTAAAATTCCCGCATCTTTTTTAGTAGATTCATGCTCCACTTCAATGTTGTTGGCACGCAGCTGGCCCATCAAAATCTCAGAGTCGTAAATGTTTTTAGAACATCCGAGCGTAATAACGTTGACCTTATTTTTTTTGAGTGTTTTGGTTTTCATTGTTTGTGTTTTTTATCAGGCACCAAAAAGGGAATCTACAAATTCCTTTCTTCTGAAAACCTGCAAATCTTCCATTCCTTCACCAATGCCAATATATTTTACTGGAATTTTAAACTGATCGGAAATTCCTATCACTACTCCACCTTTTGCTGTACCATCTAATTTTGTGAGCGCCAAAGCGGTCACATCCGTTGCAGCGGTAAATTGTTTAGCCTGCTCAATTGCATTTTGTCCAGTTGAACCATCTAATACCAGCAATACTTCATGCGGTGCATTGGGAACTACTTTTTCCATCACCTTTTTAATTTTGGTGAGTTCATTCATCAAATTGATTTTGTTGTGCAACCTTCCAGCAGTATCAATAATCACCACATTTATATCCTTTGCCTTCGCCGATTGTAAAGTATCGTATGCCACCGCTGCAGGATCAGCATTCATTCCTTGCTCAACAATAGCTACATCGGCACGTTTGGCCCATATTTTCAATTGATCCACTGCTGCCGCCCTGAAGGTATCGGCTGCACCCAACATCACTTTTTTACCTGCCTTTTTGTACTGATAGGCCAGCTTACCAATAGAAGTAGTTTTACCCACTCCATTCACTCCAACCACCATGATTACATGGGGTTTTGCTGCTAAAGGCGCCGTGAATTCGCCGCCATCCACGGAGTTGTTCTGCTCCAATAAAGAAGCTATTTCTTCACGCAAAATACCATTGAGCTCACTGGTGCCCATGTACTTGTTTTTCGCTACTTTTTCTTCTATTTTTTTAATGATTTTGAGGGTGGTTTCAACACCAACGTCTGAAGTAATTAGCACTTCTTCCAAATTATCCAGCACCTCAGAATCTACCGTTGATTTCCCAACCACAGCTCGCGCCAGCTTGGAAAACACACTTTCTTTGGTTTTAGAAAGACCTTCGTCTAATTTTTGTTTTTTTTCCTTTGAAAAAAAATCGAATAAACCCATTGTGCCCGATTTAACTTATTTCTGCTCTGAGCTAAAAATGAAAAAAGCTCCCGTCCCTCGACAGAAGCTTTTATAAATACCTTGCACGGAAATTACTTTCCTGCTAAAAAATCGTTTACCTTTTCATTAGGCACCATTTCTTCTTTGAAAGAATATGCACCTGTTTTAGGAGATTTTATAGCTCTTATAACCTTAGTTAAAGATTTGCTAACTGATTTATCTTTAAAGCTTGCTACCGTTTTCTTAGCCATGACTTAATTATTTAATTTCTTTATGAACTGTATATTTCTTCATGATAGAGTTGTATTTTTTCAATTCAATTCTATCAGGAGTATTTTTCCTGTTTTTTGTTGTGATATACCTTGAAGTGCCTTTCAAACCTGAAGCTTTGTGCTCAGTGCACTCCAAAATCACTTGTATTCTATTACCTTTCTTTGCCATGATTAAAACTTTTTTCGGACGGCGAATTTAGGAAGAAAGATTGTATTACACAATACTTTGTCAATAAAATGCAATCTTTTTTCTTCCTACATACTTCTTCTATACTGACCGCCTACTTCAAAGAGGGCTTCCGTTAGCTGTCCGAGTGAACATACTTTAGCAGCTTCCATCAGTGTTTCAAACACATTTGCACCTTTTAATACCGCTTGTTTTACCTCTTCTATCGCCTTTTCAGCTGCAACTTTCCGAGCTTTATGCAAAACATTTAGCGTTACAATTTGATTTTCCTTTTCCTTTTTTTCTGCCCTGATGATCTCTTTTGGCAAAATGGTAGGACTACCTTTAGAAGACAAAAATGTATTTACCCCTATTATCGGAAACTGCCCGCTGTGCTTCAACCCTTCATAATACATGGATTCTTCCTGAATTTTGGAGCGCTGATACATGGTTTCCATGGCACCTAGCACTCCTCCCCTTTCTGTAAGACGATCGAATTCAACCATAACTGCCTCTTCCACCAGATCAGTTAACTCTTCTATAATAAAGGAGCCTTGCAGTGGATTTTCGTTGACCGCCAAACCTAATTCCTTATTAATGATCATTTGAATCGCTAGCGCCCTCCTTACCGATTCTTCTGTTGGAGTGGTTATAGCTTCATCGTAAGCGTTGGTATGCAATGAGTTGCAGTTATCGTAGATAGCATATAATGCCTGCAAGGTCGTTCTAATGTCATTGAAATCAATTTCCTGAGCATGCAATGATCTTCCTGAAGTTTGAATATGATATTTCAGCATTTGCGCCTTTTCATTGGCACCATACTTCAATTTCATGGCTTTGGCCCAAATTCTTCGAGCCACTCTGCCTATTACAGCATATTCCGGATCCAATCCGTTGGAAAAGAAAAAACTCAAATTTCCACCGAAATCATTGATGTTCATTCCCCTGCTTATATAATACTCTACATATGTAAATCCATTCGCGAGGGTAAATGCCAGCTGAGTAACCGGATTAGCGCCTGCTTCAGCGATATGATACCCCGAAACAGAAACTGAATAATAGTTCTGGATTTTATTTTGAATAAAATATTCCTGCACATCGCCCATCATCTTCAAGGCAAAATCAGTAGAGAAGATACAGGTGTTTTGTGCCTGATCTTCTTTTAAAATGTCGGCCTGAACTGTTCCTCGAACTTGACGCAGTGTTTCGGCCTTTATTTTATTATATACTTCTTTAGATAACACCTCATCCCCTGTTATTCCCAATAATTTCAAGCCTAAACCATCATTTCCTTTTGGTAATGAGCCATTGTATTGCACTTTTTGGCTTTTGACTTTTTGTACAGACGCAAAATTTTGCGTCTCTACCGCCATATATTTCTCACATTGCTGATCAATCGCCGCATTTAAAAAGAAAGCGAGAACAATGGGTGCCGGACCATTAATGGTCATGCTTACGGAAGTATTCGGACTGCACAAATCAAAACCCGAGTACAACTTCTTGATGTCATCTAAACAACATACGGAAACTCCCGAATTACCAACCTTTCCGTAAATATCCGGACGATGATCAGGATCGCGACCGTAAAGTGTAACCGAATCAAAAGCAGTTGACAATCGCTTTGCAGGCATATCTGCGCTCACGTAATGAAAACGCTTATTGGTGCGCTCCGGAGAACCTTCGCCAGCAAACATCCTCGTTGGATCTTCTCCACTTCTTTTAAAAGGGAATAATCCGGCGGTATATGGAAATTCTCCTGGCACATTTTCTTGCAGCGACCAACGCAAAATATCGCCCCAAGCTTCAAAACGGGGCAAAACTACTTTTGGAATTTTGTTTTGGGAAAGAGATTCTGTGTACAAAGGAACTTTGATGTCCTTACCTCTCACAGAATAAGTGAATTCGGATTTCTTATAAGCTTCTTTCTTTTTCTTCCAATTTTCCAGCAATTGGAGATTCTCTTTGGACAATTGTTGTTTGAGCTCTTCGTATTTACTTTGTAGATCTTTATTCTGCAATACTTCCAAAGCTTTTTGAAAACCATAAACCTGATTGGCTACTTCAGCTTTTTTTTCAACTTCAGCGTTGTACTTTCTTATTTCTTCTGAAATTTCAGATAAGTAGCGAACTCTGCTGGAAGGTATAACCGCAGCCATTTCTGTTTGATTAGCAACAATGGCTGTTGTTTTAAATTTTGCTCCCTTTTCATTCAACAATGCTACAATCCTACTGTATAAATCATTGATCCCTTCATCATTGAAACGAGATGCTACCGTACCAATCACAGGCATTTCTTCCGACTGCTGCTTCCACAATCCGTGATTGCGTTGGTACTGTTTTTTAATGTCGCGCAAAGCATCCAATCCGCCCTTTTTATCAAATTTATTAAGCGCAATAAGATCTGCGAAATCCAACATATCAATCTTTTCGAGCTGACTAGGCGCACCAAATTCAGGCGTCATCACATACAAGCTAACGTCGGCATACTGTGTAATTTCCGTATCCGATTGGCCGATGCCTGAAGTTTCTAGAAGAATTAAATCAAAGTCGGATGATTTTAACACCTGTAGCGCATCTTTCACAAAAGGCGAAACCGACAAATTGGCCTGGCGTGTAGCCAGCGAGCGCATATACACCCTGCCATTGGAAACAGCATTCATGCGAATTCTGTCGCCCAGCAAAGCCCCACCGGTTTTTCTCTTGGAAGGATCAATGGAGATTACTGCAAACTTTTTTGTAGGATTTTGTTTCAGGAGCCTTCTGAGCAATTCATCGGTGATGGTTGATTTTCCTGCGCCTCCAGTCCCAGTAATTCCCAATACAGGTATGTTTTTTGCCTTTAACTTTTTCAGTTCTTTCTTTGCTTCAGAAGGAGAATTTTCACAGAGAGAAATCAACGAGGGCAAAGTAACTTTGAACTTTGAACCTTGAACTTTAAACTTTGTAATTCTCGACAGCATATCGTCAATCATTCCCTGCAATCCCATTGCTCTTCCATGATCGGGATGGTAAATTTTCTCAATTCCGTATTTCTCCAATTCCTTAATTTCAGAAGGAAGAATAGTACCGCCTCCTCCACCAAAAATTTTGATGTGACCAGAATTCTGCTGATTCAGCAAATCGAAAATGTATTTAAAAAACTCAATATGGCCACCCTGGTATGAAGTAATAGCAATGGCATCAACATCTTCCTGAATGGCGCAATCCACTATTTCTTTTGCCGAGCGATCATGCCCCAGATGGATTACCTCAGCGCCCGAAGCCTGAATGATCCTACGAAAAATATTGATAGAAGCATCGTGCCCGTCAAATAAAGATGCGGCGGTTACAATTCTTATTTTATTTTTGGAAAGGTTTTTCGACATAATCTCAAATGTAAAAAGGAAATGTTCTTCATCCTATCTAAAATACTGGCTTTTTTAATTTCTCCTTTTTCGTGGATCGCCATCGGTTTGATTTATGCTATTATTAGCAAAATACCTGAGCGAAAGAAAAAAGCATTGATCATCTCTGGAATTATTTTTCTCTTATTTTCCAATGAGTTTGTAGCAGAAGAGGTCATTCGTGGTTTAGAAGCTCCCAATAAAAATCTTAGTCAGAAAGAGCACTTTGATGTAGGAATTGTGTTGGGCGGAATGATCAATTACGATGGGCACAACAAAAAATTAATTTTTAACTCCAATATCGACCGTCTCCTACAGGCCCTGATTTTATACAGAAAAGGACATATTGATAAAATTCTTATTTCAGGGGGATCAGGCGATATAACTTATCCCGAAATTGTAGAATCGAAATTGCTGTTGGATTTTGTGAAAGATCTGGGCTTTGATGAAAAAGATATCTGGATTGAAACCAAGTCGCGAAATACCCGAGAAAATGCGACTTACAGCTACGAGTTTTTAAAAACGAAGTTTGATCATCCTGAAAAACGAAAATATCTACTCATAACTTCAGCCACTCACATGAAACGCTCATTGGCTTGTTTTACAAAAGCTGGTTTAAAAACCGACGACTACAGCACCAGCAGGATTTCCGGTCCGCGCAGATTCTCATTTCAAAACATGCTAATCCCCAATATATGGGCATTTGGTATGTGGGAAATATTTTTCCACGAAACCATAGGCTATTGGACTTATAAAATAGCGGGATATATTTAACTATTTCATCGCCGACAAGCTCTCCTCCAGCATTTTAATTTTCGCCTCAGCATCTGCCTTTTTCTTGCGCTCAGCCTCAATCACCTGAGGATTTGCATTTTGAACAAAGCGTTCGTTCGACAATTTTTTATCTACTGAAATCAAGAAGCCTTTATTGTATTCCAACTCCTTCGTCATGCGCTCAATTTCATCGGCAGCATTCACTTCCAATGGAATAAACACCTCATCGGTTTTAACGATAAACGATTTGGCATCATTCACTTTTTCACTCACATATTCCAAAGTAGAAACATTGGCCAGCTTACTAACAAGATTTTCAAAAGGAGAATAATTTTGTTTTTGCGCGGTTTTGATTTTTACTTCCAAAGCTTCTTTGGGAGAAAGATTGTTTTGATTACGAACGTTACGTATGCCCGTCACTAATTCCTTCATGATTTCACCGTGCTGCAAAACAACAGTATTGGATATTTTTTTCTCGGTCCATTTCAATACCATAATACTTTCACCTTCTTTTCGTTCTTTTAAATTCTGCCAGATTTCCTCGGTAATGAAAGGCATAAAAGGATGCAGAAGAACCATTAACTCTTCAAAATATTGAATGGTTTTGTTCAACACATTTCGCGCAATCGGTTGTCCGAATTCAGGTTTAATCAACTCTAAATACCAGGCGCAAAACTCATCCCAAATCAAACGGTAAGTCTCCATCAAAGCATCGGAAATACGATATTTATCAAAGGCGTCGTTGATTTTTACTAAGCTTTCCGCCATCTTGTTTTCAAACCAGGAGAAAACAACATCGCAGTCTTTGTTTTCAGTTTCAGTGATTTCTAATCCTTTCACCAAACGAAGGGCGTTCCATATTTTATTGGCGAAGTTTCTTCCTTGTTCACATTGCTTTTCATCAAACATCAAATCGCCGCCAGCAGGAGAAGAAAACAATACACCTACACGAACGCCGTCTACGCCGTACTTATCAAAAATCTCAAATAAATCGGGAGAGTTCCCTAATGATTTCGACATTTTTCTTCCTTGCTTATCTCTCACCATTCCGGTGAAATAAACATCCTTGAAAGGAATTTCCGTTTCATATTCCAAACCAGCCATGATCATTCTCGCCACCCAGAAAAAGATGATATCCTGTCCGGTTACCAATACGTTCGTAGGATAATAATATTTGATATCGGCATTTCCTGGATCGTTGATTCCGTTGAAAACAGCAGTTGGCCACAACCAAGAAGAAAACCAGGTATCCACCACATCTTCGTCTTGTTTTAAATCCGCAACAGATAAACTCTTTCCTGTTTTTGCTTTAGCTAATTCCAATGCCTTTTCAATAGTTTCAGCAACTACAAAATCATTTACGCCGCTACCAAAATAAAAAGCAGGAATGCGCTGTCCCCACCACAACTGACGAGAAATACACCAGTCGTTGATATTTTCCAGCCAGTGCTTATAAGTGTTCACTGTATTTTTAGGATGCAGTATTAATTTCTCTTCCAACACTACCTTCAAAGCAGGATCAGCCAGTTCTTTCATTTTGCAGAACCATTGCAATGATAACTTAGGTTCAACAACAGCACCTGATCTTTCAGAGCAGGAAACTTTATTTTTGATTTCTTCAATCTTCACCATTTGCCCACCTTCTTCCAAAGTTTGAGCGATGGCTTTGCGCGCAGCAAAACGATCTTTCCCAACAAAGAATTGAGCTTTCTCATTTAAAGTACCGTCTGCATTTAAAATATCGATGATCTCTAAATTGTGCTTCATTCCCAGTTTGTAGTCGTTTTCATCGTGAGCAGGCGTCACTTTCAAAGCTCCTGTTCCGAATTCCTTATCAACATACTCATCAAAAATGATAGGAATAGAACGATTCACCAATGGCACAATCGCGTTTTTACCTTTCAAATGCGCATACCTTTCATCGCTTGGATTTACGCAAATAGCAGTATCTCCAAGAATTGTTTCAGGACGAGTAGTTGCTATTGTGATAAATTCACTTGTTCCTTCAATCGCGTATTTAACGTGGTACAATTTCGAGTTTACTTCTTTATAATATACTTCCTCATCCGACAAAGCAGTTTGGCGCATAGGATCCCAATTTACCATTCGCACCCCTTTATAGATGTATCCTTTATTGAACAAATCAACAAAAACCTTGATCACAGATTGATACTGATTGTCGTCCATGGTAAATGCAGTACGATCCCAATCGCAGGAAGCGCCCAATCTTTTGAGCTGACTCAAAATAATACCACCATATTTTTCTTTCCATTCCCAAGCATACTTCAAAAACTCGTCGCGGGAAAGGTCTTTTTTGCTGATGCCTTTTTCGGCCAGCATTTCAATTACTTTATTTTCTGTGGCTATAGAAGCATGATCGGTTCCCGGCACCCAGCAAGCATTTTTACCTTGCAAACGCGCTTTACGCGTTAAGATATCCTGCAGAGTATTATTTAAAGTGTGTCCAAGATGCAGCTGTCCGGTCACATTTGGCGGAGGCATCACTATAGTAAAAGGCTCCCTATCATCTGGAACCGATTTAAAAAATCCTTTATCTAACCAGTATTGGAACCATTTTCCTTCAATTCCCGAAGGATCGTATTTTGTGTCGATCAGCATTTGTAAAAATTTTGAGCGACAAAAATAGTGATTTGCTTTAACAAGTCATTAACAGCATTTGGAATAGTAATTGAATAGCTTAGTAAAAGAAAATCCATTATTATGAAGTACTTATTTTTATCCCTTATTCTTCTCGCAACAAGTTTCAAAGGATTTGCCCAAACCAATTCCGAAACCAATGCACCGGTTTTAAAATTAGAAACAATGACCCTCGATTACGGAACGGTAGCGAAAGGATCTAATAAAAACAGAATAGTAAAATTCACCAACACAGGAAAGTCCCCTTTAATTATTGTAAGTTGCGAAGGTTCTTGCGAATGCACCACTGGCAAGTGTCCTCATGATCCTATAATGCCAGGAAAAACAGGTGAGATTGTGGTGACTTACAACACTGATAAAGTAGGCAAATTCAATAAAACAGTGACAATTTCTTCAAACAACGGAAGTGGAAATATATACTTAAATGTAAAGGGCGTCGTCACTGAATAAATTAAATCGTTAACAAGTCGTTAACAAGAAAAGAAACAAATACCATTTATCTTGGTACAATCATTGAAATAAAACAAAGACAACCAAAAACAATTAAAGAAAATGAAAAAACTAATTTTATCCTTTGTAATTCTGATGAGCGCTGCTATCAGCGGCTTTGCGCAAAATGACGGAACAGTTGCTCCAGATCCTAAAGCTCCAAAAATTGAATTCCAAACTTTAGATGTTGACTACGGAACCATCAAACAAGGTTCGGAGCCATTCAGAACAGTAAAATTCACCAATACAGGTAAAACGCCTTTGATCATTACTTCTTGCGCAGGTTCATGCGGATGCACAGTTCCAACTTGTCCTACAGAACCAATTATGCCAGGTGAAAAAGGTGAAATGCAAGTACGATATGACACAAACAGATTGGGTGCCTTTACTAAAACAGTAACTGTAACCTCTAATGCTGGTAACGGAACAATCACTTTAAAAATACATGGTACAGTAGAAGCTGCTGAAACAGGTTTACCAACAAAAACCGGCGGACCTACAGCTCAATAAGAAAGTTCACAAGTTCATTTTTTTCAAGATTATAACTTACTTACAGAAAAAACCCTCCGAAAATCGGAGGGTTTTTTTATTTAGCAACAATAATTCGGAATGACGAAAAAAAATAAGAAATTTGGCTCCCTTTAAGTAAAATGGTTTTATGATAAGAATTTCAGAAAGAGGAAAAGAAATCACCCTGTCTCCAATCCGCAAGTTGGCTCCCTTAGCCGAAGCTGCTCAGCGCAAAGGAGTGCATGTGCACTTTTTAAATATCGGTCAGCCCGACATCCCTACTCCTGAAATTGCGTTGAACGCAGTTAAAAATGCCGATCTAAAAGTTTTGGAATACAGCCATTCTGCTGGAAACTTGAGCTTCAGAACTAAACTTGTTGAATACTACAGTAAGTTCAGCATCGGTTTATCCACAGAAGACATCATCATTACATCCGGAGGTTCGGAAGCAATATTAATTGGTTTTTTGGTTTGCCTAAATCCAGGTGATGAAGTATTAGTGCCTGAGCCATTCTATGCAAACTATATCAGCTTTGCGAAAGCAGCTAGTGCATCCATCAAAACGATTCCTACAAAAATTGAAGATAATTTTGCCCTGCCTCCTATCTCCACTTTTGAAAATTATATTTCGGATAAAACAAAGGCCATCATGCTTTGTAATCCGGGAAATCCAACCGGAAAAATATATTCTCGTGATGAACTAGAACAATTGAAAAATCTGGTGAAAAAACACGACATGTTTCTTTTTGCCGATGAAGTATATCGTGAATTTTGCTACGATCAAGCAATTCCTTTTTCAGTAATGCAGCTGGAAGGTGTGGAAGACAACGTGATATTGATTGATTCCATCTCGAAGCGTTACAGCATGTGCGGCGCAAGAATAGGAACCTTGATTTCCCGTAACAAATCGGTAATTGAAACGGCATTAAAATTTGCTCAGGCACGATTGAGTCCGCCTACGTACGGACAAATCGCTGGTGAAGCTGCTTTGGATGTAAAGCAAGAATACTTCGACAGCGTTAAAAACGAATACATCAAAAGAAGAGATATTTTGTGCGAAGCGCTTTCAAAAATGAAAGGCGTTGTTTTCTCAAAACCGTCGGGAGCATTTTATATTATGGCTAAACTTCCGGTAGATAGCGCTGATAAATTTTGCAAATGGCTGCTCACTGATTTCCGTCACAATGGAGAAACAGTAATGTTGGCCCCAGGAAATGGATTTTATTCAACACCGGGAATGGGTGAACAAGAAGTGCGTATGGCTTATGTGCTGAATCAAACAGCCCTAAGTAAAGCAATGGTTTGTTTGGAAATCGCTCTGGAACAATACCCAGGAAAAACTTTATAAAAAAAAGTCCCGGGGGACGGGACTTTTTTAAGGGCACTTTAAACTTAACAAGGGATGTAAAAGGAAGTGCTTTACATAATCCCAAGACCGTGCCACAATTAATTTTCAATCTATTTTTATTTTTCTGTAACTAAGCACACTTTTTGCTGATCATACGTCTTAATAGGATAAATTAGTACTTACCAATTTTGACGCATTGAATTACAAAATAAAATATCTCCTCGTAGTAATATTCACAGCATTCTCAATTTGCGGATTTGCGCAAAAAGAGTATGATCAATGGTACTTTGGTGCAGGTGCAGCACTTGATTTCAGCTCAGGAAATCCAGTTGCTAAATCTGGAAGTGCCATGCACAACTCTGAAGGAACTGCTTCTATTGCTGATTGCAATGGTAAACTTCTATTTTATACTGACGGAATCACGGTTTGGAACAAAAACAATAAGCAGATGCCCAATGGAAATAACTTGCACGGCGATGCATTTTCCACACAATCGGCTTTAATACTTAAGCGGCCAAATAGCTCTAACATATATTACATTTTCACAGCTTCGGACAATTCCGGACTTCAGTACTCTATTGTGAATATGACCACCAACGGCGGACTAGGAGACGTCACCTCAAAAAACATTTCACTAAATACTTCGGGAACTGAGAAAATCACGGTGACTCGCCATGCCAACGGACAAGATGCTTGGATAATTACTCATTTAGAGGACAGCGATGAATTTGACGCTTTTCTTGTGACAAGCGCAGGAGTATCTACTAGTCCTGTAGCAAGTTTTTCTGGACCCGTTCATACCTCAGGACATGGCGACATAAAAATTTCACCAAAAGGAAATAAAATTCTTACTTGCGTGGAGTTTATGGATTTAGTGAGCTTATCTGACTTCAATAACTCGACAGGTGTGGTGAGTAACACCAACACAACTTACAAATTTCCGCAGCCGCACGGTGGTGAATTTTCAGCCAATGGAAATCTGGCGTACGTCAGCTCTGCTTGTTTCTTTGGAAGCAATTGTACCAATACAGGGATTTCACAACTAAATTTACTTTCACCAACATTGGTCATGTGGAGTACTTCTATAAAAGTGAGCGGCTCCTCAAGAACATGGGGTTCGTTGCGAAGACATAGCAACGGCGTAATATATTGTACTGATGACGGAAGCTCGTTCCTTGGAACGATAGCAAATCCTGATGTATTGGGGACGGGATGCAATTACAACCACAACAGTATTTTTTTAGGAGGCAATAAAGCAGGATGGGAATTGCCTAATGATATTTTAACTAGCGCTCCCATTGCGCCAGGAGCTGTTGACTTTACAATTACTGGCGGGGTGTGCCCAGAAGATCCTTACACCTTTAAAATTATTAGTGCTCAACCTGTTATTTCAGCTTCCTGGGACTTTGGTGATCCCGCCTCTGGCTTTTCAAATTTCTCTTCCCTTACCCAAACTACGCATAAATTTTCCGCAACAGGAACTTACACGATCTCTGTTTTCATAAATGTAGATGGTTGCCATACTATCACTCTCAATAAAACTTTGACAGTGAATAAAAACCCTACCGCTGATGCGGGAGTGGATGTAAGTGTTTGTTTGGGGAGTACGGTTAACATTGGCGAAAACAGCAGCTCAGGCGTGACTTACTCCTGGACTCCAAATGATAAAATTTCAAATCCCAACATCAGCAATCCATTGGTTTGGCCGCTCACTCCTCGATACTATTATCTAAAAACTACTGACGCGAAAGGATGTAATGCATTCGACACTGTATTTGTATTGGCTTCTGGGACCGTTCCACCCAATGCCGGTCCAGACACCAGTATCTGTTTAAATGACAGTGTTAAAATTGGCGGAAACCTGAAAGCACCCAACAACACCACCTACAGCTGGATACCCGCCACGGGCCTAAGTAATTCTCACATCCCCAATCCGATGGCCAGTCCAGCAACTACCACCAAATACTATTTATACTCACAAAATGATACCTGCGCAGGTCTAGATTCTATGATACTCACTGTGCATGCATTACCTCCCGTAATCGCATCTTCTTCCAAAAGTGAAATATGTTTTGGCGACAGCACTCAACTTAATGCTGTTGGGGCTTTGAGTTACATATGGAGTCCAGCAGGAAACATAAACAACATCAACATTCAATCACCATTAGTATTTCCGAAACAAAATACATTTTACAAAGTTATGGGAACAGATGTGTTTTCTTGTAAAAATTCAGACAGCATAGAAGTTGTGGTTAATCCTCTTCCTATTTCTACTGCTGGACTGGATACCGGACTTTGTGTGAACGACACCATTCAATTACAGGCATCTGGAACCGGCACTTATTTGTGGCAGCCCTCTGCAGGATTGAGCGATAGTACCATCGAAAATCCTTTGGTTTACACCACTAAAAGCATAGTCTACACGCTGTTAGTTACAGATGTAAAAGGCTGTAAAAAGAAAGATTCCATAAAAGTTGTAGTGCACACCCCTCAAGCTTTCACACTAGATAACACCCTTATTTGTGAAGGAAGTAGCCAACAACTTTGGGCAAAGGGAGGTGTTAAATACAAATGGTGGCCAGGAGAAAGTTTGAGCGATAGCACCATTGCCAATCCGGTGGCAAAACCCATAAGTCCAACTACGTATTATGTGGAAGTCACCGATTCGTATAAATGTATTGATACCGCTTCTTTCCAAATATCATTAAACATAGTGCCCACTTCTGTTTTCTCCATCGTGAAGCAAACTCCGAGTTGTGAAGGATTCCGAACCGAATTCACCAATACTTCTATAAATGCCGATTCACAATTGTGGATTTACGGAGACGGAACAATATCAAGCGAAAAAGTACCTCAACACACCTATCCATTTGGCAAAAACGTACAAACGAGCTTAATCGTTACCAACAACGGAATTTGTCATGACACCATGAGCCTTTCCCTTGACATCAAGAGTATATCCGATGCAGTAACAATTGCCAATGGCAACGTATTAACCTTAAACAACGATAACATCAACGATTGTTTCTCTGTGGAAGTAAAAGATGAATTTCAGGGTTGTGTGTCGCTGAGAATATATGACCGCTGGGGCCTATTGATGTATGAAAATAAGGCCTATGCATACGGGGAGTGTTGGGACGGAAAAAGCAATTTGACCAAACAGTGGGTAAACCCAGGTACATACTACTATATCATTTCCATCAAGGACTACAGCAAAACTGGCTACATCACTGTTTTTTGAGGACAGTAATTTCTTTTTTAAGCCTCGGGCATTTTATTATATTTGGCCGTCGTTAAACTGAAATCACAGCCCCTTATGGCCAAATTACTGTTTCGTGTTTTACTCATTTTATTGTTGCCTTTGGCGGCGCAAGCCCAAACAGGTACGCTTAAGGGAGTGATAAAAGATGAAGCTGGAAATGCTTTAATGTATGCCGAAGTCAGTGTTCAAAAAAACGGGGAAAATGTTTCCTCAACACAATCCAATGACAAAGGAGAATTCACTATTAAGCCAATCAATCCAGGTTCCTATGACGTTGTAGCCACATACATGGGCCTGCAATCGGAAAGAACAGAGGGGGTTCAGATCGTTATTGAAAAAATCACCTTTTTAGATATTGTATTAAAAAAGGCAATCGTCACAGAAGCCATCTCAATAAAGAAATATAAAGTACCACTGATTGATCCTGACTTTAAATCGGGAAGTACTAAAACTGCAGAAGACATTATTAAATCACCATTAAACAATGTTGCTGATATCGCTTCGACAACTGCGGGTGTTTATGCTGAAGACAATGGAAGTGGAGAGTTAAACATTCGTGGTTCTAGGGCCAGCGGAACATTGTATTACGTAGATGGCATTAAACTTAGGTCTTCAATTGAGTTGCCAAAATTAGGATTGGAACAAATCACTGTAATTACAGGAGGGTTTCCTGCAAGATATGGTGATGCCACAGGAGGATTGGTTGTGGTGACAACGAAAGGACCTAGTCGAAAACATGAACAAGGCGTGAACTTCGAAAGCTCTAAATTTTTAGATGGCTATGACAACAATACCATGGAATTCTTTTTTCTTGGACCATTGTACAAATCGAAAACTAAACCATTATTTGTAGGCTATTCACTTTTAGGTCAGTTGCACTCCATGCAAGATCCAAGACCTTCAGCTGTTGGAGTATGGACAGTAAAAGACAGTGCATTTGCAGACTTACAACAAAACCCATTGGCTCCTTCTCCTACCGGACAAGGAACTATCCGCCGTGCAGAACTGCTGACCAAAGATGATTTACTGTGGAAAAAAGCCCATCAAAATGGAGCTTCTAAAGGATTTACCCTTACTTCAAAAATAGAAATTCGTCCGACAAAAAAACTAAACTTCACATTAGGTGCGTATGCTAATTATGTTAATAATCATGCGGACGTGTACAACTACTCTCTATTAAATTATGAAAACAACCCCATGAATACTGTGTTCAACTGGAGGCTATATGCAAAAATGTCCCAAAAAATAGGAGTACAGGATGAAGACTTGACTGATGACACTAAAAAACCTTTGGTTAAAAACATGTATTATACACTGCAAGTGGATTTCGACCGGTTAAATTCCACATCCGAAGACGATAGCCATGGTGACAATATATTTGAATACGGTTACATTGGTCAGTTTAAAACCAGTAAAGAAAAAACGTATACTTTTGATTCCCTAGGAGCAAGTGGAGCTAAATACTATATGCAGGGCTGGCAAGATACCCAATATGATCTTTTGAAAGTCGGTAACAATCAAACTGCTTCCCGATACACTCAACAATATTATGATTTTTACAATGGTTTCGTGAAAGACAATTACGAAAACTATGCACAGGTGCAAAAAGGAGGTGCTTTACTGAATGGAGATCGCCCTCAACATGTATATGACATATGGTACAATACAGGTCGACAAAGTAATGGATACAGCAAATCACAAGACGACCAATTCCGCTTAATAGGCAGCTTGTTTGCTGACATTAAAAATCACGAAGTCAATATGGGCTTTGAATATGAAAGACGAATAATACGATCCTACGGCATCAGCCCTATGGGATTGTGGACTGTAGCTCGACAATTGGCCAATGCCAAAAACATAGAGCTCGACAAAAGCACAGCTATTATTGTTGGTGATAGCGTTGATTACAACAGATTATATGTACCTACTATTGATCCAGTGACGGGAAAAGTGATCAACGGTTTTTTTGAAAACGTGCGCACAAAAACAGGGAATGCCAATACTGATTTTGTGGACACAGACAACCTTACCCCAGATGACCTATCTCTAAGTATGTTCAATGCTTCAGAATTGTTGCAAAGCGGAAACAATAGCCTATACAACGGCTTCGGGTATGATTATCTCGGGAATAGTTTAAGCAACTCCGCGTCCTTTGGAAATTTCTTCACACAAACGGATGGAAATAATGCCTTACTCAGAAATGCTCCGGCTTTTCAACCAATATATATGGCAGGTTATATTCAGGATAAATTTGTATTTAATGATATCATCTTCAATGTTGGACTTCGTGTTGACCGTTACGACGCAAATCAAATGGTGCCAAACGATCTTTATTCACTATACCCCATTAAATCAGCAAAGGAAGCTAGAGACGAAGGCATAAGCATACCTACAAACATTGGCGACAATTACAAAGTATACGTTACCGATCAGAACGCTGCTTTAAAAACAGCAACAGGTTTCAGAGATGAAAACAACAATTGGTACAATGCACAAGGAACTGAAATAAATGACCCTTCTATTATTGCATCCTCTTCTTCCACTGGAACAATTACTCCTTATCTTGAAAATCCTAAAGCAAATGTAAAATCCAGTAATTTCGACTTTGCAAGCTCTTTCAAAAAATACGAAGCTCAATATACTGTGTGTCCTAGAATTTCTTTCTCTTTCCCAATTTCAGATGAAGCAATGTTTTTTGCTCATTATGACATTCTTGCCGAACGTCCTATGGAGGGCATTTCAAGAAATGACCCAATGAATTATCTCTTTATGGAAAATTTGGTGGGTGGATTAATCAATAACCCTAATTTGAAACCTCAGAAAACTACAGATTATGAGCTAGGTTTTGCCCAAAAATTAACGAAATCTTCAGCAATTAATATTTCTGCCTTCTATCGCGAAATGAAAGACATGATGCAACTCACTCAAATTAGATTTGCATATCCCGTGAATTACTTGACTTTTCAAAACATTGATTTCGGAACAGTAAAAGGCTTATCTATCGCCTACGATTTGCGCAGAACTAAAAACATTAAAATGGGAGTTAACTATACTCTTCAATTTGCAGAAGGAACGGGAAGCGGTGCATTCAGTAGTTTAAATATTTTAAATTCAGGATCACCTAATTTGCGAACCATAATGCCTTTGGATTTCGATAGACGACACAACGTCAACCTAGAAGTAGACTATAGATATGGACAAGGAAAAAACTATGATGGACCATCATGGGGACGAAAAATATTAGCAGGTGCAGGTATCAATTTTTTAGTGCGGACAGGATCAGGCACACCTTATTCACGACAATCCAATATTACAGAAGACATTGCCTTATCTAAAAGTCAAAGCAGAACATTAAGTGGTCAAATTAATGGCTCTCGCCTACCATGGACTTTCAGGATTGATTTGAGAGCTGATAAAAACGTGGTCATTAAATTTGGACAGGAAAAGGATAAACAAAAAACAACTGTACTCAACGTCTATTTGTCGGTAAATAATTTACTAAACACGCGAAACATTTTGAATGTTTACCACTACACTGGAAACCCGAACGACGACGGCTTCCTTACCGCCGCGGTTTCACAACAAGAAATTAACGCCAAGGTAAACCGCCAGTCATTTATCGATTTGTATTCGGTTGCAATTAATAGTCCGAATAACTACAGTTTACCAAGGTTAATAAAATTAGGTGCGATATATAACTTCTGATATGAAGTATGAAAAAATAAAATATACTTTTTTTGCTTTACTGCTCGCAGTGGTAAACACTTTATTTGCTAGGGAAAATGTTGGCATAGTTCAACTTCTTCCGCAGCAAAACGGATCGTATTACGCTGCAGATTGTGATCCGGCAACAAGTGAAATTGATTTGAGTTTGAATAATGTTCGTGCGCGTATTTTAGGCGGTGGTGACATGTGGTGGGATTTGAATAAAAGTGCGCAATATGAAATACCAAAAAATGGAGGTGTAAGCTCTCTCTTTGCAGGTGCACTATGGATTGGCGGTACAGATCAAAACGGTAACCTGAAAGTGGCAGCAATGACATACCGTCAAACAGGTAATGATTTCTGGCCCGGACCAGTGAGCAAAACCACAGTAAGTACTGACCGCACTACATGTTTGCAATACGACAAGCACTACAAAGTGAAAAGAAAAGAAGTGGAAGATTATGTTGCTGCTTACGAAGCAGGACAAAATCCTAGTGTTCCTGAATCCATGATGAACTGGCCTGCGCATGGAAGTAATGCTATGGGACAAGATTATTTCCTCGCTCCTTTTCACGACACCGATGGCGACAATATTTACAATCCTGCAAAAGGCGATTATCCCAACTATGATCTTTCAGGTCAATCAGGTTGCAGTGGCAGTTATTTATATGGAGATGAAACTATCTGGTGGATTTTCAACGACGTTGGAAATATCCATACCGAAACAGGAGGACAATCCATCGGACTGCAAATCAAGGCTCAGGCCTTTGCTTTCAGCACGAATGACGAAATCAACAACATGACTTTTTACAATTATGAAATTGAAAACAAGTCGAGTTTTGCCATGCAAAACACTTATTTCGGTCAATGGGTGGATCCCGATCTCGGTGGTCCTCGTGATGACTATATAGGTTGTGATGTATCCCGCGGATTAGGATATTGCTATAATGCTGACGACAATGATGGCGCCGATCAAGGAAGTGCTGGTTACGGACAAACGCCACCTGCCATTGGACTCGATTTTTTTCAAGGTCCGAAGGCTGATCCAAACGACGGTATTGACAATGACAGAGATGGCACCACTGATGAAGTGGACGAGTTGATCATCATGTCGAATTACATGTATTACCGCAATGATCAAACCGACATGGGTAACCCACAAAATGCTACCCACTTCTACAATTATCTCAAAAACATTTGGAAGGACGGCACGCACCTACAATACAAGGGCAATGGCTGGCCAACTGGCGGAGGTACCAATGGTGTAAGCACCAACTTTGCTTTTCCTGATAATAGCGATGCTACTAAATTTGGATCTTACGGCGCATGGTCGCAAATTACTGAGAATGATATACCTGCCGATTTGCGTTTTATTCATTCTGCCGGACCATTTACTTTGCAATCTGGACAAGTCAACAAAATCACGGTTGGTGCAGTTTGGGCGCGTGCACAGCAAGGTGCATCAGCATGGGCTTCTGTGTTAGCAGTAAAAGCAGCAGATGATAAAGCTCAGGCTCTTTTTGACAATTGTTTTAAAGTATTGAACGGTCCGGATGCACCTGATATGAATATTCAGGAAATGGAAAATTCATTGTTGATTTCATTGGAAAACAAATCTTCTTCAAACAACTATCTTGAAAAGTATACTGAGTTTGATCCACTGATTGATGCTTCAGGAACACAAAACTATGATTCTCTTTATCGCTTTCAAGGTTATCAGATTTATCAACTCAAATCCGCAACTGTTTCTGCATCTGAATTGAATGACCCTGCAAAAGCTCGTTTAGTGGCACAATGTGATTTAGACGACAATGTATCACAAATCATTAATTACAATCAAGATGAAGCACTAGGAGCGCTAGTTCCTGTGGAAATGGCTAAAGGTGACGACAAAGGAATTGCTCATAGTTTCAAAATTGAAAAGGATATGTTTGCTACAGGTGATGATAGGCTAGTGAATCACAAGCAATATTATTACATGGCGATCGCATATGGATACAACGAATACAAGAAATTTTCATTCAGTGACCCATCGTCATTTGATGGACAGAAAAAACCATATAAAGCAGGACGAAGAAATGTAAAGGTTTACGATGCAATGCCGCATGATCCATTGCCGGAATTGGGTGGAACACAAATTAACTCTTCATATGGACTGCAGGCCAAACTCACTAGAGTAGCTGGAAAAGGACATGGCCGAGAATTCATCAATTTAGCTCCTGAAACCATTACTGAAATATTGGCGAACAATACTGCTTCCACCGTCACATACGCTAATGATGGAGCACCTGTAAATATAAAAGTGATTGACCCTTTGCTGGTTCCCGATGGAAATTTCATTTTCAGAATGTTGGATACCATTACCGCCAACGATTTAAAAGATGCTTATTGGATGCTTATCCACAAAGAGAAAAACGACACGGTTTTTGCTGAAAAAAACATCGGATCAGCCAACGAACAAATTATAAAAAAATGGGGCCTCTCGGTTACTGCTTTTCAAAACTATGGCCCTGGGGATTTAAAAGCGACAAACAATGCATACGTGGGTTCATCCATGACTTTCGGCAAAGACGGGAATGGAATTGCATGGTTGAGCGGAGTAAAAGATTTAGATGGCTCTCCTGTTTTTCAAGATTGGATACTTTCTGGTGCAGGCGATAAAGATGAAACCCCTGGAACAAACAAAAACAATAAGTTAGATGTTAATCAGGATTACGAAAAGATATTGGAAGGGATCATTGCTCCATACCGATTGACTTCCCACGACAGAAATGGTCCTGCGTGGAATTGGTCGATTTCCCTCACTCAAAACAAGATCAGTAATTTAATGTCTGTTGACCTTGTGATTACCTCCGACACTTCAAAATGGACGCGCTGTCCAGTGCTTGAAATGTGTGATAGCTCGCTGCTAAGCGAAGGAAATGCTGGTAAATTAGATTTACGAAAATCTCCATCCGTTGATAAAAAAGGCAATCCTGATAATTCAGGAACCACTGGAATGGGATGGTTTCCAGGCTATGCCATCAATGTTGAAAGCGGACACCGACTCAATATGGCGTTTGGAGAAAATTCCGGACAAATTGAAAATCACGGTAGAGATATGAAATGGAATCCTACCAACAAGGATTTCAACAGCAAAATAGACACGTTTAAAGTGATGGATGCAGTATTTGGAGGTATGCATTCCATATTCATTTTTCAAGATGCTAAAGATGTTCCAACTTATGACCATGGTGAATATGTTCGCGCTAAACTTTCTGCCAATAATATCAACGAAAAAACAAAGGCTATTAAAGATATTCAATGGGTATTTGCATACCCTCTAGCGAATGAGGTTTTTGGATATATTCCTTCCGATGTACACATAAAAATTAGAGTAGCTAAACCATATGCGGCAACCAGCAACGGTGCTCCTTTGCCTGAATTTACTTTTAATACTACAGATATAAAAGCTGTTACAGGAGATCGCTCTTCTGCAAAATTTGCCCTTGATAAAATCAACATCGTTCCAAATCCATATTATGGCTATTCAGCCTATGAAGAACGTCAATTGGAAAGAATTGTAAAAATCGTCAATCTTCCGGACAAATGTAAAATCAGAATCTTTACGCTAAACGGAACCTTGGTTAAAACCTTTAACAAGGACGATAAGTCAACGACGAATGTGGAATGGAATCTCGACAATGATGCGGGAATTCCAATTGCTTCAGGTTTTTACATTGTTCACGTGGAAGTTGAAGGCGTTGGAGAAAAAATATTGAAATGGTTCGGTGTAATGCGACAAACTGATTTGAGTACTTTTTAATGAAAAGAACAGCTAAAATATTGATCCTCTTGTTGTGCTCTCATTCATTGTTTGCTGGAAACGGAGACAGGTCAGGAGAAGCCGGAGCCACGCAATTGCTCATTAATCCTTATGCACGCTCATCGGCATTAGGAAATGCTAGTACATCTAGCATTGAAGGTTTGGAATCGCAATTCATCAACATTGCAGGAATCACAAAAACCAAAGGAACTGAGTTGATCTTTTGCAGAACAAGCTGGTTGAAGGGAACTGATATCAACATAAATAATTTTGGTTTCAGTCAGAAACTTGGTGAAAGAAATTACATTGCATTTGGCATTATGTCTTTTAGTATGGGGAATATTCCCATTACAACGGTAGACTTGCCTGATGGAGGCATTGGCACGTACAGTCCGCAATTCATAAACATCGGCACCTCCTATGCCCGACAATTCACCAGCAGTATTTCGGGAGGAGTTACCCTACGTGTTATTTCTGAAGCAATTGCCAATATCCAAGGTTTAGGTATGGGCATTGACGCCGGAATTCAATACATCACTGGAAAGAAAAAGAACATTGGATTTGGAATTGCATTGAAAAATGCCGGACCGAAAATGCGATACACCGGTGACGGCTTATCTGTAAAAGCTATGTTTAGTGCCGACAGACAACAAGTAACATTGGAGTCGCGTTCCCAAGCTTTTGAGCTTCCACTACTAATGAATATTGGCGCTCACTACCGCTTTGACATAGGTACAAGCCATCAGTTATTTGCACAGGCAACTTTCGTTTCCAATGCTTTCATGAAAGATCAGTATTGCGTAGGAGTAGAATATCGCTTTAAAAAATACTTCATGGCACGCACAGGTTTTGTGTACGAAGACGGCATTTTTAATGTGGCTACACGAACTACAGCTTTAACTGGACCAACAGCTGGTTTTTCAGTAGAACTGCCTTATAAAGAGAAGATGGTTTTTGCTTTTGACTATTCCTATCGCGACACCAGTCCTTTTCAGGGAACACATAGCTTTGGCGCAAGAATCAGCTTCTAATTTCACTGCTTTACGTTTCCTCTTTTCTTTTGCTTTTGAAAATAATTTCGTAATTTCGACGCTTTAGAGAGGGATCCCTAGCAATTGGGATTCTTTTTATTTTGTATAGATTAAAGCTACTGTTATGTCTGAAATGATTTATTTTACCGAGGAAGGTTTGAAAAAACTTAAAGAAGAGTTGCATCAACTTAAAACATCAGAACGCAAAAAATTATCACAACAAATCGCAGAAGCAAGAGACAAAGGAGATTTGTCGGAAAATGCTGAATATGATGCTGCAAAAGAAGCCCAAGGTTTATTGGAAGTAAAAATAAACAAATTAGAAAGCGACTTAGGCAATGCACGATTGATTGATGAGTCAAAAATTGACACTTCAAAGGTTTTTATTTTGTCTACAGTTAAAATCCGCAACACAAAATCCAAGGCGGAAATGAAATATACTATAGTAGCTGAAAACGAAGCTGATTTTAAATCGGGCAAAATTTCGGTAAGCTCTCCAATTGGCAAAGGTTTACTGGGCAAAAAAGTAGGCGACAAAACCACTATAAAAGTACCAACAGGCGAAATGGAATTTGAAATCGTGAAAATTACGAGATAAGTCCATGTCGAGTATTTTTACCAGAATCATCAAAGGAGAAATTCCATGTTATAAAATTGCTGAAACCCAAAATTTCATTGCTTTTTTGGATGTTAATCCCCTGAAAAAAGGGCACACCTTAGTGATACCTAAAATGGAAGTTGATTATATTTTTGACCTGGAAGATCAGTTACTGGCCGATCTTCACGTCTTTTCAAAGAAGGTAGCAAAAGCCATTGAAAAAACTATTCCTTGCTTAAGAATTGGCATTGCCGTGATAGGCCTGGAAGTACCACATGCACATATTCATTTGGTGCCTTTGGAAGACATGGGGGATTTAAATTTTTCAAATCCGCGTGTTCAATTGACTAAAGAAGAATTTAGCACTTTGGCCGCCACCATTGCTTCAAATTTATAAGATCCCTTCATCAGCAAAACTAAAGTATTCCGCACCACAGAAAATAAGATGGTCCAATAAAGAGATATCCATCAAGCGTGCAGCATCCTTCACTTTATGTGTTAAATCGACATCCTGTTTACTTGCTTTTTTATTATGAGAAGGATGGTTGTGTGCGATAATAATACTAGAAGCCATGTGATCCAAAGCATGCTTCATGATCACCTTAACATCTGCCACTACACCCGACACCCCGCCTATTCCAATCCGCCGCTTGTCGATTACCCGATTGGCAGTATTTAGGAGCACTAGCCAAAACTCCTCTACTTGTAAATCAGCAAAATCATTTTTTAACAATGAAAAAATATCCTCGCTACATGTTATTTTATCAAGCTCCTGTGGCAATGAATTGTTGATGCGAGAAGCCATTTCCAGCACAGAAAGAATATTGATAGCTTTTGCCGGACCAATACCTTTGAAGCGAAGTAGTTCTGAATAGGATATTTTTGACAGCAGGTCTATTTTATTGTCGACCGAAGCCATGATTCTCTTGGAAAGATCCAAGGCACTTTCATTAGCGCTTCCCGAGCCAATAATAATGGCCAGTAGCTCCGAGTCCGATAAACTCTTTCTCCCTTTCAGCAATAGCTTTTCCCTTGGACGGTCTTGTTCTGACCAATCCTTAATGGTGTTCTTGGTACTTAAATACGAATGCAACATCTATAAAATAATTAGGCCCTCCCGAAGAATCGAGAGGGCCTAATTTACAATTAAATTTCTTTGATTAAAGCGCTGCTGCTTTTTTCATTAACTGAGATTTCAAGTTGGCAGCTTTATTTTTAGAAATGATATTTCTTTTTGCCAATTTATCAATCATGCTGATCACCTTAGGTGTAGATTCAGTGATTTCTGTTTTGTCAGAAGTCTCTCTTACCTTTTTCAAAGCATTACGCGTTGTTTTGTGATAGTACTTGTTACGATCACGTTTGGCCTCGTTAGACCTGATTCTTTTCTTTGACGATGCGTGGTTTGCCATAATTTCTAAATCAAAATATTTATTCTCTCTTCTCTATATTTTAGTGTCGATCGCTCTCAACCAAAACACTTATTGTAGCCCGTAGGGGAATCGAACCCCTGTTAACAGAATGAAAATCTGCCGTCCTAACCCCTAGACGAACGGGCCATAAAATGCCCCTCTTTTTAAAAAGGGAGAGCAAAGGTATGATATTTTTTAAAATTACAAAATATCACACCTTCTTTTTTTCTTGGTATTATGCAGAAAGCTTCATTTTTCAAGTAATATCGTCCTCACTACTGAATTTAAATCCGAGACGCTTACCTGTAGAAACCTTCATATTCTGACTTGCCTCTTCCATTTCACTCACCCTTACTTCAGTCACTTCACCGAAAGGAGGGGTTAATAAATCGAAGCCGACACAGTATAAAATAATGGACTCAATCACAGCAACGATGGACTGTTTGGTGAATTCATTGTTAGAAAAATCGTTGTACAAATAACTCAACTGCCGTTTGCCTTCTACAAAAAAATGATTGTCCTTATTAATAAAAACACGGGCGATTAAATAACCTAGATCATTCACTCTATTGTATTTAAAGGAATCCGAAAGAAAATTATACACATTAATAATTCCGCAATATACCCTTTGATGATCATCGCTGATATAAGAGGTTTTATAAATAGAATGGCTTTTATAAAAACGATGGTATCGCCAGCTATTTTCAGTCGGACCTCAAATTCACCGTGTTTCTTGTATTCCAGAAAAACACCTTTATCGGGCTGGTTGAATTTTGTGTAGAGGTCGTGATATATCTCTTTAACACTATCGTTCAGTGCTGAGAAAGATTGCAGAGTGTTCCTATACACCTTTTGTTTCAGAAAAGCTTTTTCCTCTATAAGAGTATAAATCCTTTCTCTTGATAATTTTTCTTCCATAAGTCAGGTTTTATAGGTTTAACGTTAAAAGCACAAAATTGATTACCCTATTTAATAAAAAAGGCCGCCTTAGTCGGGCGGCCTCTGATAATCAACCAATAAATATTTATGCTACTTTCTCCATTTTGTCCAAAACATCCATTACCTCTTTAACGGCAACAGCTGAATCAGCCAATAATTTTTTCTCGTCAGCAGTCAATTGTAATTCAATGATTTTTTCAATTCCACCTTTTCCTAAGATTACCGGCACACCAAGGAAAATATCTTTCAAACCATACTCACCCTCTAACCACGCACAAACAGGATAAACTCTTTTTTGGTCTCTTACAATAGCTTCAACCATTTGAGCAGCAGCAGCTCCAGGAGCATACCATGCAGAAGTTCCCATTAGATTTACTAATTCACCACCACCTTTTTTTGTTCTTTCAACGATAGCATCCAACTTGTCTTTAGCCACCAACTCAGTTACTGGAATACCACCAACAGTAGTGTATCTAGGCAAAGGAACCATTGTATCACCGTGACCACCCATCAATATTGCTTGGATATCTTTTGGAGACACATTCAATTCTGTAGCAAGGAAAGCTCTGTATCGCGCAGTATCCAAGATACCAGCCATTCCCATTACTTTATTCTTTGGCGCTTTTGCAGTTAAGTAAGCGCAATATGTCATAACATCCAAAGGATTGGAAACCACTATGATAATTGCGTTTGGAGAATATTTAATAACGTTTTCAGTTACTGATTTTACAATACCAGCGTTGGTAGCGATAAGATCATCGCGTGACATTCCTGGTTTTCTTGGTAAACCTGAAGTAATCACTACCACTTCAGAACCAGCCGTTTTAGAGTAATCATTGGTTGAACCGATGATTTTTGAATCATACATGTTGATTGGCGCAGTTTGCCACATGTCTAAAGATTTCCCTTCAGCAGTACCTTCTTTGATATCCAAAAGAACCACTTCATTAGCCAACTCTTTGTGCGCGATAACGTTAGCACATGTTGCGCCCACATTTCCTGCACCTACTACGGTAATTTTCATATATATAAGATTTAAATTTTATTGATTTTTGAGAGATGCAAACGTACGTGATTTTTCGCAAAAATGATAAAACATGCGGAAAAAATAGCTAGTTTAAAGCAACTAATTTTATGATTGTCGTCTTGTAAACAGGTATACCTTAAATTTAACTTATGAAAAAAACATTTTTGTTGCTCCTAGCTGCCAGTGTAGTAATATCCTCCTGTAAAAAAACGGCAGACAAAACCAATGAAGGCGATAACAGCAGCAATACTGTAGACCCTTGCACAATGTCTATCAGCAGCAACGATGGTCCCGCTGCCGGTGATCTATTTCTTTTAGGAACCGACAACAGTTTCAATGACACCAACTTATTTAAAAAAACAGGAAGTGCTCAAACTTGGGATTTCTCTGCACTTATAAGCAGCCAACAAGACACTTTTCAATTTATGTCAAGTTTGTCAACGACATTAGGAACAGCCTTTCCGTCGGCAAACATGATTATTTCTGCCCAAGGATTGGATCTTGCAGCAATCAAATCAACAACGGGAATTTCTATTATAGCTACTGAATTACCTCCTATCATCAATAACATCTCTATCACACCAGCATTTACTGATCCTGCTGTTTTTATTCCTTATCCTTTACAAAAAGGAGGCTCATTCAATGACACTTACAGTGCCGGAGTAACTATGAGGTATGACACTACTCTACTTAGCGGCCTTGTAGTAATTGACTCGATAAGAGCAACGTTAACAGGGTCAAACAGCTTCGTAATTGATGGCTGCGGTAAAATAACCACACCCAGTGGAACTTATGATTGTGTAAAATACAAGCTCACTCCTGGAACCCTAGTTGAAAAATACGAAGGTCGCGCCAACGGAACTTGGACGGATTTCACAGTTATGATAAAAGGACTGGCCGGATTTAAAACTCCAGAATTCCCTTTGATCAACAGTAAAGCTTATGTTTGGGTAAGCAAAGACAAAAAATTCCCAGTGTGTATGATCAATGTAGATGCATCAGGAAATGCAACTTCTGTTCAATACCTTAAATAAAAACTGATTCCTTATTGACAAAGCCTTTCGAGATTTCGAAAGGCTTTGTTGTTTTTAAAATAGCATGTCGACGCAGATCTGAAACTTATTTCAGTGTCAAGTGTAATTGTCATTCAAGAGAGAAAACATAAAAAGAAATCCATGATTTGTTAGAATCATGGATTTCTTTTTTGTGAATTATTTAAGAAGCAAATTATGCGTCAATGTTAGCATATTTTGCGTTAGCCTCAATGAACTCTCTTCTTGGTGGAACCTCATCACCCATTAACATAGCAAAAGTACGGTCAGCCTCTACTGCATTTTCAATAGTGATTTGACGAAGAGTTCTGTTTTCAGGCTTCATGGTTGTTTCCCACAATTGCTCAGCGTTCATCTCTCCCAAACCTTTATATCGTTGAATGTTAACTCCTGTTTCTTTTCCACCGGCAGTTAATTCTTTAACAATTTCCTCACGCTGCTCTTCATTCCAGCAGTATCTTTCTGTTTTGCCTTTTTTCACCAAATAAAGCGGAGGAGTTGCTATATATATGTATCCCTGCTCAATCATTTCTTTCATGTAGCGGAAGAAGAAAGTTAAAATCAATGTAGCGATGTGAGAACCATCCACGTCGGCATCACACATGATGACTACCTTGTGGTATCTCAGCTTCGTTAAATTTAAAGCTTTAGAGTCTTCTTCGGTACCCACCGTTACACCTAACGCTGTGTAAACATTTTTGATCTCTTCGTTTTCAAAAATCTTGTGCTGCATTGCTTTTTCAACGTTGAGGATTTTACCTCTCAATGGCAAAATAGCCTGGAAGCGACGATCTCTTCCTGATTTAGCAGTACCACCTGCAGAATCTCCCTCGACAAGGTAGATCTCGCATTTAGAAGGATCTTTTTCAGAACAGTCGGATAATTTACCAGGCAATCCACCTCCAGAAAGAACACTTTTACGTTGCACCATCTCGCGAGCTTTATTTGCAGCAACACGCGCTTGAGCAGCTAAAATAACTTTACTTACTATGATGGAAGCTTCGTTTGGATGTTCTTCTAAATAATTAGCCAACATTTCGCTTACCGCCTGATCCACAGGACCTGCAACCTCTTTGTTTCCCAATTTGGTTTTGGTTTGCCCTTCAAACTGAGGTTCTTGCACCTTAACTGAAATAACAGCGATTAATCCCTCACGGAAGTCATCACCACTGATTTCAAATTTCAATTTAGAAAGCAAACCAGATTTGTCTGCATATGTTTTTAAAGTTCTGGTCAAACCTCTTCTGAATCCCGCCAAGTGCGTCCCTCCTTCATGTGTGTTGATATTATTTACATAAGAATGGATGTTCTCAGTATAAGAAGTGTTGTACTGCATAGCAACCTCCACAGGAATACCATTTCTCTCTCCTTCAAAGTAAATTACGTCCTGAATCAGTTTTTCACGAGCAGCATCCAAATATTCAATAAACTCAGGCAATCCTCTTTCAGAAAAGAAAACATCTGTTCGGTGATTTCCTTGCTCATCTTTTTCTTCATCTCTTAAATCCAGCAAAGTGATTTTAATGCCTTTATTTAAAAAGGCCAATTCACGCATTCTGGTTGCAATAATATCGTATGAATAAACTGTTTCAGTGAATATCGTTGCATCCGGTAAAAAGGTCACCTCAGTACCTCTTGTTTCTGTTTCCCCAATGATTTTAACGTCGTACTTTGGTTTTCCACAAGAATACTCTTGTTGCCAGATTTTACCTTCTCTGAAAACACGAACTTTCAAATCAATGGACAAAGCATTTACGCAGGAAACACCCACACCATGCAAACCACCGGAAACTTTATATGAATCTTTATCGACTTTACCACCAGCGTGCAATACCGTCATTACAACCTCCAGCGCAGATTTATTTTCCTTACTGTGATGTGCCGTAGGGATACCTCTACCGTTATCTAAAACAGTAATTGAGTTGTTTGGATTGATGGTAACATGAATATCGTTACAGTGACCAGCCAAGGCCTCATCAATGGAGTTATCTACAACCTCGTACACCAAGTGGTGAAATCCTTTTACACCTGTATCACCGATGTACATGGCGGGTCTTTTTCTAACCGCTTCTAAGCCTTCCAAGACCTGGATACTATCCGCCGAATATGAATTATCTACTGTACTCATTATTAAAGATTTTTTTAGTGATGCGAATATACCACTTTTAAATCTCTAAATCATTTGAAATTACTGCATATTCAAAGGATTTTTCAACAAAGAATTAACATATTGGAGTAGTCCTGTTTTTTTACTAAAAAGCGTAGGTAAATCCACCCAGGAAATTTATACCATAACCAGGATATTGATTCCATCTGCGGTATTGCTTATTAAGCATGTTGTTAACGTTTAAAAAAGCAGAAATTCGCTTGTTGTACTTGTACTCTATGCCAATATTAGCATCCACAATTCCTGGTAATTTTTCAGCAGAATATGTTGTGCCATCATAAGCTCCCCGAGCAAATTGTTCACCCAAATAATACACATCCACTTTTGCGAACACCATATCCTGAAAATTGTATCTGCCCGAGAAACCAATTTCTACGGCCGGTAAATGCCATGCTTTCACTTCATGGAAAGCAGTATAACTTCTATAATCTCCTTTCACAGAAAGTTGAATTTTTTGCATGTCCCACGACAATTGTCCGAAGTACCTGAACATAGTCACATCATCAACAGCCACAGTAAACAAACGATTCCCAAATGAAGCATTGTCATTTATATACAGTGGGAGATTTTTCATCTTATCAAACTCAATCCCAGTATTGAAAGTAATTTTAGAACTGATGTTCCCTTTTATTCCTCCAAACACATTATTAAGGTGACTGGTATTGGTTAATGGGGACGAAGTCCCGAAAAAGGGATTAGATTCAATGTGACGCAGATAATCGTAACGCTCAAAATATCCACGATATTTAGCATACACCATAAATACATCCTTAATTAAAGCATACTCACCTTCAGCAAAGGGATAAATATGCCCTCGCGTGCTGTCCGTTACTAACACATAAGTATTAATCCCAACCTTTGCAGTATAGCGATCTCCTTTGAAATGGACCCCAGGACTCACTTGTACCAACCATGAGGACTTTGTGCCAGCGTTGTTGGAAGCTGTAAACCAATCTACAGCAGCATCAACATTGCCTTTGTACCCTGCAACAGTTGGAGCTACATTTCCAGTTACGGAAATTCTATTTTCCTGCATATTGAAAGCATCAAAAATGTTGTAATAATCGAAAGTTACTTTGTGATGCAAATCCGACTCCTTTCTATAATTGCTCTTGAATCCGCCCTGCAAATGACCAATGCCAAAATATTGTTTCAAGAGATCGGGATTCAAAGTATCCAATCCATAATCAGAACCATAGTATCTGCGGGTATTATAGTTATAGCTGAAGTCACCAAAAAGTGTGTAGGTTTTTAAAAATCTCTTGCCAGAAGCCTGAATTCCGGTTTCGGTGTTGCGAGCAGGATTTGTTTTGCTGGAAGCCGCAGTCCGAAGATCAGATGCAAAATGATCCACATTTATTGTGTACACATAATCCTTCGAATACTTAGAACCATAAGTCAATTCCATCACAGGTAAAGTGGTGAAATCAATCAAACCCACCTTCATCAACCCATTGTACATTTTAGGAACTGCCGTTTTATCTGTTCCTAATTTTGGGGCATTGATGGCTTTAGGAACAAATACAGAAGGAGCCTTTCGCTCTACCATGCCGTATTTTAATTCGGATTTAATTTTCACAGAATCCTCAAAAGAAGGATTTTCAGAAATTTTTTGCGAAGACTCCACTTTTAAATCACTCACGCCTTTCACTTCAGCGCCATCGGCAACAGTTTGAGCTAAGCCCACTGAAGCTGTGCTTAACAATAAAAACAAAAGCAGATTTCTATGTGTTGACTGCTTCATTGCTACGATCTTTTGCTGATTATTTTCCATTGTTTTCTGTGTTAGATTGCGGTGCTTTTTCGCCACCGAAATCAATGATAATATCTTGTTCAGGATTTGCAGATTGCGTTGGGAGCTCTGATTTCTCAATAGACTTTAACTTATCTACCGCCTGCTGTTTCAAATCTTCTCCCTTGTAATTGTCGATTACTGTTGTCAGCACAGACTTGGCCTGAAACAAATCCCCTTTGGCAATGAAATTATCTGCCAACAATAACATGCCTTTGGTCACCCATTTTTTATAGCTCGAGAATTTTTTGGCAAAAGCGTAAATATCTTTGATGGATCCATCATAATCCTGCTGAACATAAAGGATATAAGCCAAAGAATATTTAGCCTCCACTGCTCTTTCGTTTTCTGTTCCACCGCTCACCGCTGAATAATAGTTACGGGCTTTTTCCCAATCGAATAACGACAAATAATTGCGAGCCAAAACCAGGTTTGCTTCCTGTTTGATATTATCAGCACTGCTCTCATTTTTTAAAACCTTGTCGGCGTACTCAATTGCTTTTGAATGATTTTCCGCGCTAGCATAATCGCGCATCAAGGCCAATTGAGCATCATAAATATTCGCTGGATCCTCTGCAATTAGCTCCAGCGCCTCGAAATGCTTGTTGGCTTCAACACTGTTTTTTTGCTTTTGATAAATCACAGCAGCTTTATACAAGGCCTCCTCTGTATTATCGCCTTTTGGCTTACCTACCACAAACTCGTAGGAAGGCAATGCTGCATCAAACAACCCTTTGTCGTATTGACATTCGGCTTTGTAAAAATGTGCGTCAACTGCAAAAAACCCACTTGGGAATTTCTCCAAATAATTTCCGAAATTTTTAACTGCCCCATCACAATCCTTTTTATCATAAAAAATTTTAGCAGCGTAGAAAAACAAACTGTCAGCTTCATAAGTCGACAATGGCGCAACACCTATAGAAACTCTAAACTGCTCATGTCTTTCGGCATTTCCTATTTCGGCTGAAGTTGCTTTGTGCAAATCCAAAGCATTTTTAACTTCCGACGAACTTGGATTTGCCTTAATTGCTTTTTCAAAATTTTCCAATGCTTCATTTCCATTCCCTTGGTTTCTTTGCACTAATCCAATTTTCACATAAGACTTTTGAACCAATTCAGAATTCCCAGGATGATCAGTAATTGCCTTTTGAAAATATTCTATGGCTTTAGCGTACTGATTTTCTTTAAAATAAGTATCGCCCAGCATAAACTCAGCGTCATCAGCATAAATAGATTGAGGATATTTATAAATCAGAGTTGCCAACGCATCAGCTTTATCGGTTGGTTTTTTAAGTAAGCCATAAGCTATTGCTTCATTGAACAAAGCATAGTCCGTTCTTACCAATCCCAACGCGATGGCTTTATTGTAAAACTCAACAGCTGTAAAATAACTACGGGTAATTAAATAGCAATCCGCTGTTTTGATGTAAGCATCATTTAGTTTTTTGTTTCGACTTCCTTCGTTTTCAGAAATGAATTTACGGAAAGCGTCTGCAGCCTTCAAATAATCTCTCTTTGCCCCTTCAGAGCTCTGTTCTTGTTGTTCGGCCAAAGTAAAATAACAATAGCCTACATTATAATAAACGTCTCTTGCTTCCGGCAAATGGTCAGCTTCTGGTAAAGACAAAAACTTACTATAGTTCGTCAAGGCTTTATTCAAACTATCTAAGCGGTAATATGCCTCTGCTTTCCAATAATGGCATTCAGCTGTTATTTTAGGATCAATGTTATAAGTCATTGAGCGATTGAAATAATAAATCGCTTCATTAAAATTGCTTTTAGACTTCTCCCCCTGCATCATTATTTTTTCATCATTGAATCTTTCAATGGCCTGGAAATATGCAATTCGCTGATACGCATATTGCAATTCAGGCCCCTTCTTCTGAATTTTTTCAATTGCCCCTAAGGCTTGTTTGTAATCCTTTGTAGTGAGATAAACTTCCAACAAATATTTTCTGGCGTCATCAATTCTCTCCGATTGAGGAAATCTTTTGATGAAGTCTTCCAACGCATAAATAGCTTCATGATAGGGATCCAGCGACAATTCATACGACAACTTTGCGTAATTGAAAGTCGAGTTTTCACTAATCACCGGATCAAAATCGCCTTTTGAAGCAAAACGAAATGCACTTCTTGCCGATTCTTTGTTTCCAACCTGCATATAGGAATCACCAATATAATACAAGGCCATTTGACCAAGAGAGGTTTCCTTATCAACCACTTTCTGAAAACCCAAAATGGCTGGTTGATAGTTGCGCACCTTATAGTTAGTAAAGGCCAATTGATAAATGTCGTTGATGGAATTCGTCCCAGATTCTTCCACATATTTTTTCAAATAAGGCAAAGCCTGTTCGTAGTGACTCAACCCGTAATGTCCTTCACCAATCAAACGTGAAATTTCAAGCGCCCTGGTTGGTTTCACACTATCCAGCAACGGCGTTGCATAGGCTACTAACTCTTCATATTTCTTTTGCAGAAAATATATTTGTGAAATGTAATAAGGCACTATTGATCCGAAATCACGATCGCCTTTCAACTGCTCAAAGCCTTTTAATGCTGTTTCGTAATTACCATTTTTATACTCCAAATGCGAGTAATAAAACAAAGCCGGAACCTTAAATTCTGATGGTTCGTCCTTTACCGAAAAAAACTGCGTTTGCGCCTTTGCCGAATCTCCTTTTTGCAAGTAAGCATAGCCCAATTTAAAATTGTATTCAGGCAGTTCAACTGCGCTTAAATCGTGCACATTCACCAACTCAAACCATTTTATTGTATTTGGCCAATGCTGATAACGATAGCTATAAATGCCAAGACAATAGCGCGCTTGCTTTACTTTAGGACTTTGCGCATTGTGCTCCATGAAAGCAAGAAAAAGATCGGCGGCGTCTTTATTAAACAACTTAAAGGCACACATCGCTGAATAAAATTCAGCATTCATTTTCAATTCCGAATTGGGATCCTTAACAGCAGAAATAACTTTTTGGAACTCTCGTTGAGAATTGCTGTACTTTCCCTTTTCGTAAAAGTCCACAGCCTTTTTATAACCCGCATCAACATTAGTATACGCAGAAGTTTTTTGCGAAAACGCACTAAAAAAAAACAACTGAAAAATTAGAAACGGAAGGAATAAGCGAAAGTTCATCTGAAATACTTTTAGTCATCATAAATGTATGCAAAGCCCGAGCCCGAAAAATTATACAGATTCAATAATTATCAACCACCTCATGTTCAAACGATGAAAGCAGCGTAGTTCGTATGCAAAGCACTGAAAAACAAGTTGAATCTTTTATATATTTGACTTGATTGAAACAGCAACATGATGCAAGGCACTTCTTTTGAAAATATTTACGAGCTCTTTATCATTAGTTGCAAGAACCATGCGCAACGCGAAGCCATTTTCATCAACAATACCAGCTATTCATACTCCGAATTCTTAAGTATTGTAAGCTCCATTAAAGCACAAATCCCCAAAGAAATAACAAGTTCAGAATTTATTGGAGTGTTCACCGACGAACACATTAACTCCTATGCAACAATATGGGCAATTCTCTCGCTGGGATTAGCTTATGTCCCTATCAACAAAAAATACCCCATTGATCGTTGTGTAGAAATCATAGAGCATTCCGGATTAAAAATTCTGCTCTATGCAGAAGAAAGTGAGGAGTTATCTGAATTAAAAAAACGTTTAAAAAACAAAGTGGTTTTCATTCAAACTACAACGGTAACGAATGGTTTTTTGGATTATACCTACAATGAAATCAGCCCTGATAACTACATTTACTTACTGTATACTTCTGGCAGCACAGGCAAGGCAAAAGGAGTTCCCATACAACACAAAAACATCAACGCGCTTGCAAAAGCCCACCTATTCAATCCCAAATACAACATCAGCGAAAAAGACAAGTTTCTGCAAATGTTTGAACTCACATTCGACTTCTCTGTTTTGCCTACTTTGTTCCCCTTTTGTGTTGGAGCAGCAGTTTATGTTGTTGCAAAAAAAGGGATCTTGTTTATGGAGGTGCTAAAAACCCTGAGGGATTATAAAATCACAAAAGCATATTTAGTTCCTTCTGTGATCAACTATCTAGAGCCTTATCTCAACGAAATCACTTTGCCGGAAATTGAATGGACATTGTTTTGCGGAGAAGCACTTTATGAAAATACTGCGTTAAAATGGGGCGCATCCACTCCAAATGGAAAATCAATAAATACTTACGGTCCCACAGAGGCTACAGTTTTTATGACTGAATATTTTATCGATCCAAGCACCATAGAAAGTCACAACGGAATTGTCTCCATTGGAAAAGCAATTTCTGACATGAGCACTTTATTGATTGATGGAGAACTTTATATTTCAGGAGATCAAACAAGTTCTAATTATTGGAAAGATGAAGCACTTAGCAGAGCGTCTTTCACAAGCATCAATAACGTTCCTCACTACCGTAGCGGAGATCTTTGCTTTGAAAACGAAAACGGAAATTTGATGTATGTTGGCAGAGCCGACCAGCAAGTGAAAATCAACGGATACCGCATTGAACTGGAAGAAATTGAGTTTCACGCAAAGTCGTTTTTTAAAACAAAAAATCTTGCAGCCTTGTGCTTCAATGAAAAATCGGAAATCGCTTTGGTGGTGGAAAATTACGATAGCACGTCCGAATCAGCCTTATTTCAGTATTTACAGGAAAAGCTGCCAGCTCACGCTCTTCCAACAAAAATTTCAAACATAGATGCGTTGCCCCTTAGTATTAATGGAAAAACGGATAGGAAAGCTTTATCAAAACTCCTTAGTTGATTTTTTCTGAAAATATTCCTTTCCAATACTTTTCAAAACCCAACCCACAAATTATAAAATAGAAGGGTAAAAATGGCACACCAAAACGCGGACTGTAAAAAACGATAACAGCACCTAAAAACAATCCGAAAAATAAGGCCAACACAGGAAGTAGTGCAAATAACTTTTGCTTTACCATCACAATTAATCCTCCAATAAAAAACACAGATAACAGTCCATTAAGCAGTAATGAAGATTTTTCAACAAAAATAGAGGAAGGTTTGGCCGACAATTCTATTAAATACTTGAACGCCTGAGAAACCTTCAACTTAATGTATCCAACTGGATTTTCGAGAACTCTACTTTTATATTTTTCCTTTATTTTATCCGATGCTTCAACTTCATTCAAATCATTATAAATTGCCACTTCATTCGTCATTAACTCCTCCCATTCGTCAGGTTGTTCCCATGTAAAATCGGTTGTTCCCAAAAAAAGATTGGTTCCTGAATTACTGCTGACCATCACAAATTTATCAAGCACTAGATAATTTCTAATCGTTGTCACTGAAAGAATAACAAGTAAGGGCAAAGTGAAAATTGCATTTCCTTTGAAAACAGAAATAAGCATACTGAAGCTGACTTTCTTTATAAAAAAAGAATACAAAACATAAAACAGAATTCCAATATATACGACAGGCATTGTAGTACCTCTTGTGATTACAGCCAAACCTAAAACAGCAAAAAACAAATATTTATCCCTCGACCTTTTTTTATCATTAACAAGATACAAAAGATACAAAGCGAGCAATAATAAGAAAGAGTAAAGTATTTCTGACATCAGTGAAAAACAAAAAACTGTGATAGGCGGCCATAAAATCCAAAACGCAGCAGTAAAATACCCCGCTATACTAAAATTTAAAAACTTAGCTATTTTGAACAACAATAAGCCCGACAAAATCCATAGAACCCATTGAAAATAAATCATTCCCTGATCACCTAATCCGACTGAATGAAAAACTGAAAGTACCATAGGATAGAAAGGCGGACGAAATGCTCTATAAGGATTCGCCTCAGGCCATCGTTCGGCATAAATATGTTTTTCAGAAATCTGTTCTGCTAAAAAATGATAGGTCCTCGCATCTCCGTCAACATCAACTATAGCTTCATAACTGACATCGTGACGAAGCAATTGAAAAACGCAAAATGCAAAATAAAAAATCCAGAAAGCGATGGAAAAAATTTTGTTTTTGTTCATAGACTTGATTTGAATTTCAAACAAAAGAAATCAAAAAAAACGAAAATCAATCCATTGATCAAAAACTGCCTCCCTGCAATTGGAAGATGATTATCTTTTCTATACTTTGGCTGAATAAAGTACATTTGTCTGATGAAAGAATTGATTTCCATAAAAAATGTTGATGTATTTCAACGCGATCAAAAAGTGTTGGAAAGTATTTCCTTATCTATCCATGAAGGTGAATTTATATACCTCATCGGTAAAACGGGAAGCGGCAAGAGCAGTATCTTAAAAATGTTGTACGCCGAACTAGAGATGAAAGAAGGAGATGCTGAAATATTAGGATTCAACTTGAAGAAAATAAAACACAAAAACGTTCCTCTATTGAGACGTCAGTTGGGAATTATTTTTCAGGATTTTCAGTTGTTAAATGACAGAACCATCAAAGACAATCTGCTTTTTGTATTAACTGCTACCGGCTGGACAGAGAAAAATGAAATTGAAACACGAATCAAGGAAGTTTTGTGGGAAGTAAATCTAAGTGGTCACGACAATAAATATCCGCATCAACTATCGGGAGGAGAACAACAACGCGTAGCAATCGCAAGAGCTTTGCTGAATCGCCCAAAAATAATTTTAGCCGACGAGCCTACAGGAAATTTGGATCCTGAAACATCAGAAGGAATTTTGAAGTTGCTTTTTAACATCAATAAAGAAGGTACTACTGTAGTTATGGCAACACACGATCACAACCTCATCAAAAATTATCCAGGAAGAACCATCAGATTTGAAAATCAGAAAATTCACGAAGAAGGAAAAATAAACGCATAAAGCTTAGCAGCGTTTATTTTGTTGGAGTAAAATCCTGACGTCAAATGTTTTCTTTTTGCTATATCGGACTTTGTAAATTCCATCTCCTTCAGCTTTTCAATTTCATTTATCCACTGTTCTCGCGTTTTCGCTACAACGCAATAATCAGCTAATCCGGTACCTTTTACCATAGCTTCGTTCACTAAACAAAATCTGCCCGAATACAAAGCCGAAAGCAATTTCAACTTCACTCCTGTAGCTTGAAAAGTGGGCAACACATTGATTTGCGCCTCGGCCAACAATCGATGAATTTCATGAGTTGAAAGTCCCGTGCGGACTTCTATATTCTTTCTTTTTGCCGCAGCGGTCAATAATTCTTTTGAAGGATTTGAACCTACAATTAATAAGGGATAATTGGATTTTGAAAAAACTTCATGAACCAAAAAAAGTGCTGCTTCATTGTTTTCGGCAACGTCGAGTTTACCATGATAGAGAGCGAAATCACTTTTACCTTCAACAGCGCTTATATCATCAAAAGAATGAAATGCGCCAACAAATGATGTATTTCCATAGGATTGCAATTGTTGAGTATCCTTCTCTGAAACTGTAAAAATGCCGCTTGATTTACCAAGAATGCTTTTTTCATAGATCGCCAACTTGCGAGATTCAAGG
>JAPLEZ010000115.1 GCA_026390935.1 Bacteroidota bacterium
AATCCATTACCAACTCCAACAGTGGTCGATAAAACAATTTGTGCCGGGGATCCTGCTGCAACTTTTGATGCCGGTTCTTACTCCTCTTATGTTTGGAGCGTCAATGGAAGTGGAACTTCACAAACCACCAGCGGCACTACTCCAGGAAATTATACTGTTCAAGTGACCGATACTAAAGGATGTAAAGCTTCTGCAACGGGAGTTTTAACAGTGAATTCATTGCCAACCCCAACGGTGGCCGACAAAACAATTTGTGCCGGTGATCCTGCTGCAACTTTTAATGCCGGTTCTTACTCCTCTTATGTTTGGAGTGCAAATGGAAATGGAACTTCACAAACCACTACGGGAACTGCTCCAGGAAATTATACTGTTCAAGTGACCGATGCAAAAGGCTGCAAAGCTTCGGCAACAGGTGTATTAACAGTAAATGCAAAACCCACAGTAAATCTCGGACTCGATAAAACCATTTGTCCAGGAGGAACTACAACTATAGATGCAGGGAACGCAGGAGCAACCTTTGCTTGGACTGGCCCTTCCAACTACACCAACAATACGAGTGCAATTACAGTAAGCAATGGTGGAACTTACAATATCACTGTAACCAATGCATCCAATTGCGTGGCATCAGATGCCATCAATGTTAATGTGAATGCCAATCTCACAATAAATTTGGGCAATGATACTGCTGTATGCCAAGGACAATCCATGACCTTCACCGCAAATTATGCAGGTGCAGGCGTAACTTACACGTGGACTGGCCCCAACGGATACACTAGCAACGCTAATCCTGTAAATGTTGCCGCTGCTGGAACCTATAGCGTGCATGTGGCCGATCCATTGGGCTGCCAAGGTGATGATGCGGTGCTGTTAACCGTTAATAATTTACCTACTCCAAGCCTTGCTGCTGGAGAAATTTGCGAGGGAAAATCTCATTCTTTTAATGCTGGCGCTTATAGTTCTTATGTATGGACTGGTCCCAATGGCTTTACCAGTGCATCAAATCCAATAAGTGTTAGCGATGGCGGCACATATAATCTTACTGTTACAGATGCCAACAAATGCTCAAATTCCACTTCTGCAACGTTGACAATTAATCAAAACCCCATCGTTGACCTTGGGTTTGACTATATTGGATGCAGTGGAAATACAGTAACATTTGATGCAGGAAATGCCGGTGCAGTTTTCTTGTGGAATAATGCTAGTTCTTTGCAAACCATTTTAGTAACGGCTGACGGATCTTATTCAGTGCTTGTTACAGATAGCAAAGGCTGTAAGGCCTATGATACCGCAAGGGCTACCTTCATTCCTGTTCCAACACTGGAGCTTGGACCCAACATTGATTTATGCTCTGGGGAAAGTGCACAAATCACCGCTCAAGTAAATCCATCCTCTTCCGTGTTATCATGGGGAAATACTGCAGGTAATGCTTTAACCAATACCGTATCAGAAGGTGGAATGGTGTATGCCATGGCAAACAATGGTGGACATTGTTCAGCCACAGATTCATTGGAAGTATTTGTTCATGATGCTCCTAAAGTCGCCGGCATCAAGGATACTACGGTATGCTTCTTAACAGAAGCGGAATTACTTTTAGATGCAGGGTCAATTGCAGCGCAGTACAATTGGAGTGACGGACAAAGCGGACAAAAAATTACTGTTCGCAAGGGCGGTACATACACTGTTGACTTAGTGAGTGAATTTGGCTGTAAAGCCAGCGATCACGTCACCGTTTCTGAAGATTGCCCCTCTTCTATCTTTGCGCCAAATGCATTCACGCCAAATAATGATGGAACTAATGATGTGTTCTACATAAGAGGTGAAAACATATACGACTTTGAACTATATGTCTTCGATCGTTGGGGAGAAGTGATTTTCCATTCTACTGATATGAACAACGGATGGAATGGTAAAAAATACAACGACCTGCGTGATGCACAAATAGATGTGTACGTGTGGAAGATCAATTACAAGTACTGGTCGGACTGGAAAAACGGGGGAAAGATCCGCGAAGAAGTGGGAAGAGTTTCCCTGATCAAATAGTCACCAACGAAAATATAAAGCATAAAAAAGCCATCAGTCGTTAGATTGATGGCTTTAAAAGCATGTTAGCTTTAATACACTCCCCTAGTTCTTCAATATCTGTTGTATTTTCATAAAATCGTTCACCAGTTTAATGGACGCCGGCAATTGATTTTTGTACAATTTCATTTGGTAAAGATCAACAGCTGATAAAAGCGTTTTAAGCATATCCGACTGGCGATCGTTTAAATTATCTTTATCTAATAAATCATCTATTCTTTTTAAAACTTCGTTGTACTGGAAGCTATTTTCTATTGTCATTTTCATCTTCATGCTACAAGAGTTAATACAAGCATAAGTACGTGAGAGTACAGAAAGAAGTTCCAAAAAATTGAAAATAAAAATGAAATTAAATTACTTTTCCTTCTATTAAAATGAGGTAAAAGCCAAGTCCAACTAGGAGAGCAGAAATACTAAAACGAATATAAAAAAGAATGTTATTGCTGAATTTTTGAGCGCCAATTTTCAATAAACGAATAAATAAGATGAACCATAAAATCTCTCCAATGGTAATTCCAACCAAAACCAATAAATAGTATAAGCTGTCGAATTCATATCCTGCACCAAAAAGTTTGTCAGTAATACTTTCTAAGGTAGAAGCCATTAAAATCCAAAAAAGTAACAGTCCGGGATTAAATCCACAAAGCACCACTCCTTTTATAAAATCAAGTGATTTCTTTCCAGCAGTCTTTGGTAAAGGTTCGTGCGATTGCGCTGCATTGTTTTTGGATTTATAAGCTCCAATAACACCAACAACACCAAGTATCACCACAATAATTCCACCTATAATTGCAACATAAGGACCTACATTGGTTTCCTCAACAAAAACATGATATCCCCAAAATGCAAGAAAGGCAATTAGCACATCGGCCAGAATGATTCCAACAATAAATGGAATAACAGCTAAGCGCGGTCGCGATAAATAATGATCAGCAATAAGAAGATTGATAGGCCCTAAAGGCGTAGAAGAAATAAATCCGGAACCAATTCCAAAAAAAAATAAAATGAAGACTAGTCCTATAATTAACAACATGCTCTATAAAGGTTCACCCATTTCTACTTGATCGCCTACTTTTGAGCTCACACAAGGATCAGGCGAAGCAATGCAGCAAGTTGAACCTAAAAGAAAAGTAGCCACTTCCTCTCCAATCATCACTGAAGCGCCTACAAAGGTAGAGCTGGCAAGCACTATACTTCCCACACCGGGACCACCAACAATACTCATGTACCACTTTCTACCTTTATTATCTTCAATATCTACATTGATGCGCTCATTTCTCAATGCTGGTAAAGATGGTTCTTTGTAAGCCCAAGGGCGCAACAAAACCAAATCTCCCGGAATGTGCTCAATTCTTTTTACTGTTCCTCCAACTGGGGCGTGTATTCTATGATAATTATTATTGTGTAAAAAAACATTTGAAAAGTAGTAATCATCAGGAATAGCATGACCCTCCTGCCCAAATACAGCACGAAGATGACGTTTTTCCCCTTTTACTTTTACTAAACTTAATTCCTTCACCATTCCGTATTCACATAGCAAACCTTCACAAGCCCATACCGTTTCGCTCACTATTTTTGGTGGAAATTTTAATATGCGAGTGAAAAAATCCTGAAAGCTTCTGTAGTCATTAGCTCTACTCGCCGGAAGATAATTATCTAAATAGTTTGGATCATCGTAATGTGCTTTACAATAAGGTTTTATTAAATGTTTGGTCCATTTCTTATTGTAAATATTGGCATAGGTTCTGGAAATTTTTCTTTGCACAACTCCAGGTAAAATCCCCCACAGACTTATTGAAATAAATCTGAATGTACCTGCCTTAAAACCTTTTCCTGTACTGTTATTCTTCATAACTTCTCTTTTGTATAGAACCTTTAACTATTATACTCCCCTTAAGGTTCCCGTTGCCAGCTATTTTTTTAAGGGAGCACGAATTTAGTAAAAAATTTCCTTTGTTAAGTCTATTTTTCTATCCATTCACTTTGGTACTCTAATGGCCTGCGATGGCTGGCAGGCCAGTCGGTTTTAGGATAACCAAGATAAAAAACACCGAGGCATCTATCATTTTTACCAAGATTTAAGAAAGTCTTCATGTCTTCAGAATAAATCACTTCCGGACTACTCCAATAGCCACCCAAGCCATAGGCGGTTGCTGTTAAATGCATGTTTTGAACTGCGCAGGCCACTGCTTCTATTTCTTCTATTTCAGCAATTTTCTCAATATCCTGGCGCTTCATACAAACCGCAATCGCAACAGTCGCCAGTCGAGGTCGGGAGCCAAGCTGTTCAAATTTCTTTTGCAAAAAATGTTCGGTTGATGTATTGGCTTTATAGGTATTTGCTAAAAAATCGGCCAAACGAGAAATACCTTCATCTGTAAAAACCTTGAAATGCCATGGCTGAGTCATTCCATGCGTAGGCGCCCACAAAGCATTGTTTAAAATTTCAACCACTATTTCCTTGTGGACCTTGCGTGCGGAATAATCTTCAGGCTTGATAGTTCGCCTGTTTCTTATAATTTCTCGGAGTTCGCTTAAATTGTACTTCATAAATAAGTTCAAGGTTAAAAGTTCAAGGTTCAATGTTAGCTAGCAAAAATCCACTTTCGAACTTTAATCTTTGAACATTAAACTTTGAACTAAATTGATAACTTCGGAATAAATATAAATCAAAATGGCAGAAATATTATACGACACCATACCTTCCTTCGATTTAAATAATTTTACTAACGGAGATGCCCAAAGCAAAAAACAGTTTGCGCAAGCCATCGGCGAAGCTTACCACAACATAGGATTCATCGCAGTTAAAAACCACGGCTTCAGCGAAGATCTTCAGGATAATTTATACAAAAGCATCAAAGAATTTTTTGCACTTCCGCAAAATATCAAAGAACAATACGACGGCACAAAAACTCACGGACAACGCGGTTATACCGGAAAAATGCGGGAGCATGCTGCAGGGAGAAAAATTGGAGATTTAAAAGAATTTTACCACATCGGTCGCTCTATCCCAAATCATGAAAGTTCCCATTATCAAGAAAATATTCTTCCGAAAGAAACTCCAGATTTTGGCGCATACACGCTGCAAACCTACGAGCAGCTCGAAAAAGTTGGCAGAACACTTTTAAAAGCAATGGCCATTTATTTGGAGCAAGACGAAAATTATTTTGAAAACAAAGTCGATAAAGGCATTAGTATTTTGCGTCCTATCCACTACTATCCGCTCACACAGGAAGAATCGGTTTCAGGTGCTGTTCGCGCAGCTGAGCATGGCGACATCAACCTCATCACCATATTGATGGGCGCTAGCGCCGAAGGACTGGAAGTAAAACGTCAGGACGGAAAATGGATTCCCATCACCGCCGTTCCCGAACAGCTAGTGGTAAATGTTGGCGACATGCTGGAGCGATTGACCAATGGGAAATTACGATCTACTCACCATCGTGTGGTGAATCCTCCAAGTGCAAAAGCTGGAATGCCTCGCTATTCCATTCCATTCTTTATGCATGGCAATCCTGATATGAGTTTAAAAGTTTTGGATTCATGTGTTGATGCAAATCATCCAAAGAAATTTGAAGATGCTACGGTGGAAGAATTTTTAATGCAAAGGTTGAGGGAGATTGGATTGGCGAAGTAATATTTTCCCACAGATTTCACAGATCACCACAGATTTGTATGAGAAAAATCTGTGGCGATCTGTGAAAACTGTGGGAAATTTCTAAAAAGCATACCCCACCGAATAATTCATCCACAAACTTACACTGCTTTGCGCATTCCCATATCCCGGAATAAACAAGGTTTTATAAGTGGATTGATTGGTATCGTACAACTTAAATGAACCACGAATATCCCAACCAATGAATAAATTTTTTAGCGTTTCAATGCGCATTCCAACAACGACTTCACCCCAAAAACCCATATAGGTTTTAGTGGGTGGAGGACTTAAAGAAACATTGCCCCAATAAGAATCTTTTACATTGATAAATGAATAATTGGTGTTGTACAAAGAACCTGATAAACGTGCCCCAACGTAAAATATATCTCTATCTCTTTTGTTGTAATACTTCATCATGTTGCGGTTAACTCCTAAGCGCAAAAAGGCACCATTAGAAGCACTTTGATATGAAGTACTCAATGTGTCTATCAACTGATGATAACCACCTTCTGCCACAAAAAACAGCGTGTCATTATAAGAATATTCAGCCATTGCCTCATAACCGATTCTGTTCTTATCAAAAAAATAAGAATACGTTGGCGAGGCCAAATCTACATTGATGCGCAAAAAATGTTTGCGACCAATAGCATCCTGAGCATCTACGACAATAGATGCCAAGAGCAATAGCACAGCACTAATAAAATATCTGAATGTTTTCTTTGTCATTTTTATCGGACTCCGGAATTTTCCAGGTTAAATTTTTAATTAAATGCTTTGTGTACTGCACGCTATCAATCACTTGTTGGTAGCCGTAACCACATTGTTTGGAAATCAAATAAGGAGTGTTGGTGTGAAAAATAGTAAGGGTGTCAAAATCTGAATCTACATTGATTACAAAGGCGCTGGAGCCATTTGCAATAGACAAAGGAAATTCAATTTGTTTTAAACTTTGTTTTTTGTAGAGACTGTCGTGATTTAAACCCCATACACTCAAATTGCTCACCAAAACAAGAGTATCGGGAACATGATGAAATCCTGCTTGAGCAGGCCAGGCTATCCTTTGATTGCACACATCGGTAGCGCACGAAAAAAACAAAGAAATAATAATTACACTTGCCAAATATTTCATGCACCTAAGGTAGGTCATAAAAGGCAAAATTTAAAGTTGAACAATATTTCAAATATTTAGCGCGTTGAAAAAATACTTCGGGACCATCTGTAACTTTTCATATCCTTTGTATTTTATACTTAAACTCCGGGAAGAGTGAGCGAACAAAAATTAAGTAATAACGCGGATGAACTTCAAATCATTCAAGCCGCCCAGAAGGATATAAAATTCTTCAGGGAGCTGTACAAACGGCACTTTAAAACCGTGTTCCGTTTTGTGTACACACGTGCAGGGAATGACGAAGACTTGAGCGCCGACCTCACGCAACAAGCGTTTGTAAAGGCAATGCTCAATATTCACCGCTATGAATACAGAGGCGTTCCTTTTATAGCATGGTTGTACAGAATCGCATTGAATGAAATCAACCTCCATTATCGAAACTCAGCAAAGGTAAGAACCGTAAGTATTGATGAGCAGGTGGTGAAATCGTTCATTGAGGAGATAGATGATGATTACAGCGACATTAAATTACAGGCGCTGAAATTAACCTTAAGTGATCAGGATGAAGAAGTGGTGCAGTTGATAGAGATGCGATACTTTGAAAAGAGATCTTTCAAAGAGCTGGGCGAAATTTTAGGCATCAGCGAAAGCAACGCCAAGGTGAAGGTGCATCGCATCCTGAGAAAATTAAAAGTAGTGTTATTAAGAAAAATGCAATCGTTGACCGGTGAAAAAAAGTAATTACGATATAAAAACAAATCCCCGCCCCATTTCGGAAAGGACATTGAAAAGCACATGAATTTCGATAAAGCCCTCGACACCTATACCCACTGGGTTTACAGGCATCCATGGTACAAATTCCAAAGACACTCATTTAGGAATTATAAAATAGTGATGTATATTATTTTGATTGCAGTAGTGGCGGCGTTGGTGTTGATGTCCTCTTAAAGAAACCTTTGTTCGAGCGTAGATCCTGAAACAAGTTCAGGATGACCAATGTGAACGATACTCAAAAAAAAATAAAAATGTATTTAAGAAAATGAACAGGTAATGTCATCCTGAACTTGTTTCAGGATCTACTAGTATTACACTAAGCCACCTTCAAACCTTCACTCTTAGAATTATCGATTTTCTCCTGAGCGTACTCCAGAGTAACCTTAAATTCTTTTGCGTCTTTGTTAGAAGGCATATCAAACATGGCATCCAGCATGATGGCCTCGCAAATAGAGCGCAAACCACGAGCACCGAGTTTGTGGATCATCGCTTTGTCAACGATATAATCCAGCACCTCTTTGTCCATGGTGAGTTTGATTTTATCAATCTCAAACAACTTAACATATTGTTTGATGATGGCATTTTTTGGCTCGGTTAAAATTCGGCGCAAAGCTTCTTTGTCTAGAGGCAACAAGTAAGAAAGAATTGGCAAACGACCGATCAACTCAGGAATCAATCCGAAAGATTTGATGTCTTGAGGAGTAACATGTTGCAATAAATTTTTTCTATCGAACTGTCGCATTTGCTTGCTGGCACTGAAGCCTAGTGTTTGCGATTTCATTCTTTTTTCAATGATACGATCCAAGCCATCAAAAGCACCACCGCAAATAAACAAGATATTTTTAGTGTTGATTTGCGTTAGTTTTTGCTCGGGATGTTTTCTTCCACCTTGAGGAGGAACGCCCACTACAGAGCCTTCCAATAATTTCAACAATGCTTGTTGTACGCCTTCACCAGATACATCACGGGTGATGGAAGCGTTGTCACTTTTACGTGCAATTTTATCAATCTCGTCAATAAAAACTATTCCACGTTCAGCTGCTGCAACATCAAAATCGGCAGCTTGCAGCAATCTCGACAAGATACTTTCAACGTCCTCACCCACATAACCAGCTTCTGTTAAAACAGTAGCATCGGCAATGCAAAAAGGAACATTGAGCAATTGAGCAATGGTTTTTGCCATTAAAGTTTTACCGGTACCGGTTTCACCCACTAAAATGATATTCGACTTTTCAATTTCAATGTTATCATCAATAACATTGGTTTGTCCAAGTCTTTTAAAGTGATTGTAAACCGCTACCGATAATACTTTTTTGGCTTCATCTTGTCCGATCACATACTGATCAAGATATTTTTTGATCTCCACCGGCTTCAATAAATTGATGCTGGTGTTGATCGCCATGCCATTTTTAGACGCCAGTTCATCTTTCGAGATCTGATGCGCCTGCTCTATACATTTATCACAGATATGGCCACTAATTCCCGCAATAAGAACATTTGTATCCACTTTGCTTCTTCCGCAAAATGAACAACGAATTTCATCTTTTACCGACTTGCCCATACCTATTGATTCAAATTATTTTTTAGTCGTGTTTGCGTTTTTGAACAAAACCTCGTCAATCATACCGTAATCCTTAGCTTCTTGAGAAGTCATCCAGTAGTCACGGTCGCTATCAGCCCAAACTTTTTCGTAAGTCTGACCAGAATGTGTAGCGATAATATCGTACAATTCTTTTTTCAATTTTTGAATTTCTTTCGCAGTGATTTCAATGTCTGTAGCTTGTCCTTGTGCACCACCCATTGGTTGATGAATCATCACTCTTGAGTGTTTCAAAGCTGTACGTTTTCCTTTTGCACCAGCACACAGCAATACAGCGCCCATAGAAGCAGCCATACCTGTACAAATAGTAGCTACATCAGGATTGATGTACTGCATGGTATCGTAAATTCCTAAACCAGCATAAACAGATCCGCCTGGAGAGTTCAAATAAATTTGAATGTCTTTCACTGAATCCGCAGATTCAAGAAAAAGCAATTGAGCTTGAATAATGTTTGCGATATGATCATCGATTCCTGTTCCCAAGAAAATGATTCTGTCCATCATCAAACGAGAAAAAACGTCCATTTGCGCAACGTTCAACTGACGCTCTTCTATGATGTAAGGAGTCATGGAAGACTCAATGTATTTATCTAAGTGCATGCTGCTGATACCAACGTGTTTGGTAGCATACTTTCTGAATTCTTTACCGTCCATTTGCATAATTTATATTGGATTAATTTTTTTGTTCCGAAACTAATTTAAGAAAATCATCATAAGAAATGGATTTTTCTTCCACTTTACATTTTGACTTAACAACATTTACTATTTTTTCGGAGTAAAGTGCATCATAGATATTTCTGCGCTCTTCCTCTTTTTGCAGCACGTTCACTACTATAGAAGCCAATTGCTCGTCATCTACTTCCTGACCGTATTGTTTGAAATTGGCTCTTACCAATTCTTTGGTTTTTTCCTGTAATTCAGCAAACTCCACTTTAAGATCATTTTCCTTGATGAGTTTGTTTTCAATTAGCTGCCACTTCACACCTTTTTTATAGTGATCGTATTCCTTTTCAATTTGCTCCAAAGTAGTTGGTTTTTGAGAAGCCGCTACCAACCAACGTTTTAAAAAATCATCCGGCAAATTTAAAGTCACGTTTTCCAAAAGGTAGTTGATCACATCGTTTTTCAATTTGGCCAAAACCTGCTCAGAAAGCATTCCTGAAGTTTCTTCTTTTACTTTTTCGCGAAATTGCTCAACATTAGTAACAACGCCTACTCCATATATTTTATCAAACAGCTCCTGATTCAAATCAGCAGCTTCGAGTTTGCTTACATTTACAATTTTCACTTTGAAAGATTTGCCCAAACCAGCTACTGCCTCTTTATCAATCCCAAGTAAAGACGCCACTTTCGCTTTGTCGTCATATAAAGTTGAAGGATCCAAAGTCAATTCTTCATCTTTCTTTTTTCCTACAAATAGATCAGCCGCTTTTTTGTTCAATTCCTCTAAAGGCAAAACCGTCATTTTATGCACTCCACCTTCTTTCTCCACACCAGCACTATCCAATTCAGAAATATCTACATACAACATATCATCAGCAGATGCTACATCAGGCGTAGTCATTTTACCATATCTTCTGCTAATGTCTTTGATGAATTTGTCGGTCATTTGATCGTCAATATTCACTTTGTACTGACTGAAAGAAATTTTTGTGCTTAAAGGAATTTCAAATTTTGGAGAGATCCCTAATTCATAAGTGAATTTGAAATCGTTTTGATTGTGCCAATCGTAAGTATTTCCAGCGTTTTCCTTTGGCAAAGGCTGACCAATGATTTCAATTTTATTGTCAACAATATATTGTTCCAACGATTTGCTTACCAAACGATTGATTTCTTCAACTTTAATGGCTGGCTCATACATTTTTTTCACCAAACCCATTGGCACTTTTCCCGGACGGAAACCTTGCATTTTCGCGTTCTTTTGGTGCTTTCTTAAAGCTCCTTCTACTTTCTCCTGATAATCGGCCAATTGCACTTCAACGTTCAAAACGGCGTTTAAATCGTCAATCTTTTGCTGTGTAATATTCATTGTGCTGTGTTTTTAAATTTTAAAAAAGAGCGACGAAGTTAGTAATTAAAACTTCATCAAAAAAATACAGATCAGCCATTATCAGCAAGCGTAAAAATAAATTTTTGCTAAATTACTTGTATGTACAATTAATGTTTATACATTTGTATTAACACTTAATATTTAAAAGCAAAAAGTATGGCAACTTTTAACATTGACCCCACGCACTCAGAAGTGCAATTCAAAGTAAAACACCTAGTAATCACAACTGTAACCGGACGATTCAAGAAATTTGAAGCAAGCATGCAAAGCGAAAAAGAAGATTTTTCCGACGCTAAAATCTCTTTTTCTGCTGATGTCAATAGCATTGACACTAACAATGAACAACGTGATGGCCACTTAAAATCTGATGATTTTTTCAACGCAGAAAAATATCCAGCACTTACCTTTACATCGAAGAAATTTAAAAAAGTAACAGGCAATGATTACAAACTAATTGGCGATTTAACCATTCGCAACATCACCAAAAGCGTTGAGCTTAATGTGGAGTATTCAGGAACCGCTGTTGATCCATGGGGAAATACAAAAGTAGGATTTGAAATCTCGGGCGCTGTCAATCGTTTTGACTACGAACTGAAATGGAACACCATTACAGAAGCAGGTGGAGCTATGGTGGGTGCCGACATTAAGCTGGCTTTAAACATTCAACTTGTAAAAGCTGCATAATAATTATATTTTTACCGGCATACGCATTATGAAAATTGAAGACGAAATAAAACAAAACAAAAAATTTACGAGTGAGTATCATAAACTTGCTGTCAACATCATATTTACCAGCAGTTGGCTGTACAGAACGCATGCTCAGTCTTTAAAATCTTTTGGTATTTCGCCTGAACAATTCAATGTATTGCGTATTCTCCGAGGTCAGCATCCCAATTGCGCAAACAATCAGTTGATTAGCGAAAGAATGATTGACAAATCGTCTAACTCCTCCAGAATAGTTGAAAAACTAAAACAAAAAGGATTTGTAGATAGAAAGGAAAATAAAAACGACAGAAGACACGTGGATATTTCTATCACCAAAAAAGGATTGGATCTTTTGGAAAACATCGACGCAAAGAGCAGTGAAATGGATGCATTAAAAAGCAGCGTTACTGTGAAAGAAGCTCAGGTAATCAATGATCTTTTAGATAAGTTGAGGGGTTAAAAAATTGCAAAAGCATTTTTTGAACTACATAAAAAAGAATTCTAGGCTGGATTAATTCCGGCCTTTTTTTAAGCCCAAACTTTAGTGCCCTCGGTACAGTTTTTACAAATATCAATTTCTGAGCGGGATTTTAGCAGGCTTTTTCTGAATTGATTGTACGGAGCACCAGTCCAAAGCTGGTGGAATTTTTGATCTTTCAAACTCCCTAATTTATGCGTTGCATCTTTATCAAAACAGCAGGGAACCACTATTCCGTCCCAGGTGATAACACAGCCATGCCACATTCGCCAGCAGCTGTTCACCATTTTATTTTTAATAGAAAAAGTACCGTCGGAATTCTTTTTATAGCGAGAATATTTCTCCTGATGCGGAATTAAATCGTTGCCATTTTCATATTCATACACCTGAGCAGTTTTCAATCGCACTTCATCAATGCCAATATCTTCGGCCAGCTTATAAACTTCCTCAATCTGGTGCTCATTGTGGCGTACCACCAAAAACTGAAAAATAAGGTGAGGCGTGGTACTTTTTAGTTTTTTCTTCCATTCGGCCATGCGCTTTGCCCCTTCAATCACTTTATCCAGCTTACCACCGATACGGTAGGATTGATAAGTTTCTTGCGTTGTTCCGTCAATAGAAATGATCATCCTGTCTAAACCTGAACGAATGGTTTTTTCACACACTTCATCGGTTAAATAATGAGCGTTTGTTGACGTTGCGGTGTAAATCCCCTTTTGAGAAGCGTAAGTCACCATGTCCAAAAATTTGGGATTGAGGTAGGGTTCGCCCTGAAAATAAAAGATGAGGTACAATAAGTCTTTGGATAACTCGTCGATGGTACTTTTAAAAAATTCTTTTTCAAGCATTCCAGTATCTCTGGTAAAAGCACGCAATCCACTAGGACATTCCGGACACCTTAAGTTACAAGATGTGGTAGGTTCAACTGAAATACTAAATGGTTTCCCCCAAACGGTGAGCTTTCCGGTCCATTTTGACCAATAGTAACTCATCAGTAACTTATTGTAATTCCAAGCCCTGCGAAGCGTTAACTTCTTAACTAAATTGATGCTATCGTTCCAATATATTTTGGGCATTTTGCTGAATTGGACGCTAAAGTACAAACAAATTAAGAATATGCTGAACTTCTACCTTTGGAACTCCATATATAGTTCTTATTTTTGGCCGCATGTGGAATTTCATAGCACGTCTCATTTTAAGTAACCGTTTACCTATACTGATCATAATTGGCCTGCTTACCGCCTTTATGGCTTACGAAGGGAGCAAATGTGAAATATCCTACAGCTTCAATAACCTTTTGCCTGAAGACGACTCCACGGCTATTGTATTTCAAAACTTCAAGAAAACCTACGGCGCCAACGATAATGTGATAATTGTAGCCACCGACGATAAAAATCTTTTCCAGCTAGATAAATTCCAATCATTATATCATTTCAACCAAAAACTCAACACGGAGTCAGCAGTAGACAGTGTGTTTTCTGCCACCAACTTTTATGTTTTGCGAATGGACAGCAGTCGCACAAAATTTGTATTTAAGCAGGCCGTCAGCAAACTTCCCGCATCGCAGCATGAAGTAGATAGTATAAAAACTCTCTTATACAATCAAAAATTTTACGACGGATTACTATGGAAATCTGGTTCTAACATATCTGTTACAGCTGTATCATTGAATCCGGATTCACTCGACACTCCCCGAAGAAACAAGTTCATTTTGAACGTGTTTCACAAAATGGAAGAATTTGCCAAAGCCAACAACATCAAATTCCGATATTCAGGATTACCTTATGTGCGCGGAATGATAGGCGCCCAATTAGAGAAAGAAATCAATGTATTCTTGCTGTTGTCAGCGCTAATCACTGCGGGAATTCTCTTCTTTTTTGTGCGCTCTTTAAAAGCGGTTTTGCTTTCCATGTTGATTGTAGGGATCGCAGTGGTATTCTCATTTGGAACGATTGCTCTTTTTGGATATAAATTAACGCTGTTATCAAGTTTAATTCCAGCCCTTATTGTGGTTTTAGGAATTCCCAATTGCATTTTCATGCTTGAAAAATATTTTGAGGAATATAAAAGTCATGGAGATAAAATGAAAGGTATTCACAATGTTATTTCAAAAATTGGAACGGCTATCTTCATGATCAATTTCACCACTGCCATTGGTTTTGCCACCTTCGCGCTAACCAAATGCGCCATTTTAGTGGAGTTTGGAATCATCGCCGCTTTGAACATCATGGTGCTATATGTTTTATGCATTGTGATTGTACCTATTGCATACAGCTACATGGCCGATCCTACCGAAAAAGATTTTCGTCGCCATGAAAAAAAATGGCTGAAAGGACTCATCAACAAAGTAAACTTCTTAGTGGCCGCTAAGCGCCGTTGGTTGATTTATGCATTCACCATCGTCATTTGCGCACTCTCAGCATATGGGATTTCCCTCATTGAAACAAAGGGACGAATTGTTGACGAAATTCCAGAAGACAATCCAATCAAAGTAGATTTGCATTTCTTCGAAGACAATTTTTCGGGTATAGTACCTTTCGAAATCATCATCAGTAAAAAGAAAGGCCAAATCATTAAAGAAAAAACACTGGAGAAAACTCTCGATAAATTCACTCAGCTCTACGCTTTATTCAGTCAATATCCCGAATTTTCAAAACCAGTATCCATTGTTGATGCAATTAAGTATGCAAAACAGGCCTACTATAATGGAAATCCTGATGAATACGCCCTACCTACCGACGATTTTGAAAGGGCATTTATTTTATCTACTCCTTCTGCTTCCAACGACAAGAAAGGCACGATGCTAAACCGCTTTGTCGACAAAGAACGCAAAACTGTGAGAATAAGCATTCCAATGAAGGATGTGGTTTCACTAAGAGTAGCCGAAATCAAAAAAGATATTTTACCTAAAATCAAAAAGATCTTTGAAGAGAAAAATTATACCGTGGATGTCACAGGCCCAAGCATCATGTATGCCCGAGCAACTGAACTACTATTCGAAAATCTGTTTTCTTCCATACTCTTCGCTATTGCTGTCATCGCTGCATTCATCGCCTATAGCTTCCGATCTTTCAAAATGGTGATGATCGCGCTAATACCAAACATTATCCCCTTGCTAATTACCGCAGGAGTGATGGGTTATTTTGGCATTCCACTAAAAATATCCACCCTACTCACCTTTAGTATTGCCTTTGGAATCACTGTAGACAACACCATTCATTTCCTCGACAGGTACAAACATGAGCTGGAAATGAATCACATGAATATCAACATTGCAGTCACCAAAACCCTTAATATCACAGGGATAAGCATATTTTACACTTCCTTGGTACTCTTCTTTGGATTCTTCATTTTTACTTCATCAGATTTTGGAGGAACTGTCGCCTTGGGCTTTCTAATTTCTTTGACTTTACTGACAGGAATGTTGTGCAACATAATAATATTACCTGCAACATTATTAACTTTGGAAAAAAGCAATATTTCAAAAGTTGAAAAACAACGACTTAAAGCTGAAAAACAACAAGAATAATGAAGGGAATTATACTAGCAGGAGGCTCAGGAACAAGATTGTATCCACTAACGCAAGTGGTGAGCAAACAGCTGATGCCAATCTATGATAAGCCAATGATTTACTATCCTTTGGCAACCTTAATGAAAGCAGGGATACGTGAAATATTAATCATTACAACACCTGAAGATCAGGCTGCTTTCAAAAAATTATTAGGTGACGGATCCAGAGTGGGCTGCTCCTTTTCATACGTTGTGCAGCATGCGCCGAACGGACTAGCTCAAGCCTTTGTTTTGGGAGAAGAATTCATTAAAAAAGATACTGTTGCTTTGGTGCTTGGCGATAATATTTTTCACGGAACGGAAATGGATGAGTTACTTAAATCATCGGAGAACAATAACGGCGGAACAATTTTCGCATATCATGTTTCGGATCCTGAAAGATATGGTGTAGTTGAATTCGACAAAAATAAAATCGCCATTTCTTTAGAGGAAAAACCGAAAATTCCAAAATCCAATTTTGCCGTTCCAGGTTTGTATTTTTACGACAATGATGTGGTTGAAATTGCCAAAAGCTTGCAACCAAGTGCCAGAGGTGAATATGAAATCACCGATGTAAACAAAAATTATTTGGAACGCAGAAAACTTAAAGTGGAAATCTTAGATCGTGGCACGGCTTGGTTGGATACCGGAACATTTGCTTCTTTGATGCAAGCAGGACAATATGTGCAAGTGATTGAAGAGCGCCAAGGACTTAAAATTGGTTGCATTGAAGAAATTGCTTACCAGCAAGGATTCATCTCTGCTGAACAATTGCTAGAAATTGCAACTCCACTGCTTAAAAGTGGCTACGGAATATATTTGAAGAATCTTTTATCAGAAAAATAGAAATGAGTATGAGAAAAATTTTAATCACAGGAGGCGCAGGATTTGTAGGAAGTCATCTTGCTGACAAGTTAATTGAAGACAAAGACAATTTCGTTGTGATTGTCGACAATCTTTCCACAGGAAAAAAGGAAAATCTTCCTAAAAAAACCAAGGATAATTGGGTTTTCATCAAGGCCGATGTGAATGAATACAGAGATATTTCTGAAATCATGTTCGGACATAAATTCGATTATGTATTTCACTATGCCGCATTGGTGGGGGTTATCAGAACTCAGGCACACCCTGTTAAAGTTTTGCGAGATATTGAAGGCATCAAAAACATTTTAAATATAGCCAAAAGCACTGGCGTAAAACGTGTGTTTTTCTCCTCTTCGTCAGAAGTTTATGGCGAACCAGTGGAATTGCCACAACATGAATTAACTACGCCATTGAACTCCCGCGTTCCTTACGCGGTGGTGAAAAACGTAGGAGAGGCTTTCTTAAGATCTTATCAGTTTGAATTCGGATTGGAATATACCATCTTCCGCTTTTTCAATACCTACGGAGCTAAGCAAAGCAAGGATTTCGTGATGTCGAAATTTTTGTATGCCGCACTCAACAACAAAGACATTTCAATTTACGGAGATGGCAGTCAGACTCGTACTTTCTGCTACGTCGACGATAATGTTGGTGCTTGTGTCAAAGCCTTTTATGAAAACAAAATTGTGAACGACGTCATCAACATCGGTGGTGAAAGCGAAATCACTATGCTTGAACTTGCAAAATTGATCATTGAATTGACAGGGTCTTCCTCAAAAATCATTCATGTTCCGAAATTAAAAGAAGGTGACATGACACGCAGATGTCCCGACAACTCAAAAATGAAAGAACTTCTGGGCCGCGATATGTTGCCATTGAAAGACGGAATTCTTAAATTACTGGAAAGCAATAGTTTTGCTGTAACTCACTAGAAATGCAGATTTCCGCTTTGACATACGAAAAAATTATAGAGCAGAAAATTGCCGAACTGGCTATTGATAAAGCTCCCGGACAGCTTTACGAACCTTTGCGCTACATCCTTTCGATTGGCGGAAAAAGATTGCGTCCACAACTCATTTTTATTGCCAACGCATTGTTTGAGGAAAATATTGAAGATTGCGCATACGCTGCATTGGCTGTGGAACTCTTCCATAATTTCACATTGATTCACGACGATATAATGGACAATGCTCCATTGCGCCGAGGCAATCCTACAGTGCACGAAAAGTGGAACATCAACACCGGAATTCTTTCAGGTGATGCTATGCTGGTAGTGGCTTTCGCACAAATTAATAAAATTAAATCGGCGCGCATCCGCGAAATTTACGATGTATTCAACACCACTGCAATAGAGGTTTGTGAAGGACAACAGTTCGACATGAATTATGAAAATCAGGAGGCAGTGAGCATCAATGATTACCTCGAAATGATTCGTTTAAAAACTGCGGTGTTACTAGCTGGCAGTCTGAAAATAGGAGCTGTTTTAGGTGATGCCTCTGAAGACAATTGCAAAAAAATATACCTCTTCGGAGAAAATTTAGGAATGGGCTTCCAGCTCATGGATGATTACCTAGATGTTTACGGCGATCCTGAAAAATTTGGCAAACAAATTGGCGGCGATATCATCAGCAATAAAAAAACGTATTTAATGCTTTCCGCTTTAGACAAAGCAAATGACGCCGACAAAGTCGAACTGCAACAATGGATTTCTGCTAAAAATCCTGATAACAAAGCAAAAGTAGCCGCCGTTACCGAAATTTATTCGCGCAACGGAATTGATCAGCTTTCATGGAAAAAAATGAACGAATACTACAATAAAGCCTACTCTCTGCTGGAAGAAATACAAGTGCCTGAACATAAAAAAAGTCAGCTCAAAGCTTTTGCCGACCTGCTTTCCAAACGCATTCAGTAATGGAAGAGCTCAACTTAAGAGACCTTAGCCCCTACCAAAAACGCCTCGATATCATAGAAAAAACTGCTGCTCAAGTGCAGAAAGATTTTCAATTGTTCAACCTTGAAATTGCCTTTTCAGGAAATCCGGAAACAGCCTACAGCGAGCTGTTTCAAGAAGTGCACCACCACATTCAATACCTCTGGAACAAGAATCAGGAAGCTTTATGGAATATACTTTATCGTATCGACCTCGACGAAGAAAAAGCATTGAAGACCCTGCACCTCGAGGAAGAGCCAACTGAAAAGCTTAGCGACATGATTTTACAAAGAGAACTTAAGAAAGTGGTCATTCGTGAGTTTTATAAAAAATAAAAGTTTAAATTTGACTGTTAACCACAAACAAACTTTATGAGTGATTTTTCATACGTAGGGAACGCGGATGTAAACGCGATTGAGAATTTATACCAACAATATCTTAAAAGCCCTGATTCTGTTGATGCAAGCTGGAAGCAGTTTTTTGCAGGATTTGATTTCTACACCAGTAACTTCAGCACAGGCGATGCCATCCCTGAAAATGTTGCTAAGGAATTTAAGGTGATTGAACTCATTGGTGCTTACCGCAAAAGCGGACATCTTTTCACAAAAACCAATCCGGTGCGTGCTCGCCGCCAATACTCTCCTACTCTTGCCGTTGAAAACTTCGGTTTCACTGAAAAAGATATGGAAACCGTATTTCAAGCTGGAAAACAGCTGGGTTTAGGCAATGCGAAATTGAAAGATATCGTTGCGCATCTGGAAGAAACTTACTGCGAATCTATTGGTGTTGAGTACACCTACATTCGTAACTTGGAAATGTTCAACTGGCTGAAAGAAAAGGTTGAAACTAACAAAAACAAAACAAAATTTACGGTTGATCAAAAACGTCAGATTCTTAAAAAATTGAATCAGGCTGTGGTTTTTGAATCCTTCCTGGATAAAAAATATGTAGGTCAAAAACGCTTCTCCCTTCAAGGAGCCGAAGTGCTAATTCCAGCTCTGGATTCAGTAGTTGAAAAAGGCGCTGAACTAGGCATTGAGGAGTTTGTGGTAGGTATGGCGCACCGCGGTCGATTGAACGTTTTGGCGAACATCTTCTACAAAACTTACAAAGAAATTTTCTCAGAATTTGAGCACAAAGATTACGATGACGAAAGCTTGTTTAACGGCGATGTGAAGTACCACATGGGCTATACTTGCGACATCAAAACCGATATTGGTAAAAATGTTCGTCTGACTTTATCTCCAAATCCTTCTCACTTAGAGGCTGTAGATCCCGTTGTTGGCGGTATTGCCAAAGCAAAACTGGATACGCTTTTCAACAACGACTTGAATAAAGTTTGTCCGATATTGATTCACGGAGATGCTGCTGTTGCCGGACAAGGGATTGTTTATGAGGTACTGCAAATGGCGCAATTGAAGCCATACAAATTAGGTGGAACCATTCATATCGTGATCAATAATCAGGTTGGATTTACAACCAATTATTTAGATGCACGTTCCTCAACTTATTGCACCGACATCGCAAAAGTAACGCTGTGTCCGGTTTTCCACGTTAATGGAGATGATGCCGAAGCAATGGCACACACCATCAACCTGGCCATGGAATTCCGCCAGAAATACAAAAGAGACGTTTTCATTGATATGTTGTGCTACCGTAAACACGGTCACAACGAAGGTGACGAACCTCGCTATACACAACCATTGTTGTACAAAATCATCGCCAACCATCCAGATCCACGCGCCATTTATGTTGAAAAACTAATGCAGCAAGGTGTTGTGGAAGCTGCAATGGCAAAAGAAATGGAACAAGTGTTCCAAAATGAATTGAACGAGCGATTGACCGAAGCCAAAGAAATTCAAAAATCAAAAATCACTTCTTTCTTAGAAGATTACTGGAAAGGTTTCCGCAAAGCTACAGATGCCGATTTCGAACAATCTCCTGAAACGGGTGTTGACAAAAAAACAGTTTTAAAAGTAGCGAAAGCGCTTTACGAAAATCCGAAAGGATTGAAATTCATCAAGAAAATCGACAAAGAACTAGAGAAAAGAAAAAGCATGATCGAAGAATCCAATCAGTTGGATTGGGGGATGTGCGAACTCTTGGCTTACGGTACTTTGATGATGGAAGGACATCCTGTTCGCTTCACCGGACAAGATGTAGAAAGAGGAACTTTCTCTCACCGTCACGCCATTTTAAAAGTGGAAGAATCGGAAGAAGAATATTGCCCGCTAAACAACATTGCACCTGATCAACCGGCGCAACTGATGATAAAAAACTCACTGCTTTCTGAATATGCAGTGCTAGGTTTTGAGTACGGATTTGCTTTAACCACACCGAATTATTTAACGATTTGGGAAGCGCAATTCGGCGACTTTAACAACGGTGCGCAAATCATTATCGACCAGTTCATCAGTGCCAGCGAAGACAAATGGAAATGCCAAAATGGCTTGGTAATGTTGATGCCTCACGGTTACGAAGGTCAGGGTGCAGAGCACTCCTCAGCACGTTTGGAAAGATTTTTACAACTTTCTGCACGCAACAACATGCAAATTGTAAATTGCACTACTCCTGCTAACTTCTACCATGCATTACGCCGACAATTGGCGCGTGAATTCCGCAAACCACTGATCGTATTTACACCTAAAAAATTATTGCGTTATCCAGCTTGTGTTTCTCCTGTTGAAGATTTAATCAAAGGAAGATTCCAGGAAGTAATTGACGATGCTGATGTAAAAGCAAATGATGTAGATGCAGTAATGTTTTGCTCAGGAAAAATTTACTACGAATACCAAGAGAAAAGAAAAACCTACGGAGAATTCAACAACATCGCATTGGTGAGAGTTGAGCAGATGTATCCTTTCCCTGATAAGCAATTGAAAGCCGTAGTAGCGAAATACAAAAAAGCCGATAAATATTTCTGGATTCAGGAAGAACCTGAAAACATGGGCGCATGGTCATTCATGTTGCGCAAGTTCAGAGATGTGAAATTGGATGTAATATCTATTCCTGAATCGGCTTCTCCTGCAACAGGATCAGTCAAACGTCACGAAACACGCACTAAAGCATTGTTCGATAAAATATTTTCATACGCTAAAATTTTAGCGAAATAGTAAAAAATTAAAACACGTAAAAAAGAGCACACATGGCAATTAAAGATGTTAAAGTTCCTAGTCCGGGTGAATCCATCACTGAAGTAGAAATTGCAAACTGGGTAAAAGCCGATGGCGACTGGGTTGAAAAAGATGAAGTAATTGGTGAAATTGATTCCGACAAAGCAACGTTAGAATTGGTGGCTGAAGAAGCCGGAGCTGTTAAAATATTGGTTCCTGCAGGCACAACTGTAAAAGTGGGCGCTGTGGTTTGTCAAATTGATACCGCCGCTGCTAAACCAGCTGGTGCTGCTCCTAAGAAAGAAGCTGCACTTGCTGCGGTTGAGGAGCGGGTTGCCGCTGGTGCATCACGAAGCGATGCGATACGGAGCATTGCAGCAGAGTGGGGGCTTGAGCGGCGCCGCCTCTGGGCGGCTGCGCATGAGGACGCGACCGAGGGT
>JAPLEZ010000143.1 GCA_026390935.1 Bacteroidota bacterium
CGTCTAAACAATAAAATAACGGGGGAGGAACTCAGGATTAGAGCTAAACTAACTCCAGAAATCACAGAAATTTTAAGAAAATTGAACCTGCTGACCTAATTTGGACAAGTCAGGAAAAATTGAAGCAATCCCTTCTGCTTTAACGACATCCATTTAATTTTTCTCAATCTCATTGTCATTTCTTTTAATTTATGTATGTTTGCGCCGCGGGGTGGAGCAGTTGGTAGCTCGTCGGGCTCATAACCCGAAGGTCGTTGGTTCGAGTCCAGCCCCCGCAACAGAGAAAATAAAACCTCAGTGAAAACTGGGGTTTTTTCTTTTTCATCCTTTGAATCCTTTGTTTTTGTAGGGATTAGGTGAAACACATCATTTACCTTTTTTGTAAGATATTTCCTTTTCCCGGAATCTATGATGACACCTTCTGGAAACACTATTTTTTGTGTTCTGTTTTTCAATTCGGCTCCTTCAGAAGTATAGTGTTTACTTGTTTTTTTAAGTATATCGATGCAAATCTTAATGTTTTCATCGAGGTGGATTGGTCCATATTTGTTTGCGTTATTTGCAAAACAAAACAGCTATTTGATAAAAATCAATTCTAAATGTAATCCCATTGTCTTTTTCTTTGCCTCTCAAAATATATATCATGAAAAACGCAATTTTAATCCTCTTCATTTTAACCTTCTTCAGGATAAACACGGCAAATGCACAAACAGACGACTTTGGTGAGAAAGAGACACCCACTCATTGGAATTTATCAATAGGAGGTTTTGGTAATTTACAAGACGACAATCTATATGGTGTTTCTTCCCGATTGGCCTATGATTTTACAATAAAAAAACAGCTTTTGTCCGTTCAATTGGAAGGCCATCATCAATTAAACATTATACAACTTTTTAGTCAAAGTAATTTAGAAGGATATGGCCTTCTGAATATTACAATGAAAAAAGAGTTTCTGAAAAAATCCAGATTTTTTCGATTTTCAGTACAGGGTGGGGCAGGAATGATAAGGGGTGTTAAAAGAGGAAAATACTTTGGTGGGGGTTGGTTTTCTTCAGGAAGCGATGGACAAATTATTTTTTTTAATTTGAATGTTCCTTTACAATGCGAACTTGATCTTTTAATGGGGCGACATTTTGCAATGGGTATACAAAGTTTCTGTGATTTAAATATAGAAAGACCTATTGCAGGAGGAATGCTCAATTTCCAATTTAGATATTGAAAGGGTTCTCAAAGCCTTTTTGAAATAGTCAAAATGCTACCACCATCCCAAAATCTTGTTCAAAGTTCAAAGTCAACTCCCGCAACAGAGAAAATAAAACCTCAGTGAAAACTGGGGTTTTGTTGTTTTAGACTTTCTAGCTGAGAATTTACAACTTCATCAACTTGTCTCGATACTTAATCAATAAGCTGGATTTAGATACAAAACCAACATATTTTCCATCATTCAATACCGGTAAATTCCAGGCATTTGTTTCGTCAAATTTTTTCATTACCGATTGTACATCTTCATCGGCATTAATAGTTTCTGGCGGGTTTTGCAATAATTCTCTCACTTGAATTTTGTCGTATAGTTCATGTTTGAACATAATTTCTCTTATGTCATCTAGCAACACAATGCCTACCAGCATTTCATTTTCCACTACCGGAAAAATATTTCGTTTTGATTGAGCGACTACCTCTATTAGTTCGCCTAGTGTTGCATCGGGAGAAACGCTTTGAAAGTTGGTTTCAATTACTGCTACCATTTTGAGTGACGATAGAATGGTTTTGTCTTTATCATCAATGAAAATATGGCCTTGCGCTGCCAATTTTTTTGAGTCCATGGAGAAGGGTTCGAAGTATTTTGCAATCATAAAACTAATGGCCGCTACGATCATCAATGGGATCATTAGTTCATATCCTCCAGTGATTTCTGCAATTAAAAATATTCCGGTGAGTGGCGCATAAAAAACACCGCTCAACACTCCTGCCATCGCTACAATGGTGAAATTGCTGATGGGCACATTCGCTATGCCTAAAAGGTTGATGCACGATGCAAAAGCAAATCCGAGGTAGGCGCCAACAAAAAGGGAAGGAGCAAAATTACCGCCATTACCGCCACTTCCAACTGTGAATGCTGCAGCAATTACTTTGATGAACATGGTTAATACAATGAGCAAAATGATGATCCATTTGTTTTGCAGAAAATTTGAAAATATACTGTGTTCAAAAAGTTTTTCCGGACTTGAATCTGACAGCACTTTGATGCTTTCAAAACCTTCGCCGAAAAGAGGAGGGAGAAATAAAATTAGGGCGCAAAGCATTAGTCCGCCCAAGAGTGCTTTTACGTAAACATTCGTTTTCTTTTTTTCCAGTGCAGACTCAATTTTCATGTAAGTCCTTGCATAGTACAAAGAGACTAGTCCGGCCAAAATCCCTAGCACAATGTAGTAGGGAACATTATGATAATCGAAATCTTGCTGAAGATGAAAGGAGAATAAAATATCTTCCTGTAAAATTATTTTTGAAATGAGTCCGCCCGTTGCGGCGGCGATAATTAAGGGAATAAATGCCGAAATGGTCACGTCGGCTAAAAGCACTTCCAATGCAAATAATACGCCTGCAATAGGCGAATTAAATCCTGCTGCAATTCCTGCTGCGGCACCGCAAGCCAACAAAAGTGTTCGGTCTTTGTAGTTGAGGTGATAGGTTTTAGCATAGTTGGAACCAATGGCCGACCCAGTGGTAACAATGGGCGATTCTAGTCCGGCTGACCCACCAAAACCAACAGTAATGGCGCTCGTCACCACATTGGAATACATCAGATTTCGTGGTAAAAAACTTGATTTTTTGGCAATAGAATATAAAATGGTTTTGGTTCCTTTTTCCAGTTTTCCCTTCAGGTATTTTTGAACGAATAAAACGCAGAGTATAATGCCGATGCTTGGAAAAATGAAGTAGAAGGTGTTTTGGTAGCTGTATTCCTTGGTGATAAAGAAGTGAATGTAATATACAATGGTTTTAAGCATTACCGCTATAATTGCAGCAGATGCGGCAACAAGGATGCTGGATAAAAGTAAAAACTGTTTGGCAGTGAGCTTGCCATGCAGCCAGTTAATGGAATTTTCAAATGATTGTATATACTTACTCATGATTGTAAGCAGAAAAATAAAGAATAATTAGGAATAAAAGGGGCTGTTTTTTCGCAGTTATTCTTTTACTTTTTCCTTGATGAAAAAGTAAAAAAAAATCAAGAGCTAAGAGATGCTGCCCTCGCACGTCAAAAAATCCCTACGGCCTTTCGGCCTACGATTTTTCTCCCGCCATCGCCGGCCCGCCTCTTAGCTCGGGCTCTCGCACGAAGTTAGTGACCCATTTCCTTAAGTTTATTCTCCAAATCCCTTTGCTAGAATATGGTTAACAGGTATTGCGTAGCGGTGGCCCGAGCCAAGATGCGGGCCAGGCGTAGAGGTGAGGCAAAAAGTGCTGTCCGCAGGACAAAGCATTTTTGCCGACGCGCGCTGAAGCATATATCTTGGCTCTTGAATTTTTTGGATACTTTTTGTTTCAAGACAAAAAGTATCGATTTGCTTCTTTGAAAAGAAGATACAATGTAAAACAAAAAAAGGCTGTCCTTTCGAGACAGCCTTTTTGCAAATCGTTGTAAATATTATTCAGCGCTTGGAGCTTCTTCAGCAGCAGTGGCAGGAGCTTCAGCTTCAGCAACTGGAGCTTCAGCGGCAGCTTGTGCAGCAGCAGCTTCTGCTAATTTCGCAGCAGTAGCAGCAGCTTTCGCTTCGCTAGATGCTTTTTCAGCAGCTAATTTTTTTCTTTTTGCTTCTTCAGCAGCAAGAGCGTTAGATTTTGCAGTTTGAGCTACTTGGCCTTCTTTACCTGTCAACCAAGCTTGGAATTTCGCATCCGCTTGCTCTTGAGTTAAAGCACCTTTAGTAACACCACCGTCTAAATGTTTTTTCATTAAAACACCTTGAGCAGAAAGTACTGTTCTCATGCTATCGCTGATTTCAGCACCTGTTTTTACCCAGTATAATGCTCTTTCGAAATCAATAACTACAGCGGGTGGGTTAACACCTGGGTTGAAAGTTCCTAATTTCTCAATGAATTTACCGTCTCTTTTAGATCTTGAATCTGCTACTATCATTGAGTAGAGAGCTTTTTTCTTTTTTCCTGATCTTTGTAATCTGATTTTTGTTGCCATAATAAGTGTTTAAAGTTGGTTACACGTAACCGGTTATAAAATTTGTGAGCCGGCAAATATAAGAGCATTTGTGGAAATATCAAAATATTGTAATGAATTCCCTTAAATTTTCACGCCTATAACGCAGATGTCATCTATCTGTTCGCCTGCACCACGCCATTCTGTGAATTTATCGTAGAGCAATTGTTTTTGTTCTTCGGGACCAAATTCCTGTATGGACAAAAGTAAGTGTTTCAGTTGTTTTTGCTTGAATTTTTTTTCTTCAGGACCGCCAAACTGATCGGCATAACCATCTGTGAAAAGGTATAGGTTGTCGTTTTCGTACAAGTCGAGTTCTTGATTGCTGAAGGGTTTTCTTGCGGTGAAGCGACCGATAGGTTGTTTGTTTGGTTTAAGTGCTATTAAGTCGTAACCCATCGCTGAACCAATAATTAAATCAGCTCGGACTTGAGTACCCGGCGTCGATTTTCTTATAATCCAAACGGGATTGTTGGCGCCAGAAAATTGGAGTTTCGCTTTGGGTCCACCTTGTTTGTGATTGGGATTATAATTTAGTGCGCACAGGGCCATGTCCATACCATCATTGATTTCACCCTTGTCTTTGCTTCCCATTTCAAATGATTCTTCGAACAGCAAATTCAAGCGGTTTAAAATATCAGAGGGTTTGGTGAGTTTAAATTCATTAATGCAACGATTCAAGTTGTTAATTCCCACTACGCTTACCATCGCTCCTGGTACACCGTGGCCTGTGCAGTCACACACAGCAAAGTATAAGGTGCTTAGCTCTGCAGATTGGTTTAACCAATAAAAATCACCACTCACGATATCCTTCGGTTTGTAGAAGACGAAATGATTTGTCAATGCGCTTTTCCACAGTTCGGCTGCGGGTAGCAAAGCGCGCTGAATTCGACGGGCGTATGTGATGCTATTGGTGATGTCTTTGTTTTTTTGTTCAATAATTAGGGCACTTTCCCTAAGTTCTTGCGTGCGTTCAACTACTTTGTATTCTAATTCCTGGTTTTTTTGTTCAATTAACTCAGCGTATTTTCTTTGAGCTTCTTGTTTTTGTTTCTGTTGTTCAATTTCTTTTTTGTCGAGTTTATCCCTCATGTAATTGATGGTGGAGCCAAGAGTTAGTGAAAAAAGTGCCAGCTGAATCATGGTGGTCATTTCAATGGTTTCGATGGAACTTAATCCGAAAATTGTAGAATTTAATACACCATTGATTTGCAGTATAGATACTATCACCCCTATATAGTAGCAGAGATTACCAATAAGGAAATATTTGGCTCGAGCGGCGCCTGCCCGGATTCCCTTGATGCTTGAAACAATTACAATAGTGTAGCCAATCAGTACCCCTATAGAACCTAGTACTACTGCAACTATGTCTAAGTTGGCAAACACAAAGCCCAGTAAACACATCCAAACCACTAATCCGTATTTCACTCGCTTGTCCCATTTAGGATCCCATTTTTTGAAGTTTAAAATGGTTTTAGTGAAAAGCATGTAAAAAACGAAGGATAGATTTCCTACAATTAAAATGAGTTTTTCGTGGTATTCAAAGTTGGAAAAATAGCTTGTTTCAAGTCCGCCATCCAAGCACAACACAAACAAACAACACAAACAACATAATTACTATATTGTTTAAGATATAATAGAGGTAAAACTTTTTGCGAACCACGAAAAACAAAGCCAGGTTATATAAAGTCATGATGATTATTGCACCAAGAAAAAAGTGCAACGACGAATCTGAGCTTTTTTTGACACTTTCAAATCGACTTTTGCTGTACAAAGTGAAAGGCAAGGGGGCGTATTGATTCTCAATTTTTTTATCGTACCGTGCAACAATGATTACATCGTGCGTGCCTTTTGGTAAAACAAAAGGTAGATAGGAGTTTCCTCCCATGGAGAGTTCCTTGTTGATTGGCGCTTTTAAGCCTGATTTAGAAGTAGCGATGGTGCCACTGGCATTAAGATAATAGAGGGTGATGTAGTCAAAGAGGCTTGTGCCTATAAGTAATTCCAGATCCTTAGGAGTGTTGTTGCTTATCGAAAGTTTAAATACAAATGATTGTGCTTCATCAGGGAACGAATCGTTATGGTAAGGGTGAAAGGAAAGGTTTTTAAAGTTTTCTGTGTTTTTAAGGGAGTCATCTGCAACCTTGGTCATAACTAGCAGTTCGCTAACAGTTGCCTCGGTGAAGGAAGCATCAACAGATAACGTTGCCTTCATAAATAAAGGCATCATTAAAAAAATCGCTGCAATTACAGAGCTTATTTTAAAAAATTCAAGTCGCATTGGGCAACTCTATACGACCTTCTTTTGAAAAAGATTCAATAAGTAGATGTAAAAACAATCGAGCACCAAAACTATGATGCCTAAGGTTTGCACAAAGTGGTTGTTGGGATAAAAGAAAAACAATGATACTGTAATGAGTCCGGTGCCCAGCATTTTGCTCCAAGCAACGGTTTTGGAGTAATATTGCGCTCCGGTTTGAATCATCACCACAGGATACAAAACTGAAATAATGATGTTTAAAATATATCCAGAATTGGCACCAATGCTGGTGTCGAAACCATCTTTAACAAAGAAATAATTTACAGGAATCCACGCCAATAGGCAAACAATGCAAATCAGTTTGAAGTGCTTTTTTATTTCAGGCATTTTGATGTGCTCGGCACCATGTTTTAGTACATAATAAAATATAAAGCAATCGAGAAGAAAAGCGCCTTGGTATTGAATGGCGAAAAGAATTCCTGTGTCGGGAAAATACATGGTGGACCACACCAACTCCCACGCAAGATTTCCGGCAGCGATGAAAAAGGGCATTTCCACAAATTTCTTTTTGATCATGGTATGCACAATGGCAGCATAGGCTATTACCCAAAAGGCACAACCAACGCCATTAAAGAGCAGGCCTGCGGTAGAAAAATCATTGGTGTTGATCCAAACTTCGGGGTAGGTTGTAAATGCCATTTTCAAGAATTTATAGGTAGAGACGCAAAATTTTGCGTCTGTACAATTAGTTCAATTTCCAGTTGTCTTTAAGAGAAGGGGGAATATAAAATTCAGTGTTGTTGTTTTTTAGGTAGAATTTAATGGTTCCTTGCAGCATTTTAGTGTTGATCCATTTTGCTATTTTGGAGAAAAGCCATGATTTCTTTTTCCAGGCGCTTAATGAGTCAAATATTTTTTCGAGGCACCAGGTAACAAATCGTTTTTTTAAAGTGGGTTTTGCTGAAATACCTAGCAGCTTAGGGAAATCGCAGCCAGCAACAAGGCTTACATCTTTCGTGAATTTTTGAATGAAGTATTCGGGCATGTCGCTAAAAAATCGAAAAGGAACAATGTGCTGTCCAAATTCCAATACACTTTTTGCTAAAACCTGCGCTTCCATGGATTCGCAGTAATTTCTTTTGATGATGGCAACGCCTAAGTTCCAGCCGTCTTCATAATCCTCGGGGAACAGCTCTTCTTCTAGTCCAATGAAATGTCCAACTATTTTCCAGCAGTGCATGTACGCATCTTTTTCTTCTGCTGTAGTTTCAATGCCGAGGATATTGAGGCCGTTTAAAACCAAAGGACCGAAGGCCATCAAGGTTCCGGCCATTTCCTCCTGATTGATAGGCTCTCCCATTTCATTAATATCCCAATCTCCTGTAGGAACATGTGGATTTTTAATGTAATAGCGAATGGCGGCGTGCATCAATCGCACTTTTTTTACCGTGACAATTCCCCTTCCTTTTGGATCGAATCCACCTGGAGACATCGCATTGATCACCATTTGCGAAGTTTCCATCAATCGCCGGGTGATTTTGGTGACATTGTGCCCATCGGCTTTTAATCTTCCTGTTGCATACAAAACTTTTGATCCGTTTTTGGAAGTATAGCAGAGGGGTAGTGATCGGAAATTCAGCAGAAAGGCCACTTCTGGACCATACAAAGCGAAAAGGTTTTGTGCAATTTGTATTTTATTTTGATCGGCCCAGGCTGGCAGAGTCAGTTCTCGATTGAAATATTCTTTTACATGAGGCAGTACATCATCATTTTGAACGATGTCATCATTGTCGGTGAGCTGGGCAAATAGTTTTTTTATTTGCTCCATTCCGTGAGTTTGATTGATTTCTGCTATTAACGCATCAGCTAAAGGATCAGTTTTAAGGCTTTGTTCCTTTAAGAATGCAGCATTCCATTTGTTTTCCATGATCATGTTTTAAGGGTGTCACGAATATAAAAAATGGATTTTACCTTGAGCAGCAATGCCTTCGTTTTTTTCATTTCCCTTCAATTGGAAAGAAAATCAATATCAAGCCCTTGCAGAATAAATTCTTTTCCTTATCTTCGCCATCCGTTTTTAAAACAGAATAGTATGATTCTTACAAGTGTAGAAAAGAAAGGACTTTTTAAAAAGTTCGGAAAGAGTGAAACCAATACCGGTTCAACTGAAGGTCAAGTAGCTGTGTTTACTCACAGAATTGCCCATTTAACTGGTCATTTGAAAACCAACAGAAAAGATTTCGTTTCTCAACGATCTTTGCAAATTTTGGTAGGAAAAAGAAAAAGTTTGTTGACTTACCTTAAAAATAAAGATATCGAGAGATATCGTGCGGTGATCAAAGAACTTGATTTAAGAAAATAAGAGATGTAATGTCTCAGCAAAAAAGGCAATTGGAAAAACCCAATTGCCTTTTGCCGTATAAAATGGGGCAAAAATTAATGCCTCTTATTCACAGAAAAATTATAGATAGATAAATATGCAAGCAATTATTGAAACATTGCAATTAGAGGATGGAAGAACCATCACAATTGAAACAGGAAAATTAGCAAAACAAGCCGACGGTTCGGTTGTTGTGCGCATGGGAAACACCATGTTATTGGCTACAGTTGTAGCGAACAGAGAAGTAAAAGAAGGTCAAGACTTCTTCCCTTTATCTGTAGAGTATAAAGAGAAATTCTCTGCCGACGGTAGAATGCCTGGTGGATTTATCAAAAGAGAAAACAGACCGAATGAGTTGGAAATCCTTACTTGTCGTTTGGTGGACCGTGCATTGCGTCCTTTGTTCCCTGAAGATTATTTGTGCGAGTGTCAAGTTATTATCAGCTTGATTTCTTACGAAATTGGCGTGTTGCCTGATGCTTTGGCTTGTTTAGCTGCATCTGCTGCATTGGCTGTTTCTGATATTCCTTTCAACGGTCCGGTTTCAGAAGTGAAAGTTGGAAGAGTAGATGGGAAATTTGTTTTGAATCCTACTGCAGCTCAATTGGAAGTATCTGATATAGATATGATGATTGCTGCAAGTATTGACAATGTGATCATGGTAGAAGGTGAAATGCTGGAAATTTCTGAAGCAGAAATGCTAGAGGCTATCAGCTTCGCTCACGCTGCAATTAAATTGCAATGCCAAGCGCAATTGAACTTAGCTGCTAAAATTGAAAAATCAAAAGTAAAAAGAGAATACGCGAAACCTGCTTCTGACTTGGAGTTGAAAGCAAGAATCGACAAAGCTGCTTACGATAAAGTTTACGCTGTTGCCAAATTAGGTTGGGGTAAACATGAGAGATCAGCTGAATTCAAAAAAGTTTACGAAGAAGTAAAAGCTACATTCACAGCTGAAGAATTGGCTGTACAAGGAAAATTGATCAAGACTTATTTCCATGATGTAGAATACAACGCAGTAAGAAGATTGTTGTTGGATGAGCAACGTCGTTTGGATGGAAGAAAACCAAATCAAATTCGCGCCATCTGGAGCGAAGTGGATTACTTGCCATCTGCTCACGGTTCTGCCATCTTTACTAGAGGTGAAACTCAATCATTGACATCAGTAACTTTAGGTACTAAGTTAGATGAGCAAAAAATGGATGCAGTTTCTGTAGCCCGTTCTGAAAAATTCTATTTACACTATAACTTCCCTCCATTCTCTACAGGTGAGGCGAAAATGCTAAGAGGCACCAGCCGTAGAGAAGTTGGACATGGTAACTTAGCACAACGTGCTTTGAAACCGGTGATTCCTACAGGCGAAGAGAATCCTTATACTATCCGTGTTGTTTCTGATATTTTAGAATCTAACGGTTCATCTTCAATGGCTACGGTTTGCGCCGGAACATTGGCGTTGATGGATGCAGGTGTTCAAATTAAAGCACCAGTGTCTGGTATCGCAATGGGATTGATTGCTGATAAAACTGGAAAATTTGAAGTGTTGTCGGATATCTTAGGTGATGAAGATCACTTGGGTGACATGGACTTTAAAGTTACAGGAACCACAGCTGGTATCACTGCTTGTCAAATGGACATTAAAATTGAAGGCTTGTCTTTCGAGATTTTGACAAAAGCTTTGCACCAGGCTAAAGAAGGTCGTTTACATATCTTAGGTGAAATGGCGAAAACTATTTCTGCTCCTAAATCTGAATTGAAACCTCACGCTCCGCGTATGGTAAGTATCTTCATTGATGCGCAATTCATTGGTATGATCATCGGACCAGGTGGTAAACACATTCAGGAGTTGCAAAAAACTTCAGGTACTGTAATCACTATCGAAGAACTTGAAAAAACAAAACAAGGTAAAGTGTCTATCTCAGGATCTAACGCTGATGCTATCCAACAGGTAGTTAGTAAAATCAAGGGAATGACAACTGCTCCTGAAGTAGGTGAAACTTACGAAGGAAAAGTTAAAACCGTTTTGGCTTTCGGTGCTGTAGTGGAAATCCTTCCTGGAAAAGAAGGCTTATTACACATCTCTGAATTCGACCACAGAAGAATTGAAGACATCAATACTGTTGTGAAAGAAGGCGATATCCTGAAAGTGAAATTGCTTGAAATTGAAGCGAAATCAGGTAAACTAAAATTGTCAAGAAAAGCGTTGATTCCTAAACCGGAGAGAGCGACTGAAGCGAAATAGTTTTTGCTGAATAAATAGAAAATGGTCTGGAAGAAATTCCAGACCTTTTTTGTTGTCTGAACCTTGATTCACTTGATGAAAGGATTAAAGGATGGTTCCGCCCTGCGTAGTTTCAAATTTTTAATTTGAAACAGCCACCTCGTAATGTATAGCGCAGCGAACTTTGCGAAATATCACATCAACTTAGAAGCTTTCAGCTTCTTTTTTCTTCAAGAAAAACAAAAATGAGATTGCTTCATTTTTGAGTACAAAAGTTTCGCAAGGACGTAGTTGGTGTGTAAATCAAGGTGATGTTTTTTTCTTTTGTTAAAACGGCGATATTTCCAACTACAAAACCTAAATTTATCCTATGCTAAGAAAATCAATAATACTCGCTGCTTTATTCGGTGGATTGGCAGTGATCATGGGCGCTTTCGGAGCGCATAAAATAAAAGATATTGTTTCGCCACAGGATCTGGAAATATGGAACAAAGGAGTTTTGTACCAGTTCATGCACACCTTTGCGATTTTATCAGTTGGATTGATTTCAAAAATTCATTTTCACAAAACATTGAATTATGCATTGATCACTTTTGCATTGGGAATTTTATTGTTCTCGGGATCCTTGTATTTACTGGCTTTTAGAAATGTAATGGATATGGGAAATGCAGTAAAAATTCTCGGACCAATTACACCCATAGGCGGTTCTTTATTTATTGCTGGTTGGATTTCATTATTAATTTACGGACTTAAACATTCAAAAAATGACTGATCAATATAAAGAGTTTAGTGAACACCTTAGAAAAATTGGTGTTTTAGGAAGTATAGGGGCTTTGCTCGGTTGGGACAATGAAGTGTACAAACCAGAGAAAGCTGCTGGCATCAGAGCTGAGCAAAATGCGCTGCTCTCAGGAATGATGCATGAAGAATTTACTTCTCCCGATTTTGAAAAAATTGTGGAAGGACTTTCCGCTGATAAATCGTTGTCGAAAGAACAAGCTATCAACGTTAAAAAAGTACATGAGGATTTACTCAAACAGAAAAAATTCAGCAAGGAGTTTATTCAAAAACAATCCATGATTATTTCCGAAGCATTTGGAAAATGGCATGCTGCAAAAACACAAAATAATTTTTCGCTGTTTGAAGAGAGTCTGGAAAAAGTAGTCGCCCTATGCAAAGAAAGCGCAGAGATTTTAGGCTATGAAGAACATCCCTACGATGCATTGCTGGATATGTACGAGCCGGGAATGACCACCAAAAAACTGAAAGTGATTTTCGCAAATGTGAAAGAACAATTGGTTCCATACTACAATTCTTTACTCGCGAAAAAGCAAGTCGATAATTCCATTTTACACCACAAATTTGAAAAGCAAAAACAATGGGACATCAGTATTGAATTACTGAAACAAATGGGTTATGATTTTGCTGCTGGTCGACAAGATTATGCACCACATCCTTTTTCGGTGAGCATGCATCCTACTGATGCGAGAATCACCACGCGCGTGGACGAAAATAATTTGTGTGAATTGATTTGGAGTTCATTGCATGAAGGTGGTCACGCGCTGTATGAGCAGGGATTGGATGTGCGGTATTTCGGACAACCGCAATGCAGCGCTGCTTCGCTTGGTATTCATGAATCACAATCGCGTTTGTGGGAGAATAATGTAGGCAGAAGTTTGGTGTACTGGAAAGCGAATTATCATTTGCTGCAAAAAACTTTTCCTGAAACTTTCGCGAAAGTGGATGTGATGGATTTTTACAAAGCCATCAATAAAGTACAACCCGGATTTATTCGCACCAATGCCGATGAAATTTCTTATCATCTTCATGTTTTGATCCGTTTTGAAATTGAAGTAGCATTGATGGAGGATAAAATTAAAGTGAAAGATTTACCTGATTTCTGGAATGCCAAATACAAAGAATATTTGGGTGTGGATGTTCCTACCAATACTTTGGGTGTGTTGCAGGATGTGCACTGGTCGCACGGAAGTTTAGGATATTTCCCAACCTATTCCATCGGTAGTTTTTATGCGGCGCAATTGTTTGCTCACGCCGAAAAAAATATTCCGCAACTGAAAGCAAAAATTGAAAATGGAGAAACAGGCGAGTTGCTTTCATGGTTGCGAACGAATATCCATATTAAAGGAAAATTATATACCTCTGAGGAAATCTGCGAGCAGACAACGGGAGAAGGGTTGAACTTTGATTATTTCATGAAGTACGTGAAAGCAAAATACGATGTGATTTACGCTTAAAAATATATACTATGCCATACTCTCAAAAAGATCTTACTCTTCACGGAATAAATTCTGAAGGAAATGTATTTTGGAACTTAACTCCCAGCGAACTGGTGGAACAAACCATTAGCTTAAGGGAAGGCGTGCTGGCCAACACCGGCGCGTTGGTGGTGGATACTGGTAAGTTCAGTGGACGAGTTCCCAAGGACCGATATTTTGTAAAAGATTCCATCACCGAAAACAAAATTCACTGGGGATCAGTGAACATTTCGGTGGAAGAAAAAGTACATGAAAATTTGTACAAAAAAGTGTGTGCTTATTTTGCGGAAAAAGATGTTTATGTGCAGGATTGTGCTGCATGTGCCGATCCGAAATACAAAATTAAAATCCGTGTGATGGCTGAAAATCCATGGAGTGCTCTTTTTGCGCACAACATGTTTTTGCGATTTTCGAAATCGGAATTAAAAACATTTTCTCCTGAGTGGACGGTATTGTGTGCTCCCGGATTTAAGGCCGATCCGAAAGTGGATGGAGTGAAAAACGAACAATTCATCATCATTAATTTTTCAAAGAAAAATGTGTTGATTGGCGGTACTGGTTACACAGGAGAAATTAAAAAAGGAATTTTCACTGTACTTAATTTTTTATTGCCGGTGCAGCATCATGTTTTTCCAATGCACTCATCTGCAAATATTGGAAGCAGTGGCGATGTAGCGATTTTCTTCGGTTTGTCGGGAACAGGAAAAACAACTTTGTCCAATGATCCTTACCGAAAATTAATTGGTGATGATGAGCACGCTTGGACGGATAATTCTGTGTTTAATTTTGAAGGAGGATGTTATGCAAAAGTGATCGATATCCGTCCGGATACCGAACCCTTAATTTACAACGCAATTAAGTTTGGTGCCTTGTTGGAAAACGTAAAGTTTTTTCCGCAAACGAGACAAGTAAACTACCACGATATTTCTAAAACAGAAAACACTCGGGTGAGTTATCCTATTGAGTATATTCCCACAGCTGTGGTTCCTTCTTATGGTCCGGCGCCAAAGCATGTTTTCTTTTTAACCTGTGATGCTTTTGGAGTTTTGCCTCCAATATCACGATTGACTAAAGAGCAGGCGATGTATCATTTTGTATCGGGTTATACTTCAAAAGTTCCTGGAACTGAAGACGGCGTTTCTGAACCGCAAGTGGCTTTCTCTGCAGGTTATGGCGAACCTTTTTTGCCTTTGCATCCCATTGAATACGCGCATTTGCTGGGCGAAAAAATGGAAAAGCAAAATGTAAAAATTTGGTTGGTAAATACAGGCTGGATTGGCGGAGGTTTTGGCATTGGTCACAGAATGCGATTGGATCATACACGATTGCTTTTATCGTCGGCAATGAACGGAGAGCTGGAGCGACAAGAGTTTGAAACGGAACCTACTTTCGGATTGTCATTGCCAAAATCATGTTCTGGAATTCCTGAAAACATCTTAAATCCGAAATTAACCTGGAAAAATGAAGAGGAATATTTAGCCTCAGCCAATGTTTTAGCAGAGAAATTTGTGTCTAATTTTAAAAAGTTTGAAGACCAGGCAACACCAGATGTCATTGCTGCCGGACCGCAAAAAAAATAAGCATGTCAGAAAGGAATATTTATGGTTTTGTTTTTTGTGGCTTGTTGTCACTGTTTTTTTCATGCACTTCCCTTACTCATAAAAGCATTGTCATCTCTACAAAAGATTCCATCACAGCAGCAATACAAAAGTTGTCGCCGGGAGATACGCTTTTTTTGCGCGGAGGAATTTATCGCGAAGCGGTGAAGATATTAAATAGCGGTGAAGAAGATTTGCCTCTTGTCATCAAAGCTTTTCCAGGAGAGAAGGTCGTGTTGACCGGGACGGAAGAAATAAAAAAGTGGGAAAAGGTAAGGGAGAATTATTACAAAGCTTTTTGTCCGAAAGAAGTTTTGCAGTTGTTCAACAACAACAAAATGCTCATGCCCGCCCGCTGGCCAAATATTGATTCGGCGTTTGATAAGAAAGGCTGGGTTCCTATGCTTACCGGGAAGGACAGTGCTATGTTCATCGGCTATTCGTGGCCAAAAAATTATTGGAATGGAGCACTTTGTTTTGCATCAACAGGTAAAAGATGGGTAGTTACAGTAGAAACTATTAATGGAAATAAAGATGGAAATTTAAAAATGAAAGAGAAATGGTTTGACTACCAGTCAGGGTCGTATACAGGAGAAGGAAAAGGATATATCATTAAACATTTGAATGCTTTGGATACTATCAATGAATGGCATTGGCAAAACGATACTTTGTATGCGATGTTGACAGAAGAACCTGTTGCTTTGGAGGCTCAAACAAAGGAAGTGCTATTTGAGGGGGTGACTATTTCTGATGTTGTTCTAAAAAACATTTCTGTATTTGGTGGTAGAATTCAAATGAGAAATTGCGAAAGCATTTTATTGGATAATGTAGATGTTACTTATGGAACTGCTTTGAAATCGTATGAATTTCCGCATGGCGCTACTCATGCGGCGGTGAAATTTTATGGAGAATCGGAAAATTGCACGATTCAAAATTCTGTCGTTGATAAAAATTGGGGAAGTGGCGTTTATCTTGAAGGTGATAATAATGTAGTATTCAATTGCATTGTTTCTAATTCCAATTGGACGGGTACTGGTGCTGCGGCAATTGCCACATGTGGAGAAAACCATGTTGTGATGAATTGTAGTTTGTTCAATGCTGGCAAATTTTTAGTCAGTCATGGCAACACAAAAAATATTTTAGTAAAGTACAATAATATATATAACGGCGGTTTTTTAGCCAGGGATTTAGGATTGACCTATACCTATGCGACCTATGGAGAAGGTTCGGAGATAGCGTACAATTGGGTGCATGATAATCGTGCCGAAGAATCAGGTGCGGGCATCTATATTGATATTGCTTCACACGATTTTTTAATTCATCACAATGTAGTTTGGAATTGTGCGTATGGTCTTCAAACCATCATGAATGCCTTTGATCACCAAATTTACAACAACACTGTTTGGGACTGTGGTAAAGCAATTAATTATTGGGGTGAAATAGGTTCAAATATGTACAATCAGCGAGTTTATAATAATCTCGCAAATGATATTTTTGATGCAGGAACTGATGTGCAATTCAATATGTGCACTGGTGTCAATCAATTTGTTGACTTGAAAAAACACGATTTCCGCTTAGCTAAAAAATGTGCGGCGATTGACTATGGAACGTTTATTCCAGGGATCACCAACTATTATACTGGGAAATCACCAGATGCGGGGGCGTATGAGTTTGGAATGGAAGCGTGGGTGCCCGGTTACGACAGTACTTGTGTGTATGCCGATTAGAGCTTAACTTAGATGAGATGAAAGTATTTTATTTCCATAGTACAGGAGAACAAAACGCTGTTTTAAATGAAGAGGAATCTACACATGCTGTGCGTGTTCTTCGACTAAAAGAACAAGACGAGGTTCATTTAATTGATGGGGAAGGTGGACTCTTCAAGGCGATGATTACCAATGCGCATCAAAAAAAATGTGAAGTGCAAATTCTTGAAAGGGTGGAAGTGTACAAAAGAAAATATTACAAGCACATCGCCATTGCGCCACCCAAAAGTATTGACCGATTTGAATGGTTTTTGGAAAAAGCAACTGAAATCGGAATTGATGAAATCACTCCCTTATTGACGGATCGTTCTGAAAGAAAAAATTTGAATACCGAGCGTTTGGAAAAAATTCTCACTTCCACCATGAAGCAATGCATTCAGCCCTTTCGTCCGAAATTGAATGAACTCACTCGATACAGCGATTTTATTGCGAAAAACAAAAACGCTTACATAGCACATTTGGAAACTGGTGAAGAAGAATTGTTACAAAAGGTGTATCAACCTGGTGCCGATTGTTTGATTCTGATTGGTCCTGAAGGAGATTTTTCTCCTGCTGAGGTTCAGTTGGCGAAAGAAAATGGATACACCTCAATAAGTTTGGGGCATTCGCGTTTAAGAGTTGAAACAGCGGGCGTAGCAGCCTGTCACACCATTACAGTAGTGAATAATGACTGAAGAAAGTAAAATGTTAAAAGGCAAAAGCCAAAAGAGTTGCATGAGAAAGGTTTTTAATCTTTTCTTTTTGGCTTTTGCATTTTTACTTTTTACTTCTTTTGAAACTTATACTTATCAAATTGCATTGCTGAAATACAATGGTGGCGGTGATTGGTATGCTAATCCAACCTCATTGCCCAATCTGGTGAAATTTTGTAACGACAATCTTAAAACCAATATCAATCCAACGCCAGCAACAGTTACTGTTGGTAGTTCCGAAATATTTCAATATCCTTTTTTACATATGACAGGTCACGGCAATGTGGTTTTCTCCGCTGCTGATGCAGAGAATTTGCGCAATTATTTGATGGCTGGCGGATTTCTGCACATCGACGATAACTATGGAATGGATCCTTTTGTTCGTCCGCAAATGAAGAAGGTTTTTCCCGAACTCGATTTTGTAGAATTACCTTTTGATCATCCCATTTATCACCAAAAATTTCCTTTTCCCAAAGGCTTGCCTAAAATTCATGAGCACGACGGCAAAGCGTCACAAGGCTTTGGATTAATTTATGAAGGTAGACTCGTTTGTTTTTATTCTTATGAAACCGATTTGGGCGATGGCTGGGAAGATCAGGAGGTTCATAAAGATTCCAACGAAAAGCGTCAGCAGGCCTTGCAGATGGGCGCTAATTTAGTGCAGTTTGCTTTTAAGGGAGGGAGGGAGTAATTCTTTTACTTTTTCCTTGATGAAAAAGTAAAAAAATCATGAGCCAAGATTTGCTTCGGCCCGCTTCGGCAAAAATGCTTTGCCCATCGGGCAGCACTTTTTGCCTCTCCGCCATCGCTGGCTCGCATCTTGGCTCCAGACTCTCGCACGAAGTTAGCGACCTTATCCTGAAATGCATACTCTCTCGTCTTTGCGAAAATTTTTGTGCTCAAAAATTGAAGCAATCCCATCAAAAGAGTTTTATTACATTTGCACCTCATAAATAAAGTACAATGAAATTTGCCACCAAAGCCATACACGCAGGTCAGGAGCCGGATCCTGCAACAGGAGCCATCATGACCCCGATTTACCAAACATCTACTTACGTGCAGGAGCGTCCGGGTGTACACAAAGGATATGAGTATTCACGTACCCACAATCCAACACGTACCGCGCTGGAGAAAAACCTCGCCGCATTAGAAAACGGAAAACATGGTTTGTGTTTCGCTAGTGGATTGGGAGCAATGGATGTTTTATTAAAAACATTTTCGCCAGGTGATGAAATTATTTCTTCCAACGATTTATACGGTGGATCTTACCGCATTTTCGTGAGAGTTTTTCAAAACTACGGATTGAAATTTCATTTTGTAGATATGGAAGATCCTTCGGCGATCAATAAATACATCAACAAAAACACAAAAATGATTTGGTTGGAAACACCTACCAATCCGATGATGAATATTATTGATATTGCTGCAGTAGCCGATATCGCGAAAAAAAATAAAATCATATTGGGTGTCGATAATACTTTTGCTTCTCCATACTTGCAAAGACCTTTGGATTTGGGCGCTGATGTTGTTGTTCACTCTATAACTAAATATCTTGCTGGTCATAGTGATGTGATCATGGGCGCAATTATCCTTAACGATGATGCCTTGGCTGAACGCTTGTCTTTCCTGCAAAATGCAACGGGAGTTGTTCCTGGTCCGCAAGATTGTTTTTTAGCCTTGAGAGGTATTAAAACATTGCATGTTCGTATGGATCGTCATTGCGAAAATGCAAAAGCAGTTGCTGAGTTTTTGGTTGCTCATCCTGCTGTGAAAAAAGTATATTTCCCTGGATTGCCAACCCATCCGAATCATGATGTTGCGAAAAAGCAAATGAAGGATTTCGGAGGAATGATTTCTTTTTCATTGAAAAATGATGATTTAGAAGTAGCGAGAGAAGTGTTGTCGAAAGTAAAAATATTCGCTTGTGCGGAGTCTTTGGGTGGTGTTGAATCACTCATCGGACATCCTGCGAGCATGACGCACGCATCTATTCCAAAGGAGGAAAGAGAGAAAGTGGGTGTTACGGATTCATTGATTCGTTTGAGTATTGGAATTGAAGATGCGGAAGATTTAGTTGCCGATTTGAAACAGGCGATTGAGAGTGTGGTGAAGTAAAATCTTTCCTTTATTAAATTGCAGAATGGTTTTCAGAGTATGGGCTTCCCTCTCGGAGGAGAGGGGTGCGTTGGAAAGTGCGTAGGCAGGGAGATGGATTAATTTCCTTTTTATTCCATCTCCCTCCTCCCCGCGAAAAAGCTTTCACACCCCTCTCCTCCGAGAGGGAATCACACTCTCGAAAAACACACATCCCAAAAAAATTAATACAAAAAGTTCTGGTGAGGATATTTTTTCTGGTGTAGTTTTTTCACCATGTTGTATAAGGATGCTTTAAATTCATCCCAATTTGATTTTTCTGTTGCAGAGATAAACATGCATTGCGCATTGGTTTTTGCCATCCAGCTTTTTTTCAATTCTTCTAACGCGTCAACCGGCAGAGCATCTGGTTCTTCCAGTTCGGTTTCAGTATTGATTGCGGGCACGTAAGCATCAATTTTATTGAAGATCAGGAAAGCTGGTTTGTCGCCGGCTTCGATGTCTTTCAATGTTTCTTGCACCACATGTATGTGGTCCTCAAAACTTGGATGAGATACATCTACCACATGCAAAAGGATATCAGCTTCACGCACTTCATCCAAAGTGGATTTAAAAGATTCCACTAAATCATGCGGCAGTTTTCTAATGAAACCAACAGTGTCGGAAAGCAAGAAAGGAATATTTTCAATTACAACTTTGCGCACTGTGGTGTCCAGAGTAGCGAAGAGTTTGTTTTCAGCAAAGACTTCCGATTTGCTGATGGCATTCATGATGGTGCTTTTTCCCACGTTGGTGTAGCCCACTAGCGCAACGCGTATAAGGTTGTCGCGGTTGCCGCGTTGTGCCATTGCTTGCTTGTCGATTTTCTCCAGACGATCTTTCAACAAGGATATTTTGTCGCGTACTACGCGTCGGTCAGTTTCAATTTCCGTTTCACCGGGACCTTTCATACCGATTCCTCCTTTTTGTTTGGAGAGATGCGTCCACAATCTCGTGAGTCGCGGCAGGAGATATTGGTATT
>JAPLEZ010000026.1 GCA_026390935.1 Bacteroidota bacterium
CCTAACGTTTTTAACTTGCAGGAAAAATAACACAAGGGGCTTGTGGAATTTCACAAATAAATAAGCGGTTTATAGCAAAGCGATAGATCCTTCCTTCGGCAGGAGGACAGCCAGAGTGTAAGGAAATTGTTGTTTGAGAGTGGTTGTCCTCCTGACGAAGGAAGGATCGATCGCCCTTAACATAAAAATAATGAACGAGATAATTTGAGTCCCCGCCTCACCAAGTTTAGCGAAGCGTAACTTGGTGATTTTACGAATGAACTTAGAAGCTTTCAGCTTCTTTTCTCGAAGAGAAACATATTGAAGACCGAAACTGCGCTTCTCCTCTTAATATCAAATCTCCGAAAAAAGGAAGTTGAAAACTTCCACGTAGACTCGCCATTCCGCTAAGTTACGCTTCGCTAAACTTAACGGAGCGCACCCTATAAATTATTCCCTCATTATTTTCGAATACTCAATTTCAGATTTACCGTAGCGAATCTGAAATCCTTATTTCAGCGATTTTCAATCGCAATGAATCACGCCTTTTAACGAAATCATCTATCACAGTCCCTCCACTCCCACAACCACCCAAACATGATGCAAATCATGCTAAAGCATGAGCGCGGCAACATTGTATGTATCATGAAATATCTACACTTGTACCATCATGACAAAAAAAATACTCTTTCTACTCCCTCTGGCGCTTGCTTCATGCAAAAGTGATGTTGACATCATCAAGCCAAGTGTTGAATCCATTTCTGAATCCATTTACGCTTCAGGCATTGTGAAAAGCAAGAGTCAATATCAGGCTTTCGCGTCGGTAAACGGCATCATTGAAAATATCTACTTTGAAGAAGGAGATACACTGAAAAAAGGAGACACTATCCTTTCCATCTCCAATGAAACGCAGCGTTTAAACAAAGAAAACGCGCAACTCAATGCAGCGTTCTCTGACTTCAATGCCAATGAGGGCAAGCTGAACGAAGCCGAATTATTTGTTGATCTCTCCAAAAACAAAATGAAAAGTGATTCCATTTTATTCATGCGCCAAAAGAATTTATGGGCGCAACAAATTGGTACAAAAATCGACCTCGAACAAAAAGAACTCGCGTTCCAAAATTCAAAAACATTGTACTACTCTGCCGTAGTAAAACGCAACGACTTAAAACGACAATTAGATTTCACTTCCTTGCAATCCAAAAAAAATCTTCAAATCTCTAGTAATCTCGAAGGCGACTATATCTTAAAAAGTGAAATTGATGGCATTCTCTATAGCCTTGAAAAATCAAAAGGAGAAATCGTTAGCACACAAACTCCTCTCGCTGTGATTGGTGATGCAGCACATTTTATTTTAGAAATGCAGGTGGATGAATTTGATATTTTAAAAATAAAAAAAGGCTTGCTTGTAATGGTGACTTTGGATAGCTACAAGGGAAAAGTATACGAAGCAAAAGTCACCAAAGTTGATCCATTGATGAATGAACGCAGTAAAACATTCATGGTGGAAGCTGAGTTCATTGTGCAACCAGAATTGCTTTATCCCAACCTTACTTTTGAAGCCAATATTGTATTGCAGTCAAAAGAAAAAGCATTGCTTATTCCCCGCAATTACTTGCTGAACGATTCCATTGTACAAAGAAAAAACGGCGATAAAATCATAGTAAAATGCGGACTTCGCGACTACCAAAAAATTGAAATTATTTCTGGTCTCAGTGAAAACGACGAACTCATGAAACCAGGCAAATGAAAGTCAAACTGATTACAAAAGTTTCTCGATCATTTTTACTCGCACGGTGGAAACAAACGCTCGTTGCGGCACTCGGCGTTACCTTCAGCATCACCATGTTTATTGCGCTGCTGAGTTTTATGGCCGGATTGAATGACATGCTAGATGGCTTAATACTCAACCGCACACCGCACATTCGTTTGTACAATGAAATACTGCCGTCGAAAATTCAACCCATTGACCAATCGCAGCAATTTAAAAATCACCACAACTTTGTAAGTTCGATAAAACCAAAAAACATACGACTAGAAATTTACAACAACGCTGCGGTGATTAATGCTTTGAAAAAAGATGCCCGAGTGTCGGGTGTTGCACCAAAAATAATCGCACAAGTTTTTTACAACGTAGGTGTCATCGACGTTACCGGAATCATCAACGGCATCGATGTAGAAGCTGAAAATAAATTATTCTTGTTCAGCGACTATGTTACTGAGGGAAATTTTATGGATCTTAAAAACATCCCCAATAGTATTATTCTTGGCAAAGGAGCAGCTGAAAAAATGCTAGCGCAAATTGGCGACAATATTCAAGTGACTACAACCAAAGGAGAACGCATGCAATTGAAAGTGGTAGGCTTTTATCAATCGGGGATACAGGACATTGATAAAGTACAAAGTTACGCGTCAATATCCACCACCCAAAAACTGCTGGGCGAGTCTAGTTCATACATTACCGACATACAAATAAAACTCAACGATATGCTTTTGGCTCCAGCCCTAAGCGAAGAATACGCGCAATTATTTGATGTTGAAGCCATCGACATACAAAAAGCAAATGCACAATTTGAAACAGGAAGTTCTGTACGCACATTGATTTCATACGCGGTGGGCATCACTCTTTTGATTGTAGCAGGTTTCGGCATCTACAATATTTTGAACATGATGATTTACGAAAAAATGGATTCGATTGCGATATTAAAAGCGACCGGATTTTCAGGGAAAGACGTCAATGCAATCTTTATTACTATCGCATTAACTATTGGAATTTTTGGTGGCATTTTAGGTTTAGTGCTCGGCTACGGCCTGTCGGCACTGATCGATCAAATACCTTTCAATACTGACTCGCTGCCAACAGTAAAAACCTATCCCATCAATTACAATCCACAGTTTTACATGATAGGCGCAATCTTCTCCATTGTCACCACCTATCTTGCCGGATACTTTCCATCGCGCAAAGCAAGTAAAATAGACCCTGTCATTATCATTCGAGGAAAATAATATGGAAGCAACGATATTGGAAGCCCGAAGCATTTCAAAATATTTTCATGATCCAGTGACTACACAAGTGCTCACCGATATCAACTTCAAGTTAAACAAAGGAGAATTCGCTTCCATCATCGGAAAGTCGGGTTGTGGAAAATCAACCCTGCTCTATATACTTTCTACTATGGACACCGATTACGAAGGTGAAGTGTGGATTGACGGCATCGGCATGAAAAACAAAAAAGATGAAGAATTAGCAAGTGTGCGCAACGCCAAAATTGGATTCGTATTTCAATTCCACTACCTGCTCAATGAATTGTCGGTGCTTGATAATGTAATGATGCCGGGATTAAAACTCGGACACTTTTCTGAAAAAGAAATAGAGCAACGCGCCTACGAAAAACTAAAAGTTTTGGGCATACAAAACGAGGCTTTGAAACGCCCTACTCAATTATCTGGCGGACAAAAACAACGCGTTGCTATCGCTCGCGCCTTAATTAACGACCCTGTAATCATTATGGGTGATGAGCCTACGGGGAATCTCGATAAAAAAAACAGTGAAATCGTTTTCAATATCTTTCAAGAATTGGCAGAAGTATACAATCAGTCTTTGCTCATCGTTACACACGACAATGAGTTTGCAGCGCGCACCAACCGAATCATTGAAATGGAAGACGGAAAAATCATTCATTGAAGTAGCACTAGCGCCTCCTTCTGACCACAATCATTATTTTTCTCCCCTACCCCTTCCTAAAATTCCCTATTTTTGTCGAAATATTTTAACCCTCGACACTATGTTACTGCAAAACAGAGTTAACAAAAAGGAGCTTAAAAAACGGATTCAGGAAGAAACTATCAAACGTATCACCGTTTCGTTTTACCGCTACGTCATTATTGAAAATCCTACAGAACTGCGCGATCAGTTGTTTGCGCAATGGATGAAACTGAATATTCTGGGAAGAATTTATGTGGCTCATGAAGGCATCAACGCACAAATGAGCGTACCTGAAGCGAGTTGGGATGAATTTAAAACGCAATTGTATGCCGACATAAAATTCAAAGATGTTCCTTTTAAAATTGCAGTGGAAGACGACGGAAAATCGTTTTACAAACTCACAATAAAAGTACGCGCGAAAATTGTTGCGGACGGATTGGCGGATGACACTTTCGACGTGACTAATGTTGGCAATCATTTAACTGCAAAGCAGTTTAATGAAGCCATGGAAAATCCCGATACAATCATAGTAGACATGCGCAATCATTACGAAAGCGAAGTGGGGAAATTCGTTGGTGCCATCACTCCCGATGCCGATACTTTCCGTGAAGAATTACCTATAGTTTTAGAAGAACTTAAAGACAAAAAAGACAAAAAGATATTGATGTATTGTACCGGTGGTGTGCGTTGCGAAAAAGCAAGCGCTTACTTTAAACACCACGGATTTCAGGATGTAAATCAATTGCACGGTGGAATTATTGATTACGTCCGACAAATAAAAGCCGAAAATTTACCATCGAAATTTATTGGAAAAAACTTTGTATTTGATGAGCGTGTTGGTGAGCGTATCACTGATGATGTCATTGCACATTGCCACCAATGCGGAGAAGCTTGCGACACGCATGTGAATTGCGCCAACGACGATTGTCATTTGTTGTTTATTCAATGTGAAAAATGCGCCGAAAAAATGAACGGCTGCTGCACTCCCGAATGTCAGCACATCGCTGCATTACCTTTGGAAGAGCAAAAGAAAATCAGAAAAGGACGAAAAAAAGAAGATTCTTTGTCGGTTTATAAAAGTCGATTGCGCCCCAATCTGCGCGATGTTTTAGCGAAACGAGAAGAAGGGAAATAACACTAGAACCCACCCCTAACCCCTCCAAGGAGGGGAATTAGTTACTGAACCATATCCAAATAGAACTTAGGAAATGCCCGCTAACTAATTCCACTCCTTGGAGGGGTTAGGGGTGGGTAAATTATTTATTTCTCATCTTCATTTCCCATGTTTACTTCACATGCACGAACACTGCATTTTATTTATAAATTTGTGCTTTGTAAAGAACTCATTTAAAAATAGAAATATGATTATTGAACCTAGAATGCGTGGATTTATTTGTTTGACAGCTCATCCAAACGGTTGTGCGCAAAACATTAAAAATCAAATTCAATACGTTAAATCAAAAGGAGCCATCAACGGTGCAAAAAAAGTTTTAGTGATTGGTGCATCTACAGGTTTTGGAATGGCATCACGAATCAGCAGTGCTTTTGGTTGTGGTGCTTCTACCATCGGAGTATATTTTGAAAAACCTGCCTCAGAAGGAAAAACTGCTTCACCAGGTTGGTACAATACTGCAGCTTTTGAAAAAGAAGCTCATGCTGCCGGGCTCTATGCAAAAAGCATTAACGGCGATGCATTTTCTAACGAGATCAAACAAAAAGTCGTGGATTTGATTAAAGCGGATTTGGGACAAATTGATTTGATCATTTACAGCTTGGCTTCTCCAGTGAGAACCAATCCGGTAACAGGCATTACACACCGCTCGGTATTGAAGCCTATCGGAAGTAAATTCACCAACAAAACAGTAGATTTTCACGCTGGAAAAGTTTCTGATATTTCAATAGATCCTTGCAACGAAGAAGATATTGCCAACACTGTTGCGGTAATGGGTGGTGATGATTGGGAAATGTGGATGGACTTATTGAAAAAAGAAAATCTCTTGGCTCCTAAAGCTACTACGGTTGCATACTCTTACATCGGTCCAAGCTTAACCGAAGCAGTTTACAGAAAAGGAACCATTGGTCGCGCTAAAGATCACTTAGAAAAAACAGCGTTTACCATCAGCGATAAATTAAAAGACCTTGGAGGAAAAGCATACGTATCTGTTAACAAAGCTTTAGTAACACAAGCTAGTTCAGCCATTCCGGTAATTCCATTATACATCTCTCTGCTTTACAAAATCATGAAAAGAGACGGAACGCATGAAGGATGTATTGAACAAATTCAGAGATTGTACAGTCAGAGATTGTACACTGGTGGAGCAGTTCCAACCGATACTGAAGGAAGAATTCGCATCGACGATTGGGAATTAAATCCTAAAGTTCAGGAAGAAGTTTTGAACTTGTGGGACATTGCCACTACAGAAAATCTTTTAGAGATCAGTGATTTGGAAGGATACAGAAGTGATTTCTACAATTTATTCGGATTTAAAATTGGCGGTGTAGATTACACAGTTGACAGTAATGAAATGGTTGATGTACCTGGATTGGTATAACAATAAAAGATAGAGCAAATGAAAAGCCGCATAATATTTATGCGGCTTTTTTCATCAACAAACACTCCAAACACATTCTTCTAAATACTTTTTACCGCTATAAACGCTCCTTCTTTCAAAAGGAAAGTCTGCTTACCAATTTTCACCGTTTCACCATCATGCTTCAATGCTAAATCAGTAATGTCTTGTTCTATCGTGTGAACGGAACCTCCGGTTTTATAGGCAAGATTGATATATTCAACATTGATACCATAAACACCACCGCATAAAATCACTTTCACCGGACGTTTCACATCGGACAATAGTAGCAAATCGCGCGGCGTAGCCCAATTGTCTGCAATCATTACAAATGAAGTTGTTTCATCCGTCTGCTTTTGTGCTGCAAGAAGCGCTTCTACATTGTTCTCGGGACCATCGCCTCCAAAACCTCTGCTCATCGCATATTTGGCTTTCGTATAAACCGAATCAAAATCGAGAGCCCTTGTAGAATAAATGCCTCCCACTTTACCACTTATCTTAGAATTGTCGCTGCGCATATCCCCATCATTAAAGAAATAAAAATTCTGCACTTTTTTATTCAACGAATTGAGCTTATACCAGGCAAAAACCTGCCCGATGTAAGGATACATACTCCCCGTCACGTCTGTTAAAACGCACATGTTTTTCCAGGATTTATTTCTATTAAAAACTGCAGTAACAACTGAATCCGGACCCGAATAAGGAATATATGTTGCACCAAGTGGACCTGAATACCCTACTTCTATCGCACTGAGGTCTTCAACCTTTGATATCCATTTCACGTCTCTTTTTTCAACAACAGAGTGAACAATATCATGCTTTTCTGTCACTGCCTTTTTTCCCAAAACCATCTCGTCTAGCAAAGCCATTTCTTTAACCATCTCTTCTTTGGTAGGCGTAGGTTGATAATAAATTTTAAATCCATGAAATAACAATGTTGCCTTTTCATAAGAATCAGCAGCTTGTCCGATAATTCTCCAACTAATATTTTTATCGTTTTTAAGTTGAGGGAATTTCTCAAACAAGGCTTCAAGACGCTGTTTATCCAGAGAAGATTGAGCAAAAACATCTGCACGTTTATATTGCGAATACAAATAATCCACAGCAACAACATTTCCTATTTTTTTCGATGACACAGAAGAAATTGCATTGGATGCAAAAGAAAAAACCACATCTGCTTCAATAATCTGAGGAAGAGAAATGTTGAGCTTACTGGCATCTGAAGTGTTGATGATCTCTGCATTCTCAAGCGCGCCGGCATTTGCAGAATTTAGCATTAAAGTGAAAATCGAGAGCGTAATAAATATCTTTTTCATATAAATCTTTTTCTATTAATGTGAGAAATTGAAAAAGGTAACCATGTATTTTTATATTATTGAATAATGAATACTCAACAATTTGAACAATACTTGAAATTTCTATCCACTGAAACAGAAAAACTATTGTCGAAGGAAGAAGTGGACTTGCTACATTTGAGTGGACACTAAGTTAAGGGTAAATTGAAACAAATCAATACCTTAATAAAATGAAAAAAGAGAGAAAAATTTACAGCAAAGAATTCAAACAAAAAGCAGTTGAATTAAGCGAAGTTCGGGGCA